>JBDHHR010000043.1:0-35365 GCA_039589295.1 Gemmatimonadota bacterium | reverse complement strand
ACGAATCACTAGTTCGTCGCCTGGTTTGCATGCTGAGCCCCTGGAGGAGCTGATGCTCGACCCCGGTGGGCCGTGAACTTCGGACGGCCATCCCGGTAAGAGGAATCCGTGAGATCCCGAACCTTCACTGAGACTCCGCTCAGACGGGGAGTCCGTCAGATCGTGGCCGGCCTGCTGTCGTTAGTGCTGCTGGTCACGGTTGCTGGCGCGGGGGCGCACGGACACGATGGCCTGGTCGAGCGTCCACAGGCCTGTGCCCTATGCCAGGCGAACTATCAACTGGGCGAAACCGCGGTGCCGCCGGCCCTGCCCGAACCGTCAGCCCCGACTGCGTCCCGGCGAGCCCTCGAAACCGTAGACCGCCCCGAGATCCCCTCACGACCGGTCTTCATCCTCTCCCGCGCTCCGCCCGCCTGAGGCTGCCGCGACACCTTTACGTCCGGTCTCCGGACGGCTGACGCCCATTCCGGGCGCCGCTCACTTGTCGAAAGGCACCGTATGACTCAGGGGAGGGAATCTGAGTGAACACATCGTCGATCCTGTGTTCCGCGCTGGCCGCAGCAGCCATAGTCGGCATCGCGTCGCCCGCTCAGGCGCAGGAGCCCGCTCGCGCGGCGCACGACTCCCTGGTGGCCGAGCTGCGTTCTCTCAAGGCCAGACTGGACTCGCTCGAACGCGCGGTGGCACAGCTGCGGTCCACGCAGAGTGATACCACCCAGGCGGTGGACGAGCTGGCAGCACTTCGTGCCGCGGCCGCAGCGGCCGCGGCGCAGGTGGACACCACCACGCAGCCGGCGGGCCCGGCCGCAGGGCCTGGAGGTCTGAACCGGCTGAATCCGGAGATCAGCGTGACCGGAGATGTCCGCGCCTCCGCCGTTCGACCGGGGCCACAGACCGACGCGTTCGACGTGCGCGAGTTCGAGTTCTCCTTTCAGGCGGCTCTCGATCCGTACGCCAGCACCAAGGTTTTCCTGGCGTGGGAGGACGACGGGGTCGACCTGGAGGAGGGATACGCGTACTGGTCGGGCCTTCCCGGAAGCATCGGCCTCGATGTCGGCCGCCTTCGGCAGCAGCTTGGTGAGCTCAACCGCGTGCACCTGCATGCCCTGCCGGAGAGCGAGTACCCACTGGTCCTTCGGACGTATTTCGGCGAGGAGGGGCTCATCGGGGACGGGGCGAGGCTGTACTGGATGGCCCCGTTCTCCGGGCCCGGCGGGGCAACGCACGAGGTGTGGGCGGAGCTGACGGTGGGAGGGAACGAGCTGCTGTTCAACGACGGCAACCGGCTGTCATTCCTGGGCCACATCAACAACTTCTGGCAGCTCGGCAGCGCATCGTTCGTGCAACTGGGCCTGACCGGCATGTACGGAGAGAACCCGGACGAGGAGCTGGACAGCCGGGTACTGGGCGCGGACTTCCGTTACACCTGGCGCCCCCCGGGCCGGGAGCTGTACCGCTCCTTCACTGTTCGTGGGGAGGTGTACGGGGTTCGCAAGCGATTCGACGGCGAGGGTGATACCCGCCTCGGCTGGTACCTCGGGGCCGAGTATCAGCTCGGGCGGGGATGGTTCGCGGGAGCCCGCTTCGATCACGTGGAGCGGTTGCAGGGTACGGCCGGGACTCACGACTGGGCCATCGTGCCCCACCTGACCTGGTTCCAGAGCGAGTGGGTCCATCTGCGCGTGGAGTGGCAGCACCAATCGAGCCCCGACGTGACAGAATCACGCGAGACCTCGGACCGGTTCCTCGTCCAGGTCGTGTGGGCCGTCGGGCCGCACAAGCACGAGATATACTGATGATCATCCCGGCAGTCATTCTGACGCTCCTGCTGTCTCCCGCGGCCCGCGCCACCCACGCCCCGGGCGATCAGGCGGGGGAAGGGCCTACCGTGGTGACATCGCTTACCACGTATGCCGCCATCGCCCGGGAGATCGTGGGCGACAGGGGAGAAGTGTCGTCCATCGCCTC
Source organism: Gemmatimonadota bacterium (assembly GCA_039589295.1). Taxonomy (GTDB): domain Bacteria; phylum Gemmatimonadota; class Gemmatimonadetes; order Palauibacterales; family Palauibacteraceae; genus JBDGYE01. Next base: position 33,397 of record JBDHHR010000043.1, on the reverse strand, counting down.
CGGCAGGGAAAACCCTCATTTCGTGACCCCGCGCCCCAGTCTCGTTCTCCAGCTCAGGCACGCCGATATGTTCGTCGTCACCGGACTCGACCTCGAGCTGTGGGTGCCGGCCCTCCAGAGACGGGCCAACAACGCTCGGATCCGGCCGGGCAGTCCGGGCTGGGTCACGGCCGCCGACGGTGTCGCTCTCCTGGACGTTCCGGCAGCCGTGAGCCGGGCCGAGGGTGACGTCCACGTGTTCGGTAACCCGCATATCTGGACATCGCCCATCAACGCGATCATCGTCGGCCGCAATATCCTGGCGGGGCTGCGTCGCGTGTCACCGGAAAACTCCGCGTACTACGAGGGACGCTACCTGGCGTGGCGGGACAGAGTCATTCGGGCTCTGGTCGGTGGCGAGTTGGTGGAGCTCCTCGGGAACGATGCGGTGTTCCAGCTGGCGCAGGACAACCGGCTCCTCGGTTTCCTGGAGTCTCAGGAATACCAGGGCCGGCCGCTCGCGGAGCGCCTGGGAGGCTGGATGAAGAGGGCAGAGTCGTTCCGGGGCGGCCACATGGTGTGCTATCACAAGGAATGGGACTACTTCAGCCGCGCGTTCGGCGTCTCGTGCGACGAGTACGTGGAGCCCAAGCCGGGCATTCCGCCGACGCCGCAGCACGTAGCGAAGGTGATCAGCCTCATGCGTACGAAGGGAATCCGGGTCCTCTTCTCGACCAACTACTTCGACCGCAAGCAGGTAGAGTCGGTGGCGGCGCGTACGGGGGCTACGGCGGTGATCGTTCCGTCCAATACGGAGGGTGCCGCTGACATTCATGCCTACATCGAGCTGGTCGACCTGTGGGTGCGAGAGCTGGCTCAGGGCTTCGACGGACGGTGAGAGGAAGAGGGTTCCGATGATGGAGCGCGCCGCGACATTGAGCGTGTGGGGCGGGAGACCCGGCGACCGCGGACCGAGGAGAGGAAATGCCTGAACTGCTTCAGCTGATGATCGCCCCGTTCGTCGCTTCCATGCTCCTGGTGGCCATGCTGGCGTACCTCGGAGTTCACATCATAGCGCGCGGGGTGATCTTCGTGGACCTGGCGCTTGCGCAGATGGCCGCCCTCGGGTCAACACTGGCCCTGCTCTTCAACGTCAGCCCGGACTCGCCGGCGGGATACGCATTCGCGCTGACGTTGACCAGCCTGGGCGCCCTCGTTTTCGCGCTGACCCGCGAGAAGCGGGATGATCGCCGGGTCCCCCAGGAGGCCATCATAGGCATCGTCTACATCGTGGCCACGGCCCTGGCCGTGCTGGTTGCCGACCGCACACCCGCCGGAGGCGAGGCCATCAAGGACGTGTTGATGGGGAGCCTTCTGTGGGTAAACTGGACGACCATCGGAACCGTGGCGGTCGTGTACGCGCTGGTAGCGCTCTTCCAGTGGGCCCTGAGGAAGCGGTTCCTCACCATCTCACTCGAAGAGCAGAAGGCAGAGGATCGTGGCTGGAACATCCGCTGGTGGGACTTCCTGTTCTACATGTCGTTCGGGGTGGTGATCACCCTGGCTGTTCCGCTGGCCGGTGTGCTGCTGGTGTTCACTTTCCTGGTAGTACCGGCGGTGGTCGCCTTTCTGTTCACCCGTGACACGGCTGCGCTCATGGCGATCAGCTGGGGAACCTCGGCGGTAGCTACGGTCGCGGGCCTGGCCCTGTCCTTCAGGTTCGACCTGCCCACCGGACCGCTGGTGGTGTGCGTGTTCGGGGTGCTGCTCCTGCTGGCTTGGATCGCTCACAGACTCTCGCGCGGGCGGGTCCGAGCGCCGGCGGGGCCCTGACCCCCTTCAAGACCAAGGAGGAGACCACAGTGCATAGCCGAGAAGACCTGCTCGCGAGGAATCGCCCGTTCGCCGAGACGTTCACGGGTGGGGAGCTACCCATCCAACCACGTTTCAGACAGCTCGTTCTGTCCTGCGTCGATTCGCGCGCAGATCCCGCCCACTATCTGGGGCTCGAGCCTGGAGACGCCGTGGTGATGCGCACGCTGGGCGGAAGAGTCACGGACGGTGTGGAACAGGACATCGCAGTGCTCGCGAACCTGATGAAGGCCATAGGAGGACCCGACGGGCCTCGCCTCGACGTGCTCATCGTTCATCACACGGATTGCGGACTCGAACGCCTGGCCGACGACGGGCGGCGCTCGAAGATCAGCCAGATGTCCGGGATCGACGAGGGCGTGTTCGACGCGCTCGCCATCCACGACCACGACGCTGCCCTGGAGACCGACGTGCTCCGCCTCCGCAACTCCAAGGTCCTGCCCGAGAGCGTGACCGTGTCAGGCTATCTCTACCACCATGCGAGCGGCACGCTCACCGAAGTCCACCCCGCCGACTGAGCTGCGGATCCACCGGCATCCGCCTGGAGTTGGGGGAACTGTTCGGTCGGTGGTTACCTCGGATGCCATCGGTCAGGGCCAGAAGCCAGCCAAGCCTCCTGACTGAAACTCAGGAGCCCTCCCCGGCTTCCCTCGGCTGCGCGAACGCAGGAGTGACGGGAGAGACGGTTACCCCATCACGCGTGCGCTCAAGACGTCAACGGCTGCTGCGGCGCGGGTTCGCAGCACGACCCCTCCAGCGGTTGATAGTGCGCGCGCCGCGCCGCCCGGTTTCAGCGCTGCGGAATGACGGGCAAAAGGAGCGACGAGGGGCGCTGCGCATCGTGGTGGACGACCTGTTCGGCGACATGGAGGTCGGGTCTGTTCCTTCGCCTACCGACTTCGCGGTGTTGAGGTTCCGGTCGAAGCGCGGGAAGTCGCTGCTGGTGATGTGGAGCCGGATTCGGTGCCCGGCCTTGAAGACGTTACTGGTCTCCCAGAGCGTGATGGTCACGTCGTGGACCGCGCCTGGAGTCAGCACCGTGGGGTGAGTGAGCGACTCCCGAAACCGGGTCCGCAGCATACCCTGGGAAATGAGGACGGCCCTACCGTCCGGGTACACATCCGAAACCGTCGCGAAGAAGTCCGTGTCGGGCACGTTCGTGGAGAAAAAGAGTCGAAGCTGGATGGCTCCAGTTACCTCGGTGTCCGCATCGAGGGGATCGCTGGAGAACACGAGCACGTCGTGCCTGCCCTGATTCACTCGCTGGTCGAGGGGGCCGCCCGGTGCAAGTGCTCCGGTACAACACACGGGGCCGCCCCACGTGGGGACCGGATTCCGAGGGTCGTACAGGTACGTATCCGGCGTTTCGTCCTCTGGAGGCTCGGCGCTCAGCCGACCGTCGCCCACGCGGGTCCGCGCCGACTGCCGGCTGTGCAGGTAGAGACGCGTCCGGATAGCACGGGATAGGGGCCATTCCCACTCCTCCCGCCAGACGTTCTCTCCCATGACGAAGATCCGGATCGGCGCCTCGCTCTCAAGACCGTTGTCGATTCCCTTGAGATGGTAGTCGAACCACCGAAGATGCTCGTTCTCATGGTCCATGGCGGCATCCAGGCCGAACTCGACGTCACCAAGACGCTCATCCCAAGCCTCCGTCGGAGCGGTGACCGCCGGGAACCAGATCTCGCGGTTGGCGTGGGTCCAGGGGCCCATGATCAGGCGCTGCCAGCGGCGTGCGCGCTCTGACTTGGACCGCTCGCGCATGTTCGTGAAATTGAGAATCGTCTCATGCACGTTGGGGTCGTACCACCCGCCGACGTGGAGGGCGGGGACATCCATTTCTCCGTAGCGGTGCTGTATGCTCATCGCGCGCCAGAAATCATCGTACGTCGAATGCCGGATGACATCCGCCACGAATCCCGAACCCAATCCCTCTTCATCCAGCGTGCGTTTCACTGGGAGGCGGGACACGAGCTCCATCCAGTTGATCGCCTCGGGATCGATCGTAGCGAACCGCCCACCCAGATACATAGCACCGAAGAAGGCAATGCCCAGGTTTAGAAGTCCGTTCGAATACCATATATTGGAGAAGTTGTCCGATTGGGATGAGACCGGGATAACGGCCTGAAGATGCGGGCTCCTAAAGGGCGCCGAGAGGAGCTCGATGAAAGCAGGATAAGACTTACCCCACATCCCCACGTTGCCATCCGCCCACGGCTGCTGTCCAATCCACTGCTGGACATCGTACGCGTCCCTGCCCTCGTTGACGTAGGGGTAATACTCTCCCCCGGAGTCGAACGTCCCACGTGAATCCACGAAGACTACCGCGTACCCGCGCCGTGCCCAGGCCGCGGCTCGGTTCTGGATGGGAGTTCGGCTGTAGGGGCTGACGATAAGGAGAGTGGGGACAGGCTCCGCCTGCTCAGGTCGGATGACGTCACCGGCGAGCGTGACGCCGTCATTCGTGGGGATCCGGACGTTCCGCTCGACAACAACGCCCGCACAGGAATCATCGGCAGGCTCCTGGCCTGCCATCGGGGCCGTCGTCGCCACCAGGAGCGCGCCAACTCCCAGCAGGCGAGTCTTGACACGCGTCACAAGGACGAGGGCCGAGCGCCGCGTCTGAGAATCGTGCATCCGTTCAGCCCGTCCGTGCAAGGGCCCTGCTTATCGACTCCTGCGCTATCACCGCCATGCACAACTACCGGACGATCCTAGTCCCGCCAGGCCGACAACTCAATGAACCAGACACTCGACTGCTTGCTAACTCTCCATACGTCAAACTGCAACGGAAACTGCGTCGGCGCGGGCCGATCTCGCCCGGGATCTGTCCTGCCGGCCTTGACTGATTCCAAGTCACTGCCTTTCGTGGACGGGTAGGCTCTTCAAAGAGGTGCCACCTTCGGTTGGGGAGGGTGGATCAAATGTCCATTCGCAGGGAGGCGAAGGCGGATGTCGCACAGAGGGAACGTACAGCTAACGATCATCTTCACGGCCACCCCGGACCTCGTAGCGGAGGGCGACCGGTTGTTCGAGAGTCACGCCAGGTGGATGGCGGAATCGCACTACCGCGAGGGAGACAAGGCACTGCTGCGGTACAACATCGTGAGAGGTCCGGAGCTGTCGAACCCGCTCGACCCATCATCCGAGCCCACGGGCAACACCAGTTACTTTCTCACCGAGGTGTACGAGAGCGAAGCCGGTGTGGAGGACCATTGGAAGCAGGGCACCCAGAACTGGAGTGATTTCGGCGCTTTTGTCGAGTGGGCTACCAAGTGCGAGGTGACGGCACTGCACAGCTCACCTGTCATACACTCGCTCTGGTAGCTGCCAACAGTCGTCTGGGCCTCACACCACAGCGGTTACCAGCAATCCGCAGGGCGCCTTGGCTTGCTCGCACGGCGGTGGGCGGGCACACTCGGCCGCGATTCGAACTCCCCGAACTTCTCCCCGAACTTTGACTGTGCAACTTGCGCTATTCCCGGTTCAGGAAGTACGCATCCTGCAGCATCAACGCCCAAAACAGTGCGCAACTTGCGCGAAACGGGGCCTACACCACCTTCCTACGGATCAGGAGGTTGGGGGTTCGAATCCCTCCGGGCGTACTTTCCTAACTTACTTATCCCACTTGACGTTGCGACTCTGCTCCTTGCTACTTGCGACGGTCAGTGGGGTAGTGTTTGGGGTAGCTTCCGTAATCTCCATGCCCGTCGAGCACAGCTTCGGAGCCTCCAGAAAGACCTGCAACTGGGTCACTTCATCGGCTTGCTGATAGCACCGTTCCAACGTAGTGACGTCTTTCCACCCTCCTGTTTTCGCCACATCGGCATCCTGCCGTATCGACCGTTCGGGAACCCGGCAGATCGCCCCATCTGACGCGGAAACTCCGGCAAGATGTCGTGATTCGGGTTCCTTCGGACACGCCTGATAAGCGTGAGGTTGGAGGTCTGGCGGCGAGCTGACCTTCTTCCCGCGCCTGGAGCTAAAGCCTCACCCGCCAAGGCACCTATGGGACCCTGGCCCAAGAACCCTGTACCAACAGCCAGCACAGCCCAACATGCACAGCTGACATGCACACCTGTGACTAACTGGCTGTCGCTATGCGAGTTACGCCGCTACCTACCCTGACCGGCAGACAGGCGCTGTCAGGTTCTGAGGAACTGCGGACGCTTTCGCTTTGCTCGCACGGCGGCGGGCGTGAACAGGGCATCATCGACTTTCGCCCAGAGGAACAATGCGCCCGTATATTGGTCGGCGTGCAGCTCAGGCACTGACCGTTAGGAGGCCTTCCGAGTGAGGAGAGGGTTCTATGCGTGTCGCAATAGTCGGCGGGTCGATCGCGGGATGCTCGGCAGCGATCGCGTTGGGTCGAGCGGGGCACCAGGTGACAGTCGTCGAGCGGTCCCGTGGTGGGTTGAAGGGGCGTGGAGCTGGGATTGGAACGCCGATCGAGACGTTCGAGACGCTGGTGTCTCAAGGTCTCATTGGCAACAACACACCGCGCTTCGTCGTGTCCGACCTCACACTCGTCGGTCGGAGTGATGTAGACGAGCAGCACGGACATCGGGCCCTCACCCTACCCCTGAACATGGCCCTTCTCAACTGGGGTGACCTTTGGAGCGAGCTCAGAGCGCGAGTGCCGAACTCGGTCTATGTCGCGGGGCGAACGATTGTTGAGGCCAAGCAGCTGAATGAACAGGTCATGATCTCTGCGGCGGATGGCTGGACCGAAGCCTACGACCTCGTGCTGTTTGCTGATGGGTACCATTCTATGGGGCGCCGAATACTGTTCCCCGACACGGAGTTGTCTTATCGCGGGTACGTCCTTTGGCGTGGTGTGCTGGAGGAGAGCCGACTGTCCGATAGTGGGCCGCTTGAGACAGCGCTCTACCGCTTGCACTACAAGGGTCTCCCCGGCAACGCCGTGTTCTACTTCGTGCCAGGTGAGGGAGGCTCCACGGAAGTAGGCGAGAGGTGGGTCAATTGGGCGTGCTACATCCCCGTGACTCCGGAGGCTCTACCCGACTTCTTGGTCGACAGGGACGGCCAGCGGCAGGAGCACTCCCTGCCTCCGGGTTCAATGCGTATTGACGACGAGAATCGACTCAAGAGGGTGATGGCCGACCACCTGCCCTCCTACTTCGTCGACATCATCATTGACTCAGTCGACACCTTCGTCCAGCCGATCTTCTCCGTGACGGTCCCCGGGTACGCTCGGGGGCGAATGGCACTCCTGGGGGATGCGGGGGCCGTCGCCCCACCCTTCACCGGGAGCGGCGTGTTCAAGGCAATGATGAACGCTCTGGAGCTAGTCACCGCGCTTGCCGAGCGCAGCTCAGTAGATGAGGCTCTCGAGTACTGGAGCGCCGAGCAGACGGAAAGGGGAAAGCGCCTAGCCGCGCTCGGAGCTCAGATGGAGGTCGCGTTCGTATGGGAGGCTCCGGACCTGTCTGCAATGACGGAATCTGAGGCTCAAGCGTGGTGGACGAGATCAATATCGTTCCCCGAAGAGTTCAGCTATGTGTCTGGATCTGGAGGCAAGCCGCCGGCCTCCTAACTGGGGCACGCCGGGCGCTTTTGCCTGCTCGCACGGCGGGTCGGGGCTGCGGGGCGTGTGCGGCAGCGGAGTGGGCGTGCCCAGCGAAGGTGCCTCAACTCTCGGTGGTCTCTCGCCGATGCCACCATTCCCGAAAAACGGTACATCGTCCCCGGTCGCCGAACGTGGCCACGAGCACGCCGTCCAGCTCGACTCTCGCTCCCGATGGGACTCTGGTGAATGACGCAGTCCACCGGGCAACGCCCACCGAACCGGAGATCCCTACGACCTCGAAGCCGAACGTAATGTCCTGCTGTGCACTTGCCGCTCCCAGGAGCCAGTAGCGGCGAATTGCCTCCCGGCCTGAGAACGGCTCAGCGAAGGGCGTCTCGTAGTAAACGGCGTCTTCGCTGAACAGCTCGGCGGCCTGCTCGGGATCCTGTTGCTCCCACGCTTCCCGGTAGCCGTCCAGCCACATGTGTAGCGTTTGCGAGTCCATCGCTGCTCCTTCTGCCACCGAACATGTTGTACTTCCCTCGGTGACACCACTCCACGGGCGCTTCGCTCGGCTCGCACGGCGGCGGGCGGGGATTTAATGCGCGTAGTGAGTGTAGACGAAGCCCGGTTCACGCCAGGCGCTCTCCGCTATCAGGATTGGTGTCGAGAATCACCATTCTCGTGAGTAATCCGGCAGCCACACTCGCCTAAGCTCCGCCGCCTCCCGCTCCAACGCTTGACGTCGCACGCCTCGATTCTAACTATATCAATTAATCAATTGAATAATCGTCACCATGGAGTTCAGCCATGACCACCAGTCGTCGATTCAAGGACGCCATTTACGAGCAGTTCGCGCGCATCGGGAAAGCAGTGGCAAGTTCCCGTAGACTGGAGATCCTGGATCTTCTGTGTCAGAGTCCTCGCACCGTCGAAGTACTGGCGAGAGCTGTTGACCAGAGCGTGGCAAACACCTCACAGCACCTTCAGGTGTTGCGGAGAGCTCAACTCGTCGAGGCCGAGAGGGAGGGTGTCCTTGTAACCTATCGCCTCGCCGACGAGGAGGTTTGCGACTTCTTCCGGTCGCTGCGGCGTCTGGCCGAATCTCGTCTGGCGGAAGTGGAGCGAGTCACCCGCGAATTCCTGGAGAAGCGCGGCACGATGGAACCGGTGAACCGGGAGGTACTGCTCGACCGGGTGCGACGCGGCGAGGTCATAGTCCTAGACGTCAGGCCACCGGAAGAGTATCGTGCGGGGCACATCCCGGGCGCGATCTCGGTGCCCCTACACCAGCTCAACCGCCGACTGTCTGATCTCCCTCGTGACCGAGAGATCGTTGCCTACTGTCGCGGTCCCTACTGCGTGCTAGCGATCGAGGCGGTGGAGCTCCTTCGCGAACGCGGCTTCGAAGCGACGCGTCTCGAGGACGGGGTCCCCGACTGGCGTGCTCGTGGATTCCCCGTAACGGTGGGCGAGGAAAACGAATGAATCCGCTCGCCTCTTTCGCGATTCGGCATCCATGGCGGCTGATCGGGTTGGCGACGGCCGTAACCCTCTTCTTCGCCTGGCAGTTCCCGAGGATCGCCATCGATACCGATCCGGAGAACATGCTCGAGGCTGATCAGCCCGACCGCGTCGTCTATGACGCGGTCAAGAGGGACTTCGGGATCCACGATCTGCTCGTCGTCGGCGTGGTAGACGATCGGGGGATCTTCAGGCCCGACCCGCTGCAGCGCGTCGCTCGACTCACGGAACGGATTGCCGCTATCCCGGGCGTGCTGATCGACGACATGGTCAGCCTTTCGACGACCGACGACATCGCGGTTGAGGGTGGCGTGCTTCAAGTCGGACCGGTAATGCGCGCAGCGCCCGTGAGCCGCGAGGAGGCGACCGCGCTACGTGCCCGGACCGCCTCCAACCAGCTGCTGGCTGACAAGCTGGCCTCGTCCGACGGGACGGCCGTGGCGATCTACGTACCGATCGAGCGTAAGGACCAGAGCTACCGAATCTCGCGCGAGATCGAGCAGCTGGCTAAGGAGGAGTTGAGCCCTGAGCAAAGGCTCTACCTCGCGGGCCTGCCAGTAGCCGAGGACACATTCGGTCACGAGATGTTCAGGGAGATGGGGGTGACGGCTCCGCTGGCAGGGCTCGTGATCTTCGTTCTGCTGTGGCTGCTCTTTCGCCGCATAACGTTGATCATACCGGCCATGGTGGTGGCCATGTTCAGCGTTGTCTGGGCAATGGGCGCATTGATCGGGCTCGGCTATACCGTGCACATAATGAGTTCGATGATCCCGGTATTCCTCATGCCGATCGCGGTGCTCGATGCCGTTCACCTCCTGAGCGAGTTCTATGATCGGTACCCGTCGATCCGGGATAGAGCAGCCACCCTGCGCGCCGCGATGGAGGAGCTGTTCAGGCCGATGCTCTTCACGTCGGTCACAACGGCGGTAGGCTTCGCCTCTCTCGGTCTCGCAGATATACCTCCCGTCCGGGTGTTCGGCGCTTTTGTCGCCTTCGGAATCATGGCGGCGTGGCTTCTCACCATCACAGTGATTCCCGCTGCGATCATGCTCGTGCCGGAGCGGCGGTTCGTTGGCGTCGGGGCAACCGCCGTGCGGTCGGGGCACTCCTGGTCCCACGGGCTCGAGCGGTTCGGAGCCATCGTGTTCAGCCGGGCCAAACCGATCGTAGCGGGGACGGTTCTCCTGCTGGGCATCGGGGTCCTCGGGGTAACCCGGATCGTGGTGAACGACAACCCGGTGCGGTGGTTTCGCCGTGGCGAACCCGTACGGGTGGCCGACCGGGTGATGAACGAGCTCTTCGGCGGAACGTATATGGCATACCTGGTCGCCGAAGGAGAGGGAGAGGAACCGATCAAGGATCCCGCCGCAATGGCCTACGTGGATCGGCTCGGCCGCCACCTCGAGGCGCAACCGCAGGTTGGCAAGGTCACCTCGATCGCCGACGTCGTCCGCCGCACGAACTACGTGCTGCGCGATGCGGACCCGGCCTACGATGTCGTTCCCGAGAGTCGCGAGGCTATCGGTCAGTATCTCTTTCTGGTGCAATCATCTGGCGATCCGAACGAACTGGATAACCTCATCGACTACGATGCCCGACAGGCCAACATCTGGGTGCAGATGAAGTCGGGCGATAATGAAGAGATGGAGGCCTTGACGGCCAGTATCGGGGAACTGACGGGCGCGGCGCCAGCTGGCCTTACCCTTCGCTGGTCGGGGCTAACCTACATCAACAAGGTGTGGCAGGACCTGATGGTGGTCGGAATGCTCCGGGCGGTGCTTGGAAGTTTCCTGGTGGTGTTTGTCCTCATGACGTTGCTCTTCCGGTCCATCCCCCTGGGGCTCGTGTCGATGATCCCGCTGTCGTTGGCGATCCTTCTCTCCTACGCCCTGGTCGGATTCGTCGGGAAGGACTACGACATGCCGATCGCGGTATGCTCGTCGCTGAGCCTGGGCCTGGCCATCGACTTCGCGATCCATTTCATTCACCGCTACCGGGAGCGCGTGCGAGAGACGGGCGATCTGGGCCGTACCAACCAGGTGATCTTCGGGCTGCCAGCGCGTGCGATTGCACGGAACGCTCTTGTGATCATCGTAGGATTCCTCCCCCTGACGATCTCGAGGCTTACCCCGTATGTGACCGTGGGCCTCTTCTTCGCCACCCTCATGGCTTGTAGCACGCTGGCCACGCTGGTGGTTCTGCCCGGACTCTTTCGTATCACGGGGCGCCGACTCTTCCGGCGCGAGCTGGGGCTCGCAGCTAAGGAGGTTCCCGCATGACATCGAAGTCGCTAAGCGCTCTGACCGCCGTCGCTGTATTCGGCTTGGCGACGCAGCAGGCCGGACGGGGGGAGCCGTTCTCACCCAGGCCCCAAGGCGCTGCCCCGCTGGCCAATCAGGCGGTGGATGCAGGCGAAATCGTTGCGCGATCCCGCGACGCCTTCTACGCGGCCGCCACGGACATGCGCGCCCGGGTCCGAATGGTTCTAGTGAGCAAGGACGGGCGGACCCGCGAGCGCGAGCTCACCATGCTGCGGAAGAACTTCGAGAACGGCGAGCAGCGCTACTACATCTACTTCCACCGCCCGTCGGACGTGCGTAGCACGACGTTCATGGTGTGGAAGTATCCCGAACGCAACGACGACCGCTGGATCTACGTTCCGGCCATCAACCTGGTCCGGCGTATAGCGGCGGACGACGCGCGGTCGAGTTTCGTGGGGACGGATTTCAGCTACGAGGACATTTCAGGTCGCGACGCAAACGCTGATGAGCACCGGCTGCTTCGCGAAGACACGCTGGACACGGGGACCGGTTACGTCGTCGAGAGTCGGCCGGTGCGGGCGGCCGACTACGAGCGAAGGGTATCGTGGATCGACCGGGCGACCAGCCTGCCGCTGCGCGAGGACTACTATGACGTCCAGGGCACGCTCTACGGCGTCTTCACCAGTGATGAGATCCGGGAGGTCGAGGCCGGTGAGGCCACGGTACCGACCGTCGTAAAGCGGACGATGCAGAACGTGAAGACGGGCCACCGCACCGAAGTGACTTTCCTGGAGGTCGAATACGACGTCGGGATCCGGGATGACCTCTTCACAGAGAGCAACCTCCGGCGGCCGCCCCGGCGCTGGATCCGGTGACGGTTCATGCGCGGCCGCGTGGCGCTTCTGCTCTTGGGCATCATCGCGGCGACCGCCCGCGCAGCGGCTGCGCAAGAGGCCGATTGGCCATTCCACGGGTTCGCCCAGGTGAACTGGTCCGTCCGCACAACAAGTGCCGAGGACGAGCGGCTTCTGTCCAGCGATTTCCTGCTGGGTGAAGAACGGCTGCAGCTGGAGCTCGAGCGTTTCTCGGCCAGCGGGACGGCGGGTTTCTTGGTGAAGATCGACTTCTTCCACGACGCCCTAGACAAACGGGCAGATCTCGAGGTGCGCGAGGCGTACGTCGACGTGGCGGTCGCCCCGGTCACGCTGAGGCTCGGCCGTCAGATCATCACCTGGGGTGTGGGCGATCTCATCTTCATCAACGACGTATTCCCGAAGGACTACACGGCCCTGTTCTCAGGACAACCGCTTCAGTATCTGAAGGTCGGGGTTGATGCCTTCAAGCTGGATTTCACCTCAGGTCTGGCATCGGCGGAGTTCGTAGTCGTCCCTTCCTTCGAGCCGGACCGGCTGCCGGGACCGGACCGGTTCGTCCTGTTCGACCCGTTCCCGGGCCTGCAGCCCGTCGAACGAAGGCCCGACCTGAGTCTCTCGAACATGGAGCTGGCCGCCCGGCTCTACCGGCGGCTCGTGGGAGCCGATGTGTCGCTGTACGCGTACCGGGGCTTCTTTGGCAGCCCCGTGGCGCAACCCGATGGCGAGCTGGAAGCGGATCAGGTACTGCTGCGCTTTCCGCGCCTCAACGTGTACGGAGCGAGCCTGCAGCGTGCGGGCTTCGGCGGCGTGGTGAGTGCCGAGCTTGGCTACTACGACTCCCGAGAGGACCCTGACGGCTCCGATCCCTGGGTACCGAACTCGGAGGTCCGTGCGCTGCTCGGGTACCAGCGACAGCTGTGGGCCGAAGCGCAGCTGGGCCTTCAGTACTATGCCGAGTGGATGCAAGACTACGATGCATACCTCACCAGCCTCGACGCGACCTCCGAGCTGCGTGACGAGGTGCGGCACGTCGCCACACTCCGCTACACGCAGCACCTGGCCTATCAGACGTGGCAGCTGTCAGTCTTTCTCTTTCTCGGACTCTCCGAGGCCGACTACTACGCGATCCCCGAGATCAGGCACAGGCTCACGGAGGATCTGTGGCTGGCGTTGGGTGCCAACGTCTTCGGAGGTGGAAAGCGCGACCTCTTCGGCGCGCTCGAGGGGAACGACAATGTCTATCTTGTGGCCCGCTTCGGATTCTAGAGCAAAGAACGGCAGGTCCCATGAATACACTCATCATTCTGAACGAGGCACCGTACGGAACGGAGCGCTCGTACAATGGCCTCCGGCTCGCGACATCGCTGGCAGGGGCAGGGGGCTCTATACGGATCTTCCTGTTGGGAGACTCGGTCGGCTGTGGGAAGCGCGGCCAGCAGGTACCTCGAGGCTACTATAACATCGAGACGATGCTCGCGGGCCTGGCGAAGCGTGGAGCTGTGATCGGCGTCTGCGGGTCGTGTCTGGACGCGCGCGGAATCATCGACGAGGAGCTGGTGACCGGGCTAGATCGCAGCTCGATGGCCGTGCTCACTGAATGGACCCTCTCGGCGGACAGGGTGGTGACCTTTTGATCCATGGCCGGCTCGCCGTCCAGGGGGGTGGTTCCTCGGAGCCGCCCCGCTTTCGCTTGCTCGCAGGGCGGCGGGCGGGATGGTACAGGCGCGTTGGACAGACAGTTGCCTGAAGTGCGGCCCAGCGTGAAGTAGCATTCCGTTGAGACTCAGCCCCTCCGAGTCTCTCCATTCACAGCGCACCTACGTCCCCTGCTGGAGGCGGTCCTATGAAGCCGGTTCTCATCGCAGCAGTCATTCTTGCGCTTATCGCCCTGGGTCACCTGCTGCGCCTGCTAAGCGGCTGGGCGTTCATCGTCGGCGACGTGGCGATTCCTATGTGGCCGAGCGTGCTCGTGGTGCTGGTGTTCGGCCTGCTGTCAGTTCTGCTCTGGCGCGAGGCCCGCAGGTGAGGTCTTAGTCCCTCCCCTTCGATCCAGCGGTGATTGGGACGCTCTCCTCCCGACCGCCCATTGACGTGAGAAGACGATTGTGCGGAATCCGGCAGTCCTCGCGCTCCTGATCCGGCCGCCCCCCCGGCAGAACAGTCTCCCCGGCCTGCCGGACTGACGGCCGCGAGACCGTCGTGATCCTGCCGCCGCCGCCGCAGCGACTCCAGCGGGTGGTGCGCCTTCCGGGGGCGGTCCTGCTCGGGCTCGGCTCGATTGTCGGCACCGGCGCCTTCGTGAGCATCGGGATCGCCGCGGGCGTCGCCGGCCCGTCGGTCGTCTTGGCGATCTTCCTCGCGGCGCTTCTCGCTGCGTGCAACGGCCTCTCCAGCGCCCAGCTGGCCGCGGCGCATCCGGTAAGCGGCGGCACCTACGAGTACGGGTATCGGTACCTGAGTCCGGCGCTCGGATTCACCGCGGGCTGGACTTTCCTGAGCTCGAAATCTGCCTCCGCGGCCACCGCGGCCCTGGGTCTCGCGGGCTACCTGCTGGACGCTCTCGGGCTAGGCAGCGCGATCCTGCGGGTCGGCCTCGGATTGGTCGCCGTGTTCACGGTCACGGCGCTGGTATGGCACGGAACCTCACGCTCGAACCGGGCCAACGCCCTGATCGTTGGAGTCACGCTGGCCACGCTGGCGCTGTTCGTGATCGCGGGGCTCCCAGCGGCGGCCGAGGGCTCGGCCGTGAACCTCAAGGGAGTGTTCCCAGATCGGGGCGTTTCTCGCGCGCTCCTGGAGGCGACGGCTCTGATGTTCGTCGCCTACACGGGGTACGGCAGGATCGCCACGCTGGGAGAAGAGGTCCGCGATCCGGAGCGCACTATCCCACGCGCCATCATAGTCACTCTCGTGGTCTCGGCGGTTCTGTACGTGAGCATCGGAATCGTGGCCGTCGGTTCCGTGGGAGCGGAGAGCCTGGCCCAGATCACCGCCGCCACCGCCGCGCCTCTCGAGGCAACAGCGAAGACCTTCGGCGGCCCGGCGCTGGCCAGGATCCTCGCACTCGGAGCAATCACCGCCATGTTCAGCGTCCTCCTCAATCTGGTGCTCGGACTCTTTCACCGTCCTCGTGTACTATGCCCTGACGAACCTCGCGGCCCTGCGGATGCCGGAGGAGGTGCGGCGATTCCCGCGCTGGATCCCACTGGCGGGCCTCGTCGGGTGCCTCGGGCTGGCGTTCTGGGTCGAATGGCATATCTGGGCAGTCGGACTCGTGGTGATCGCAGCGGGCCTTGTCTGGCGCCGACTCGCGCACCGCGTTGCGGCGTGATCGTGGTTCCCGAGGCGCAGTCAGCTGTAAGGACCTTATGCAGAACGGTGAGATTCCCGCCGAAGAAGATCGGCGGCACCTGGTATGCCCGCCGTTCGGCACTGCTTGACCCAGTACCCCCTCGCCGAAAGAAGTGATACAGAACCGTTGCAGCGTGAGCACCCGCCAGAGAGGGTGGAACAAGCGTCTCGCACGCTGGACTCGGCCACGCCGGGCGCTTCGCTCGCGTGCGAGCGCGGTCCGGCCATCTCGGTCCGGGACGACCGGAGTTGATAGGCGAACTTGCTGTCGCTAGTGTAGCCAGGGATCGTCTCGAGGCCGCAGGATCAGTCGCACGCCTGCCGATGATTGTGGCGGACGTGCGGACCGGCTCTGTGGGACGGGCCCGCCAGGGAACCAACCTCCGCGAGCAGTCGAGGTAACACCGAATGAAGAAGATACATTCGCTCTCCGTTATCCTCATCGCACAGAACGAGGCAGACCGAATTCGACCCTGCCTGGAATCGGTCAAAGGGGTCGCCGACGAGATCATAGTGGTCGACGGCGGCAGCACAGACGGCACGGTGGAGATCTGCCGCGAATACACGGATCTGGTCTACGAGACCGATTGGCGGGGAGACGGTGTACAGAAGCAGCGCGCGCTGGAAAGGGCCAGCAATGAGTGGGTGTTCCGCCTCGATGCCGATGAGCGCATGTCGCCGGAGCTACAAGCCGAAGTGGCGGACATCCTGAGTCAGGACACGATCGAAGAGAAGGCATTTCGCGTCCGCTGGGCGACCTACTTCTTCGGCCGCTACCTCACCCACGGGGAATGGGGGCTATCTCGTCATATTAAACTCTTCCCACGTAAGGGCGCCCACTACGATGCGGCCGTGGTGCACGCCAAGCTGACCCGCGCACCGGGCCCGACCCGGACGCTGAAGGGGTTTCTGTATCACGACGCGAACCGCGACTTCCACCACTTGCTGCGTAAGCTGACGGATTACGCTTGCTTCGCGGCCTCGGACAAGGCCTCCCGCGGCGAGACCAGCGGCCTGGCCAGAGCGTTCGGGCACGGCGCGTGGCGTTTCGCTCAGGTTCTCTTCTTGAAGAGGGGCTTCCTCGATGGCCGGCGTGGGCTGCTGACGGCCATCCTCGCCGGTCAGTACGACTTCAACAAGTACGCCGCCCTGTGGGCCCTGGCCCACCCCAGCCTACCGGACCAAGTCGACTGGCAGCCCCCGTCGCGGCTCTCGGAGCATAGCCTCTCCGATGGACCCTCGGATCAGCGGAGCGACCGCACATGGCGCTCGAACACGTCGCGCTCCCAATCGCCGACGTAGAGTCGGGGCAGCCGATACGGGCGGCGGCCTCGAAAGATCACGCCCGGAGATGTGGTGCAAGCGAACCGGAAGCCGGCCGCCTCGACCAGGGCTGCGCTCGCGCCTGAGACTCCATATGGATACGCGAAGCTGATCATGGGTGTGCCCAGGGCCTCCTCCAGGAAGGCCTTGCCAGAAACCGAATTGGGAACGGCTGAAGCGGCCATTCTACATGCCCAAAGGTGCGTTCGATCCGGTGTGTTCTTTCGAATTGAAGTTCGTCGACGAGGACGAGTTCTCTCATTGGTCGACCAGGGATTGGCCAGCCCGCGGAAGAAGCGTGAGTGGGCGAACTATCATCAGGTGAGAGATGGCCTGCTGAACGGCGAGCGGTTCGAGAGGTTGCCGCCGACATTCCTCGATACCGAGGTTCTGTAACGCGCATGGGCTGGTTGAGACGATTGAAGTCTGGCCTCGGCTACTACGAGGCGCGACGGGGCATGTACAAGGGGTCCTTCCTGCGCGCCCTGCGCCCTACCGACGTCTGGCTCCTGGGGCACCCCAAGTCCGGCAACACGTGGCTGGCCTACATGTTGGCCGTTCTGCTGTTCCGGGACTCCGATGACGCCGTGAACCTGCAGAACGTCGCCACATACGTTCCGTTCATCCACGGACGAGACCACCGCATAAGGCAGCACGGCCACTTGCCGGACCCTCGCATATTCAGGAACGAGTGGCCGGAGTATCTGGAACTATACCCGCAGATCATCTATCTGGTCAGGGACCCCCGGGCCGTGTTGCTCTCGCTCTGGCATATGTATCGGGTAATGATGGATGACAGAGATCTCTCCCTGGACTCCTTCCTGACGCAGTACATGGGCGGCAGCGGCATCTTTCTGTCGTGGAATTACAAGCTGCAGCGCTGGGACAGACAGGTTCGCGAGATGGTCGACAGGGCGGGGTCGGATCCGCGCATCATGATTCTCAAGTACGAGGAGATGGTCCTCGACCGAAAGATTTGCCTGGAGCGCCTGGTCGGTTTCCTGGACGTATCGCGAACCGAAGGCGAGATCGACCGCGCATTCCGGCGGGGCAACTTCGAGGAGATGCAGCGGATCGAGGACCGACACGGAGCTGAAGCCTATGAGGGCAGAGCGAAAGGCGAAGGAAAGTTCGTCCGGGCAGGCAAGATCGAAGGTTGGCGCGAAGAGATGGATCCGGCGCTGGCGGCGCGGATCGAGGAGGAGCTCGGCCCTGCCATGAAGCTGACGGAGTACCTCTGATCAGCCTGCCAGCGGCCCTTCGAGAAGATTCGAATCGAATGGACCGTGCGGCGCCAGGAAGGCTGCGCGGTTACGCTAAACCTCCAGCGGCGGAGTATATTGCGTCGTCCCCGGTCCTGACCTCTTGCCTTGGGAGGGAACCGCTATGAGCAAGTCGTGGCGTTTCGCGGATCTGTACGGCTACGCGATGTGCCTTATCACCGTGGTGATCATGATCATTGCCATCGCGGGCCTGATCGACGCCGCGATGGACTACCGAGACCCCCTCCACTCACAGCCATGGCGCAGGTCTTCCGATCGCAGCCTCGCGTCATTCGAGATCTACAAGCTGGACGTGATGCGCTCTCTGGATACCGACGCGGGTGGCGCAGCCTGGGTTCCGAACGAAGCAGAAATCCAGGGCATGTACGAGGCGGAACTCGCCGATGCGATCGGCAAGGCACGCTCCAGTGCCAGCAAAAGGTTGGTAATCAACGTGGTGCTCATCCTGATCAGCGCCGCGCTGTTCACCGTCCATTGGCGGTGGGTACGGCGGTTGTCGGGTGCCGGTGAGGAAGCCGCCCCTGCGTGCTGAGTTGGCCGGCATGATCAGGGAGACGATGCGGGCCGAGATGGGGCACGCCATACTCCGGGATCTCTTGAAAGGGGCAGGCCGCTATGGTGATCATCACCTGGATCTTTGCCTTCCTGCTGGGTGCTGCAGCCGGGTTCGCCATCATGGCCCTCGGCAGGGAATCGGAGAGCTTCGGACTCGTGGGCCTGGTCGTGTTCGGATTCGGGGTGGGGTGGATGTGGATCTTCGAGGGCGCGTTCGAGTTCGCCGCCAGCCTCTTCATCGGAGCGGCCTCGTGGGTAGCTCTTCGCTACTGGCTTAAGGAAGTCCGGCCCAGGCTGCCTTCGGAACCCCTGGGCCGGAACGAGTAATGCCGAAGTATCACCCTGCCCTGATCGCGCAGCCTGCGCCACGCAGGAGCGGGTCAGTAGGAATCCTGCGGGCGGCCAGCCAAGCGGGCAGCCCGGCTTTGCGCACGGCTTCATCGAGCCAGGAGTGAGAGATGAAGAGCACCCCCGTCACGGGTTTCATGAACCTCGATCCGGTGACCGCGCGGGCGGACATGTCGCTGGTGGAACTCGTTGAGCAGCTCGAGCGGCACGCGGTGCGCGCAATGGCGGTGACCGACCATGAAGGTCGCCTGGTGGGTGTGGTGAGCGAGACGGACCTGTTCCTGAAGGAGAAGGGGGTTCCCTTCTCGATGGAGAAAGTCCCCACTCTGCTCGGACGAGTGGTCGGACGGGGCGAAATCGGTCAGCTCAATATCTCCAAGCGAGTCACGGTTGAGGAGATCATGACTCGGGACGTCGTGACCGTGGACGACAGCGCCACTCTGGAGGAGGTCACTTGGCTCATGCACCGCCGGAAGCTGAGCCTGTTACCTGTCGTCTCCCGGGGGGCGCTGGTCGGCGAAGTCAGGCGGATCCACGTTCTGCAGCTCATCTACCGCGACACCTGATCTCACGCTGACGACGCCGGAGAAGTGAGCCGAAGCATGCGCCATGAAGGCGTAATCCATTTCGAGCTGGAGCACGAAGAATGCTCCCTGGAGTCGCGGCGCTACGGCGACTTGGCCTGCAAGCTGGTCGCCTGGCGGGAGATGATGGCCCTGACCGGCCTGGTGGGGCAGGACGAGACCCGCTACGAGGGAGCCGGTTACGGCAACGTCAGCGCACGGCTGGGGCCGCCCAACCTGGGGCTGGGTCGGCGGTCGTTCCTCATCACCGGCACCCAGACCTCCGGGAAGCGCTCGATCGGCCTCGACGACTTCAGTGTCGTGGAAAGATACGACTACGTCCGTAACTGGGTTCTTAGCAGAGGTCGCGTCCGACCGTCTTCCGAGTCCATGACCCACGCCGCCGCCTATGACCTCAGCCCCCGAATCCGCTGCGTCCTTCACGCCCACAGTCCCGTCCTGTGGCGACGGGCCCGCGACCTGCGGCTGCCCATGACCGACCCCGCCGTGCCCTACGGCACTCCCGAGATGGGAAAGGAAGTGCAGCGCCTGTACCGCGAGACCGTACTGCCGGAGCGTCGCATCGCGGCCATGGGCGGACACGAGGACGGCATCGTGGTCTTCGGGCGCAGCCCCGAAGAGGCCGGGTCGACTCTCCTGAACTGGCTGGCGCGGGCGTACGAAGCCGCGTGCGGAGACGGGGAAGTGGGTCTGTGCCGGCGCTGACCTTGCCCGCTCAGTTTGCGCCGCCCGCCGCCTCCCGCAGCAGAGTCCTCGCGATCACCAGGCGCTGGATCTGATTCGTACCCTCGTAGATCTGCGTGATCTTCGCATCGCGCATGTACTTCTCGATGGGGAAGTCCTTGCAATAGCCATAGCCTCCGAACAGCTGCACGCAGTCCGTGGTCACCTTCATGGCGACGTCGGTGGCCATGAGCTTGCACATGGCCGAGACCCTGGTGATGCTCTTGCGTCCGGAGTCGATGCTCCGGGCGGCCGTGTGCACTAGTTGTCGGGCGGCCTCGATCTGCGTGGCCATGTCCGCCAGCATCCACTGAATTCCTTGGAACGAGCTGACCGCCTGACCGAATTGGTGACGCTCGCGCGTATAGCGGATCGCCAGGTCCAGGGCGCCCTGCGCGAGACCCACTGCCTGCGCCGCGACGCCCGGGCGAGCCCGGTCGAGGGTGATCATGGCGTGCTTGAAGCCGCGTCCCTCCTCGCCGCCCAGCAAGTTCTCCGCGGGCACCCGGCAGTGTTCGAAATGGACCTCAACCACGGGCACGCAGCGGATGCCCATCTTGTCCTCATGCTTGCCAACGACGTAGCCGGGAGTCCCTTCTTCGACGACGATCGCCGAGATCCCGCGTGCCCCGCGATCGGGCTGGGTAACGGCGAAGACCGTGTTGAGCCCGGCGACCGCGCCGCCCGTGTTCCACTTCTTCTCACCGTTGATGACGTAGACGTCCCCGTCACGCTCGGCCCGGGTGGTCATGGAGCCCGCATCCGAGCCGGCCTCCTTCTCGGACAGGGCGAACGCGATGAGCTTGTCTCCCGCCGCGATGGGCGGGAGCCAGCGCTCCTTCTGCTCGTCCGTTCCACCCACGAGGATGGGGAACGATCCGAGAGCGTTCACCGCGAAGCCCACGCCCATGCCTCCGCAGGCCCGCGAGAATTCCTCGACCACCAGGCACAGCTCGAGCACGCCGCCGCCGAGCCCGCCGTACTCCTCGGGTATCCAGACGCCCGATAATCCCGCCTGCTTGATGGCCTTCTGGACCTCCCAGGGATACGTCTGCTCGACGTCATACCGGGCCGCGACCGGGCGCATGACAGTTTCCGCCAGCTCCCGCGCGCGCTCCCTGAGATCGATCTGCCGGGGTGTGTAGAGTTCCTCTATCATGGTTTCACTCGGGTTCGGTTCTCGGAACCTGCCGTCTGCGGTCTCGACATGAGAATAAGCCGGCTCTCTCACGGGAGCCAAGAGGGAAGGGCTTCCGGGCTGCCGTGCAGCCCAGAAGAGGGCGAGACGCGGGTGAGCCAGCAGGAGAGCGAAGCCTGCAGCAGAATCGCCGAGGCAACGACCGTTACCAGCAGCATTGGATGCGTAAGGCTGTCCCCGGGGGACCTACCTCTTCCGAATGCCTCGCGTGAGAGCCGACTGGCGCACGCCCCGGCTCCCGGAGTTCGTGTCGGAATCGTCCCCGCGAGGGTCGGGAGGCGTAATGCTCGGTTCGAACCCCGCCACCTCCCGCCGCTCTATCGGCTCACCCGTGAGGGCCTCGATCTCTCGCACAAGCATCCAATCGCCCGGAGACACGAGGGTGACCGCTTCGCCCGTTTCCTCCCCGCGGGCGGTACGGCCTACCCTGTGCACGTAGTCCCGCGGATCCTCTGGCACATCGAAGTTGATGACGTGCCTGATGCCCCTGATGTCCAGCCCCCGGGCTGCTACGTTGGTGGCCACCAGAATCCGCGTCTTCCCATCCCGGAATCGGGTAAGGCTCTTGTCTCGCCGATCCTGGGGCTTGCCGCCGTGCAGGTCATCCACCGATAGCCCCCGGGCCTTCAGGAACTCGGTCAGGTAGGTAGCCGTGTCACGCGTCCGGGTAAACACGAGCACCTGGCCGGTGGTCCGCTCCTCGAGCAGGTGGAGGAGGAGCTGGTGCTTCTTCGGCCAGTCGACAGGCTTCACCACCTGGCTGATGCCATCGGCTGCCGCTTCCAGGCCCACGTTCACCCGCACCGGATCCTTCATCATCTCCTGCGCCAGCCATAGGACTCCGTTCGGCATGGTCGCCGAGAACAGAGATGTCTGCCTCGACCGCGGAGTGGCGGCGACTATCTCTTTCACGTCGTCGATGAACCCCATGTCCAGCATCCGGTCCGCTTCGTCCAGTATCAGCACCTCCACCCGGGAAAGGTCCACCGAGCCTCGTCCGAGATGGTCTAGGAGGCGGCCGGGGGTAGCGACGAGCACATCGCATCCGTAGCGCAGCTCGCGGAGCTCGGGACCGATAGGGGTGCCGCCGTGGACTATGACGGCCTCCACGGAAGATGTCGCCCCGTACCTGAGGACAGCAGATGCCACCTGCTGCGCGAGCTCCCGGGTAGGCGTGATGACCAGACCGCGAGGATGGGCATGCTCTTCCACGCCCGCCAGTCGCTGGATCATCGGAAGGGTGAAGGCGGCCGTCTTCCCCGTTCCGGTGTGGGCGGTCCCCAGAACGTCGCTTCCCTCGAGAGCCGGCGGGATCGCCACCCGCTGGATCTGCGTAGGCTCAGCGTAGCCAACCTGGAGGAGGGCCTCCACGAGGTCTGGTGCCAGGCCGAGTGCCGCAAACTCCTCACCCCTGGTATGTTCCGACTCGTCGATACCGATCTGTCGTTGCTCCCTTACGGTGAACGGATTCTCGCCTGCGGCGCGTCGAGCTGGCTGCGGGTCTCACGGCCCGGTGCGGCCACAAAAAAAAGGGCGGCCTCCTGAGACAGGCCCCCCACTACCTTTCGTCATGATCGCAGACCTACTCTCCTCGACGCTCGGCCGAGAGCGGCAGCAAACCTCGCCGGAAGGCTCCGGCATGTCAAGGGGCGATGATCGCCTTCGTCACCCGCAAAGCTTCGACATCTGCCAGTGCCTGGTCGGCGTCAGCCAGCCCGTAGCGCCCGCCGATCACGCGTGCGAAGGGAAGACGCTCGTGATGTCTGGCCAGAGTACGAAGCGCGCGATACAGGTGCCCGAGGTCCGTTCCCCATTGACCCCTTATGTAAGCATGCTTGCGGTTGATGTCCTCGTGCGGGTTCAACGTAGCCGTCCCGGCATCGGTGTAGTGCCCTGCCACCACGTAAGTGCCGCCATCGCGGAGCAGGCGAAGCCCCTCTCCGATGGCGTCGGGATTCCCTGTGGCCTCGATCGCCACGTCGACGCCTCGTCCGTGGGTGAGGTCACGGATCACCGCCTCCCTCTCATCCGGATGGTCCGAGCTCACCGATAGGACCACTTCAGCCCCGAATACGTCCGCCAGATCGAGGCGTGCGCGCGGGTCCCCGATCGCTACGACGAGACCGGCCCCTCGCAGACCGGCCAGAGCCACCGCAGATAGTCCCACCGGGCCGGTCCCCTGGACGAGGACCGCGTCACCCATGGCCAGCCCGCTTCGCTCGACCGCAGCGAAGCCGGTGAACAGTCCGCAACCGCCGCCGATCACGTCATCCGCTCCGAGTGAGTGCGGAAGCTTGAAGATGTGCACCCCCGGCTTCAGGTAGATCCGCTCGGCCCAGCCGCCGAGCGGCCCGTCGTGCGCGGAATAGGTAATACCGTAGACACGTCGGCTCGGACACCGGTTCGGCTGCCTGGCGACCAGGCAGAACCAGCAGGTGTTGCAGACCTCATGAACATCGTAGAAGGTGACCAGGTCGCCGGGAGTGACGGCATCTCCAAGAAAGTCGCTTACCGTGCCCTGCGTCTCCAGCACACGTCCAACGCTCACGTGGCCCGGAATCACCGGATAGGGCACACCGGCGAGGCGACCGTGGCTCAGGTGCACGTCGGTGCCACAGACTTCACTCGCGACCGTCTCGAGCAGTACGCCCCCGGGCTCGAGAGCGGGGTCGTCGACGCTCCAGACCTCCATCGGTTGGTCCGGCCCGACCATTACGGCCGCTTTGATGGGCATGGCTCATAGTATACACACCCGCGCGGATGGCGGTAGAGCCGCCTCATCCGGCCTGTCGGCGGGAAAGAGTTCTCCCGCGGCACGCATTAGCGGATGTCGATCCATTGGTTATATTGCGTGCGGTGAGGCCCACGTTAATTCGCGCTACAACCAGTCCTGCCGTGACAGCGTCCAGGAGGCGAGGCGTCTTTTGGTCTTTTCGCCGCGTCCTTGAGTGACGCGATTCTGGGAAGAGTGATGAGCAGACTGTCGCACAGGCTGGGACCGCTGTACACGGAACTCAAACGCCGGCGAATGTTCCGCGTAGTCATCGTGTACGGAGCGGCCGCAGTCGTGGTGCTCGAGGGAACCAGCAATCTCGCTTCGGCACTGAACTTCCCCGAGTGGATAGCTACCGCCGTGGCTGTCCTCCTCCTTTCCGGGCTGCCCGTCGCTGTCGTCATCGGATGGATCTTCGACATCACGCCGGCGGGATTCGTCCGAACCGAACCAAGGGCCGCGACAGCCGAGACAATCGGGCAAGCACCGAAGACGACTGCCGACTCGACCCGGAGTCGGAAGTCGATAGCCGTTCTTCCGTTCGTGGACATGAGTCCCGAACAGGATCAGGAGTACTTCGGCGACGGCATCGCGGACGAGATCATCAATGCCTTGACGAAGCTGGAAGACCTGCACGTGGTCGCTCGCACTTCGAGTTTTGCGCTCAGGGGCCAGCAGCAGGAAGCACGAGCGATTGGCGAGAAACTGAACGTCGGCACGCTGCTGGAAGGCAGCGTGAGGAAGGTGGGCAACCAGGTCAGGATCACCGCCCAGCTCGTCGACGTCGCCGACGGCTACCACCTCTGGTCCGAGCGGTACGATCGGGAGATGGAAGATGTGTTCGCGATCCAGGATGAGGTCGCCTGCGCCATCGTCGATATCTTGAAGGTGAAGCTCGGCGCTGCTGAAGGCGCCCCGATCGTCCGGCCGGGGACCGAGAGTCTCGAAGCCTACACGCTCTACCTGAAGGGGCGCTACCATTGGAACAAGCGGACTGCCAGAGAGCTGGAGAAAGGAATCGAGCTGTTCGAACAGGCCATTGCCATCGACGGCCGCTACGCGCTGGCATGGGCAGGTCTGGCCGATTCGTATAGCATCCTCGGATGGTACAGGGATCTTCCCGCACTGGAGGCGTACACGAAGACCGTGTCTGCCGCCTCCTCGGCCGTTGCCGTCGACGATTCGCTGGCTGAGGCCTACACATCGCTGGCGTACGCCAGGTTCATGTACGGTTGGGACTGGGAGGGCGCGGAAAAAGGCTTCGGCTGCGCGATCGAACGAAACCCGGATTACGCGGTGGCACGCCATTGGTACGGCGAGTTCCTGATGGCGATGGGCAGGTTCGAGGAAGCACTCGATCAGGTGAACTGTGCCCAGCAGTTGGACCCGCTGTCGCTCACCATCGGTTTCGGAGTGGGATGGGCGCACTACTTCGCCGGCCGGTACGAAGAGGCGATCGCGCAGTACAAGAAGACCTTGGAACGCGATCCTTTCCTCGTGCTCGCGCCGTGGTTCCTCGGTCCGGCTTACGTGGAGACCGGCCGCTACGACGACGCTATCGCGTTGTACCGGGACTGGATCCCCCGGGTGCAGCGAAGGTCCGGCCTGGAGGCACTTCTCGCGCATGCATGTGCCTTGTCGGGCAGGCGGGACGAAGCACTCGAAGAGGCGGCGCGCCTCGAGGAGCGCGCCGATGGAGAATCCGTGCCTCCGGACTACATGGCTCTGGTGTACGTCGGATTGGGCGCGTTCGACAGAGCTTTTGAGTGGCTCGAGAGGGCGCTGGAGCAGCGCGTATGGTACCTCGCGTTCCTGAAAGTCGATCCGGCGTTCGCTCCCCTGCGCTCGGACTCCAGGTACAGCCGATTGCTGACGAAGGTGGGACTGCACCGAACGCCGCAGGGGCGGGCGCTCGACGGGTCTGGCGCGTCAGAACCTCGCGCTTAGTTTGACGTTCATGCTGGCCGCCCTCGCTCCAATACCGGCACAGGCGCTTGTAGAGTACGGCGGGACCAACGTCGTCAAGGAGATGTTCGGGGCGATCACCAGGTTCGCTTCGGACAACGTCCTGTGGCTAGTCGTGGGCGCCGTCGTGCTCATGGTCCTGTTCAGGTACCTGCGCGAATAGGGCCGATCGGCGATGCGTTGGGCGGCCCGCGACAGGACCGCCCCGCACTGTTGAACGGTAGGTGAGGACCGGGGCGCAGCTTACGGACCGGTCATTCCAAGAGCGCTCATCTGGCCTGTGCTGAGCGGTGTGACAAAGTCCGTGAGGACTTGGATCTCGTCTGCCCCCGACTTCAGGAACTCCCATGTTGCTCCGAGATCGTTCGTCGTCACGAAGTCGAAGTGGAGCGACGTCTGGTAGTCCTCCGGCAGTGGCACGACGCCGGTCGGGAAGTTCAGCGCTGCGCCGTCCCATCCGGTGACGTCGATTATCCCATCATCGTTGTAGTCCTCGATCGCCGCGTTCGTGCCGCCAAAGTTGTTGTGGCAGTCCACGCAGTCCCTGCCCGGGTTCGAGATCGAGTGCGGCGTGAAGTGTCCGAACGCGACGAGCGTGTTGTCCTCGAACTCCACGCTCTGGTAATTGACCGGGTACACTTCGGTGCCCGATCCGTCCCGCTTCGGCCGGTTCCCGAGCCACATCCAGTTAACCGTCGGCGGCCCGTAGAAGATCTTGCCGTCGCCGGACAGTTCCGGTGGCCTGCGGCCGGCGTGCATCGACCTGTCGTGCGGGGACCGTCGTTATGCCGCTCCGGTGGGGGCTATATTGCGGGGAACCTTCCGGCCACGTGGGTACCGACGGCCGGGAGCCCGAGCCCCGATGGAAGGCAGAGGAATGCCGATGAGCACTGAGATCAGGCGGATCGCGATCAACACCGGCGGCGGAGACGCGCCGGGACTCAATGCCGTGGTCCGCGCGGTGGTCCTCGCCGCCCTCAACCAGGGCTGGGAGATCGGCGGAATTCGCGACGGTTACAACGGCCTGCTCGCTCCCGAGGAGTATCCGCCGGGCGGAGTAATCCCGCTGTCACGTGAGTCGGTCCGAGGGATCACCCACCTGGGCGGCACCATCCTCGGCACCACCAACCGGGGGAATCCGCTGGCCTACCCGACGTTGGGGGACGACGGATCGTTGCACGAGCGCGATCGCTCGGACGAACTGGTCGAGTTGTTCGGCCAGCACGGCCTGGACGCCCTGGTCGCCGTGGGTGGAGACGGTTCACTGGGCATCGCCAACGCCCTATCGGAGAAGGGCCTCAAGGTGGTCGGCGTGCCCAAGACCATCGACAACGACCTCGAGGAGACAGTCGTCACGTTCGGGTTCGACACTGCGGTGACTTTTGCGGCGGAGTGCCTCGACCGCCTGCACTCCACAGCCGAGTCCCACAACCGGGTGATGGTGGTGGAGGTGATGGGGAGATACGCGGGCTGGATTGCCCTGCACGCGGGCGTGGCCGGCACCGCGGACGCCATTCTCATTCCGGAGATTCCCTACGAGCTGACTCTGGTGGCCGACAAGATCCGTCGTCGAGAGACGCGGGGGCGCCACTTCTCGATCGTGGTCGTGGCTGAGGGGGCATACCCGGTCGGTGGCAATCGCTCGGTAATCAACTCCGAGCCGGGATGGAAGGCGCGCCTGAGCGGCGTGGGACAGCAGG
The DNA here is from genome assembly GCA_039589295.1 of Gemmatimonadota bacterium. Classification (GTDB taxonomy): domain Bacteria; phylum Gemmatimonadota; class Gemmatimonadetes; order Palauibacterales; family Palauibacteraceae; genus JBDGYE01. Next base: position 5,553 of record JBDHHR010000043.1, on the reverse strand, counting down.
TGGCGCGGGAGCTCGCCGAGCTCACCGGGAAGGAGACCAGGAGCGTCGTTCTAGGGCACCTGCTGCGCGGCGGCGGCCCAACGACCCGGGACCGAATCCTGGCTCTGCGCTTCGGCGCGGCAGCCGTCCGTGCGCTGGTGGATGGGTGCTACGGCTGCATGGTCGCGCTCGACCCTCCCGACGTCCGCTACGTACCGCTGTCGAGGGCCGTGCGCCGCATGAAGGCGGTCCCCCTAGATGGCGACACTATGCGAACCGCCCGAGAGCTGGGGATCAGCTTCGGCGACTGAGGAAGGCCCGGCTCCCCGTCGTCAGCCCGCGGCCGCGGCTTCCGACGTCATTCGCTCCGCCGCGGATGCCTCACCCACGATCCCCTTCCTCGAAGCGGACGCGATAGTCTTCGATGGCTGCCTTGATCACCGCGTGGGCGTGGGAGCGGTTGTATGGCGCCCCGATGGAGACGGACACCTCCTGACTGGGACTCATCTTGTAGGTGGCGAAGTAATGGACGAGGCGATCCACGATGACGGTGGACAGCTCGTCTATGTCGTGCACGTGATCGTACAGGGGATCGGTGTGCAGAACCGCCACGATCTTGTCGTCCGCCATTCCTGCGTCGAGCATCGGCAGGCCGCCGATGACCCTGGCGCGCACGATGACCTCGCCACGCGTGATTGGCCTTTCGCTCAGCACGCAGATGTCGATCGGGTCTCCGTCCCCGGCCAGCGCCTCCGGAAAGAGCGCACCGACGCCGGGCCCGGAGTAGGTGCGGGGGATGAACCCGTACAGGGCGGGTGGCTGCGAGGACGTTGTCTGGGGCCGGTCGATTCGCGTGTACCCGGTGACCTTGTCCACCTCGTATTTCATGAGATCGTGAGGCGTGATCTCCACGTACGCGTTGACCAGGTCCGGAGGGTGTGGGCCCGTCTCCAGTCCGTGCCACGGGTGCGGTCGCCATCGGTAGAACTCCGGGGGATTGCTCATGACTCCTCTCGAGCGCTTCAGTGGGCGATGAGATTCCGGAGGACGAACAGGACATTAGCCGGCCGCTCAGCCAGCCTCCGCATGTACCACGGAAACCACTGCTCGCCGTAGCTGATCAGTACCCGCATCCGGTACCCGGCGGTGGCGAGTTGCCGTTGAGCCTCCCTCTGGATGCCGTACAGCATCTGGATCTCGTAGGCGTCCGGAGCCACCCCCATCGCCGCCGCCCGCCGGTTGACCTCCGCGATGAGCCGGAGGTCGTGCGTTCCGAACGCGACGCGCACCTGCCGCCCCCGCGCGACCGCATCCAATAGACGGTCTGCCAGCCGCAGGAAGTTCGCGTCTACATCCCGCTTGCTCGGGTATGCGACTTCTGCCGGCTCCTTGTACGCGCCCTTGACGAGGCGGATCATCGGCTCCAGCGACAGCAACGAGTCCAGGTCTCCTGCCGAGCGATACAGGTAGGACTGGATACAGACCCCGACGTTGGCATGAGCCGCACGCAGGCGCCGGTAGAGGTCGAGCGTAGCTTCCAGGTACTGACTCGACTCCATATCGATCACCACCGGTCGCCCTCTCTCGGCCGACCGGCCTACGAGCGTCCGCAGGTTCTCGTACGCCGCCTGGAAGCCGAGATCGAGCCCGCAATGGGTCGGCTTCAGCGAGAGGTAGGCGTCCAGCTTCCGCTCCTCGATCCGGTCCAGAGCATCCAGGAACTCATTCACGACCAGCGTTGCCTGCTCGCCTTCCTCGACGTTCTCTCCGAGCAGCGTGAGGATGGTGGAGATCCCGCCGCCGCGCAGCTTGTCCGCCGCCTCCAGTGCAGCGCTCAGCTCCTCGCCGGGCATGAAACGGGTGACAGCGCGTCGCGCGAAGGCGCGCCGGGCGAACTGATCCGCGAGCCAGCGGCTCTCGGACCCCCTGAGCAGAAGCCGACGGGCGATTCCCATCTAAAGGCCCCCTCGCTTCTCGGTTGGAGCCGTGCCAGGACTCTCGGTCGTTCCAATCTACCGGCCGGCCACTGCGGTCGCACAGCGCGCGTGCCTGATTCCGCACGCCCCCAGTATGTTGGGCGAAGTCTGCCCGGCCGCATAGGCCAGCCCTGACCCCCTGCGCGGAGACATAATGAACTCGACACGACCCCAGTCGGCCGGCAAGATGGGGCTGTGGATGACCATGGCCCTGGTGGTGGGCAACATTATAGGGTCGGGAGTCTACCTCCTTCCCGCCTCGCTGGGCTCGTTCGGCGGCATCAGCGTCTTCGGCTGGCTGTTCACCTCCGTGGGCGCACTGCTGCTGGCCCTCGTGTTCGCCCGGCTGAGCCGAATGGTGCCGAAGGCTGGCGGCCCTTACGCGTTCTCCCGCAGCGGGTTCGGCGACTTCGCCGGCTTCCTGGTGGCGTGGGGGTACTGGATCTCGATCTGGGCCGCGAACGCCGCCCTGGGGGTGGCGTTAGTGAGTTACCTGTCGTTCTTCTTTCCGATTCTCTCACAGAACCGCACCCTGGCTTTGGCCGTGGCTCTGGGGTCCATCTGGTTGCTTACCTGGGTCAACAGCAGGGGTGTGCGAACGGCAGGCTCGGTGCAGGTCGTGACCACGCTTCTCAAGATCGCTCCGCTCATTCTCATCGGCACGCTGGGTCTCCTGTACCTGGACCCGGCGAACTTCACGCCGTTCAACGCGAGCGGCGGATCGTCATTCTCGGCCATCACCGCTACGGCCGCTCTCACCCTATGGGCGTTTCTGGGCTTCGAGTCGGCCACCGTGCCGGCCGAGGAGGTGTTTGATCCGGGACGCACCATCCCCCGGGCCACCATCCTGGGTACCCTGTTCGCCGTCGTGCTGTATGTGCTCGGTACGGTTGCGGTGATGGGAGTCATCCCGCCGGCGGAGCTGGCACGCTCGAACGCCCCCTTCGCCGACGCGGCCGTCCGAATGTGGGGCGAGTGGACAGGCGCGCTGGTAGCCGCCGGAGCGGCCGTGTCGTGCTTCGGAGCCCTCAACGGGTGGATCCTGCTGCAGGGTCGCGTGCCCTTCGCCGCGGCCCGTGACGGGTTGTTTCCGGCCGTCTTCGGGAGACTGTCCCGCCGGGGGACACCGGCAGCGGGTCTGGCGATCTCCAGCGTCATCCTGACGGCCCTCATGGTAATGAACTACACCGAGAGCCTGGTGGACCAATTCACCTTCATCATCCTCCTCGCGACCCTGACGGCGCTGTTCCCCTATGCGATATCCGCCATGGCCGAGCTGATGATCTTCATCCGCGAGCGCGAGCGGTTCAGGGGCGAACGCCTGGCCGGAGCCTCCGCCATTGCGGTGGCGGCCTTCCTGTATTCGCTGTGGGCGATCGCCGGCTCCGGGAGGGAGACGGTGTACTGGGGCTTCCTTCTCCTTCTGGCCGGGGTGCCGGTGTATGTCTGGATCCGGTGGCGGCAGGACGGGTCGGCCGCCGCGGCCGAGCACCGCAGCGACCCGGACCGGGAGACCGAGTCCGTCCCGGAGAGCTCATGATGCTCGGTGCGCAGACGGAGGTCGGCAGGATCCGCACCATGGTGGTCAAGCACGCCCGGGACGCGTTCCGGAACCAGGTGGAGGTCGACTGTCAGTGGGAGGCTCTCGGTTACCTGGGTCGCCCGGATTTTCTCCGCGCGACGGCGGAGTACGACGCCTTCCGGGCCCTGCTGGAGGGACTCGGGGTGGAGATACACCTGCTGCCTGCCGCCGGGACGGTCGGGTTGGACTCCCTGTATCCCCGCGACGCCGCCCTGGTCTGCGACCGCGGCATCATCCTGGCGAGCATGGGCAAGGAGGCTAGAGCCGGAGAGCCCGATGCCATGAAGACCGCGTTCCACGGACTGGGAGTGCCGATATACGGGAGGATCGAAGGCGCGGGACGGCTCGAGGGAGGCGACGTAGCCTGGATGGACAGCAGGACACTCGCGGTGGGGCGCGGCTACCGAACCAACGACGAGGGCATCCGGCAGTTGCGGGATCTGGTGGCGGACTGCGTCGATCAGCTAGTGGTGGTGCCTCTCCCGCACTGGCGCGGTCCCGGGGATGTCTTCCACCTCATGTCATTCTACAGCCCGCTGGACACCGATCTGGCACTGGTGTTCTCGCCTCTTCTGCCCGTCCCCTTCCGCGAGCTCCTGCTCGAGCGAGGCGTGCGACTGGTGGAAGTCCCGGACGAAGAGTTCGAGACGATGGGCAGCAACGCTCTTGCCGTGGCCCCGAGGAAATGCATCCTGCTGGCCGGCAATCCGGAGACGCGGGCCCGGCTGGAGGCCGCAGGGGTGGAGGTGCACGAGTTCGAGGGCGAGGAGATCAGCCGCAAGGGGTGCGGCGGTCCCACCTGCCTGACGCGTCCGGTGGCGCGGGAGCCTCCGTGATGCGCTGGCCGCCCCCTTGGCCCGGGCTCGCAGCCGGCTTTCGCAAGGCGGCATGGCTTGATTACACTTCGCGTGGCGCTGCGCCCGCGCCCTACGGACATTGAGGGGGTACGAAATGAAGGTCCTCGTGACTGGTGGCACGGGCACGGTCGGCAGCCAGGTGGTCGCGCACCTGCTGGATCGGGACGCGGACGTACGGGTGATGACGCGGTCGCCCGAGAAGATAGCCACCTTACCGCCGGGCGCCGAGGGAGTGGTGGGGAACATGTCGCACCCCGGCAGTCTCGGTCCCGCCTTCGCCGGGGCAGACCTGGTCTTCCTTCTCACGCCTCTGGCAGAGGACGAAGTGGAGCAGGGGATGGCAGCCATGGCGGCCGCCGCTGCCGCGGGTGCCCGCAAGATCGTCTACATGTCGGTTCACAACGCAGCCGCCGGACCCCACATTCCGCATTTCGCCTCCAAGGTCGAGATCATGAAGGGGCTGAGGGAGTCCGGCATCCCGCACGTCGTTATCGAGCCGAATGACTTCTTTCAGAACGACGTCTGGCTCCGGGAGCCGATAACTCAGTACGGCTTGTACCCGTCGCCCATCGGCTCGGTGGGTCTGAGTCGGGTGGATGTGCGGGACATCGCCCAGGCAGCGGTGAATGCTCTGCTGCAGGACGGACACGAAGGGAAGGCATACCCTCTCGTAGGCCCCGACGTGCTGACCGGCGAGGAGACCGCGGCCGTCTGGGCGGAGCACCTGGGGCGTGATGTGCGCTACGGCGGCGACGACGTGGAGGCGTGGGCCGGACAGGTGCGCTCCCTGATGCCGGAGTGGTTGGTGCGTGACCTGTGCATCAAGGCCTGGTTGCCAGTGACGAGGACCTGGCCCGCCAGCGGGAGGTTCTGGGCCTGGAGCCCCGCAGCTTCCACGCTTTCGCCGCCGAGACGGCCGAGCGCTGGCGGAGCTAGGCCTCTCGAGGTCAGGACACCAAGGCGGGCCGGCGCCTCGGGGCCGGCGCCCCGGCGGACCCGGCCTCACAGCCTGGCAGCGACCGCCGCGAGACCCGCCGCCGCATCAAGCGCTACTCCCTGCCGTCCCAGCGCCTCCGCCAGCGCCGGAAGCAGACGCCGAACATTGCCCGGCTGCGCCGAGTAGCCCATGCAACCGATCCTGAGGATCTTCCCGGCCAGA
>JBDHHR010000042.1:0-33252 GCA_039589295.1 Gemmatimonadota bacterium | reverse complement strand
TCGCGGTGGCGCAGGAGCAGGAGAACGTGGCGAGCGTACAGGAAGCGAGGGCCAAGGTCGTCGAGGCCGAGGCGCAGGTGCCGCTGGCAATGGCCGAGGCCTTCCGGAGCGGCCGGTTCGGCATCATGGACTACAGCAGGTCCTGATCATCCTGGCCATCATCGTATACTGGATCTTCCGCTCGGCCGGCGCACAGTGGCAGGAGAAGCGGCCGGGGCTCTATCCTTCCTGGTGAGGTGACCCGCGTCCCTCAAACCAGGTAGGGAATGAACATCTTGGTCCTGCGCATGTACTCGCGATAGGCAGGGCCGAAATACAGAAGGTTCTCAGTCTCCTCGACCCTGGCTGTCGCCACCAGGAAGGCCGTCGCTCCCAGCGTCAGACAACTCCCCGCCCAGGATGGATTCTTAAAGAACACCCCCCATCCGAGGAGCAGCAGCGAGCTGTAGAGGGGATGGCGAATGCGCCTGAAGACACCCGTCGTCACCAGCCGGGTCGTCTTCTCGATCCCTATCAAGTGCCCCTCCGCGCGTCCATCGGCGTCCGGTCTGCCCAGAGTGCGCAGCAGATGCACCCCAGGAACTGCGGGGACAAGCGAGGCCAGAAGCAAGAACCATGAAAGGAGCTGGCGAACGGAGAACGGGTCGTGGAACCACTGCTCGAAGTTCTCGAAGTTGAGCAGGAAGAGGACGAGGATGCACTCCCACGCGAAGAACCGGTAGAAGCCATGAGAACGCGGGTCCCTCAAGGAGGCCCTTGAGACGTACGCGAACCCGGCGGACAGGGCGATGAAGACTGCGAGTCTGGGCATGGTCTCAACCCGACGCCGTCGTGAGACAGAGCCTCCGTAGCGGCGCGTCAGGAGGGGAGAACTGCTTGCTCGCCTGCCGGTGCCTCCTCCTGGCCGGCCGGCGAGGATCGGCACCGATTGTTCCGGCCGAGCAACAGCAGCCCGGCGTGAACCGGCGCCGGAACCGTTCCTGAATCCTCCTCTCGTGCGTTGTGTATGAGGGGGCGGTGCTCATCCTACTAGCACCTAGGCTTGGAGAACCGACTCATGCGGCACGGATACGCGGCCATACTCGCCATTCTCGTCAGCATCGGGCTGATGGCCGCCTGCGATGAAGACCCCACCGGCCCTGACGCCGGAGAGCCCTTCACGCTGGCGCCGGGAGAGCGCGTAACACTCGAACCCATGGGCACACACGTGCGCTTTCTGCGGGTGGCGGAGGACTCGCGTTGCCCACTCCGAGCGCAGTGTGTGTGGGCGGGCGACGGTGCCGTCGTCTTCGAGATTGCCACGCGAGACGGCGATTCCGTAGAGCACACACTGCACACGAACGAGGGGCCGAAGGCGGTTGTCATCGACTCGCACGAACTCACGCTCCTCCAGCTAAACCCCCACCCCGAGTTATCCGGCGACATAGCGCCGGAGGACTACCGAGCGACGCTTGTCCTGCACAAGCGGCAGGAGTAGCCGATCGCTGGGATAGCTCACGGGAATACACATTGTCGATAGCAAGAGCGCCCGGCGTGAACCGGGCGCTCCGGGCAGCAGGCTACGTCTGGGGCTCAGGCGGGGACGGCGGGCCGTTACGCCGCCGGCTAGAATCCGCCGACCTCCTTCTCGGACTCGGCCTCTCCGGGTGCGCACACCGCGCCACACGTCTTCACGCAATCCACCGCCAGGACGAGAACGGCCAGCGAGCCGAGAATGGCCGGGACGTAGTACACCTGCTCGTAGTTCAGACCTTCCCACCAGTGGCCAAAGACTGGTGAGCCGAGCCAGGCGCCGATCCAGGCGATCACCACCTTGGAGAGAAAGGAAACGGCTCCGGCCCGCACATAGTACTTGAACCCGTAGTGCAGGATGCCGGACACAACCACGCTGATGATGAGGAGGACGAGGAAGCTCCCGAAATCCATTCCGATCATTGTTCTCCTCCTTCTCGGTGAGCGGTAGTGGACTGTGGGATCCGCACCGTGCACAGGCCCTTTCGGTGTGGAGGCACGCCTCGAGCGGACGCATCAGGAGGGGAGACTGACGGGTCCAGCAATCAGCTACAAACCTAGCATCCCGCCCGCCGCCGTGCGAGCAAGCGAAAGTGCGGAAGTGCTGATACAACAGCGCACCCACTAGGGTTTCCAGCAGGTCAAGGCGGAGCTTGGGACCGCCATTCGGTCACGGGCCTGCTGCTGTAGACAGCTTCCTGATAGCTGTCGGCGACCATCCGAGCGGCGAGACCGCAGTCGTGATCCCCAGCCAGTTCCACAGCGAAGCCTATGTCTGCAATCGTCCTCGAATATGAGTACCTGCCGGTCTTGCCGCGCACCGCGTTCCGTACGCTGTCCACCGTAGTGGCCAGCTGTGGCCTGGGCATGTCTCCGCATCGGGCAGCCAAGTTGTCGAAGAGACTGCGGTATCGTTCGACTTCGCGGCGTGTCACGACCGACTTGCCCGCATCCTCAGCAACCATTCGAGGGACGAACGGCGCACCGGCCGCCACGTAAATTCTGTCCCCTGGTCGCTTCAACTTCGGTTCCTGTGGCTCCGGCCACGCCCTCACGAGTACCAGGCCGAAAGCCGCAGCCAGCGCCAATCCTACCAGCAGCCGACGGAGTTCGGCGCGTCGCCACGCTGCGTCGTCGAGCCACTGTTGACCGGTCATCCGAACGGCTGTTAAGGGGGCTTCCAGCGTCCCGGAGTGCTGCGAGAGCGAGGATTCCACATATTTCTGATCTTAGGCTTCCCACCCTAATAGATGCACGAAAGTACCTTCAGGGAAGGGCTTCGTGTGACATGGGCCCGAGTGGATTCGCCGCCGCGCGAGCAAGAGGGATGCGCCGGGTCACGGGATGTGCCGAAGGCTTCCCATCAAGAAGTCCTTGCGACGCCGGCGAGGTCACCGCGTGAGGATCCGAAGCTGACGGACGGAGGCTAACGGGGCTCGGTTCGAATCGCTCCATTTGCACGCCACAGCTCATCACCTACCTTTAGGCTACGCCCCACCGACGACGACCGGTCCAAGCAGAACACCTCTGACGCAGGTGGATCGATCCGTCACCTTACTTACTGGTCATCGTAATGGCTGCCATGCGCTCAGCGATCTGGAGCTGTTTCGACAGTCGGCAATGAGCCAGGTGGCGGGAATCGGTCGACGGGAGGTTCGTTCAATTGAGCCGCTTCACTGAAGTTCTTCTTGTCAGTCCGCTGGCTGACGGTAGGACCTGGGTAGTCAGTCGCGATTTCGGCTACGAGGTAGGCACGGAGGGGAGCGGCGACACGGTCGATGTAGCTGTGGGATTCCAGACCGACTTCGCGAGCATCCCCCGCATGTTCTGGGTCGTTCTTCCCAAATGGGGCCGGTACGGAAATGCCAGCATCATTCATGACTGGCTCTACTGGTCCCAGGAGCGATCTCGCAAAGAGTCGGACGATATCTTCCTGGAAGCGATGGGAGTTCTCCAGGTGGGTCCGTTCAAGAAGCACGTCATATACTGGGCGGTCAGAGCCTTCGGAGGGATTGCCTGGCTCAGAAACCAAGCCGACGGAGCGGCCGGCTTCGACCGTGTCAGAGGACCGGAAGGTTTAAAGGCGACTTCCGAATCACAACGTAAGGGCACGCTAAGCCGTTTCACCCGGCACGCGCTGCGGAAGATCACCCGGGGGCCTTCACGTGAGGATGCCCCCTGATACAGCGGCGCGATGACATGGCGGTGTGGAGTGAAAACACTAAGCTGGTTGGCGCAGCTCAGGCGCCGACGGTTAGGAGAGGTCGGCCTCGCGGCTGGCTCATCAGCCGCGTTGACGAGGACGATGTGCTCGACGACAACGAACGTGCACTCCTCATCTTCATCAAGCAGAACTCAGCGCAGGTCCACCCCTCTCTGAACGAGCTGCTCGTGAAGGCCGGCGTGTGACGGTTGCTTGATAGCATCCCGCCCGCCCCAGTCCAGTCGCGAAAAGAACGAACTCTTGGGAGGTCAGCGCCTCACACTTCTGCAGCCGCCGTACCGCTCGGCCTGGACTCGTACAGTACGGGGCGGAAGGCATCGAGATGGAGCTGCCACCACGCCCGGGCTGTCTCACGGGTCCACGGTTCGTCGAACGGAACGACTCCGAGTGCCCGCTCGAGTTCCTCCGCGGTCTGGAAGCGGTCTTCGGGTCTCTTGGCGAGACACCGGAGGATGATCTCCTCCAGGTCGGGCGGGATGGTAAGCTCCGTCAGTTCCGACGGCGGCCGCGGCGGCGTTTTCAGGTGATCGATGAGCAGCTGGACGGCCGAATCCGACTGGAACGGGGGACGCCCGGTCAGGAGAAAGTATGCCACGGCGCCGAGGCCATAGATGTCGGCACGAGTGTCTATCTGGTCGCTGTTCTGCACCGCCTCCGGCGCCATGTACTCGGGCGTCCCGAGGATCAGACCTGTCTTGGTGAGGCCGTCGTCGCCGCGAGTCCGGACCTGCCTGGCGAGGCCAAAGTCCAGCACCTTCACGAAGTCAACTAGCCGTCCGCGCTGCGTTACGAAGATGTTCGCGGGCTTCAGGTCGCGGTGCACGATGCCCATCGCGTGAGCTTCGGCGAGCGAGCCGCACACTTGCGCCAGCAGGTACACGGTGCGGGCTGGTCTTAAAGGTCCGAAGCGTTCTACCAGTCGCTTCAGGTCGAGCCCCTCGAGGTATTCCATGGCGTAGTAGAACGTGCCGCGCTCGGCGCGGCCGTAATCGTAGATCGTGATCGTGTTGGGATGAGTCAGGCTCGACGATACCTGCACTTCCCGCTCGAAACGGGCCAGGGCGTCGGCATCGAAGGCGCCGGTGGCCCGGAGCACCTTCACCGCGCTGGGCCGCACCATACGCGCGTGGCGCGCGATGAAAACCTCCCCCATGCCGCCTTTGCCCAGCTCCCTCTCGATGAGGTAATTGCCCAACCGCTTCGCCTGGCGGGCCTTCCTGTGCAAGCCGTACAGCGTATGCGTGACGAGTACGGAAGTCGCGGCGAGGATGATCAGTCCCACGGTCATCACCGTGACCTGGTTCCAAAACGCAGCGCTGCCTCCGCGAGCGGCCCAGTAGCTCTCCGCCTCGGGCAGAAGTCCGTAGCTGAGCATCTGCGCAAGGGCGGGCGTGGCTGCCGCGATGATGCCCAGGACCGCCTGATAGCTCACTCGCCACGGGATCACCGCTGCCGGGATGAACAGCAGCAGCGAGACCATGAGAGCGGGCGGGTAGTCCGGCGTAATCACCCCCATGCTGAAGACGACCAGGACGACGCTCACCGCGAGGACCGCGAAGGCGGTGAGCTGCAGCCTCTTGACGCTGGGGGCTCCCAGGTAGAGCGAGCCGAGGGCGAGCGTGAACGAAGCTAGGTGGGCCAGGTCCAGGACCGACTCCCACCGCTCCAGCAGGTTGGCTGGCAGCTGTGGGCGATCGATGACACCCCGCGCGAGTACGATCAGGATCAGGCTGATAATCAGCCCCAGGGCAAAGACGAGTCGGCAGCGGTCCCGTAGTAGACTCCGTTCTTCCTCCGCGAACGACTCCACTGACGCCAACGGAAGAGACCCAGAGATCTCCGGTGATGAACCGGCGTTGGGGGCAGCGAAGATCTCGTTCATCACCGACATTCAAACTCCCTCAAGTTCTCCGGCCCGGCGCCCAGCTCACGGAGTCTTCGGGCACCGAGCACTATGGACAGTGTACGGTCGGTCCATCGCCGCCCGGAAGTGGATGCTGGGGAAGACCTTCCCGCTGCATGAGAAGAACGCGATACAGGCCTGACGGAAGGCTGTCAGGAACCCAGGTGACTTCCCATAGATGGCCGCGACCGCCCAGCCCCTCGACGGCCCGTACTTCCATGCCCCGCTCGTCGTCCCAGGCTGCGGTCGACCAGCCGGAGGCCGCCTTCCGCTGCACCTCCAGAACCTGGCCTTCATGCGGCAGGAACCGTCCGGGATAGAGGTCGATCCACCGGGCGACGAGGCGGTTGCCGCGACAGATGAGCGACATGATTCGTCGGGAGATCCGGCCCGGCTCCGGGCCCCGCGTCGGCGCCGGGAAGTAGGAACGCAGCTCGCCCGGATAGGCAGTAATCGGGGCAACCTCGGCCGTCGGCGTTCCCATCGCGAGCTTCTCGGCGAGCTCGGCGAGCTCGGCTGTCACGACGGCTGCGGAGTTCGGACCGTACAGTGTAGACCCCCCTTCATAGTGTTGCTGTCCATACTCCTCGGCAGTCGTTATGTATTGCAGGTATCCGTTGGCGAGGCCGATGATGCCCGCATCTTCGATGGCTGTCGGCCCTCTTTCGCGTATGGCGCGCTTCATGCGGGCGCCTGCTTCTGTTGTGACCTCGGCCGGGACTGCCGCGAGCAGCACGCTCCCGACCCTTGCAACTGTGAGCTGGGCCACTTCGGGTAGCCCGTGCTCCCCCACTACCAGCCCCTGGAACGCGCCCAGGCCGATCCGCTTGGCGCCATGGCATCCTTGTGCGTTGCGGTCGATGGCGCGGCCGCCTTCCTCGATGTTCGTCGGGATCAATCCGAGCACGCTCCACTTGTAGATCCGGGTCCGGCCATCCTCAGCGCCACCGAAGTTCGCCGTCCCGCTCCGCGGTTCCGGACAAAGGAGGGCTGGCGCAGCCGGCCCCTTCAGCGACAGCGTCTTGAAACTGCGCTGGAGTGTAAGGCCGCCCGACAGGTGTCCCGATTGGCCGATCTCTCGAAACAGCTCCTCGGCCTTCTCTGCCAGGGCATCTCCTATTGCGTCTACCGATCTTCTGGCCGCATCCAGGCACTCCCGGCGAGTCGACACGGCCAAACGCCACTTTTCCGGAGGCTCCGGGGTACGGGGCCCGCTCGGACGACGACCGGCCCGAAAGCGCAGATGAGGTGCACACCGGGACTCTTCCGGGAAAGCCGGTGAGACGTCGCCCTCGGTACCGTTGGCGAAGAGGTGGAACGCCTGGGAACGGAAAGCGTGACCGAGGTCCGGGTTGGCCTTCTCGATCTCCCTCTCCAGGCCACGCTCGACCAGGGCATGCACGTCGCCGTCGACCAGGTCGTTCACCGGTGGGTAACCTGTTCCGTGGACTGCGAAGATGGTGAACGCACCCTTTGGCTTGCAGTTCGTCCAGTGAGCGTCGCACCGATCCACCCGCAGCATGCGCATCGTGTCGTCGACTGCTTCGTACGGTCGTCGGTCATCATCGATTCCGGCCAGGCGGTCCCGAGCTCCAGGATTCTGGAGGTACGCCTCAAGGCTGCGGTTACGTGTCAGGCCAGTCACTTTCTTCCGACCCCAAGCCGCCACGGCCGGCCCCATGTTTCTGAACGCGTTCTCGACTGCCGATGCCAGACCGTCCACGAGGAAAACAACCATCGCCGAGTCGTAGCCCGGCAGCGGAGTGATCTGAGAGTTGTACTGTAACGCCTCGTAGTAGTTGCCGGGCCCGGAATGGGTGTGCGTGACGGAGATGATCAAGCGGTCGGCGCCGATGCCGGTTTCCCGCAGGACCCGTTGGGCCGTGCCACGGTGGAGGATCGGCGAAAGCATGCCCAGATCCGCCACGACGAGTGCCAGGCGCTCCCCCGCGGAATCCTCCAGCACCATCGCGCGCGCGTACAGTCGGTGGCGATATCCGACTGCCTGCTGGCCCTCGAAGCTGTTGCCTCCCAGCGGAACACCTGGAGGTGGAGTGATATCGGCTCGGCCGAACCCGGCCAGGAGACCTCTCACTTCGGCCACGGGCGGATCGGAGACTGGGCGGGAAAGGTCGAACTCGTTGAGGTGACCCGCGCAGGCGGACGAGAGGATCGCGCAACAGGCGGCTAGGGAGTATCTCATTCTCCGCCTCGACAGATGTCTCGCTCGGGTCGGCACCGCGGCCCTAGCAGCGTGATCCCCAGTGCGAGCCACGTGGTAAAGCCGTCTGTGTCCCCTGTCGCGTCCTCGCGCCGCGTGATGTCGTCGCGGTTGAACTGGAAGTGCATCTCGGCCCAGGGAGCCAGGCTCACCGGCCCCAAAGACAGGTACTGTGCCGGCAGCGAGATGGAGAAGTCCAAATGGGTCAGCCCACCGTCCGCGTAGTATCCCCCTTCGAGGGATGCCCCATCGAGTTCCTGACCCAGACTGAAGCCCGCCACTCCGTTGAAGAAGAGTGACCCGACGGGAAAGACCACCCCTCCCCAGCCGGGGATCCGGAGGCTGACCCCAGCTTCCAGGTACGCACCGTTAACGGTGTCTACGTCGTAGTAGAGTACGAGCCTGGGCACGATAACAGGCAGCGAGAGCAGACGGGCTCGGCCGTAAATCTCGTGGGTGTTCTCCAGGCTCCCGCCGGGAGAGACTGCCCCCCCCGCATCGAAGAACAGTCCGTTCCACCCTCCGCCGACCTCCAACGGACCGAGCATCACGGAAACCTCTCCCCAAAGGTTCGTTTCGCCGAACCACTGCTGCTCGAAGCCCAGACCCGTATCCGTATCCGTGCTCGCAAGCTGTATGTTTGTCCAAACCCCGACCGTAACCTGCGGATCTCGGCCGAGTCCGACGAAGAGGTCTGGCTGCAGGGCCCATCCGCTGCCGCGGGTCAGTCCACGCCACTCGTAGCGCGACCTTAGACCGACATCCATCCCGTACTGAACCTGAGCTCCAGCGGGAACTGGCCGTCCCAGGAGCGCCAACAGCAGGGCGAGAAACCGGATGCGGCGCACAGGGCTAAAGGCTTCCACCGGCCCCGCCGGAATCGAGAGTGCTGGGTCCCTCTTTGACCTCTGGATAGTGGCAGGCCGACAGGAAAGCGACGAGCGTGAGCGGAAGACCCAGGTAGCGGAGGAACATTGAGCCGCGGACGTACAGCACGACAGCCTCCCTGCGGGGGACAGCTGGGGGGCGCTCTTCTAGTTACGTGAATGGTCAGGGCGGGTCAAGTACCGCGGGAAGGGGCGCGGCCACGGCCGCCGCAGCCCCGCGAAAGGAGTGTGAACTGTGCCGGTCGATCTCATCAACCGGACTCACCAGGCGATCCTGCTGGAGGAGGTGCTCAAACGGTATGTGGAGGAACTCCATCCCAACCTTGAGCTCCGGTCCGAGCGACTCTCCAAGTGGGTGGCCTGGCTGCTGGACGAGCTTGAGCTGGCGGTGGCTGATGACTGGTCTGCGCTCCCCTTCCCCGCCGCAAGCGACACGGCCACCCAGACGTGCGAGCAAACGGAAGCGCCCGGCGGGAACCGGGCGCTGGGAAGTACAAGGCGAGGAAGGCAGGCACGCGTCACATGCGAAAAGAAAGCCAGAGTATGGGGCCTCCCCGCATCATTCCCACTTGGAGCTCAGAAACTGGAATCTCCCTCCATCGCTCAGCGGCACTCGACGATCCGACGATGAGCCCGACAATCGCCCCAGCCGCGGCTCCACTAGCGCCGAGTAAGGCCACGGCCGTCACGTCAGCGTCGTCGTCGCACCGGTCACCGGCGCACAGGAGGAAGCCCGACACAGCGCCTACCCCCGCTCCGACGCCGAGCCCCATCAACAGTCCTTTGCCTGCATTGCTCGCGGTGCCAAGGCTGGCCTCCAGCCTGTCAATCTCGGACTCCGAGAAGGATGCGTTGGTAAGAACGAGCTGGCGGCCGTCCCAGGAAACCAGTTCCCCCACCAGCGCGTCGTTCACCCGTACCCGTGTGCCCGGCTCGACGACCGCGTCTTGTGCTGCCAGCAAGGACGGCGTAAGCAGCAGACAGCAGCAGACTAACCGGACTCCTGCAGCGTACATCACGGTAAATCGCCTCCAGCTTGGGTGGCTGAACCGCGGCGGGTCACGTCAGGAGGAGGGAACCAGCGGGATCCGTCTGACTACTGCCCCAAGTCTAGCATCCCGCCCGCCGCTGTGCGAGCAAGCGAAGGCGGTGAGGCCTGCCTGCCTCGCTGCCCGCCAGATGTGACCATTCGCACATCTCTTGTGCCGTTAGTCCTCGGTGGCTGTCGGGCCCAGCTCGAGGACCCGATCTTGTGGTTGTTCATCTCTGAGAGAGGCTCCACCGAGATTGGGAGGATCACATGGGTAGCAGCGGAATCGCATTCGCCCACCTGTCCATCGGGAAGGCCTTACTGGCGCTTCTTATCTGGCCGTACTACCTGGGCGCGGCGGTTGCAGGATAGACCAGCCGTGCGAGCAAGCGAAAGCGCCCGGCGTAGTCCGGGCGCTGGGAGCGCGACGGAGGAACCACCTACGCATCAAGACGCAGTCAGGCCACTAGCTGTTCTTCAGTGTGGGCGCCTAACGATGGTGATGTTGTAATCTGTTATCTTGCTGAAGTAGCTCACAAGAACGGCCATCGCCTCTTCGGCTCCAAAGCGTGGGTCGAGCCGCGCTCGGGTGAGCGGATAGCCAGTACGATTCCATGCCGGTTGTGTCATCCGGCGCTGAAGCAGTGAACCCAAACTGTCCCAAAACTGTCCCACTAGGGGTTTCAGAGAACAAGAAGACTCGCCGGCCACTATCCTAACCGGCTTGCCCAGAAGGAGTTAGAAAAGTGACCCCGGCAGGACTCGTGCGCAGCCGGCTGCAGCGTCAGCTGCGGCCGCACCTGCGACCTCGGGATTAGGAAGCGTACCAGATAGAGGCCGATTTTCGCAATAAAGGCTGACTTCTGCGGATAAGTTCACACGGGGTGCGAAGCCTGTGCGGCGGGTTTCGCACCCTTTGTGACATCAACCTTGCACACTTCCTTGCACACTTTTCAGCGATGCGAAGCGCCCGGCGTGATACCGGGCGCTGGAGCGAAACGGAGCGGTTGAAAGCGGCCAGAAGACGGATGCGCCGGCTCTCGCGTCTGTTGGCTCGCCAGTGAGAGGCGTCCTCACTCCGTGCCGGGCGCCTCGTCGTCGGTCCAGATCTCCCGGGCGGCCTTCCAGGAACCGTCGGGCTGTCGCTGGAAGATCACGAGGACCTCGCCACCGACGTGCATCGCTTCGCCTTCGCCCAGCGGGGTCAGATCGGCCGTAAAGGTCCCGCGGTGGAACGCCCAGTCTCCGGCCACGATGATCTCGTCCGTGGGCCAGTCCAGCTCACCCGAGAACTGCTGGAAGAAACTGGTGAAGGCCTCTTCAATCGCCGCCTGGCCCGAATACGTCGGTCCGTTGGGGGGCATGCGCACGGCGTCGTCCGCGTAGTGCGCCAGCAGCCCGGCCACATCGCCAGCATTCCACGCCGCGGTCCAGTCATCGGCCGTGGCCTGGACGGCTACGACGTCGGCCTCCGTGTCCGCCGGGGGCGGTCCGCAGGTGGAGAGAGTGAACGCGAGGAACAAGAGAGCAACGGCAACCAGCAGGACTCTCATCAAAGGCCTCCTCGAAACCAGGTGGCGGGCGACGGAGTAGCAAGGTCACGACAGGAAGGGGCTACTGCGTGCTCGCCGGATTACCTTACGCAATCTAAGTTCGCGCCCCCCGCCGTGCGAGCAAAGCGAAGCGCCCGGCGTGAACCGGGCGCTGGGAAGGAACGGGACCTCGATTCGCCAGCCTGCTACTGCTTGGCGCCTTTTCGCCAGCCGCTCCACAAGGGTACTCCTAGGTCGTTGCGCAAGGTGAGCACCTCATCACCCCGTTGCACCTTGGCAGCTATGATTAGTGGATCGTCTTCGAATGTAACACGAGAACCTGTAACTTCGATCTGGTCACCTTCTTCGATCTGGCTGTCCTGGTTCTCGATGAACCACGCCGGACCAAGGTGGATAGTCAGCGCCTTCTGAGCTTGCGTTTTCACGGTCAGGTGAACGCCATAGGACATGCCTTTCATCGGTGAGATCTTCTCCACAGACTTGACCTCAACAGCTAGCGTCTCGACCGTGCTCGGATCGTACATCCGGTTGTACTGACTGCCTGCAGACCACCCGTGTCTCTGAGCGAGCAGGCTCGAGGGCATGACTAGGCAGAGGCACACAGCTACTCCAAGGGTAAGCTTGAGCATTGGGAAGACCCTCCATGATAGTGGCGCACGCGAGGCGCGTCTGGAGGGGGACTCGAGTAGCCTCGCTGGAATAACCCTGGAAATCTACCATCCAGCCCGCCGCCGGGCGAGCAAGCGAAAGCGCCCGGCGCGTGAAGCGGGCGCTGGAAGGGGCGGCCTTCAGAGAACCACCCTACTGGAGGACAGCCTCTACTGGATGTAGCCCAACGAGCGCAGCGTCTCGAGCTGCTCTGGGGTAAGCGCCACCTCGCCTCCCGCGGTAAAACGCAGCGCCAGCGCCTGGTGCGCTTCCCACTGCGCCTCCAGGAACGCGGTGTACTTCTCCACCAGGTCGGGCCGCTCCTTGTGCAGGCTGTGCTGGGTATTGGGATCGTTCCAGAGGTCGTAAAGCAGCAGGGGAACAGGCCGCCTCTGACGTGAGTGGTAGTAATCGCCAAAACGGCTCTTTGGTATATCCGACACCGTGGGCAAACGACCCGACGGGCTTGGGTCTACAAGTAGCGACGCGCCCCACTGCCCGTCGATTAGCTCGATGTAACCACTCAGATCACCCGTATCCCCGATCCCGAACTCGTCGAGGATCACCGGCCGCGGCTCCCAGCCGTCCGCCCCGAGCAGCAGGGGGGCCAGGGACTGCCCCTGCATCACTTCAGGTAGCGGCAGGCTGGCAAGGTTCAGGATGGTGGGCAGCATGTCGATCATCGAGACGGGTTGGTCGAAGCGTTGCCCTGGAGCGATGCGCTCCGGCCAGACCACGATCAAAGGAATTCGGGTCACGGAGGATCTGAACATCGGTCCCCACTTCGGCGGGAACGGATCCGGGAGGTGGGCAGCCGCGCTGCCATGATCCGCGGCAACGATGAACAGCGTTCGCCCCCACTCGCCTCTGGCTTTAAGTCGTTCCACCAATTGGCCGAGCTGATAGTCCTGGTGGGCCATGGTTTCGTCATACAGACTCCGGCCGGCATTGAAGAAGGCCTCGTAGTTGATGCCGGTCTTGTCGAGGGCTTCGAGGCTGAGCCACGGTACGTGAGTAAAGCCGGCTGCCGCCGCCAGCTGTCGCTCCCACTCGTAGTACGTCTCGCGCAGCTCGGGAGTGCTGAAAAGGCCAGCGAAGGGGGCGGGCGCATCCCGCGTCTGGTCCCACTTCGTGTGCACGTCCGTGGTCTGGAAGTGCACCCAATAAGGCTCGGCAGGGTACGCCTCGCGCCACCGCCAGTAGTGCTGGTGCAACTCAGTCGAAGAACGTGAGTTGGGACCGACGCCGGCCTCCCAGAACACATCGACTCCGCGCTCGAGGTTGCTCAGGGTACCGGCATACGGGTTCGAGACGAACACCGCCGTCTGGTAGCCGGAACGATGCATGTGCTCCGCCATTGTCACAGCCTGCTCCGGCACCGGATCGGCGGCTTCGCCTCGGATTCCGCCCAGCACACTGCTCTGCAGGGAGGTCATGAACGAGGCTGTGGAGGGCCTCGTCCAGGTCGCGTTGCTGTAGGCGTGCTCGAAGACCGCGCCCTCGGCGGCCAGGCGCTCGAGGTGCGGAGTGGTGCGGCGGTTGTACCCGTAGACGCTCATGTAATCTGCCGCACCACCGTCGATGATGTAGAAGATGACGTTGGGCTTCTCGGTGCTGCGGTCGCCGGTCACCGTTGGCGCCGCCCACAGCGCGACCGTGCCGGCGCGCTCGGCTTCTGCCTCGAGCGCCAGAGTCACCGTCTGTCCCGACAGGTGAGAAAGGTCCACTGAGTGTTGTGCCCATTGCTCCTGGTCGGCATAGGTCACCTCGAGCAGCGTTTCCTCCTCCCCGCCGCTTGGTGTGGCCGAAATCCTGAAAGTCACCGGGTCATCGTCCCGGAGCACCCCGAGCCCCAGGTCGAGTCGGCCGACTTCGGGCACTCGGACGGGGTACTCGAGTCGACCCGGCGCATGGGTGTAGAGGGTGCGGCGATAGGCATTGTTGCGGACCTCTGTTCGCAAGCCTGCGGGCGAAGCGGCGAAATTGGCTTCCTTGGGAATCACGCTTACTGAAAGAATATCGATGCCCGCGGGCTCCTCGGCCTTGATCCCGATGGCAAGTTGCTGCCACGGGCCTTCCCAGGCTCCCTGCCACGGAAGCGACCAGTCGGCCCGCAGCAGGTAGGTCTGTACCGAGCCGTCGTTGATCACGTCAACGCCCATGCCATCAAAGCGGAATGGGCTGTCCTGGGCTCCCGGGTCCTCGTGCAGGTTGAACGCGAGTCGAAGTTGCCGAACCTTCTCTGAGGCACGGGCGCGCACGAGGACGTACCCCCAGTCCTCGCGTTTCCAATCGGGCAGATCGACGTAGATGGCACCCCCCAGGAGATGGCTGTAGCGGTTGGCTTCCTCCACGCTCAGGCGCAAGGCGTCCTGGGTGCGCCTTTGGATTGGTGTCAGAATCGTGGGGAGGTGTGCCGAAGTCCACTCCGGCTGCGGCTCGTCGAAGCGCCATTCGACAGCCGCTGGAACGTCCGCGGGCACCTCCGAGCCCTCGATGCTGGCAGCATCCAGGTGGTCCTCTAGGTGCAGAGGCAGCTCGGCCTGCAGCACGGGAGAGCCTTCGTCGCCGGGGGCGCATCCCGGCATGGCGGTCAGGCCAAGCAGCAGCGCGCATAAGAGGAACTTATTGGTGGGAGCTAGTGATCTGCCCGTTGCCATTGCTTGGACCTCTGTAGTGGATTCGTCCCCCGTGTCGGCGGACTGGTCAGAGACTGGCAACGGCACGGAACCGGATGGTTCATTGGGAGGAAGGCCGTTAGAGAGAACGGCTCGAACACAGCGTCGGGTACGATCAACAGCAAGCACAATTCCACCCTCAGAAGCGGGCAGTAAGGTTCCGCTTCATTCAACTACAACCATACTCAAATCTCTGGCTGACCCGAAGCGTATCCCACCCCCGCCGCCGTGCGAGCAAACCAAAGCGCCGTGCGTGAACTAGCGACCCAAGGCACAACGCCGGAATCGCATTAGAATATCACCGGGTTGGCAAGTGAGACGGAAGCCTCCGCCGGAGGGAATCAATGCTTAGGCGAATCTACCAATGGTTCAAGCCCGAGGGTCAAGGAATCAGACAGTGGAAATCGTGGCTCAGCCATTCGCTCATCGCGCTTACGATAGCACTCGTTCTCAAGCTCGTAGTTGGTGCCCCAGGGGGCTACGCGATGGCGATCCCGGTCAGCATGTACTCAGGTCGCGAACTGTTTCTCCGCTGCAGACGAGTGGTTAGAGGGTAAGGAGGACATCGACTGGGTTGACCACTGGTTCGACTTATTCATCCCATTAGTGGTCGTGGGTACGGTCTTCGGCCTCGCGGGTTGGCTCTAGCGTGCGCGCAAGCGAAAGCACCCGGTGTTAGCGGTCGGTGTCTTTCACTTCTGGCGGCGTGAGGAGCTGAGCTTGGAACTCTTGCGCCTCCCTCAGGCTGTGTAACTCTGCCGCCAGCTCTTCCTGTTGCTCCCCCAGAAGCGCCAACTGCCGTTCAATCTCCGCGCGATCCGCGGACGATTTCCGCGGCTTGAACAAGAAGCGTGCTGTCAGACCCGCCACCGGGATCAGGACAATCAGCCCGGCTATGAATATGCCCATAATCTCAGCCATGCCACTCACTGTGTCTCTCCTCGCGACGCGCACACTTGGCGGGCTTCCCGGAGGCGGTTGTATGCGAAATCTAGCTCGCCCGAATCACCGCTGCACGAAGCGCCCCGCTGTGGCCGCCGCCCGCCGCCGTGCGAGCAAGCGAAAGCGCGCGGCGTGAACCGGCGCAGCAGCAGCTCCAAGCGCGTGTGCGACCCCTACCCCGCGGCATCGGCCGCCGGACCGAGATACAGCTGTACGAACAGCAGAGTGTCGATGTAGGCGTGCGCGAGAACGAGAACCCACAGATTCCGCTTGACGACGAGATACGATATCGCCAGTGCAAGACCCATGAACGTCGTCTGGACGACCCCCACGATTCCCCAGTCGAAGTGGGCGAGACCGAAGACGACGGCACTGATTACGACTGCTATGCTCCATGCCGCCTTACCGCCCTTGCCCATCTCCGCGAGTCGATTGACGAGGAAACCGCGGTAGATCACTTCTTCGCCGAACGACGACACGACATAGACCCCCGCCAGAGCCAGCAGCAACATCGGGAGGTTGCCTCGCAGATAATCATAGCCGCTCATGTCGGCACTCTCAGGAGCAGCCGCCATGTTCATCGTCAGAACGGATCCGGCTACAAATGCCGCCAGGGCGACGACCAGGACGCAGATGGACTTCAGGACGGTGCGGACGAGAGCGCGCCTACCGCCGAAGTGGAAGCTCAGTCCGAAATGCTCCCAGGTCTGCCGGCGGAGGCGCAGTCCGATCCAGATCGTTACCAGCATCAGAACGTTCGCGACCCATACCACCGCCTGGCGTGCGAATGGGTTGTCGCCAACGAGCCTCCATCCAACGGCAACCACCGCGAAAGCGACAAGGAACACGAGGACGATCTCGGCCACCTGCGCCGCCCTGTCCTCCTGCAGGGCTCGGCCTAGACCTTCCATCTGCTCGTCCTGAGAGGATGAAACGTCACTCTAACGGTCACCGCATGACCTGCGAGCGACAGGCGCTGGTTAGGCAGCCCCAAATCTGAACCGCATATGCCAGTAGTACTGGAGTCGGGCCACCTCGACATCTCGATCTCGGGCTACCGGAGCCAACACCGTCAGCAGCTCGGCCGTCGAGGGGAAGTTTTTCAACACCTCGACTGAGGATCCGTCTCTCATCCGCCGTAATTGGTAGGTATCACCTTGATCATCAACTCGGGCAATCGGCGTACTGCTGCCCTCGACGTAGCGGTTATCCAGGAAGACAGCCGAACTTCCCGAGGCGAAACAGCGCGTTAGTTCGGTCAGGAATGCCGTAATGCGGGCACGGGGAATGTGAGACCACCAGAACGCGGCAAAAACAGCGGTGAAGGATCGGGGGACAGCGGCCACGTCAAAGGCGTCCAGCCGTGCGAACCGCACGTTGCTCGGGAGGCGCCGGCTGCGGGCTACATCCAGCGCGCGGGAACTGCGATCGGTGGCGACCACCGTCTGCGCCGTGCGAGCAGCGATGGCAGTCCAATAGCCAGTGCCGCAAGCCAGCTCGAGCACTCGGTGGCCAGCCAAGGCTTCGGCGACGAAGGTGCGGAGCTTGTCCAAATCCACTTGCCGTTCCGGCAGATGATAGATTCGGTCGTACTCAGGAAGCCGTCCGTCGTAATAATCGACAAGCGAGGAGTGGTTCATGTACTGCAACGTTGTTTGGGCTGCCTAACCCCTGTTAGGCTGCAGCCGGATCTACCAAGAAGCTCCTTCCGGGTTCATTCAACTACAACGATAGCCAAGTCGCTCGCTGACCCGAAGGGCATCCCGCCCGCCGCCGTGCGAGCAACGCGAAAGCGGCCGGTCGGAGGTTGGTAAGCCAGTGCCGCCACCAACGCAGGCCTTCATCTCTAGTACCCGAATCAATGGAACCCGAGGCCAAGGGTGATCAACACGGCCGCGTCAGTGTCCTCTTCAAAAAACTGGATCAGCACGTCCAGGTTCGGCGTGAGGTATAGGTTGTTGCCCAGACGAAAGTCGTAACCACTGCCCAGCGTAACCCCGAAACCATCTCGTTCACGGACGCCCGTATCGTCGGTTGCGAAACCCACGCCGGCCTTCACGAACCAGTCATGCCCCGGACTGCCCGTGGACCGATAGACGGGATACCAAAGTGCGGTGACAGTGACATTCGCTCGGTCAATGTCCTCTGCATCCGGGTCCGGCGTCCACAGGAGCACTTCCCCACCAAGCAGGAATCTGTTTGAAGGAGTCCCACCGAGGCGTATATAGGCCGCCGCGCCTCCGTCACCCTCCATCCAGCCACCACCGAGTCCTCCGGAGAGCCAGAAGGCGCTATGCGTGTCGAGCGACCGCTGCCGACTACCCGCACCTCGGTCTTGTTGCTGGCCGCTGGCGTACGGAACCACCAATAAGAGAGCGGCAATTGAGAACGCTGGTACGAGGAACGTTCGGGACATAGGAGCCTCTTGCGTTCAGGGTACGGGGGAAGCGTCTGGTTTCTACCCGAGACTATCTGAGGGGTGTCAAGCGAATGTGACAAGCATCCCGCCCACCGCCGTGCGAGCAAGCGAAAGCGCCGTTGGGTCAGTCCCCGGAACTGATGGTCTTCGGCTCCTCTTTCTCCTTCAGTGACTCCATGAACTCCTGGTGCTCGAAAAGCCGGTATTGTCCCTCTTCCACAGCAGCGAGGCGTGCCGACAGGTCTTTGAGTTGCTCACCCGAGCCCAACTGTTCCGACCGGCGGATGGCTATCCACTCGTCGAGGAAGCTCCCCAAGCGCCGTGACAGGGGACGCAAGAGAATGACGCCACCCACGATGCTTGCGATGCCGTGCGAGCAAGGGACTGGCCTACTGCTTACCACGCGGCTGTTCGCGGCCCAGCAGGTCGAAGAAGACATCCCACGCCCCACCTCCGCGTCGATAGTCCAGACTGATCCAGCCGAGCGCTTTCCCTTCCGCCTGCACGATGATGACGGGCTGACATGTCCGCGTGCGGGGATCATGGAAGAAGGCGTACTGGGGAACAATCACATCTGGCCGGGCCAACCTCGCCAATACGGCGGAGTCGGGCGGGTAGCCCGTACCCCGTGAATCGCTGATCACAGAGTGGAACGTCCGGAACCCCTTCTCTGGCAGGCTCGGCCACTCAACCTGCGCAGGGCACGTTGCGAGTGCACGCAGACTATCCGCCTGTGCGGCGATCCTCTCGGGCTGCGTTTGTTGGGCAAACCCGGCAGTGGTGGTGAGCAGTAAGAGCAGCAGCGTGATCAATAGGAGCTTCATGCTGCCTCTCCTGCGGCCATCGGGACGCCGGCCGTCGTCCTGACCGAGTGCGAGACCGACCGACTGGAAGCTGGAAAGCTGGACGGGTCGAAGCGAGGTCACTTTCGTCGCACGAGGTCCTTCCGCACCCAGAATACCAACATCTCCTCAGCCTTCTCTTCGCCGTGCGCGCGATAGACCGGGTCCACCATCCCCCGCTCAATGACCCGCGCCTGGAGCCAGCCCTTGCACTCCTGGAGCACGTAGACGGTCTCGCCAGTCAGAAGCTGACCGCCAGCATGGATCGGAAACTCAGTCCCCGGACCCGTTCGGATATTCACCCTGTCGGACACTGCGAGACCGATCCACTCGTCTGGGGCCTTCGCCGAGAGCTTTGGACACCCGCCTATTGAATCCGGGGGACTCTCCTGGGCAAAGACCGGCGACGCAAGCCATGAAAGAACAAAGGCAATCACCGCCGTCCTCATTCTGGCCACCTCCTGCATCAGGTTCTTCTGAGCGGCCAGAGCAGCGCCAAGGCGAGGCGTCTCATCGTACTTCTCCAGCAGAGGATGTGGTGGGCTGCCTCTTGAGGCTCTGGGGCGCTTGAGCCTCTGGGCTAGATCCTACCGTCTGGACGAGTGCCCATCAAGCGGAAGACGATGCGCCAAGCCGGTTCCTGTTCCCAAATCCGTTCCCATCGAGCGACGGGCCAGTGTGGAAAACGCTGGAGGGGAAGGGATTCGAACTCTTAAGCCCTTGCGAGCGCCGGTTTTCGAGACCAATGCATGCGCTCCAACCCAAACTGTCCCAGAAACTGTCCCACTAGGGGTTTCAGCGAACACGAAGGCGCACCGGCCACTATCGTAACCGGCGCGCCCAGTGGAAGTTAGAGAAGTGACCCCGGCAGGACTCGAACCTGCGACCTCGGGATTAGGAATCCCGCGCTCTATCCGCCTGAGCTACGGGGCCACGTCGTCGTAAACCATACTTCGATGGCCACTTCCCGGATCGTCCCTCTAAGTCTCTTGTCCGGGGTGTGCAAGAAAGTGTGCAACTCTCCCAGCGGTATCACGTACCCACCTCCCGGAGTTGTCCGCCATCGAGCACGACCTTCAAGATAGTCGCACCATCCGCACGTTGGTAGCACTGTCGGAGCGTTTCGGAGTTCTTCCAACCGCCCGCAACGGCTACGTCCGGGTCGGGAAGATGCTTCCTCTCGGTCACCCACTTCCGCCGGTAGGCGTGCCACAACGATCCGTCCTGCGTCTCCAGCCCGGCCAGCTTCTCCGCACGCCGCAACCACTTGTCCGCTACGTGCCTCGATACCGGCACTGTCGGGTCTCGGGGTGCGGAAAACAGCGGGGCGTCACCGATTCCGGGCGACCGAGCGCGGGCGCGGTCAATCGCCGCGCGGACTTGCGGCCCGATCGGGACTGTCGTCTCGTAGCCCATCTTGTCAGTCTGGGCGGGCCAGACGACCGCTCCAAAGGGAGCACCCTCCGATAGTTCCAGTCTCAGGTCGCCGTGCCTCAGGGCGCACACGGCAGAGATCCGCCTCCCCGTCCCGTTCACAATGTCCAAGATCTCCGACAGGTGGCTCCGCACGGTCTCGCGTCGACCGTTCCAGAGCATGGCCATCGTCACGTTGTCCGTTTCGACCCGGATTGCCTCGAAACGGTCTTGGCTGGCGAAGGGTCGCTTGGGGTTCTTTTCACGGGGAGCCGCGAAGCCTCGGACCGGGTTCTCTCGCAGCAAGTACCGGCCCTCGCTGTTGCGCCACCCCGTACCCCACGCGAGCACATGCCTCAGGAACGAGAGATCCTTCTCCACCATCCTGTCGCGGACGCGCCTGCGCTGCTTCGCGGTTACCCACTCGCCCCGCGCGTCGATCTCTCCCGCACGGCGTTGGTCAATGAACCTCTCCCACTCGGCGAGCGTGATCTTGGCCGGATCTTTCGTGCCGCCGAGGAACCGGCACCACATCTCGGCCTGCCGCCGATTGACCCTCTGCTCTTTCAGCCTCTTCCGGCGTAGCCGGTGTCGCTCATAAGCGGCTAAGAGATCGGCGAGGGTGACGCGACCCTCGCGGAGTTCGTCCACTCCACGCCGCAGCTTCGCCGCCTGCTCATCCGCGAAGCACTTCGCGCGGTCGCGGTCCCTGTGGCTCAGCGACACCCTTCGGTACCCGCCTTTCCCTTGCCTGAGTGTCGGGTCGTAGGCACTCGCGTACAACCGCCCTCCCGGTGCGCGCTCGTAGACCGTCACCGTGCACCCACGGTCGCCAGCCCTGTACCGCCAGCGGCTCTTCCTCCTGCTCACCTGCTACCTCCTTCCTTCAATGCCGCCTCCAGCGCGTCGGCGGCGGATGTGAGATCGACGGCCTGATCCCGGAGGTAAGCGATCAACTCCCGCGCGGCTGCCTCTGTGACGCGGCGGGTGCCCCTCTTGTACGCTTCCAGCGTGCTGCGACCCCGCCCCATGACGCGGGCGGCGTCGGAGACCGACACCTTCCGCAGGGCTTCTAGATACCGGGCCGTCAACTTGTCTCCCATGAAGACAAATATGTCCACATTGAACCAGCGCCGTCAAGGTTCCTATCCCGTGCCCCGGCGCAGGAGGATCTCACCGGCTAGGTCCGGGCTGCCGTCTGCTAGCTTGATCCGCTCACCGGAGAGTCCGGGGAACAGGTCTGCGCGCCTCACGCGCGGACTCCCGCGGCGGCCCACGTTCGGAACACGATTCTCCGCCACTCGCTTCTGCATCGTGGAGTAGGAGACTCCCAGTTCCTCTGCGGCCGCCTCCAGACCCAACTCCTCCAGCCACCACCTGCGCCACCAAGCCTCCAGTTCAGCGGCTAACGACTCCACCATTTGTGCCTGCGGCTCCATACCCCGCCGCCGGTACATCTGGGCCTCCTTCCGCCAAGCGGTGACTAGTCGTTCGAGCGCGTCCGTGCTCACCATCTTATTTCACTGGAGGGGACCGCCGTGGAGCGAGGCCGCCTCCCCTTTACGCTCGGAGCCCATGGACATTCCGGCATCATTCACGGTATGCTGTTCCCCATGCTGTAAGGCGGGCAATCGAGCCGACTAGTAGCCAGTTCCGGCGAGCACAGTTGCCACTGTCCCCAGGTGTGCCCGTCTCGACTCGTCCACTGCTTTTGCCGCCCTCTTCCATCGACCGGTCACCGCTGGCCTCCATCTCCCTGCGGCTGCTCGGGCTGCTCGTGGACTCACACATTCCGCCTCGGGCGCCGCCCGGGCGACACATGTCTTCCGACAACCCTCACTCAGCGAAGTGGCAGCGCCGAGCAAGATCACGGTCTCGTGGCAGACCCCAGCGTGCTAGTCTCGGCGCTCTCCCAAGTATTCACGAGCCCGCTCAGCAAGTTCCTTTCTGACCGCCAGCCGAGCTTCTTCATCCGGCACGTGCCGCTCAAGTGCGTCCACAACCCAGCCCGCTACCAGTGCGGCGAGGCGTTGAAACTCTTCCTCGCGGCTGCATTCGAGCCGTCGAATCCTCGTCTCAAGGCTCACGATTCGTTCCTGCGCCGAATCCGGCCTTCGCATCTCATGCGGATCGTTGACTCTGCCGCACCGCCACAGCCTCCAGAGCGCGGATCCGCTCCTCAAGCTCAGCGACCTCGACACCTCGGAGCGCCCTATCCGCTATGTAGGCAAGGGCCCGGTTCCTAGAGACACTATTGTCCAGCTCCAAAGTCTCGTTGGCGGCATGGGTGAGAAGGTTCAGGGCGTCCTCCGGAGTGCGAATCTCCACTGAACCGGCCAATGGCGACGGACGTGCCCGGCGCCCTGACATCCCACCTTTGCGTCGGGCCCGGGCCCGCACGTCGGCTAGAGCGGGATCATGGTTCCAACACCACTCGGAGCCTCGGAGCGGCTTCATGCCACAGGGCTGCCCGGCTTTCGTGGTTCCTCTGCAACGCGGACCTGTCATCTGCCTGAACTTCTCGGTCCCTCTCTCGAGCGTGTCTTACTCGTTCGTGGGTAACTCGTGGAGCCTTCCTAACGCGGGGGACTCTCGCTGCACGCGCTGAGGGCGTCGGGAGGGTTGTCTGCTTCTGGTCACTGGCCGGCTCGGGCCGTTGGCCGACACCCCGGCGCTAGCCCTCGCGTGGACGAAGCGGCGCAAATCCGCCGGCCACAGCCGGCGCGATCGGCGCGTCCACTCGTCCGGGTCGACCCTGATCTCCGGCCACCGCGCCCCGAGGGTCGAGTACACGAGTGCGTCGACCAGGTCGGCGACCCCGGCGTAAGACGCGCGGACCTGCGGTCCGAGGACGAAGACGAGCCAATCGAGCGCCTCGCGCATCTCGGCCGGCATTCGAGCTTCCCGCACTCCCGCTCCCTCGACTAGTGCCTCTGCGGTCTCCCTGCTCGTAGCCGGTGTCATGCCGACCAGCCGGCCGCGATGAGATCGATGTCCGGTTCCGGCGGGGCTGCTCGTGTGTCCCGAGGGGGGCACACCCCGGAGGGGTGCCCCTCGGACACGACGTCCCGTTTCAGGGGGTGTGTCCGAAACGCGTCCGCGCTGTGTCCGTGGGGAACTTCGGCCGTTTCCGCCACGCCGCAGGCGAAGAGAGCGCGCCGTCGCTTGGATCCCTCGTCCCGGAAGACGCCGCGGCGAAGAAGCTTCCGCGCGATGCGGTCAATGTCCGACGCCCGTCCGTCGACGCCATCGCGCACCGCCCTCATGCTTGCGCCGGGGTTCCCCATCACGAACCGGTAGACACGTTCTTCGAGTGGGAGGGTCAGCCCATCGTCGAGGAGTTCGTAGTGAGGCACCAGGCTGGGACGGAGGGCGACACGGAAGTCGTCGACCGGGAAGCGTCCCCGAGCCCGGACCTCCCTGACGCCCGCGTCGTGCTCCTCCATCTCGAACACGACGTCGACGCCCGCCGCGATCGCGGAGCTGTCCCGAAACCGCCCGTCAGATCGCCGAGCGTGGTGGAGCGCGAGCAGTGCGGTACCTGACTCGCGGGCTATCCCGGTGATCCCGGTCATCACGGGCACCCAGTGAGCACTGGAACCAGAGTCTGGGCCGAGCAGCGAGACAAAGGTGGCCAGCGAGTCGATGACCACCAAGGTCGGGGTCACCTCGACGACAGCCCGCCGGAGGTCGTCAATCGGTTCGTCCACATGTTCGAGCAGCAGTATCTCCTCCGCGTTGGCCTCGAAGGCCACGAAGCGGCGGCTGAGATCGGCGAGGTGCTCCTCGAGGCCCACCCAGAGGACGCGACCCTGCTCTACCTGTTCACCGAGGAACTCGTCGCCCCGGGACACGGCCGCCGCCGCGGCGGTCGCCAGCGTGCTCTTGCCGCTCTTCTCCCGGGCCGCGAGCAGCGTCACACGGCCCGCCCACGCGATCCGCGGAGCCACTGCGCGCGGCGCCTCGAGGACGCCGGGGTCCGTCAGGATGTCCGCCAGGCAGCGGACCAACACCGCGCCGGGCGGCCCGCTGTTCCCGCTCACAGCTCGCTCCCCCGGATCGCGCGGTCGCGGAACCTCGCCCGCGGCGCTGGGTCCGCCTCCCCTGCGTCCGGCTCGATGTCATCGGCCAAGTCGAGGAGTAGGCGTAGGCCCGGTGCAACAAGCTCGCCGTCGCTCAGCAGCGCCGCTGCAAATCTCAGTCCTTCAGCTCGACCTTTAGCTCGTTCGTCCACGCGATCACTCCCTGGCATCAGCCCGCGCTGAACTGTTATCGTTTGCACAACTCTTGCACTACGCTGTGCAAACAGAACGAGGGCGATAGCCAATGGACCTTGAGGCTCTGATCAAGCGTGCCCGGGACGCGGGACTCTACGATCCGGGAAAGGAGTTCCGGTGGGAGGCCTTTCTCCATGAGCTGTTCGGCCGGTCGGATTCAGTTGGCCCCCGAATCCGGAGCGACGAGGGTGCGCGGGGCGCCGATGAGTGCATCGCTGAGGTGAGGGTGGAAGTGGACCGGATGGTGGACGCAGTCAGGGGCGACCTCTCGAAACTGCTGGGCTCCTACGATGATCCCCGCTTTTGGGCGGCGCTCGATGTCAACAACGTGATCAAACCGCTGGCGGCAGATATCGCGACGAGCCTCCCTAAGTACCACCTCCTGTTGTCCGATGTGCGGGATGCCCGCGAGGGCCGTCGGGACCGACTCCAATACCCGCCGCTCGTCATCCAGACGGAGCGGGGGGCACCGGTCCAACTCATCCTTCCCGGGCCGATCGACGCATTTGCCACAGCCGCCGGGCGCGCCGCACCCGATGGCTGGCTTTCCGACCCGTTTGATCCCGAGTGCTTGTGGGTTCTTCTCGATCCCCCGGCCGACTCCGACGATCCGGCCAAGCGCTTCCGAGCTGCGCTGCTTGTGCTCGAGTGGATGGCCTTCGTATACGCCGGGACGGCGCTGGCGGCATGGGCCCTCACCGGGGCCCTCGCGGCGATGCACGGGCTGGACGATGCCGGGGGCGACGGTTGGCGTCGGGCTGTGCTCGCCTCAGAAGAGGCATGGACGGTCTCCGTTGACGAGCCGGACGAGCTTCTCGATCTCGCTGGTGCGGCGGTCCGCGCACTTCTGGGGCGGGAGGAGGCGCCTATTCCACCACTCGTCGTGGCCCGGGTGACACGCCCCAGCTCCACACTACCAGGCATCCGGCTTGTGGTGAACCACCCCCTGGCCACACGGCACCAGATCGAACAGGCGAGGCGTGAGGTCCAGAGGCAGGCACGGGACTCCGTCCCGCCCGCACCAAGACGGGTCGATGTGGAGCTGGTGGCGACCGTCCAAAAGGCTCGGCATGAGAGAGGTCTCGGGCCGCGGGACAAGGCGCCCAACGGCTTCTGGCCAGAGCTCCGGAAGTGCTGGAAGGAGATCCATCCGGATGACGACCGTGACGAGAACGCGCTGGCTACCGTCTGGAGCCGCCGCGCCGAGATTCTTGCCCGCCCCGACCGATAGAAGGCCCCTTCCGCTGTCAGGACACGCCAGGACACGCCGTCAGGTGGGAGCCAGAAGGGGGAACGGGTCAGAGGCGATCAGCGCCCTCGCAGTGCCTGAGACCGTCGGAATCCGTAGCCCTTACCCGACGCACCCATCCTCATTCTCCTCGTTCGCTAAGAAGCTGTACCTCCCACTCGGCGGGCACTTGAATCGAGAAGGTCAAGAGGGATCTTGTGAATACTCACCGCATCGGGCCCTCGCTCGGTGCTAATCTCGAAGTAGGCCCGGGTTGTTGGCGCATTACTGGCTTCAAGGATTACCAGAACACGCCACCTACCATTGCGCCGAAACACAGTCGGTAACCCGATATGCGCCTCAGCTCCCACGAACTCGATGACCGGCTTCGCCTCCCGCAGTGCGATGCGAAAGAGATCAAGGCGAGCACGGCTGCCCGAATCGATTTCCCACTCGGCTGCACCACCTGTGTTGGCCCACCGCAATGGCAGTCTATTCACCCAACCAGTGACCTTGTGGACGCCTCCAGGCGCAACGTCAGCAAGCTCATCTAGGTATGCCCGGCAAGCGTTCGCCTTTGTATATCCTCGGTTTGTGACTTCGATGTGAAACCAGCGCCATAGGGAGGGAATCGGCTCGGCGAAGAACTGCCGCGGGCTGGAGGTCATGAGCGTGCCGGTGCCTGTTGAAATGTTGCTACTCACAGAGGCTGGAGGCGCGACGCCAGACGGAAGCATCGAAATGCCCGCCACGGCATCGCGGTCCAGACGATCCTCGCCCGTCCGCGCCATCTCGACATCTAGGTAGAAGCTTGGGCGCCGCCAGTATCTCCAAAGGGGCACGCCTACAGTGACCACGGCGACCAAGGCCGCAAGAAGAACCCCGACGACAACCCAGATATCGCTGCTCATAAGTGCGTCCTAACTCGTCTTCGGCTGCCAGGAGCGTAGCCTAAACGTACGCCCCGTTTTGAAGGCTCGACAGGCAGGGTACGCGGAAGCTCCCCTGACCTGACCCCCGAAAGCGAGACCGGTCGCAGGATTAGTATTGTGGTCGGTCGGAAGCATGGGGAGGAGGTCACAGATGGCGAGGAAGCGCTACACGGCGGAGCAGATCATCGGCATGCTGCGGGAGGCGGAGGTGGGGGTGGCTGGGGGTAAGCGGGTGGCGGAGATCGTGCGAGAGCTGGGGATCACGGAGCAGACGTACTACCGGTGGCGACGGGAGTACGGGGGCCTGAAGGTGAGCCAGGCGAGGCGGCTGAAGGAAGTGGAGCGGGAGAACGCGCGGCTGAAGCGAGTGGCGGCGGACCTGACGCTGGACAAACTGATCCTGGAGGAGGCGGCGAAGGGAAACTTCTGAGCCCCAAGCGGAGACGGAGGTGCGTGGTGCATGTGCGTCAGAAGTTCGGGGCGTCGGAGCGTCGGGCCTGCCGGGTGACGGCGCTGTTGCGGGCCCCCGCCCCGCCCGGTGGAGCTCCTCCCGGGCGTCTTCCCACTCCTTCTGAGCGAACTGCGGGGCGTTCGCCTCGAGGGCCGCCCCCCGAGCTTCGAGCGACTCTCCGCGCATGATCCGGCCAACGTCCTCAAACGCTCTGGCCTGGCCGAGCTCAACCCGGCACTCATCCAGTCTTCGCCGAATGTCCCCGATGCGCGCTCCGCGCTCGTACAATTCCTCGGCGTCACCGAGCTTGTCCAGCGCTTTCTGGAAATGCTCGGGCGAGATGAGGTTCAGTTGGTTTGCGGCTTCCGTCTGTACCTCTTGCCGCGTCTGCTCGAGACTCGCGTCGACGTCCCGCGCCCCAGCAGGTCGTGGGATCGCGACCAGCGAAGGCACGGCCATAAGCCACGTGAACGCCATACGAGACATCTCTCACCTCCGGTGTGGGTACGTCAGGATCCTTGGGATGAAGATTCTGCCGCGCATAAAACTTGAATTCAAGATACTGGACATTAAGCTTGCTGTCAATATACTTGACTGCAAGAATCTTGATACATAGATTGACGACATGAGAGAAGACATAGTTGACCAGCTTATTGAGGACTGGAGTCGGGAGAGGCCCGAACTGGTCGCTTGGGGATTGGGCGTCACGAACCGAATCTGCCTGCTTCGGAAGGTGTTGTCACGGGAAGACAAGCGAGCCCTCGGACCGCTGGGTCTTGCTCCTGGGGCCTGTGACGTCCTGCTGGCGCTGCGCCGCCGGGGCCGGCCGTACCAACTAACTCCCACCGACCTTCGGAAGGTGACCCTGCTGACGTCCGGAGCCATGACGACCCGTTTGGATCGGTTGGAGGAGGCGGGGCTAGTGCGGAGGAGTCTCGATTCCGAAGACCGACGCTCTTTCCAGGTCAATCTGACGGAACGGGGGCGTAAGCTGGCGGATCGGGGGCTCGCTGCTCGACTCGAGATGGTCGAGGGGTTTCTGGCTCCACTCAGTGCAGACGAACGCCAGGCAGCGGCCGGTCTTCTGCGCAAGCTGATGGTTGGGTCGGGCCCGGAGTGAGAGGCTGTTAGAGGTCGGGGTCAACGACGAGACTTCGTTAACGAAGAAGTACAACCGCTGCGGAAGCACCAGGAGGGTCTGACATGGCCAAACTCAACATCGCGCCCCTGGCCGACCGGGTAGTCGTTCAGCCGGCCGAGGAAACAGAGGAAATGCGGGGCGGCTTGTACATCCCTGACACGGCGAAGGAGAAGCCGCAGCAGGGCAAGGTGATCGCCGTCGGGCCGGGCCGGCGCACGGACACAGGGGAACTCATCCCGGTCGAGCTGTCGGAGGGAGACAAGGTGCTGTACGGGAAGTACTCGGGCACCGAGGTGAACATCGGCGGTGAGGATTACCTGATCGTCAAGGAGACGGACGTCCTGGCGGTGCTGAGCTGACCCGGTTTTCGAACAAAGCAATCACACGGACCGAAGGAGTCCAAGCAAGATGGCCAAGGATCTCGAATTCAGCACCGAAGCTCGCTCCCGCCTCAGGAAGGGGGTGGACAAGCTTTCGGAGGCCGTGAAGGTGACGCTCGGCCCGAAGGGGCGGAACGTAGTACTCGAGAAGAAGTTCGGTGGCCCGACGGTCACCAAGGACGGTGTGACGGTGGCCAAGGAAATCGAGCTCGAGGACCCGGTCGAGGATCTGGGTGCGAAGATGGTGAAGGAGGTCGCCACCAAGACCTCCGACGCGGCCGGTGACGGCACGACGACGGCCACGGTGCTCGCGCAGGCGATCTACCGCGAGGGCTTGAAGAGCGTCACCGCCGGCATCAACCCGATGGCCTTGAAGCGCGGCATCGATGCGGCGGTCGAGAACGTCGTCGAGCAGCTCGCCGGAATGGCGGTCGAGACTAAGGGCAAGAAGGAGATCGCCCAGGTCGCCACGATCTCGGCCAACGCCGACTCGGTGATCGGTGACCTCATCGCCGATGCCATGGAGAAGGTGGGGAAAGACGGCGTGATCACGGTCGAAGAGGCCAAGGGCCTGGAGACGACCATGGAGACGGTGGACGGGATGCAGTTCGACCGCGGCTACCTGTCGCCGTACTTCGTCACCGACCCGGACAAGATGGAGGCGGAGCTGGAGGAGCCGCTGATCCTCATCCACGACAAGAAAATATCCTCGATGAAGGACCTGCTTCCGGTCCTGGAGAAGGTCGCCCAGATGGGCAAGCCGATGCTCATCATCGCCGAGGACGTGGAGGGCGAGGCACTGGCGACGCTGGTGGTGAACAAGCTCCGCGGCACCCTGAAGGTGTGCGGCGTGAAGGCTCCCGGCTTCGGCGATCGCCGGAAGCAGATGCTCCAGGACATCGCCGTCCTGACGGGTGGCCAGGTGATCAGCGAGGAGCTCGGCTTCAAGCTCGAGAACGCTGTGGTGAGCGACCTCGGTAGCGCGAAGCGCGTGGTGATCGACAAGGACGACACCACGATCATCGACGGCGCTGGCGACACGGAGAATATCAAGGGCCGGATCAACGAGATCCGGGTCGCGATCGACAAGACGACCTCGGACTACGATAGCGAGAAGCTTCAGGAGCGGCTGGCGAAGCTGGCAGGTGGCGTGGCAGTGATCAATGTCGGCGCGGCGACTGAGACCGAGATGAAGGAGAAGAAGGCCCGGGTCGAGGACGCACTGCACGCTACCCGCGCGGCGGTCGAGGAAGGCATAATCCCCGGCGGGGGCGTCTCTCTGCTGTGGTGCCAGAAGGCGCTGGACGAGCTTGAGAGGGAGGATTCCGACGAGCAGATTGGCATCCGGATCGTGAGGCGCGCCCTCGAAGAGCCGCTTCGCCAGATCGCGCAGAACGCGGGAGCTGAGGGCGCCATAGTGGTGGAGCGGGTGCGCGAGAAGAACACGGTCAGCTACGGGTACGACGCCCAGACCGACACCTACGAGAACCTGGTCAAGGCTGGGGTGATCGATCCCACGAAGGTCACTCGCACCGCGCTACAGAACGCGGCGTCCATCGCGGGCCTGCTGCTTACCACCGAGTGCGTCGTCGTCGACCACCCGGAGAAGGATGCTGCTCCGGCCATGCCGGGTGGCGGAATGGGCGACATGTACTAGTCGCTCGCTCCCGCGGAGGGTCGTGTCGGTCTCCTCGCGAGCTGGTCCTCGCTTCGCCGCGGAGACTCGGCGCGAGACCGACAGAGGGATCCAACGACGGCGTACATTGGAGGGTGGCCCGGTCCGGCGGATCGGAGCCGTCTTCTTCCCCCCGTGTGCGCATGCATTGACGTTCGTGAGCCGGATCTCGGAGGCTGTCACGTCGTCTATCAGGGCCGACAGCAGGGCGCTCGACTCGAAGTAGCCGCGGATATACCCGAATGCGATCTTGGCCGCACGACGGTCCTGGGCCACCAGCGGGATCATCGCCCGCTCGCCTTTCGAAAGGTGCTTCTCGTGACCGCCGAAGACAGCTTCGAAGCAAACAGTCGGGGCGGCGATCCTCGAATCCTTACCCGCCCGTGCGCCTGCCACGACCGTCGCCTCCCGGTACACCCTCGCTGAGTAGCGTAGACGGCCCGTAGCGTCCCTCCAGAGCGCCTTCAGGGGCTTGGTCAGCGGTAAGGGCCGTACAAGGGCCGTACAAAGATCTAAGCAAGGCCTCCTGGGCATCGCTGAGAGACAGGCCGAGCAGCTCCGGGTCGGTCGTGAACTCAATGATATTCGGCGCGTGCTTCACGGGTGTGCTACCTTGCGTGTGTCGAAGACTGACAGGCTGTCTATTTTCTGGTTATGCCGGACTGGAGGAACGGCATGAAAAGCTTCATCGGGCCGAGGTGGGTTGTGACCAAAGGTCAGCGCTGGCGTGTGGATGAGGGGAACCCACGCGAGAAGCTCTATCCGGCGCTCTATCCGGTAACGTTCGTCAGCCAGCAGACGGGTGAGGAGCGCCATGGCATGCTCCGCAGGCCCCGCGGCAGAACCACACAAGCCGAGCTCGACGATGCGTTCCGGCGCTCCGCTGCATAGACGGATCATTCGGCGTCCTCTCCATAGTTCTCGGAGACGTACTCCTCCAAGTACACGGCCTTCGCTTTCCGCTCGAGGCCCAGCGTGGTCACGTAACGCACCAGGGCGTCGGCCAGCTTCTGACGCTGGAGCACAATCGGGGTCAGAGTTCGCTTGCTCTTGTTCACGGTGCGCGAGCCGTCCTCGAACAGCCACGAGTCGATAGCATCTAGCATCACCTTTGCCCTGGCTGCCTGCTCCAGTACGGTGAGTTGTTGCGCGCTGAGCACGTCCACCCCGCCTAGATCCTGTATCAGAGCGTCGCGCCAGGAGCGCAGCGCCTTCGTTGCCCTGCTACGGCCGTCAAGAGCGTCCTGTATCCGGCGGTCGCCAAGCTCCCGAACGGCTTGCATACCGGGCGTAAGCCCGTGCCTCTGGCGGCTTCGCTTGCCGTCTCGGCTCGGTTTCGTAGGGGTCACGGTTCACACCTAGGGGTTACGGTTCGGTCACAGTAGTCGCGGGAACCCGCACCACGTAAGGCTTTCCGAGCCCGCAACGGACTAGGAATCTAGTGCGACCGGGCTGGAACGGGCAGCCGCAGAGCAGGGAAGGGCGCATGCGCGGGCACATTCACGACCTTGAAGTGCGAAATGCATTTCGTACTTGTTCTTTGGTTGCGGTATGGCGTCATTCTCGAGGCTCATTCAGTATGGCCCGAACCTCATCGCCGCTCAGCGTCTTCGCCTTGAGCAAGTGCTCTGCCAAGTCCTCCACCTCTCCCCACCGGGACCGCAGAAGGACGCACGCTGCCGCCTCAGCTTCATAGAGAACCGCCGTAGTGTCCACGGTGCCATCCTCGCCGGGGTAGCCCAGGGAGAGGCACGAGTCAACGGCATCCATGAGGTCCATGCCAAACTGAGCATCGTTCCAGTCGATGCGCGGGCTTGGCCCTGCGAACGGCTTGCGGGATGCTTCGAGCGCCTGGGCCACGGGTCCGGCGACGGTAAGAACGAGGGAGCGCCAGACTGCGGAGTAATCATAGGCCATACGCTCAGCCTCTCGCCTCGCAGCCCCAGCGCTGATAGCAGAGGACCCGAGCGTGTCATCTTCGGGACTTGGCTTGATGGTCACGGACTCCACCGGCAGACCGAGAGCGTGGGCGACTACCGCATGGCCTGCCTCGTGATAGGCAACTAGCTCCCGTTCACTCATCATATCGTCCTCCAGCCTGGAAGTATTGAACGTTCAATATCCTTTCCGAACTGTAACCCTATTGTGACCAACCTTGGGGCACTGTGTAGAAGATAGAGACTCGGGAGGGGAACGGCCCGGTTTTCTGCCCTATAGTCTCTGTGGTGTATTGTGGTCAGGGGGGTAGGCGTCGACTTAAAATCCCTTGGGGTGTACGCCCCGCGCGGGTTCGAATCCCGCCCCCGGCATAGAGTTACGTGATTGGAGGGTTCTCGCATAGGCCGTGTCTTTGACTGTGTCTTTAACCCTCAGCGCCCTGCAGGCGCAAACGGACTGATCGTGGTGCCCTGGCAGGGCCTAGCTGGGGGAAAGCCCGGGGTTGGTTTTCTCCCCCTCCATGGTTCGCTCAGGCGGAGCCGTCTGGCGCGCTCGCCGTCTCCGCAGCGGTTCGATCCATGGGCAGGCTCGCTCACGCTCGCGTCCACAGCAGCCGGGCGCTTTTTCGCCTGCTCGCACGGCGGCGGGCTGCGGCCGCGCCACGTTTGACGAAGCTAGAGATAAACCGCAATATTTGGATATTCGAAGCTTTGCCTCGTTCTTAATACACGGCCCCACTGCAGTCTCGAGCCGGAACCCCCTCCTGGCAGTTGTGCCCTTTTGTCCAGGAGGTGTCTCATGCGCTGGCGAATCCCCCTCATCTTCACCCTGATCGCGTTCCTGACCGCTTCCTGCCAGCCGCAAGAGGCTGTCCCTCCTGAGGCGACAGAGGCGCCTGCCGCACAGCAAGAGCCGAGCACTGCCCAGGCTGAACAGCTGCTCGCTGGCTTTCGGGAGC
>JBDHHR010000041.1:0-20378 GCA_039589295.1 Gemmatimonadota bacterium | reverse complement strand
GCCGTGGTCGTAGATCGAACAGTTCATCGGGCCGCGCTTATCCTTATGCACGTAGGCTCCGACAAAGGGCGTCTTGGTCGGCCTCACCGGTCTGGTGAGCACCCACGTGATGCCGTCCGCGCCGTTCTTGCCCATGAGCAGACTGTCGCGCTCCCACTCGTTCTGTTCCAGCATGTCAACACCAAAGAGCTTCACCACGATCAGCGCGGCGTGCACGGTGCGCTGGAACCCCCCAGGCTTCTCGCCCGGCATCATCATCGGTCCGGAGCCCATGCCGATATACTTTGTCACGCCGGCAGCCTTCATGGCGTTCCAGACATGCGGGAGGTTGTGCGTCTTGGGACGCTTCTTCCTGTCGTCGCCGAGCGCCGAGATGACGCCATCGCAGCCCGTAAACGCCTCCCTCAACTTCTCCTCTTCATCCAGCTGCGCCTCGACCACCGTAGTTGTCGGCTTCACTTCTTTGAACTTGTGCGGCGACCGCGTGATCACCACTGCCTCAATACCGATCTCCTCGGCCCGGGCGAGGATCCCCTTGCCGTAGGTTCCGCTGGCGCCGATGATCGCCACCTTAGCGGGCTTCGCAACACTCGTGCTCATGACCTTTAGCCTTCTGCTGCCTATCGTGCTGCCGCTCTGCTGCGGCGCCCTACTTCCTGCTTCCCTCTTTGTGCCCTATCCGTTGTTAGGCCCACAGCTGAACCCGCCCTGGCGTCTCATCTGGGCTCGGCTGCTACATGCAGGACGGCCTTCCCTACAAACTTCCTGTCGAGGAGTTGGCGAGCCACCTGGCCGATCTGGGTCCAGGGGGCTTCCACGCTGATGGTCGGTTTAAGCTGTCCCACGGCAATCAGGCCAGCCAGATGCGCCAGCCCGACCGAAGCAGGTTGCAGCGCCAATTCCTCAAATAGCATGAAGCCATACAGCGTCGTACGGCCTGTTTGGCGAAACTGTCTGAAGTCACATGTAGCTTCGTGGGACGCCGAGCCCCCCAACGATACACAAACACCATCTTTGGTCAGGGTAGCCAGTACCGCCGCGAAGCACTGCCCCCCGACGGATTCCAATGCCAAATCGTAGGGTGCATGCTCGACAAAGGCTGTGGTCTCTTCACCGATGACCACCGCATCAGCGCCAATCTGCTTGACCATGGCCACCTGATCGGGACGGCGCACCTGCGCTATGACCTCGGCTCCGGCCAGGCGCGCCAACTGGATGGCAAAATCCCCCACCCCACCGGTCGCCCCAGTAATGCACACCCGCCGATGCAGGAGGAGACCACGCTTGGCCAGGGAATACAGGGCCGTGAGGCCAGCCACAGGGAGCGTTGCGGCCTGGGCGAAGGTGACGGCGTCAGGCAGCTCTGCCAGGGCATTGGTGGGGACAACGACGGATTCCGCCCAGGCTCCAGAGCGCAGCAAACCGACCACACGTGCACTCGTGGGTGGGCCTGAACCATCTGCAGCTGCCTGCACGACAACACCGGCGAGATCCCAGCCTGGGCACCAGCCATCCGCTGCCTGCATCGCATGGCGCGTTTCCCCACGATTGAGTGAAATTGCCGTCACACGCACCAGTGCTTCTGAGGGCAATGGGGCAGGTGGCGCTACTTCACGGACAGTGAGAGTTCCGGGCACGGCACGATCGACAACCACAGCATGATTTGCGGCCACTATGCTTCTCCTTCAAATCGCTCGCTTTTCCTCGCCGCCGCCGGGCGCCGTCTGCAGCAGCGGCGGGTTAGGCGGTCGTTCCCAAAACGACGCTCTCCGGCACTCGGGAAGGCCGGTCGCTTGGAGGAAGACTCGAGTCCGAACGGCTAGCTTCAGGCCGGAGCGAGACCGCGAGCCACCGATTGTATATGGGGCCGAGCCGCACCTTCTCGAGAGATGGTGCGCAACTGCGTCTAACAGGTGGGCCCAAGTAACAAACTAGGCCGTTCGCGAGGTCAGTGCCGTGCTCAGTGCCAGCAGTGCACGCAACGGCGTGCGCGAAGTGTCCAGAGCCGATCACTACCTGCCCTGAATGCGGTTCCCGCGCCTAGAGGCCCTCCTTCCGCAAATCTGGCGGACTTCTGCGGATTCCTACGGAAAGCTCCCGGATGGATTCCCAGCCGATACGAACGGTTTACGGGTCCGAACATGCACACAAACGTGCACACCTTCTGTGACCTACTCAGGCATGAGAGGAGAAGCGAAAGCGCCCGGCTTGAACCGGGCGCTCGAAACCACCCATGTAAGCCCGGTGGCTTGATCCTAAGCCCCGGATCAGCGAAGCGTGTACGTCGCTTTCCAGGAGTTGATGCCGCGGCCGTCCGCCCACTGGACTGCGGCGCTGAACGTACCGCTGCCTTCGACTCCCTCGAACTTCCCCGTTCCGCCCATGAAGCCCCAGTCGCCGCCGTCCTGATTGCCGGCGTACCAGGCCGTCCACACGTCCCCGTCCGCGTCCACCATGTCGCAGTGTCCGCTGACAACAGTCGCCTGGGCCGGGGCACCCATCACCGTGCTCCCGGAGCATGTCGTGGCCGACCGGTCGAGGGGGCTGGCCGGATCTTCGGCGAAGACCATGCCGGATTGGACCACCCGCATGAGCACCTGACCGTCGCCGAGCGGCATCTCCTCGGAGGATGCGGTCACGAAGGCGAAATCCCCGCTGTCCGAGCGCTCCTGCGCCGGGGATCCGGGGGCCAGAGCCAGCAACAGGACCGCCGCTCCGGCCGAGATGAGGAAGGTCCTTCCGCGAGTCGCCATGAGCCTCTCTCCTTTGCTGGGGTGCGCATTTCGTGGGACCGCTCACCAGTAACGCCAGGGCACTGTGAGGTTGTCAAGGTGGGTGATCATAGGGCCGATCTCGCGCGCGCCCGCCGCCGTGCGAGCAACGTGTGGCCCCATTTAATGCTCCCCCCAAAGATCTGACAGCGCCTGTCTGCCCGTCAGGGTAGCCTTGCCCGTACCAGCGCGTCCTCTTAGCCGCTACCTTCTGCCGACCAAGGAACCTCCGACTCCCTGCCGTAGAAATCCCCGCAGGTCTGACAAGTGTATCCGGACTCCGACGGTCTTAGGTACCAACCGCATTGGTGCACCACTGTGCCGTCGGGGCCAGGCGAGAGCCCACTACCGCAATGGACGCACTCACCGGCTAGTGGTGGGCCGGAGCGAGCGCACATGTGATGAGAATGCCAGCACCTGTACGCAGGCGTCCCGTCGGCCTCCTGTCCGAAACCGCACTTCTTACATAGCCGGTATCGCCGAACCGACCCATCCGGTCGCGGAAGGGCATACACGTCGTAGTAGTTCAGCAGGCTCCGCTCGGGGTCTCTCCAACCGCAATCGGGACAGGTCAACTTCACGCCAGTTGCGTAGTCAGCCTGCCAATCATCCTCGGTATACGGAGGGTGATCCTTCAACTGAGTTCGATCACGGATTGGGCACGGAGAGCGACCAGGGCGCTGAGTTCTGCGGACACGACTACAACCTCAGAAGCGGGTGGGGGAATGCCGCTTGGTCTGCACTCACTATACCCGTATTCTCACGAACGCGCCCGTCCCGAGCGCCGCCGTGCGAGCAAACGGAAGCGCCTAGCGTGAACCGGCCGGCCGCGTCAGCTCATGGCGAGTGTCAGACGGCGCTTCGCCAGGCGCGCTCATGAGAACTCTGC
Organism: Gemmatimonadota bacterium; assembly: GCA_039589295.1. Classification (GTDB taxonomy): domain Bacteria; phylum Gemmatimonadota; class Gemmatimonadetes; order Palauibacterales; family Palauibacteraceae; genus JBDGYE01. The sequence continues at coordinate 16,718 of JBDHHR010000041.1, read as the reverse complement.
TGATCGAACCGGCGACTACTTCTGCTGCTTTCGATACTCAGTCGTGAGCATGCCCGCGAATCCCCAATTCTCTGGCTCAATCTCGTCAATGACGATGTGGGTGTGCTCGGGAGGTTTGCCGAGGACACTCTGCAAGGTCTCTGTAATCTCCGAGACAATGCGCGCCTTTTGCTCGGTCGTGACTCCGTCCTTCGTGATGCGCACGTTGACGTAAGGCATAGATCGTGTCCTGTTGAACAGTCTCGGGGCTTGGCGATTAACGATTGCGGATCGTTAGGGGCAGCCAGCACAGGAGACCGCCCGGGCGGAGGCGTCTGTCTATTGCCTAGTCCTGAGCCTGTGCCGCTTCCACCGGGGTCGTGTGCTCGCAGCAGTCCACGAACTGTTCCAGCCGTTCCGGGTTGAATCCGATAATGAAGTCGTTGCCATGGGCGATGACCGGAACCCCCACACCACCGCTTAGATCGCGCCAGTCTCTCAGCGCTTCAACGTCTTCCGTGATTTCCAGCTCCTCGAACTCGCATCCCCGCTCCCTCAGCCAATCCTTGGCGTGCTTGCAGTGGATTCAGCCGGGGACCGTGTAGACTTTGATGCTAGCCATTGTTACCTCCTCCTTCCGGGTTGGTGGAACGATCGCCGAGTCTATTGACCTGGCAATTCTCTCAGTTCTTTATTACGGGTCCCCGGGTTCCCAGTCTTCTAGCCCGTGCAACGCAGTAACGTCCGGCACCACACCCTCTGCAAACGTGCGCAAGGGCACGAATTTCAGATCGTTCCAGCGGGCAGCGCCGATCTCGATCGAAAACTCTTCCAGTTTATGAGGCTCTGTCGTCTCGACAACCCAGAGGAACGTGTGTTCGAGACCCGAATGATATTGGTCCACAACAGCAGTTACCCCATACTTCTCCATCAACGGTCCGAGGTCCATCTGGCTAAGCGTGATCACATATTTGGCTGTCTCGCGATTGTTGACTGGGCAATCGTGCTTGTCGTGCGCGCCGTAGATTCCCCACAAAGTTGGTTCCGCCGAGACGCTTTGAGCCCAGGCGCTTCCTGCGGAGAACGGCACCGATGCGATGATCGATGCACAGATGAAGTGCTTCATTCTCATGACTGGCCTCCAAGTAACTGTTGTGATTGCGCGTTTCTCATGCCAGATCCTCCAGACCTAAGATGCGTTGCCCGCCATCGCAGCTGATCGGCGGGATCGTCCGCACCTGACGGTCCGCCTGCAACGCACCTCTCTGGCCATTGTCTTCTCCCTCCAGAATGAAGACTCACGGTCGATCTGCTTCCAGTCTAAACAAATGGGCGCGAGTAGTGCAGGGCCGGTGGGAAATCCCGCCCGTCACTACTCCATCCAGAACACGGTGAAGCAGGCGCTCTTCCTGCCCACCACGCGCGAGCAGAAGTACAAGGCGAAACAGGTGACGGATTCGTTCTCTCAGAGGGCGGGAGACACGTTGGCGGGGCTGACCACCGTAGTGGTCGTCTATCTCCTCAACACGAACATCAGAGCCTTCGCGCTGGTCAGCGTCGCAGTACTCGTCGTCTGGCTGTTCGTCGCCGAGCCCTTCAGCGTCGGCGCGTTCAGGAGAATCACACCCGCCCCGGAGCCTTCTCCGGCAGTCAGGACGTCATCGCTCAGCCACGCGGCCGTGGCCTCCAGGCTCCACCGGCTGCCGAGCAGAAGGCTGAGCGACAAATCCGCTCCGAAGAGGCTTGACCGGCCCTAGAATCACCCACCATGACGCTGATACTAGAGATGGGCCGGCTTTCCAGTGGCTAGTAGGCACGCCCCACAATCCGGTAGCCCAAGGCCGGATCAGGCAGCAGGTAGATGCGGACGGACCTGGGAGCGGGGCTTCGGCCCTCACCGACCGCCTGAAGTTCGAGCCGCGCGATCCGTTTCTGCGGGGGCCTCTCGGCAAGCTCTCGCCAGAACGATTCGGCCGCGACAGCGGTCGGTAGAGACAACTCACCGCGACCCGTCGCATCGAGAGCAATCTGGAGCACCTGCTCGAACTCGACATCTCCTGCCGGGAATGAGAAGTCCAGCTCGTAACGTCTCATACCGCCAGCCAGCCCATGACTCGCCGCGAGATCGGTGAACGTCAGCGTGGGCGCGTCCCGGGAGCCGACTACTTCCAGGTCCTCCAGCGGCGTCACCCGGCGGTACCAGTAACTCAACGTCGCCCGCTGCCGCTCCAGAATAGCCTGGATCAGCGATTCCTCGGCTCGCGGGTCGGTGAGCCGCCCCTCGCGGACCGCGGTCCGGATCTGTTCCTCGCTGAAGCTGTCCACCAGCTTCGCGCCCCAATAGGCGTCGCGCACCGTCATGCGGTTGAAGGCTGGGTTCGGCCGCGTGGGAGCCCAGTCACCCGGTTCGAACAGGGCGTCCGAGTAGAAGCCGATCGACGGATACTCCATACCGCCGTCGTACCGCTCCCAGCGGGAGGCGTAGGCGCCGAGTGAAAGGAAGCGGCCGACGTTCTTGGCGTGGTCGAGATCGGACTCGACGCCGGCCCGTGGCCCCCGCGGATAGACACTGCCGCTGCCTAGCGTGCCCCCGAAGTCGATGAGGTGGTGGCGGACGGACCGACGACCTTGGTCCTCCACGACTACGTCGAGGGTGTTGTGCTGCTTGATGTCGAGATGGTTCAACCAAGCCGCCATGACGTACATGCCCCTGAGCTCCCGCCGATGCTCATGGGGAATCGAATCGGCGGGGTCTTCGCGTCGGGTCCCCTCGAACGAGAACGGCCCTATGGCGTGGGGAAGAATCCGGCTTGCAAGTGCTCGGAGCCTACCGTCGGGCAGCCGGTCCCGGCCGGCGATCATCTCCTGGATCATGTCGTCTGAGCACGGAACCTTACGCCGTGCCGCATCCCGCATCCGCAGACCGGGTGCTGCGCTCAAGGAGACTGGATCGAACTCGACGACGAACGTCTCCGGGACGTGATACCCTGCTGCGTAGAGCAGTCGCGCCGAGATGACTTCAGCCGCCGATGCCAGCTCGGCATAGCCAACCGGGTCGAACTTGATCAGGAATTCTCTTCCTGTCGGATCGCGTATCGTGAATCCAGGCGTGATGCCCTCCAGCTTCGCCCGAATGACAATCCACGGCCCGCTCGTGTCGGGACCCGATCCACGGTTCGCCCCTCGGGCCAGCTCTTCCAGTGAGAGGGGAGAGCGCCCGTTGCGGTTCACGAACCACGGCCCGTCGCTGACCCCATCTTCCGAGTTAACGTTATATGACTCGACCTTCTCCCGGATGTGACCGACCGGGTTCAGCAACGAACCTACCGGTCGATAGACGCCGTTCTCGAGGAAGTCACTGACAAGGCTCGGATCGCGCTCAGCTAGCTCGTCCGGAAGTCTCCGCAGCGACGGGGCTGGGTCCGAACCGGCCTGCCGCACGACAAGTTTGTTTGCGGAGCATGCTCCGGCCGCGGCGACGGCGGCGGGCACCAGCATCAACCGCAGAACCGCCCGCATCATATCGTCGCTCCGAATGAGAGGGTTACCCGGAATCCCTCGTCCCCGTTGGCGAGCTCGATCCGAGCGATTTCGGTAGACTGGGTGATGAGGGCGAAGTTGAGACCGTAGCTCTCTCGCAGGTCGCTGAGCCGGAAGTCTTGGCCCATGCTGTGTGCCACTTTGCCGCCGTACAGGACGAGGGCCGCGTCCAACCACAGGGTGTCCAGCTGGTCGCACCAGACGCGCCAGTGGTACTCGGCCTTCCCTAGCAAGAGATCCCGGTCTCGGAAGCGAAACGCACGGTAGGCAGGGAGTTGCCCCCTTCCCCCGAGGGCGGGCAGCTCATAGAAGGCAATCTCGCCCTCGCCGCTCGGGCGAACTGATTCGAACTCCAGGGCGAAGAAGAGGCTGAGTCGCCGCCGGTCCAGTGGAATCTCTACTCCAGCCGAGCCAGTGAGGTGGCCGATATCGGCAGCGCCGTCTGTTCTGCTGGCGTTCCAGTGGTAGCCCAGGTCGAGCCAGTGGTTCACGCGCCGCGCCGTCCGCGGCGTCCCGACCCTCCACTCCAGGTTGCCACCAAACACCAGCTGAGTTTCCTGCCGGCCGAAGCCCGGTATGTCCTCTGAGGAGAAGCTCTCGTCCACTCCCGGCAGAAGCTGATCGTTCCCGCTGCCTGCCTGATCCCGCTCCCATCGGCCGTCCAGCTCGAGGATCAGCCGAGGCGCAACGCGAACGTACAGCTCGCCTCCCGCCAGGTAGCGCTCCAGGTCGTAATCGGAGCGGTCTTCCTGTCGACTGTCGGGGCCGATTCCGTAGAAGTTGTCCTGCGCCCGGTAGCTGGCCTGGGCGAACCCGATGACGCCGAAGCGGCTTCCGCCGAGGAGCCTGGGCGGGCGTGTCGTGGCGGTTCCCTTCGGTTTTCCGGGGCTCTGCCTCGGCTCAGCACCGCCGTACCCCGCCGTAAGACCGAGACCCCAATACTCGCGCGTGGTAACGCCGCCACGCACATAACCCCACAGACGCTGCGGCCGGGCCCTACGGCCGAAAAGAATGCCGGCGCCCAATCCCGAGGTCTTGCCCTGTCCCGTGACTTGGGGGTACACACCGATGGCACTTAGCTCTCTCACCCAGGTGGGGAGCACGAGATGCAGATTCGACCGCTCCGCCGTGACGGCGACTCCGGAGACTACCTTGCCGAGGAACCAAAAGGGTGCTTGCAGAACGTGGAACGGCAACTCGACGATGTCCCAGGTGTTGACCTCCGGCGTTCCACGCTCGACGACGAAAATCGAATCGGCGGTTTGGCGTGGTTCGGCAGCGGCGACGACTCCTGGGGACGTGGAGGTGGTGTCTTGGGCACGGGCGTGTGCTGTCGTGAACAGCAAGACTGCGAGTAGGCTGACCGCAGTCCTCATCCTGCTCTCCTTCCGGCGCAGGCGGCAGGCACGTTGCCCTGCCAAGTTCCGTCAGGCTCGATCCAGTGGGCGCAGGTTCACGCAGAGGCTAGGTGAACGAGCACCACAAGCAGAAGAACGGGTTGGACTTGGCGTGCACAGATGGCTCCCTACAACGGCATATAGACAGGCTGACGGATCAGCTTGCTGAGGCACAACGCGACCTCATGGACGCCTCGGAGAATCGTCCGTGCACAGCGAGAACGCGCGGCGGAGTCACGTCAGAGTGGGACCAGCGGCATCCGTCGCAGATATTAAAGCCTACGGCGACTGGGGATTAAGCGCAAGTAAAGTACAGGGTGAATGTGAGGCTCGGATACGACGAACGGGACTCCCGCGATCGCCTCATCGAACAATCCGAGCGAGGCCAGCAGCCGCGAACGGCCGCCGTGTTCCATCGGGTATTCAGGATCCAGCTCGATCGCACTCTCGTAGTACTGCAGCGCGTCGTCGAATTGCATCCTCGATGGTCGTTCGCGGCCCTTTACTGGTATACGATGTGTGAACTGCCGTAGATTCGCACGCGTCCGGCCACGGCCCGTGCTGGCGCAGGGCGGGGGAATTCAGCCCTGCGCGTTTCGTTCTTGGGATGGCGACATAGAGACCGCCTCCGGCAGCGGAGCCTCGAGTTGAACCGATCGCGACCGCCGAGCCTGCTCGACCGCATCCTCCGGCTCTTCACCGACGTGAGGTCCGGCGAGGGCAGGAACGTCGTCATCCTGGCCGTCAACGTCTTCCTGCTGCTCACCGCATACTCCATCCTGAAGCCGCTTCGCGACGGCCTGATCCTGGGTGAGAGCGGTCCAGAATTCACGTCGTACATGTCGGCGGCCATGGCCTTCGTCCTCATCCCCGTGATCGCCGGCTACGGGAAGATGGCCGACCGGTTCCCGCGCCGCCGCCTCATCAACCTGGTCACCCTGTTCTTCGCCGCCTGCTGCCTGGTGTTCTTCCTCGTCGGACAGGGCGGGGTCAGAATCGGGATCGTCTACTACATCTGGGTTGGGATATTCGGCGCCATGATCCTGGCCCAGTTCTGGGGCTTCGCGAACGACCTGTACACGAACGAGGAGGGAGAGCGGCTCTTTCCGATCGTGCAGGTCGGAGGGGCGGTCGGCGCCATCGCCGGCGCGACCACCGTCAAGGAGATGATCCTTCCCTTCGGGCTCTACGTGCCGATGCTGCTCGCCGGCGGGCTGCTCGTCGTCAGCCTGCTTCTCACGAACTGGGTGGACCGTCGCGAACGTCTCAGGACCGAGGCCGCCGTTCCTCTCGGACTAAGCACCGCCACATCACCCGCCGCCACCGGGGAGTTTCGGCTCGACACGGGCGAGTTCAAGAATCTGCGCGAGGCCCTGAAGGAGGCGCCGGAGAAACGGGAAAGGGGCGAGCCGGAAGGAGAGGGCCAGCCGGACGAAGAAGCCGTGGAGGAGGAACCACAGATCGAGTCCGGCCGCGGCGCGTTCGCCCTCGTCTTCAGGACGAGGTACCTCCTGTATATCGCGATCCTGATTCTGCTCCTCAACTGGGTCAACACGAACGGTGAGAACCTCCTCCGTTTCCTGATCAGCGATACTGCGCAACAGGTCGTGCAGAGCGGGGCCGCCGGGGCCGCCACGGTGGCCGAGTACATCGGAGATTTCTACGCAGGCTTTCATAAGTGGGTCAACATCCTGGCGCTGGCCCTGCAGTTGTTCGTCGTCTCGCGGATCATCAAGTACGCGGGCGTACACATCGGGATCATGGTCCTGCCGCTCATCGCGCTGGGCTCCTATGCCCTCATCGCGGTTTATCCGGTGCTCAGGTACGTTCGGTGGGCCAAGACGGCGGAGAACGCGACCGACTACTCGCTCCAGAATACGGTGCAGAATGCGCTGTTCCTGCCCACGACGCGCGAGCAGAAGTACAAGGCGAAGCAGGTGACGGATTCGTTCTCGAAACGGTTGGGGGACACGCTCGCGGCCCTCACGGTCTTCGTCGGCGTCCACGTTCTGGGAACCGGCGTCCGGTTCTACGCCCTGCTGAATATCGTGCTCGTGCTGATCTGGCTGGCCGTCGCCTTCCGCATCGGCCGCGAGTACAAGGAGCTCGTCAGGACCAGCCTCCCGCCCGTGCAGTCGCCGAGGCAGACGGTGGCGTAGACAGGATACGTCGCCGAGCGTGGCGTCGAACCTGCCGGGTACTCCGGTGTCGAAGGGCTCGATCTTTCTCCGCAACGTGCGGAAACTAGGCGCCCGATTGGCGCGAAGCGCGGCCGGTCCCTCTCGAAGGCATTCGCCCCAGCGTGTCCACCACGGCACCTCTCACGTCCCTGACCAGGAGCAGATCCAGCGTATCCGCGACGGGCATGTCCAGCGTCTGCACAGGGCTCAGCTGCGTCACTATCCGGCCGGTGGGCCCGTCTCCCAAGATCCACCGCCCAACCGTCCTCCAGGCCGTCACCGCCCCTGATGCGCCAGCTGCCGAGCCACGTTCCGAGGGCTGGGGTCGAGCACGAGGTCGATTCGCTGCACATCGGGTTTGCAGCTGGTCACGTAGACACGCTCGCTTTCGGCCAACTGGCGCAGCGCCTCGCGGTAATACTCCCCCTTTTGTTGCGAGGCCTGCAAGAACCAAGGGCCGGGCTCAAGAAGGGGGCAACTCATCCGTGCAATGCTAAAGAAGCCCACGGAGTCAGTGCGTGCGAGGGGACAGGAGAAACCGCACATAATATCCGGTGTGCTCCCGTCACTGTTCTCTCGGTACAGTTCGACAGTGACATCTTCGATGGGTGCGCCGTCAACCGAAGAAGTGACTGTGCCTTCCCACGTAACAACAATGTCAAGGCCCTTGTATGGACCGGGGAGGTCAAAGCCCGTCCGGTCGCAGGCAACGAGCACGAGGGGCAACGCGGCGAAGAAGAGCAGGAACAGAGTGCGTCTGAAGTACAGCACGACAGCCTCCCAGTGCAAGAACAACTTCAGGCTGTCTGTACTGTGCCAGCGAGCAGTCAAGCGCGAGTCAAGCACCCGCGCCCGCCGCCGTGCGAACAAGCGAAAGCACCCGGCGTGAAACGGGGCACTGTCTCCCCGAAACGACCCGATCTATCCTGACACGAGATCGAGCAGTTCCTCGTGCTCCGCCAGCTTCACATAGGCATCGCCCAGGGCCGCGTCGACTGCAGCGTCGAAGCTGACCCACCCTGCGGAGTTAGTCTTGCCGATGGTTGTCTTCCGATACACGACTCGTTGCCGAGTATTGTCAAACAACTCCCAGCGGACCGTCACGCTGGCTGACACTGACGAGCTCTTCTCATACCAGCACTGACCTCGCACACCACCCCACATGGACGGCGTTTCGACGGCAGACTCATACCAGACATGAGTGACAATCCCACCGAGCTGAAATCGCTGGAATCGTTGAGCAGCGCCCTCAGTCACCTCGAACCGCAGCGAGTCGCCCTGGAGCACGTTTCTCTGCCCAGCGAGCGTCCTCGCGATCTCGGGTCGCCATCTCCATCTGTAACTCCAGCACCTCTGCGGCATCCCATTCGCCACTCGCGCCGTCCGCTGCCCCACTATATCGCCGGCCGACACCGCCACCGCCAGCATGGTGAAGTCAACCGACGTGGCGAAGTTGATACGCTTGCTTTGAGAAACCTCAGGCGAGTGTGTCGCGCAACCTGCGAAGCCCCCACCCAACAGTGGAAACAGTAGAGTGAAAGGAACAAACCTGGACACGGTGAACCTCCGGCAATGCGGTACTGGCAGATACGGCGGGTCACGTCGTGGGGGGTACGGCTTGGCTCACCGGAGAACGCCGGGAATGTACCATCCCGCCCGCCGCCGTGCGAGTAAGCGAAAGCGCCCGGCGTGATACCGGCGAACTGATGCGATCCTGCGTTGCGGCCAGCTCGATAAAACTTGTGCGCCCATTGGCCGCATTTGAGGCAGTTATCGCGCACGTCCCATCTGCACTGAGAGCACGGCTGTGCCATTGACGAGTCATTCCCGGAGAATCCGCCACACTTGATACACTTGTCCCTCGTGCCGCAGCCGTGTCCCAGTGCCGAGTTCCAGATACGTGTACTTCACAGACCCTCTTGCACGACGCTCGGCTGCAGGCTCATAGTGTCATGTCTTTCCCGGCATGCTGGCGACTGCCGTCTCAAACGACACCGTACAACGTGAGGGGTTCTTCTAGTGAACGAACGCCCGTTGGTCGACCATTACGAAGTCCTGCAGCTCAGCCAGAATGCGGATGCCGAGACGATCGAGCGCATCTTTCGGCTGCTCGCCAAGCGCTACCACCCGGACAATGGGGCATCTGGAGATGCAGAGAGGTTTCGAGAGGTGCACACGGCCTACCAGGTCCTGTTGGACCCGGAGCGGCGCGCCGAGTTCGACGTCCAGTATGACAAGCATAAGAGCCTGCAGTGGCAGATCTTCGAGCAGGGCGCGGCCCTTGGTGACCGTGATGAGGATCAACGGATCTTCCACGGCGTGCTCTCGTTGCTCTACGTCGCACGGCGGCGAGACCCGGAGTCGGGTGGCCTCGGCCCGGTTCACTTGGAGAGGATGCTCGGGGTCCCCCGCGAGCACCTGGAGTTTCCCCTCTGGTATCTGAAGCAGCGGGGATGGACCGAAACCCTCTACTCTGGAGAACTGGCGATCACGGTCGACGGGATCGACAAGATCAGCGCCAAGGAGTTGTCGCTTCCAGAGGACCGCCTGCTGGCCGAATCGTCCATGGCAGAGGGGGAGCAACCGGCACCGGACGAATCAGCCGATCAGCTCGGCATCTCGGCTGTTAACGGGTGAGCTCCTCCAGCGGACCGTTCCGTTCGTGGGTTGGACGCACGACAACATCAAGCACGTACGTCGCACACCGCACCGGTCGCGGGTTCCAGCACTCATCCCGAGGTCCTTGAAGTCCCCTGACCACCTAGACACATGACACACGATTGGACCTGAGGCGGGCAGGCTCTCGGAGGGCTATCAAGGCTACCAGTAGGGCGTACTCCGCCAGATCCTCGCCGGAGTCGCCCAGACCTTCCTCTGTAGGCAAGCGCAGCATAGAGCGGGGCATTCCTTAGACGACCTGCTCATCGGATGGCGCAGGGGCACCCCCCTCGCGCGCCTCGCCGAAAAAAGACACGGGACGACCCGCAGAGGAGCCGCCCCGTGTTTGCGTTACAGGGGCGTAGCCGGGAGGAGCCAACTACACCACTTGTCTTAAAGTATCCGCAACATCCACGCCTGAGTCAATCCCTGCAATTTAACCACTTACAGCTCCGGAAGTGACGAATGGTGTTGCACTTCGGCGACAGGTCGTGGGACGGCCGGGACGGTATGTGCGTTATTCCCTCAGCTTGAGTCGCTGCGCATCAGACCACTTCCAAGTCACGCTCAGGCCCAGGGCTAAGACAGCGAAGCCCACTAGAAAGGCGAGTACGATTGGGATAACTCCAAACCAATCCTGATAGGGGTACAAGTCCGTCAGCGCAGAAGCGCCGAGCGAAAGAAGGAGCCACATCGGAAAGCCGAAGAGAGCTGCTAAGAGCCAGAAGATTCCTAGCTGAGCCGGATGCCAATCCTTGACTGCCATGCCCCCACTATAGCCCGGCGGGCCCCGAACGTGTAGTGAATAACACACTCCACTTCCTGGCGCTCCAGTTACAGCCCACCGCCGTGCGAGTAGCCTCGCGGATGATCGGCCGCACCTCGGCCCTCAGCCCCTCGGCCAACTGCTCCAATGGTTGGGCTGCCTCGTTCGGGCACGCCAGTCTCTTTAGTAGGTGGTCTGCGTTATGTGGAAAAGACTTAGCTCCGGCAGTGCCACAAAGTCGGTTGCGACGCGCGCCCCGAGGGATCAATTGGACTGACGCAAGCAGCCTACTGAGTCCAGATCAGTTGTACTCCTGCCTGCCGACCGTTGGGCGCGGGCGAGGTGTACCCCGGTTGCCCGGTCGCTACACCTCGACAGCCGCGAGCCGCGAGATCGCCCCGAACAGACCCTCCGTGACCGCCGCGAGACCGTCATGGTCCAGGGTTTCAGGCGTGTCCCCCGCGGTGTGGTAGTACGGATTGCGGTAGAAGGCGGTGTCGGTAACCATGACCGCCTTGTAGCCGTGTCGCCAGAAAGACCTGTGGTCGCTCCAGCCAAGACCCGGAATGATCGGCAGCATTGCGAGGTGCTCGACCGGGAAATCCGACGCTTCGCGGAACGCTCTGATCAGCCTGCGCATCGCTCCGCGCGACGACAGGTTGGATACGAAGGCTATGAAGTTCCCGCGGTCAGGATAGAAGAACCTGAAGAAGGGAGGATAGCGCTGCGTGTCTGGCTCGCGCCGATAATAGCCGAGCATCTCCAACGACAGCATCAGGCAGATGTCGTCGCGCCTCCTTGAGGCCGACCGCGCGTAGACCATGCTGCCCTGCTGGGGGGTGAAGCAGAACGGTGGCTCCTCGTTGACGAAGGCCACGAACCTGACGCTGAGACCCGGCACGGCGACGGCGAACAGGCGGGACAGCTCCAGGAGGCTGGCCACCGCGCTCGCGTTGTCGTCGGCTCCCGGACTTCCGAGAACGGAGTCGTAGTGTGCGCCCACCAGAATGGTCCGGTCGGATCTGCGCGAACCGCTGCGCGTCACCTCGAGATTCGCGCAGCGCACGCCGCTCACCTGGTAAGGCTGCGCAGTGACCTCGTAGCCTTGATCGACCCATTCCTGCCTGATGTACTCCTCCGCCGCGTGCAGCGCCTGTGGTCGGTGTACGTGGCGCTCGCCGACCTCGCTCGCGAGATGGACCACATGGTTATGGAGCCGGTTCGTAAGCAACGCCCCTGGCTGTCTGGCTGCAGGATCTTCCGCGGTGCCCGAGACCAACACAACTCCCTTCGCCCAAGTCGGATCTAATCAACAGACAGGAATAGTGCCCTACAGAGGGCAGTCGAGACAGACTGAAGGTCAGAGTCAGTGCCTGTCAGTGTTCTAGACTATTACAGAAGACAAGAAAAACGGTCCTGCTGTGACTACCGACAGAGCCGTCCTTTACGTGATCGGGGCGGCGGGATTCGGTGCGAAGCCTTCTGCAGGCGGAGCCTGCGGAAGCACCCGCGACGTCCTGCCGTCGAGGCGCAAAGCGCCGAGACACTTTGAACGCGTTGCGTTCAAAGCACCCCATTCGCCTGGCGTTACCTCGCCTCACTTCGACACAGTTGATTTCACGCTGATTTCGGCGTTTTCACTTGCGTACACTTTCGCTCATTCCTCCTCATTTCGTTACAGCTACGGTTACAGTAAGAAAGTGGACACGAACCGCCACAGGCGCCATAATACGCGCCCAAAGCTGACGCGGTGGACACAGTGAGCACACGAACCTGGCCGGCGCGTAGCTCAGGCACCGATTCGTTACGTAGCCGAGCAGGGAGCGACGAATGAACAGTGACAGGTTCTATGCCGTGCGGCTGCTTTGGGTTCGAGATCCAGAGCGCTTCTCAGAATATCAAGAAAAAGCCAAGCCACTCTTGGCGAAGCACGGAGTGCATATCGAACGTTGGCTCACGACGCAGGACATGGATGGGGATGGCTTCGAACGGCCGGACCAAATAGTCGTCACCTGGTTCAGCAGCGCGGACGCGAAGGCGGCATTTGAAAACGATCCACAGTTCGTGGAAGTGGCTAAGATCAGAGACGAAGCCGTCAAGCTTGTTACGATTACGGGCAGCTCAGTTTTCGGAGATTGAGTGGGCCCAGGACCGAAACGTACGGCTCACGGAACCGCAGAGGAGATGCGGTCGGGTGACACCTAACGGAACGTTCCGTCCTCGAGCGCTCGTCAGGACGAGTGTTGCGGAGTTCCATCGAAACCGACCCGTACCTGTCGGTGGCTTCTGGGCTAGTCGTCCTCGATCCCGTCGATCGGGGCGACCTTTACGACCACAATCCCGGTTTTTTGCCCACTCTCTACATAACGATATGCGTCGGCGATCTCATCAAGCGGATACTTTCGATCAATAACCGCACGAATTTCGCCCGCCTCCATACATCCCTTCACGAACCCGACCAGCGCTTTAGCGTCTTCAGGCAACGGAAAAACTACGCGGTTACTCCCCGTTACCCGCGACCAGAGCGCGAGGAATACGTTCTGTGACCAGGGGCCGAGATCCGTGACTGCGAAGCTCCCGGTGGGCTTCAGCAATTTTCGACAACGAAAGAACGTTGTTTTGCCGACGGCATCCAGCACGCAATCGAAGGTCTTGTCGATCTGTGTGAAATCCTCGGCTGTGTAGTCGACTGCATGGTGTGCGCCGAGCGATTTGACGAGATCCAAATGCTGCGTCGAGACGACCGCCGTCACCTCGGCGCCGTAGGAATTTGCCGCGAGCTGGACGGCAGCTGTCCCTATTGCGCCCGACCCACCATAGACTAGGATCTTCTGGTTTTGCGCAAGATTTAGTTTTCGCAAGGAGCTGTTTGCATACCATGCGCCTTCGCAGACGACCGCTTCATCGAAGTCGATGCCCGCTGGGATGGTCGCCATTGGCGCATTTTCGGGCAAGCACAGATACTCCGCATGCGCGCCATAGGTGATGGGCGACAATCCGAAGACGGGGTCGCCACGCCTGTATGACGTAACGCTCGAACCAACGTTCTCGACCGTGCCGGCGAAGTCCATACCCAGGATGGTGCGCTTGGGGCGAGTGAGCCCGGCGAAAAGCCGGACGAAAAAGGGTTTGGGGCGGCGCATGCCGCAGTCAGTTCGACTGACCGTTGTGGCACACACTCTGATCAACACCTCGTTGGCATTTGGTTCGGGTTTCGGCACGTCGCGCATCTGCACCACGTCCGGGGCCCCGTAACGTGTGTTCACCGCCGCTTTCAAAGTCACATCCTTCCGTAGCGCTATGTAGGAATTCGAGGATTCAGCATAGCTGCTTTCAGAGAAGTCCTGGCAGTGTTAATCCAGCCGCTTTCGCTGACGGGCGCTTTGTGAGCCAAAGCCGACGAGCCGCGAATTCGAGGTCACCGACGCGACCGACCCACAGCTGCCGTTCGAGCTCGAATGAAGGTGGCGCGTGTCACTGTTTTTGTCACTGGTGGCGCACAATTAGAAAACGGCTCTGCCATAACTGGCGACAGAGCCGTCCTTTACGTGATCGGGGCGGCGGGATTCGGTGCGAAGCCTTCAGCAGGCGGAGCCTGCGGAAGCACCCGCGACCTCCTGCCGTCGAGGCGCAAAGCGCCGAGACACTTTGAACGCGTTGCGTTCAAAGCACCCCATTCGCCTGGCGGTACCTCGTCTCACTTCGATACAGTTGATTTCACGCCGATTTCGGAGTGTTCACTTCCGAATGGGCGCGGCGGTTGCAGGATAGACCAGCCGTGCGGGCAAACGAAAGCGGCCGGCGGAGAAGCCGCCAGGGCGGAGGGAAGTCTCAACTACACCGCCTTCTGGCCGTACTCCGTGATGATGTGCGAGCAGATCTTGTCCAATGCTGGCGTCGGGATTGCCGCTGCACGGGCCAACAGCTGGCACTCATGTGCAAGTAGCCTCATCTCGCTCCGGGCTGCCTGCGCATGGCCAATCTTCAGTTCGGCCAGTTCACTCCTGAGCATCTTTCTCATAATGGAGATGAGAAATGGCCGCGGCAGCCAGCGGAAAAGGCGATGCCTAGATGGAGTGACTGGGACGTTCAGGGCATTCAGAACCCTGTAGCCCTCGCGAATGCCGTCTATCATGAGAGCAAGGACATCCCTGGAAGCGGCCATGCGTCCCAGGTGACACCGGGTCATATAATACGCGCCCGCAGTGGGGATGATCTCTGCCGCGTGCGTCTTGAGCCAGGCATCCATGTTCGGAGATATGGCCACTGAGAATCCAGCCCCCTTCAGAGTCGCGGCTATCGCCCTGAATCGTGCCGAGTGGCTACCATCCAGTTCACCTATCGTAGTCGGCTGCTCCCGCGCAGACATAATCAGGTAGCGGACGACATGGTCTCTAAGCACACCCGCGGCACCCGGGAAACCCAGGAGTACCCTTTCCTGTCCCAGCGCATCGATCATCGCTCCGGGACCCGCGGCATTGTTCACCATGAACATGATGCTGGGTGTGGAGCGATTCTCGGACAGAACAGGCAACACTTCCGAGACCTTGTTCTTTGGTAGGATTACCAGAACCAGATCATACGCATCGTCTGGATCGAGCCGTTCAAGCGCTTGGACATGAGTCGTCGTTTTCTTCTCGGCGACTACGTTCTCGAGCTCGATTCCATGCGCTCGGATACGAGCCAGGCGATCTCCCCGAGCGAGGATAGAGACTTCCTGTCCCGACTGCTCGAGCAACGCCGCGTATATGCTTCCTATGTTACCGGCACCGTAGACAAGGATCTTCATACAGTCTCGCTTGGTGGCCGAGTCTCGGCGTCAATGATTGAGCGTCAGTCAACATCACCGCATTGTTCTTCTCCAACCGTCCGGATCTCGCGAGAGAGAGATCCTTCAACAGCTCGCCACCGCATTAGCTTCATAGGAAACGACGTCCAGTAGTACTCGGCGTCGTCGATCGAATCCCACACGTAAACACCTTGAAATGCTCCAGTCTTCTGACCCAGCATCCAGGTCTTGGACCTGAACCCCGGTTGCGCGACGATAAACGGCACCACGGCGCCGGACAGGATTCTGTTGGTACGCGCCGAATGCCTCGCAAAATGAAACCGGACTCGTAACACGGCGCTTTGGGTCTTTGGCTTACTCCCCGATCGGTGGAGGACGACCTTCCGGAAGATCACGTAGTCATCATCATGTTCGCGCACGACCCGCCGAACGCTGTCTTTCGGATAATGGACCCGTCCACTCATCAGGAGACCCGTCGCGCGAGCCAGCAGTACCGGAGGGACCTGTCGGCGTCTTAACACCTCGACACCCCATCTATCTCACTCGTAGCCTGCCGCAGTTCCAGATGTGTGTTGGATAGCGCATGGATGTGATTTCAGCTCATCTCCTTCACACCCCAGACCTTGTTGATGCTGGTCCACGGGATGACGTTGGGCTTTTTGAACGGGCGCCTGACGCTGGCCAGCGCTTCGCCGCGGATTTCGATCTCGTCCAAACTTGTCGGCGTCATTCCGGCCTTGTGGGCCCAAGTGAAAGTGGGGACCTCGGCCGTTCCGATACCCATCAAGTGGGCGGTGACCATGTCCGTGGCCAGGGGATCCGTGCCGGCGATGATCAAACCCATGTCCACCAGTTCTCCGCCCGTCGGGCCGTCACCTTCCATCGCCATCGTGCCGTCCACGACGCACAGCCCCATCTTGTTCGCTCTCACCATGTCGAGCGTCTCGAACGCGACGCCCGGCGATCCGGCTGACGACGCATGATCGTGAACGCAGGCTCTGACCGAACAGTAAGCAACACCCGGATAGAGACCTATTAGGTTCTTCAACCCCAGCGTCACCGTGGCCAGAACGTGGGTTTTCATCATCGGGACCGAGCACAACAGATCGATGTCGGTGAGTGAGTGGTGGAGCTGGATGTTGTCATACGCGAGGCCATTCGAAAGCTGGATTTCGGCCATCTCGCCGGTGTGGAGGTTGACGAGTGGGACGTGCAGCGACCTGGCCAGTTCGGTGTAACCCAGCCGGTCGAACACGTGCTGCTGCATTCCGTCGAGTATCTCGCAATTCGAAGTTCGGTACGATTCGCCGTCCAGGACGTTGAAACCTTCGGCTGCTGCCGAACCTTCGCCGATGAGTACATCCTTGCCCGACTGTTTCATCAGCCGCGCGAGAGCCTCGATGACTTCT
>JBDHHR010000040.1:0-20657 GCA_039589295.1 Gemmatimonadota bacterium | reverse complement strand
CAATCGCTTGCCTCGGTAATCCCGCTGGCTGATCTCGCGGCAGTAGTGCTCTGTAATCGGCATCACGTAGCGCAACCATGCGATTTCCGCCTCTTCTATCCGGGCGCTGAGCTCGGGGTCTTTGACTCGGGAGGAGTTCATAGCATCTAGCTCCCTTCACTCCTTCCGCCTAACGGATTTGTGTTTCAGCTGCGCGACCACGTTGGCCGCGGCTCCAGTCCCAAATCTATGCTGCGTTCCTGCGGCCAACATCGCAGAAGAGCGAGATCGTGGGAAGGCCGGCCCAGGCGCGACACGCCTCAGGCGGACGTGAAAGAGCCCCGGTCGGTGGACGAGCCGCCTCGCTGCCTCTGCCCTCAGCCCCTCGGCCTCCTGAGGTCGTCCGGCTGGGAAAACGAACTCAGACTGTCAGGAACTTCAGTCGTGTCGGGGAGAGCCTCGCCCGTGGACGCTGAGTCGGTCCTGTTCCGCTCGGCCTCCCACAAGTCACTTGCGGCCTCGGGGTTACCCTCCGGGGGGTGCTCGATCTGCTCGATCACGTCGAGTCCGCAGAGATAACCCGAGCAGCAGCCGCCGAGAAGAAGCGTCGCAAGAACTGGGAGCAGGTAACGAAACACGGTTCACCTCCGGTGATCCGAGCGGGTACGATGAATCTAGCACGGCGGAGTCAAGTGAGCGTCAAGCCTCCCGCCCGCCGCCGTGCGAGCAAGCGAAAGCGCCTGTGGTCTCTCACATCTGACAGCGCCTGTCTGCCGGTCAGGGTAGGTAGCGCGGCACGGACTACGTTAGGAAGGACCCCACACCTGACTCTCCGGCAGGTGGGCGCCTAGCCTCCTCGAGGCTTTCTGGCTAGGCAGTGACCGTTACAGTGTCTGTCACTGTTCCTGACACTGCGCGGACAGGAACCGGGTGAAATGGTCCCGGCACGCCTTACAGGGTGTCAGACGTGCGGGGTGGATAAAGGCCTAGCCCAGCACCTGAATGGGGTTCCCGCGCCTCGGGGCCCTCCTTCCGCAAATCTGGCGGACTTCTGCGGGTTTCTACGGAAAGCTTACGGATGGATTCCAAGCCAATACGGACGGATTACGGGTCCGAACATGCACACAAACGTACACACCTTGTGTGAGCTCACTCAGGCATGACAGGAGAAGGCGAGCCGCCCGGCGTGGGGCCAGGCGTTTGGGAGCGCGTAGACGCCAAGACCGCTTGCGTCAACGGGGCGGCGAGATTCGGTGCGAAGCCTTCTGCAGGCGAAGACTGCGGAAGCACTCGCGACCTCCTGAACCCCATTCGCCTGGCGGTAGCGGGTCTCACCTCGATACAACCTTGTTTCACATCGATTTCGCCAATTTGACTCGATCTCACTTCGGTACAAACCGACTCACTTTTTGACAGGAGGCGTGACAGTGCTAGATGCCATAGAGGCCTTAGTCAGAGGCCTCAACCCTCCGTCGTGTCAGCTGTGGCTTTCTAGAACAATCGGATGCCGGTCGAGCCGAAGGTTTCCATCCGAATGTGCTGGATGATCGGCATGGCGTACGCCGCCATCACGAGCACGACACCGATCATGACCCAGAGCCACATCTTGTCCAGGATCAGCGCCTTGTCGCCGGGCGGTTCGAGCGGTTCAGCAAAATCGATACTCTCCTCGTACCCCTTCTTCCCGGCGAGGCCCGTCCCGACCATCACCGCCATGAAGCAGGCGGCGCTCACGAACAAGAAGAAGCCGCCAAGCGCCGAGATGCCCGTGCCGGCGGCCCACGCCTGCGCGACTGGGCTCCCGCCGTAGTCAAACTCGTAGACGCGGCGGGGCATCCCCTGCAGGCCAGTCAGGTGATTCGAGACGGAGAACAGCAGCATCCCCATGAACCAAAGATACGGTTGGATGCGAGCCAGGAGGCTCAGCTCGAGCTCACGTCGCGTCAAGATCGGGATCAGCCAGTAGCAGAGTCCCATGAACGTGAGCGCGGTCGCCGTCCCGACCGTGAGGTGGAAGTGGCCCTGGATCCACGCCGTATTGTGGACCATCGCGTTCATGCCGAACGCTGCGTTGATCGCGCCGCCGAATCCGCCGATGGCGAAAATCAGCATGGCGAGAGCCACGCTCGAGAACTGGGGGGTCCCCCACGGGAGCTTCTCGAGCCAGTCGAACCAGCCGGTGGCGCCCTTCATCCGGCCCGCGATTTCGAATGAGGCGACCACCGTGAACGCGGTGATAAAGCTCGGGAAGAGGATGAGCTCGGTGTTCATGGTGTGGAAGAACTTCCACCCCGCCGAGATCCCCGGGTCGAGCAACTGATGGTGGAAACCGACGGGGGTCGAGAGCACGATGAAGAGAACGAAGACGAGTCGTGCCAACGGGTCACTGAACAGCTTCCCACCCGCCACCCGCGGGGTGACCGTGTACCAGACCACATACGCCGGGATGAGCCAGAAGTAGACGAGCGGGTGCCCGAACCACCAGAAGAGGGTTCGCGCTAGTACCGGGTCAACCGTTTCCTTGAGACCCAGCGACCACGGGATCAACTGGAACAGCATCTCGGCCGCGACGCCTGGAGTGGCCAGCAGCCACACGAAGATCGCGGCCAGCATCCCGACGAGAGGGAGGGGAATGCGGATGCCGGGACTCTCCTTCTTCCACAGCAGGTATGTCCGAAGGATCACGCCGCACCACAACCAGGACCCTACGACCAACAGCGTCGCCCCCAAGTAGAACGCGGGGTGCGCCATGAGCGGGGGGTAGAACGTGTAGAGGACAGTCGCGTTCCCCGACAGAATCGTCGCCGCCGCGGCGGCGGTCCCCGCCAGGGCAACCCAGAACCCGAGCCACGCCACCCGCCGGCCCACGATCGCATGCCCGAGCGTACGTTCGGTTACCACGTAGCCGAAGCCCATGATGATGAATGTTGTGAACACGAGCGCCATGAGGACGCCGTGCGCGGTCACGGACAGGTAGTACATTTGGGCGGTGCGCCACGGCAGGTCGAGATCGGCTCGTGATAGGGCCTGCATGAGCGCCATCGCAGAGGCGATCCCAAACGCGCCAATGCCAACCCATAGGTTGGCAAGCGCGAGACGTCTGGAGGGGATCAACGGGTCACCCTCTCCCCGACGTCAGCGCTCGAGACGATACCGTCCTCGACGATCAGCGAACTATGCATCACGTGATGTCCCAGCCCGCAATACTCGTTACAGACGATGAGGTACTCGCCAGCCGTGTCGAACTGAGTCGTGAACTGCGTTACGTAGCCCGGCACCACCATCGCATTGCCATTCGTCTTCACGATCTGGAAGCCGTGGATCACGTCCGGGCTCGTCACCCGGAACGTGACCGGCCGTCCGCGGGGCACCCGGATCTCCGCCGGCGCAAAGCCGAACATCATCGCGACCACGTGTACGGTCGCGCTCCCATCCGCGTTCAGCGCAACCGACGGCTGCGCGAAACCGGCGCTTGCGCGGACTGTCTTAGGATCGATCGTCTCAACGTGGCTGGGCGGTTGAAGGGACTGCGCGGCGCTCGTATAGATTATCGATGCGATGAACACCGCGATGATCACTCCAGACGCCCACATCCAGAGCTTCTCGTACAGATCGACTTTCATCGGGGGCTCACTGGGTCAGGGGTCCGCGAGGCAGGAACACGAAGAAATAGATGACAAGCCAGCCAAGAACGAACAGCAGCCCATAGATGCCGATGATGGCCAGGGTGCCCTTCGGGTGGCGCAGAGAGTCAGGGGGTGGCTCCCTCGGGTCGGCGTCCATGTGCTTGCTCCCATCGTCGAGGTCTCGGCTCAGGCTGCGCGAAGCAATGTGAGACCGCCAACGCAGGATGGGCAAGAGAATTCAGAACAACGAGCGCCGAGACAGGCCAGCTCCCAGATGCACGAAATCCCGCATTTCAGCGAGCTTTCTAGCAATCGGGGCGGCGGGATTCGAACCCGCGACCTCCTGAACCCCATGCCGTTTCGGGGCGTCAGCCGGCGCCAGTGTACGCCAGTTTATGCGCGTTCTCGCGTAGGCGGCGCGCGTCAGCAGCAGCCAGCGTCAGCCGGCGTTGTCACTGTTGCTGGCACTGGTCGACTGAATGAGGAAGCCTTATCAGGCGTGTAAGGATACCAGCAACAAAAAGCCCGGCCGTGAGGGGCCTTGGTTCGGGGACGATGAGCAACCGAAGTAAGTCGGGGGGGCGGGCTGTTTACTCTACCTGCCTCACGATCCCACCTCGCACTGGAGCATCCGGAACCCCGCCCCCTGCATCTGCCCAGCCGCCATCTCCTGCAGCTGGCGTAACTGCGGCTCACCGGTAATGCCTGAGAATCCTGACGGGATACCTGCAGGACCAGCGGCTGCCTCATCGCCAGCAATGACAAACGTGGCAGAAATTGCCGCCGCCCTGCTCTGCATGGGATTTTGCATCTCAAAGACATTGATGCTGCCGCTTGCGCGCCCTGTAACTACCCGATCCGTGCTCCGCTCAATTAAGATCGAGAGCGTAGGTTCACCGGTCTCGTTGAACGATCCGTACATCTCGCCCTCTGAAACACCGAGCGAGCCCATGGCTCCGCCAGGGATCGTCCCTGAAGTTTCACCGGTCGCGCCCTCCGCCATCAGGGTCACGGCCGATGCGCCGGCTCGCTCCAGGGCGATCTGCAGTCCGCCCGGCATTACCATGAAGGAGGCGCGATCACCCGGCCCCGAATGCAGGAGTCGCCCGTCAACGTTGAAGGTCCATGAGCACCCCCGAACGAGAACCGTTACTTGATCGCCACAGTCCCGGTCAGCCCCATCGGCTTGGGCGAACACCTCGTACTCACCCTCGTCGCTGGGAGCCATGTAACGGCCGGAACTATCTATCGTCCCCCCGTCCGCCGTCCACACTACATTGGTCACGTCTCCGCGAACTCCGAACTCGATCTCCTCGCCAGGGGCAAGGATGACGGACCCGAGCGCGCCGCCTGGAATGATCTCGAGGGCGTTAGGATCCCGCACAGTCACGGTCGCGCGTCCGATCCTTGGAGGATCACCGCTCTCCCGGGGCCCTGTCCTGGTAGTGCTTTCCGCTTCGACCGTGGCGAGGGTACGGCATCTTCCCCTCTGCAGTTTCGGTGCTGTCCAGCGGTACAGAGTGTTCTCGACGAGCCTGCCCTGTCCGCCATCGCTCCTCCAGTCGACGGTCGTCAGGAAGGCGTTCCGCACGATGGTCGAGAAGGTCCTCTCGTCGCCCGGGGCGACGGTGATCCCGTTCGGGATGACTTCCACGTCGATTGCGCGGACGAAAAGTCGGCGATTGCCCCATGCAGACACTCCGCCGAAACGATCTCCTTCCCGGCGCGTTTCTACGACGAGCAGGCACTCCCCGGCAGCTATTGCAACATAATTCCGCTGCAGGTTCGTAACCCGGGCACAGTCGGGCTCACCTAGATGGCTCGAAATGTTCGCAAGCGTCCAGTCTGTGGAAGAGACGTCTATCGGACCCCATTCATACGGACCCAGGACGTCGGCCCTGGCGTCCGACCAGTTCTTGCTGCGATCGGCTACGCGTTGACCCGCATATTCGGCTATTTCCTTGGCCGCATCCTCAGCCTCCACGAGAGCTTCGTCGACCAGCCGGGCGATCGTGGCCTCAGCCTTCGGCGCCGCACCCTTCATCGATTGTCTCAGAGCACCCCCGGCCCCTTTCACGAACTTGCCTGCCTCCCAGGCGGTAGCTGCGGCGTCGACGAAATCCGCGTATGAGAACTTGAGAGACCCACTCCGGGCGATGACCGAAGCCGTCCAGGCACCGACGCGCTCGTCGTCCTCCCAGAATTCCTCCACATCAACTTGCACATCCAGAGAGTCGAGGACGGATGGAAGGAGCTCCAGATTTGAGCGTACCGCCCACTCGAGAGCGATATTCGCAGTTCCAAGAATGGCCGCTCCACCATGTGGAACCCAACCGAGTAGATCGGCGATATCGTTCCGGGCGTCCCGCTTCAGCCCGCCCCACGTTTCCTCGACTTCCGCTCTTCTCCGCATCCAGAAGTCGAGGGCACCAGGAGTATTGATTTCGACCCTCCCGTCGCGGGGAACAGGGACGACCGACAGCCCCGTGTCCTGCGGGCGGACCGGCACGAGCGACGCGAAGTATACGTGCCGGGATGGTTCGGCTCGGGACGTGCGTGTGGCGGGGGGCGGGATCGCGAGTTGATCTGCGGCGCTTGCCAGTTCTCGCATCGCCGCGGCAAGGCCATGGATGGATATCAGTCGATCGAGCGCATCTACATCAAGCTGGCGCCCAGATAGAACCGGCGCCGTGCCATCGACGATTCGGGCGAGTGAGTTCTCATGAGCGGGATCGTCGAGCAGATGGACGGCCAGAGCCGGAAAGAATATCTGGGGCGGGAGCGCGCCAGGCTCATCATCGAGGGTCCGCAGCACGTCTCCCATGTCCCACCCCAGCGACTCGATGAGGCGGCGACCGATCAGCGCTGAGTTCTTGACGAAGTCCTGTGTGGCTCCCGGATCGGCCGGGGCCGGCTTGACCTTCAGGGGAACCGGCGAATGCGAAACGCCGACCACAGTAAGCTCGACCTCGCCGCCGACGTCCAGGCCGGCGGGATGTACGGGCACCTGGACGACCAGCCGTCCGGCGCTGTCCTTGCGTGTCGGGATCTCCAGCGACCAGTCAGCCCATTGATCTCCGACAGTCGTAAAGACCGCCGCCGGCTCACCGGTGTCAGAAGCAAGTCCATCAATGGTTACGGACTGTGTCGGCAGGCTCTCGGCAGGATCCAGGCGAAGTCGATCCTGGCGATCACCGCAAGCGAGACCCAAGAGACAACTCAGAGCCAGGACTAGGCCCGAGGACCGGCTCCAAGAGACTCCGCCGCGTGGACTCACAGGCTCGCTCTTCCTCTCCAGGAAGTTCCCGGTCTCTTCCTCTCTACAGCCTTACCAGCTCCACCCTGCGGTTCTGCTGCTTCCCTTCCTCCGTGTCGTTCGGCGCTACGGGCATGGACCGCCCCTAGTCGGCCTGGAAGAACCTCAGTCTCGGGAGAGCCGGTCGGTCGCAGCACGTGCCAGTGCTATGAACTCTTCATCCGCGTTGTCCAAATAGCTCGCCTCCAGCTGCAACACCTGGCCATCAAGCAGCACCTGGATTCTGACTCCGAGGTGTTCGCTTTGGATGAAGGCTTCTTTGCCGATCTCGACGGCGGGGCAGCCCGGGCACTCGTCTGACTCGTCGTAGTACATCTCGCCCGGCCAGATGATGAGGCTGAGCTCCCCTGCGTCAGATTCCCACTCGCAGAGCTGGCTCTCAAAGATGTGAACCCGGGCCTCCGGTATCGGGGTCTGATCACCGAAGAACGGGCTCAGGTCTGCGGCAGTCAGCAAACCACACGGGTCAACGGACTCGGCCGCACCCTCGCTGGAGCTTCCTCCCTGGAGCGCTTGAGCCCTTTCCGATCCCCCTTCGCCCGATGACCCCTGGTCACCGCCACCACACGCGGCGACTGCCAAAAGGGTGGCTATCGCGGCGAATAGTCTGATCTTCATGACCGTAACCTCCGGCTTCGGAGATGCGTATGGACAGCACAGTAGCGTGTCAGTCCATCGGACTTGATCCTTTGATCCGAGCTCAGGTCTAGTCACCCGCCGCCAACAATGCATGCCAGGAATTCGGATTGAGGATCCATTTCGCTGCCTTGGACCGCCGAAAAATGCGCATCGAAGGATACCGTTTGGCCAGGATCGATTCCGCGGGGGGCGAAGTCGCTACCGAGCGTGATGAACTCAGCCGAGAGTGTACCTGTGAGTCGCTGGTCGCTAGCTTGCTCTATGAGTAGAGTTCCACCGCCCAAGTCGCCACCCGGCCCGCCCATGCGAGCGTCAAAAGCTGCCGCGTATGAGACGCCCTCATTTGATACTTCGGCGACCGAACCCGACTGAAGAGAAAACGTGCCAGCGCGCACCTCAGCAAGCTCGGCCCCAAAGTTGGCGTTGAAGACCGTACCTTCATATCCCCCAAAGTTCCTGAAGACCAGGGTGACGCTGTTCGGGTATACGCTGAACCCAGCGGCACCCTGGTAGATGCCGCCGGCGGCACCGGCTAGGTTCGCACTGAACCAGCAATCACGCACTAGAACGGTTGCCTCGGATTCCGCGCAAACGGCTCCCTCGGCTCCCTTCAGCTCTGCCTTGACCGTGTGCGGACCGCCTACGCTCTCAGGAGCCTTATACCGAGCGGACTGGCTCGTGGACTCGACGATCTTACCGCCGTCTGCCGTCCACCGGTCAGGGAGCTGCTCGCCAACGACCGTGAACGTGACCTCTTCGCCACGGCCGAGCACAACGTCACTGGGCACGATCTCCAGTTTGGACGGAGCTTCCACCGTGACCGTGGCGCTTCCCGTGCGGGGAGGCTCGCCGCTCTTGCGCGGCCCCCGCCGGGTGGTGCTCTGCGCCTCTATGGTGAAAATGTCGCGGCATCGGTCTTGCTCGAGGTCCGGCGCGGTCCACTGGTAGCGGTTGCCTCGGAGACGAATACCGGATCCGCCCGTGGACCTCCATTTCACACTCTTGTGGACGGCGTTCCTGACGGTCGCTTCGAAGGTTATCGTGTCGCCGGGTGAGACGGTTTGCCCGTCCCGCTCCACGTCAATGTCTATTGCATGGACGACGAGCCGCTCGTCGTCCCAGGCGCTTACGCCACCGAATTCCTCCTGGTGGAGCTCCACGACGAGCAGGCAGTCGCCGGCTGCGGAGGCCCAGTAGTCTTGCTCGAGGGGGGAAGGGATGAGGACGCAAGGAGTCTCCCCCGCCCGGCTCCGGATACTGCCCTTCGCGTAACGTGGGTCGTTCACTGGAATGTCCTTCCAATGGTAGGGCCCCCAGGAACCGACCTCGGCCCCCTTCAGGGCCCATTTCATCACCTCCATGGCGCGGTTGAGCACGTAGGCCTCGACCTCGGAGAGCCCGTCGGGCATGGACCCTGTCTCGAGGAACTGCTTGAACTGCTCGTCGCTCAGTCGGGACACTGCGCGGCGGCCCTTCCGGCTCGCCTCAGTTGGGGCGTGGTCAAAAGTGACTTGGGCGAACGCCTCGTCGACCGCGGTGCCCATCTCCTCGTCGCTCATCCGGGCTGGCCCCCGGGTAAACTCCTCGCGTCCCACCTGGGCGGCCGCGTCCACCTCCTTGCGAGTGGCACCGCTGGGGGGAGGACGAGTGTGCCGCCTCATCGAACCCCTCTCCGATGGCGAGGAAAGCTTGATGTGCGAGAACATCTGGTCGACACCTCGTTCGACCTGCTCGTCGGTCATCTTCGAAAGTTCCCGGCCGAACCGCTCGTGCGCTGCGCGCTCGGCCAACTCCTCGCCGGCTTTAACGGCCACCTTCCCCAAGTCGAGCACGTCCCACACCAGCATGATTGCGTCGAGGAGATCGGCGACGTTGACGACTAGTTTGTCGCTGTGGGCATTGACCGTGGCTCCCCAGCGGCCCGTTCGCTCGTCGTCCTCGAAGAACTCGATTGTGTCGGCCACGACCTCGAGAGAATCCAGCCGGGAAGGAAGGAGCTGGAGGTTCGAGCGCAGCGACCACTCGAGCAATTTGTTCGCCACGCCGAGCACGGCCGTGGCCGGATGCGGGACCCACTCGACCAGATCGACGATGTCGTTCCGCACTTTCCTCTGGAGGCCGCCCAACGCACTCTCCAGAGCAGCCCGGCGTTTCATGTAGCAGCTGAGCTCCGCGACCGTCTGAATCTCGACCTCGCCCTTCACCCAGTTGGCCATCGCATAGGCGCTCGCCTCGCCGCCCGAATACATGATCCCAAGCCAATCGTCCGGCGTGGGCCGCGCGCTCAACCCTTCGCAGTCGGACCCCTCCTGTTGGAAGGCGCCACCGGACGCCAAGCGAGCGAGTGACCGGGCCCACTCGTCCACGATCTTGAGGTGGCCCACGAGCGGCGAAGGAGGGAGGATGGTGGGCGGCAGCGCACCCGTACCGGGGGCCGACGGGGCCCGAGCGTCGACGGTTTGAGCAACTAACTCGCCCAGCGTGCGTGCGATGTCGCGCATCGTCTCTGGAATCTCGGAGATCGCGAGCAGACGGTCCGCGGCGCTCAGCTCGACCGCACCGATCTGGACGGCCGCCGCTCTGCCATCGAGCACACTCAGAAGCGCACTCGGGTTCGCTGGATCGTCCAGGAGGTGGAGCGCGAGCGCTGCGAAGAACACCTGGGGCGGCAACGAGACGCCCTCCCGCCCCAATACACGGAGCGCTGCGGACGGCGGAACGCCCCACAGCCTGAGCAGCCCACGGCTCACCTCCGCCGCGTCCTGCACCACCTCCAGCGTCGTGCCCGGCGCCGCCGGCACCGGCTTCACGACCAGCCGCAGTGGCTCGTGCTCCAGTCCGTCCAGCGGAACCCGCAACGTACCGCCCTCGCCCAAACCCCTCGGGTGGAAGGGCACGCGGAACGACAGCGCCCCACCCTCTAGGGTATCCACTGGGAGACGCACCGACCACGAATCGCCAGCCGAGTCCTCGTCCATCGTCAGCACCACGCCCGCCGGGTCCGCGTCTGACGGAACGCCCAGGACCTGAACGATCCGCGTCGGATACTGCTCCACCGGCTCGAGACGGAGTCGGGGACCCTCGCTACAAGCCGAGAAGACAGTCCAGAGGAAGGTCGCCAGGAGGGGAGTCGACCTTTGAACGCAGGAGATTCGCGAGCGATTCATACGTTGTGTCCCTTAGCGTGCATCGGTCCGGCGTGTTCCTCGGAGGCTGGCGTTCCAGAGGCTCAGAATTTCACCAGCTCCACCCGGCGGTTCTTCTGCCGACCTTCAGCCGTGTCGTTGGTGTCCACCGGCTGCGTCGGACCCAGTCCCATGGTGCGCATTCGGTCCGCCTCGATCCCGAAGTGCTCGACCAAGTAGCTCTTCACCGAGGCCGCGCGATCCGCCGAGAGCTCCATGTTCCAATCGAACTCGCCCTCGTCGTCGGTGTGGCCCTCCACCATGAGCTTCAGCTCCGGGTGTTCCCGCATCATCGTGCCGATCTGCTCCAGGATCGGTGCCGACTCGGGACGGATCGTGGCGGAGTTGGTGTCGAAGAGGATGTCCCGGATCGCGACGCGGCCGTCCGCCTCCAGCGCCTCGTACAGATCTCTGCCGCCCGCCGCGATCCTGATGTCCGCTATGTAGGTGAGCTTATCGGGAGGACGGGACCAGACGGAGAAGTAAACCTTCTCGCTTCGCGGCAGGTTGGCCTGCGGAACATTGGCCACGCGGTTCTCGCCGATGAACATCTTCGCGTGCGCCCCATCGACCATGATCCGAACCGGCACGATCTCCTCCGAAGACCGCATGTCCACCGCGGTCGCAACTTGCTCGTTGTTCCTGCCCGTCCACACACCCGAGCCATGCTGGTGGCCGGCACGGAAGACGTGCGCGTCGTAGTAGCTAGACCACGTGAAGCCGCGATTGGGAGGATCGCTGAGGGCGATGCCGACCCCGTAGAATCCGGCCGCATCGTACAAGTCGAACTCGATGGTGAACTGCTCGGGCAGCGTTTCGGGAAGCGGGACCGCGAACCCGTTGTACTGGGAGTTGGTCTGAAGGAACCGTCGGCCCTGCCACTCGATGACCTGCATATTGCCCTCGACGAGCTCGAGGCCGCGCGGGAAATCGCCCGGGTTGTCGGCCGAGAAGTCCGAGACGAAGAGCTCCCGGTCCCCCGGCTCGAAGTCGTAGGTGGACGCTACCCCTCCCGGAACGGCTGGCTGATCCCCGCCGGGGCCGGGAACGCCGCCCGGCGGCAGCTGGCTGGGGTCGGTGATCGGGTTGCCTTCCTCGTCGGCCAGGAGGTTGCCTTCCTCGTCCGTGAGGACCACAGGTTCGCCATCTTCCTGCGCCTTGCGAATGCATTCCAAGTTGTTGAACACGCAGCGGGTGGCGCCGGTGGCCAGCTGCTCCGTCTGGCTGAGGATCTCCCTCTCTACCGCCTCGCCCGCCACCTTCTTGATGTCCCCCGGGCTCGGGATCTGGGCAGCTACGGTCGCCGGCGACGGCAAGCTGCCTAGGATGGCGAAGGAAACGACCGCGAGTTCGACTCGATACCGCATACTGTCCTCCTTCAGGCTATTCCGCGGGCCGCACGCCCAGCACCAGGCACTGGGCGCCGATCATATCCGAGGCTTTGCGATTCACCGGCGTGGCGGCCAAAGCCACCAGCGCTGATTCCAGCCGTCTTACCCCCTCCCTGACCACCTCTTCGGCAGAAGCGCACTTGGGTAGGAAGGCGTCTCCCGGAATGAACGCGTCTCCCGGAATCCAATCGGTTCCTGGTAAGAACGCGTCTCCCGGAATGAACGCGTCTCCCGGAATCGTCTTGCCCGGCTGAACCGGGACGGCCTCTGACATATACTCTCCCGCCCCCTTGCCGTCCGCCGCCACGAATAGGACGTGGAGCTTGAAGGCAACCTCGTGCTCGTCCTCATTCTTGTAGCCGATCTTCAGGCCTTTGCGCAGGTACGCACTCGTCTCCTCAATGGGAATCTTTTCCTCGGGGTCAAATCCTGAGAAGCGGATCTCGATCTCTCCCTCCGTCTTCGGCACGTAATCGGGTGTCTGACTCTCGACGGGCTCTTCTTGGGCTTGAACGTCAGGTGGAGCCAGTAGCGGGAGCAGGATTACGGCTAGTCCCATTGGGTATCGCATGAGGCCTCCTCTGGTTCGTGCATGGCCCGACGGTGACAACCCAGCAACGCCATTCCGACCCAGAGAGTCAAGGTTCGGAGAGCCCTCGCCCGCCGCCGTGGCGAGCAATAACCTGTGGAACCTGACAGCGCCTGTCTTCGGGTCAGGGGTAGGCCAGTTGGCTCAGCGTGGTGGTAGCACGTCAGCCGCCCGGGCAGGAGTGCGCGTTGGTCTTACTGGGACAAGTACCAGGCCAGTGTCTGTGACTGAGACAGAGAGTCTCTGTCACTGTTTCTGTCACTGCGCGCACACAATGAAAAAACGGTCCTGCCGTAACTACCAGCAGAACCGTCGTTTACCCAATCGGGGCGGCGGGATTCGAACCCGCGACCTCCTGAACCCCATGCCGATCCGGTGCGTCAGCCGGCGCTCGTGGGCGCCAGTTCATGCGGGTTATCGGGCAGGTAACGCGCGTCAGCGTCAGCCAGCGCCCGTGGGTGTTGTCACTGTCGCTGGCACTGTTGGTGAGGCATCCTCCTCCCCAGGAGACGGAACTGTAACTTCGGCTCCCGTGACAGCGGCGCAGCTTTCCAGTCTCTTCTTTCGGGTGTACGCTCCCAGGTGCTGGAGTGTTGGGTGGCGGTGTTATCTTGCCAAGGAGTCTGGTCCCATGCGTAACCTGCGTTTCCCGTTCATCGACGATAGATGGGTCCCGTTTCTTCTGACGGCGCTGCTGGCGCTCGCTTTCACCACCGCCTGCGGAGCTCCTTCGGCATCGCCCGATTCCGCAGCCGAGCCCGGCCCCGTTGCTGTCGCGGGTGCCGACGACGATCCATACATCTGGCTCGAAGAAGTCGACGGTGAGGAAGCCCTGGCCTGGGTCGCTGAGCAGAACGCCGCTTCCCTGCCCGGCCTCGAGGGTGACCCGCGCTTCGTGGAGCTCGAGGCAGAGGCGCTGGCCCTGATGGAGGCTTCCGACCGCATCCCCTACGGGAGCTACTTCGGCGGCTACGTCCACAACTTCTGGCGGGACGAGAACCACGTCCGGGGCATCTGGCGCCGGACGACGCTCGACTCTTACGCGACGGACGACCCGGGCTGGGAGACGATCCTCGACATCGACGCTCTGGCCGATGCTGAGAGCGAGAACTGGGTGTACAAGGGGCGCTCGTGCCTGCCGCCCGAGTACAACATTTGCTTCGTCAACCTGTCGCGTGGCGGTGGGGACGCGGTGGTCATCCGCGAGTTTGACGTGGAGAGTCGCTCGTTCGTCGAGGACGGGTTCATGCTTCCCGAAGCCAAGTCGCGCATCTCCTGGATCGATGAGAACACGGTCTTCGTGGGCACGGACACGGGAGAGGGGTCGCTCACTTCTTCCGGCTACCCGCGGACCGTCAGCGTCTGGGAGCGCGGCACACCTCTGAGCGATGCACGGCTCATCGCGGAGGCGAATGAGGGAGACGTGGCGATCGGCGGATACAGCGTCATCCGCCCGGAGGGCAAAGAGATGTTCATTGGCCGGACGCCGGCCTTCTTCAAGAGTGAGCTGTTCCACGTCGGGGAGGATCTCAAGCCTGTCAACATTCCGCTCCAGGAGGACGCCTCGTTCAGGGGCCTGTTCGGCGACCGAATGCTCGTGACTCTGCGATCGGACTGGGAGATCGGCGGCGAGACGTTTGCCAAGGGCACCCTCGTGTCGCTCAGCCTGGCCGGGACACTCGAGTCCATTGAGCCCGCCGATGTCGATCTGGTCTACGCACCGTCCGACCGGGGATCGATCCGCAGCGTCTCGCCCACGCGAGACGAGCTGTACGTAGGGATCCTGGAGGAAGTGACCGGCACGCTGCTTAGGGTGCGTCGGACGGGAGATGCATGGGACATCCAGAAGGTAGATATGCCTGCCAACGGCACAGTTTCGACGACCTCCGCGGACGATTTCTCCGATGTCGCGATGATCAACTACGAGAGCTTCCTCGTGCCCGATCGCCTGTACCTGGTGCAGGGCGGAAACAAGCCCCGCGTGATCAAGTCGCTCCCCGAGCGTTTCGACGCGTCAGGCTTCATCACGGAGCAGCGGTTCGCGGCTAGCTCTGATGGGGAGAGGATCCCGTATTTCCTGATCCGGCAGTCGGATCTGCCGATGGACGGCAACGCTCCGACGCTGCAGTACGCCTATGGCGGCTTCGAGATCTCCCTAACCCCCTCCTACGTCAGTCCCGGCACGATCGGTTGGCTAAAGCGGGGTGGGGTGTACGTGGTGGCGAACATTCGGGGTGGCGGCGAGTTCGGGCCGAAGTGGCACGAGGCAGCGCTGCTCGAGAAGCGGCAGGTCGCGTTCGACGACATGATCGCCGTCTCTGAGGACCTCATCGACAGCGGGATCACGAGCCCCGAGCACCTGGGCATCAGCGGCGGGAGCAACGGCGGCCTGCTCGTCGGCGCCGTGGCCATGCAGCGCCCGGAGCTCTACGGAGCGGTCGTCAGCGCCGTGCCCCTGCTCGACATGATGCGCTACCACACTCTATTGGCCGGAGCGAGCTGGATGGCCGAGTACGGAAACCCGGAAGATCCAGAGATGCGAGACGTGATCCTCGCGTATTCGCCCTACCAGAGCATTCGCCAGGACGGCGACTATCCTGAGATCTTCTTCTGGACCAACACGCGGGACGACCGGGTCCATCCGGGTCACCCCCGGAAGATGGTCGCCCGAATGCGCGAACAGGGCCACCCAGTCCTCTACTACGAGAACACGGAGGGCGGGCACGGTTCGGGCGCCAACCTCAAGCAAAGGGCTAAGACGACGGCGCTGACGAACGTCTACCTGATGCAGAGGCTGACTGACGTGGAAGGCGGGTAACAGTCCCGACGCACTTCGGGCACTTACTGCAATCGGGGCGGCGGGATTCGGTGCGAAGCCTTCTGCAGGCGGAGCCTGCGGAAGCACCCGCGACCTCCTGAACCGCATTCGCCTGGCGGTACCTCGTCTCACTTCGATACAGTTGATCTCACACCGATTTCGGTGATTTCACTTCCGTACACTTCCGCTCATTACTCCTCATTTCGTTACAGCTACGGTTACAGTTCGGAATGCGAAAGCGCCTGGCGTGCCGCCGCAGGCGTTCGAGCTCTGATAGAGAGCCGTGCGCATGCTCAAGTGAACGTTTCAACGCCCGTCTGCGTCTGTTTCATGAAACACCGCCACGTCCCGTGACGGCAGTGCCGAAATGTCCTAATTGTTTGATATAATGAGACATATAGATACCGAACGCTGTCCTTGCCGGTGGGCCTGCATCGTGCGCCTCTCTCGGGCAGTTAGTCCACATGAGGCTCGAACACCAGACAAGGAGATGCACGATGCTCACACGATCCCTCGCGGCGGCCCTTGCCGTGCTGGCAGCGGCCGCCTGTACTGACACCATGGGGCCGACGGCCCTCACGTCGGACGTGGAGCCGAAGTTCGCGAGCGCAAACGCCTCGCCGAAGGCGGCCGACATGCGCACCTACGAGATCACGATCTACAACCTGACGGGCGGGCAGCCGCTCACCCCGCCGGTCGCCGTGACGCACCGTCGGTCTGCCGACGTGTTCGAGGTCGGCGATCCTGCATCCTTCGAGGTCAAGGAGATCGCGGAGAACGGCAACTTGCCGCCGCTCGTGTCGGCCCTCGAGGACTCCCGGCACGTTTCGGACGTCGTGGTGGCCGTGGCCGGCGATCCGCCGCCCCTGCTGCCGGGCGGCTCTGTCACCTTCCAGATCGGTGCCGAGGACGGGGCGCAGTTCTTCTCGTTTGTGTCAATGCTGATTTGCACGAACGACGGCTTCACGGGTCTCGACTCGAAGAAGCTGCCCAACAAGATCAACGAACAGCTCACGTTCGAGGCTGCCGGCTATGACGCCGGCACCGAAATCAATACGGAGGACTTCGCGGACCTCGTGCCACCCTGCCCTCCCCTCACCGGCGTCGAGAGCACGGATCCCGGTACCGGGATGAGTGACCCCGCGCTGGCCGAGAATGGCGTGATCCGGCATCACCCGGGCGTGGCCGGCGGGGTCGATCTGCTGGCCGGACTGCACGGTTGGACGGACCCGGTGGCGCGTGTGACGATCCGACGGGTCGATTGACCGACGGGGTCGAGAGCTGGCCGCAGCGAACTGGGGGGCCGCCCGCAAGACCGGCGTCCCCCCTCCGTGCCAGGTGCTGGCTCCTCCTGCGCCTGCGAACGTAGCTTTCTCCTGCCATGAAGATCTCGCTGCAGCGCGCGCTCCTCCTGCTGCTGGGCGGAGCCGTCCTGGTGGCCCTTATTCCGGGCGGGCTCCTGCTGGACCGTCGGCTCTCGCTCGAACTCGAGCGCGCGGCCCGCGAAGGGCTGTCGATCGCCCCGCGTCTGCTCGAAGATCGCAATGCCGCGCGCGCCGACGCCCTGATGATGCACGCGAAGGACCTCGCCGCATCGCCCGCCGTGATCGCCGCCTTCCGCGCCGGGGACCCAGAAGCCGCTGTGCGCGCCGCGCGGGAGGCGCGGTTCGAGGAGCGCGAGAAGGTCGTGGTCGTTTCCGTCGAGGCCGACGAGCCGTGGGCCGGGCCGTCACCGAACCGGGAGATGCTTGCGGCCACACGTGACGGACGGATGCCCGTTTCCTTCCTCGCGACCGAGGACGGTCCGGCGCAGGTGGCGCTCGCCCCGGTCATGGACGAGACCGCATGGCTCGGCGCGGCGGGCGTCCTCGAGACTCTCGACGGGGCGAGTGTTTCGGAGCTAGCCGGACTCACCACCTCGGAGGTCGTGATCGAGGCCCCCGGCTCGCAACCAGCGCTCGCCACGCTGGACTCGGCCCGTGCCGCGGCCTTGGTGCGAGCCATGGGGGAGCGGTCGGACGATGCGGAAGTCATGGAAGTACGGATCCCGGACGGCTCCCGGTGGTGGGTGGCGCCGGCAGAGCTCGGTGCCGCGGGCCGGGTCCTGTTTGCCCGAAACGTCGAACAGGAGCTTTCGCTCCTCCCGCGTTTGCGCCGCGGCGCGGCCGTCGCGGCCGGGTTGGCATTGATCGTGGCTCTGCTGCTCGGAACGCTTGCGGCGCGAGCGGTCGCGCGTCCTGTGCGCGCTCTCGCAGAGGCGTCGGAGCGCCTCGCAGGAGGTGACTTCGCCGCTCCCCTTCCCGATTCCTCGCTTCGGGAGGTGGACCAGGTGGCACGCAGCTTTGCCCAGATGCGGAGCGCGCTCGAGCAGCGACTCGGCGAGCTCGAGGAGGCGAATTGGGCGCTGGAGGCGCAGCAGGAGCGGCTACAGGCCCTCCAGGGCGAGCTGATTCAACGAGACCGCCTGACGGCGAGCGGCCGGCTGGTGGCCGAGCTGGCACACGAGATCCGCAATCCCGTGGCCAGCATCCGCAATTGTCTCGAGGTGCTTGACCGACGCCTCGACGACGAGCAGAGCGCGGTCTTCACACAGCTCGCGATCGAGGAGCTGGCCCGCATGCACGAGCTGGCGGAGGGGCTGTTGGACCTGAACCGCCCTGTGGACCCGGAGGCCTTGGGGGCCGACCCTGCCGCCGTGGCCACGCAGGTGGCCGCGCTCATGGGCGCGGGAACGCAGGGAGAGCGCTGGCCGATCGAGGTGAGCCTTCCACCCGACGGGCCGGAGGCGGCGATCGCCCCTGACGCCCTGAAACAGGTCCTCATGAACCTCCTGCAGAACGCCCAGGAGGCCATGCCGGAGGGAGGACGGATCGAGATTCGCGGCCGGGCACCGGAGGGCCGGGTGGTGGTGGAAGTCGCGGACCACGGAACGGGAATCTCCGACGACATCCTCGCCAAGATCTTCGATCCTTTCTTCACGACCAAGGGGGACGTGCGGGGCGTGGGGCTGGGCCTGTTCGTCGCCGAGGGAATCGTGCGACGCTACGGCGGTGTTCTCTCGGTGCGCAACCGCACGGACGGCAGGGGCGCCGTGTTCACGATCGAGCTGTCCACCACGGCGCCGGGACGTACACCCATGGCAGGTGGGGCGGAAGAGGCGGCCGCCTCCGACCCGGCGGAGGCAGGCCCGTGAGCGACCCCAGGCCCGCTCGCATTCTCTTGGTCGATGACGACCGGGCCTTCCGAATCTCAACGGCCGAGCTGCTCCGGCAGGACGGGTACGACGTCGCGACGGCTAGTGGCGCTGCCGAGGCAGGCGAGCGGATGCAGGAGGCTCCGGTCGACCTGGTGTTGCTCGATGTCCGGATGCCCCTGGTGAGCGGAGTGGGCGTCCTCGAGGCGCTCAGGCTAAGGGGAGAGCGCGTCCCGGTGCTGATGATCAGCGGATACGGCACGATCGAAACGGCTGTCGAGTCCCTGCAGAAAGGAGCTGACGACTTCCTTACGAAGCCGGTGGACCCGGCGCTGCTCAGCCATAAAGTGGCCGAGCTCCTTGAGCGTCGTCCCGCAGCCTGGGACGAGTTCACCGCACTCGGAATGGTCGGTCGCTCTCCGGCGATGCGGGAGGTATACGACGCGGTTCGACGCGTCGCGCCGTCGGACGCGACGGTGCTCGTCACGGGAGAGACAGGCACGGGAAAGGAGCTGGTGGCTCGCGCGATCCACGACCTTTCTCCCCGGTCTCTCGGACCTTTTTTGGCCGTAAACTGCGCCGCCCTCGCCGATGGCGTCCTCGAGTCGGAGCTGTTCGGGCACGTGCGGGGCGCGTTCACGGGAGCCGTCGGCGATCGTGAGGGACTGTTCCGCGCAGCCGAGGGAGGCACGATCCTGCTGGACGAGGTGGGCGACATGAGCCTGCGGCTCCAGCAGCGACTACTGCGCGTCCTGCAGGAGAGGGAGGTCACGCCCGTCGGCGCCAGTCGCCCCGTGACGGTGGACGTCCGGGTGATCGCCGCTACGCGGCGCGACCTCCGCTCGGAGGCCGCAGCCGGCCGCTTTCGCGACGATCTGTTCTACCGGCTGGCCGTATTCCCCATCGAACTGCCCCCACTTCGCAATCGGCACGGCGACGTACCTCTGCTGGTCGAGGCGGCGCTCGAGCGGCTGCGCGGTCGTTCCCGCGTGCCCACCCCCGAATCATGCACTCCCTCGGCCATGCGGCTCCTGCGCTCGTGGAGCTGGCCCGGCAACGTGCGTGAGCTCCTGGGCGTCCTGGAATCGGCAGCCATCCGCTCCAGCGGAGAACTGATCGGGGTGGAACATCTGCCGCCTGAGCTTCGGAGCGCCGCGGCGCTAGGGACGGGGGGAGGCGCTGAAGAGGACCGTTACGAGGCCCCGGATGACCGGACGGAGGAGCTCGTGGCGATCCAGTCGGCGCTCGAGGCGGCGAACTGTCACCGGGAACGGGCGGCGCGCATGCTGGGGATGAGTCGGACCACGCTGTGGAGGAAGATGAAGGAATACGGGATCGACGGCTGATCCGGATGGGCCCGAGGTCGAGCAGGTCGACAGGGCGACACTGCGAGCTTTCTGCCAATCGGGGCGGCGAGATTCGAACTCGCGACCTCCTGAACCCCATTCAGATTCCGAGAGGGCTCAGATACGACAATATGTAGTACTCACGCGGTGTTTCGGGCGTCCTCTGTCGTATCTGAAATCGCGGAATGGGGCAGAAAGTAGTACGAAGTTACCCCAAATCTTACCCCATTCCTCCCAGCACCTCTGAGGCTTGGGTCCCATAGGTCCCCTTACGCACGGAAGTGCCCCCGAGGAGAGAGAGGGAAGGTCAGCTGGTTGGATCCACGCGGATCCGGAGAGACTCGCCCGCCGCCGTGCGAGCAAGCGAAAGCGCCCGGCCGAAACCGGGGCACTGTCTCCCCGAAACGGCCCGACCTATCCTGACACGAGATCGAGCAGTTCCTCGTGCTCCGCCAGCTTCACATAGGCGTCGCCCAGCGCCGCTTCGACTGCAGTGTCGAAGCTGACCCACCCTGCGGAGTTGGTCGTGCCTATGGTTGTCTTCCGATACACGACTCGTTGCCGAGTATTGTCAA
>JBDHHR010000039.1:0-21002 GCA_039589295.1 Gemmatimonadota bacterium | reverse complement strand
GGTAAGAAAGAGAATAGGGAAACCGAACTTTCGCAACTGAGGACGCGCAACTAGCGTTCGGCGATCCACCGGTTGACGGCCTTCAGGCAGGCCAGAACGGCTGCCTCTTCGGCCGAGTCATGGATCTTCCCGATACCTGAAAGGGATACTGTTTCACGCCCCTCCGTGCCGTTCACAACTGCGATCACGAAGCCGCCATTGAAGGCCTGGATCTTCAGTACCCCCTGGAGGGCCAGAGTCACGCCCGGTCCTGTCACCTGCTGGATGGCGTCAAGAACCGCGGCTGCCGCCGCCTCCATGCGGGCGGTCTCG
The DNA here is from genome assembly GCA_039589295.1 of Gemmatimonadota bacterium. Lineage (GTDB taxonomy): Bacteria > Gemmatimonadota > Gemmatimonadetes > Palauibacterales > Palauibacteraceae > JBDGYE01. The sequence goes on along the minus strand of JBDHHR010000039.1, from coordinate 20,690 downwards.
AAGTCGGGGCCGTGCGCTTCTCCCGTATGTGCCTTCCCTCGATCCGTCAGTTCCACCCGACAGGTGACCTTCTGCCCTGCTGCGCGCTCGATGTGCATGCCTTCCAGGAGAATGCGGCGTGAGGGCTCGGACACCGCTTCCTCGACCTGAGGGACGGGAATCTCGGGACCTCTCACCTGGGCGATGGAGATCTTGCGGTGATCGATCTGGAGGCCGAACTCGGCAAGGAGGGCAGATTCTATGTTTCGGACTATCTGCTTCGGTCCGAGATCGGAGGCGCTGAGGACATGGATCTCATCGATACCACCTTGGCCATCCGGAACGATCTTCAATGACCCGACCCCATCGAGGCCGACCAGGAGCTTCTCGACCCTCCGCAAGCCCCATGGATCGAGACCTACAAGGTCCCTCGCCTCTCTCTCGTCTGGTGTCATCGAACGAGCTTGCCTCCGACCGCGGGGTGCACCGTGTTGCCGCCTTGTGCCTTCGCTACGTACAGAGAGGCGTCCGCCTCCGCCATGAGCTCTGCGCTCGTGATGTCCGTACGCGTAACCCCGGAATGATACGCCACGCCAATGCTTAGCGTAACCCCTATCTGCCCGGAGGGAGTCGGGATTCGGAACTCCTCGGTCTGCTTCCGAATCTGCTCGGCCACGCGACCAGCACCCTCCCGGTCGGGGTTGACCAGTATGACGACGAACTCGTCGCCACCATAGCGGCAGACGATGTCCGTGCTTCGGGTGGCATCCAGAAGTATGCGCGCGACGCGCTTGAGGATCTGGTTTCCGGCCGCGTGACCGAACTTGTCGTTGACGGGCTTGAATCGGTCGAGGTCGACGAACAGAACGGCGACCGATGTACCTGTACGGCTGGCGCGCGAGAGCTCTTCGTCGAGACGGGTGGTCAAGACCCTGAACGTGTAGACGCCGGTGAGTCCGTCGTGTAACGCATCACGGGACGCCTGCTCGAACTGGCGGGATAGGTAGATAGGGCACAAAGAGAGCGTCGATCGTCCGCGGGCGACGGCCGCCGCAAACTCGATGCACGTAGGATGGCCGCAGGACGCTGTGTCCCAGTACTTCCCCTCGGGCGTCTTACCGATGAGATCCAGGATTCGCTCGACTTCCGCTGGGTCGGCAGGCACCAGCGCTCCCGTATCCGGTTCGAAGAAGACGCGAAGATTGAGTCCCTCAGGCCGGGCTATGACCGGGAGGTCGGAGCGCGGCGGTTCGACGAGCTCCGCGACCTCCTTACGCCAGAACAGATCCTCAGCCGGTCCGAAGGCCGGATGCCCGAGGTTGCCCTCGAAGGGCAGCACGTCCACGAATCCCAGCGAAGTCTCCTCTCCGATGATGCCGCGAGCCAGAGCATTGAGAGTGTGAAGGCCCCGCTCCCTCTTGAAGCTTCGTGAAGTCTGCCGCTGCTCGTCCACCATGACGAGTGGCAAACCTCCTGCGAGCGAGTAGTGACGGCGTCGTTCCGGAGGGATCCGAGTCAGCGTCAGGGGCTGATCCTGGGGGTCAGCTCCGGCGGAACGATAGAGGACCTCGAGTTCCTGGAAGGAGATCGAGATGTCCACTTCCGGCGTCTTCGCCTGCGAACCAGGAGCCCCGAAACCCGCGTAGACGATGTCGTACCTGTCTCCCTGTGTTACGCGGATGTAGCGCGCCAGAGCGACCGCGGGCGTGACCACGGGGGCGAGAAACGGCAACAGCTCCGGCATGCGCGTCCGGCAGTAGTTGACGACTATGGGGCTAGTCGATCGAAGCCAGGATCGCGATCCGTTTTGACGCCACAGTTCGAGGTATTCCTCCGCCACCAACTCGTCGCCCAGGACCTCGAAGAGGATCGCCGAGAAGCCGGCTGCGTGGCAGGCATTGATTATCTGCTCCGGTGTGGCGGGAAAGAAGAAGACGCTGACCTCAGTAGGGAGGATCAGCAGAGCCCGCCCGCCCGCTATCGCTTCCTGGCAACGTTCCCTGTCGCCCACCACGTCGATAGCGCTGTGATGACAGCTCGGGACGCACAGGCCGCACTCGATGCATGTGTCCTCAACGATACGAATCTCGTCGGCGGAAACGGAGATCGCCTCCACGGGACAGACCCGCACACACGCCATGCAGGACGTGCACTTGTCGTTTACGGAGAACCTCAAGCTCACGTGTCTGTACGACCTTGAGAATCGAGGGCTTCCGCCCCCGTGAACCGGCTACACATCGCTTCGCAATGGGCCTTCACGAGTTACAAGAAACATACCCGGCTCCGTCCGGTCGAGGAAGCATCGCAGAATGCGAAACAGCGGCCACCGGAGTGTGTAACTACATGTCAATTAGTTCATTGCGCAACGTGCCAGTTCTCCACAGGGCGGACTCGGGGGTTGGAAGGGGCCGCGTGCGGAAACGCGGGTGTGGCGCGCAAGCAACGATCTTGCCGACCGAATCCACCACAGGTTGTCAACGGGGGGCGACGCGCTCTAGCTTGTCGAACGACGCGTTCAAACTGACCCGGGCGGGCGGCTGACAGCGCGCGTCTGCCCGGCGTTCGGGAAAGACAGCGACTATGGCAAGACCTGATTCCAGTCTCCTGAAGAAGCTCCTCTGGCGTCTGGACGGAACCGCGGACAGCGAGAAGGTGGAGTTCACCAGCGACGTCGGTACGCGGTGGCAGGCGGAGCTCTCGCTCCACTCGGGCACAGACGCGCAGTCGCCGCGACTCATGATTCTATTCCGCAACAGGACGCGCCCCACCCAGAGCCAGCGATACAACCTGCTCCCGCCGGGGTATTCGAAGGTGCCCCGAGAGGCTGCCGAGGAGCTATCCGAGGCCGACCTGCAAGAGCTCCTGGCCACCTCGGTCGAGGTGTGAGGAGCGGAGCATGGCGCGAACCATCATCGACGACAACTTCCTGAATTGGGAAGTCTACGTTTCGGGTGGCCAACCAGACACACCGCAGGCCGCGCGGCTCTTCTTCACGTGTCTCGACGCTCCCATGAACCCGGCCCGCTACGTGGAGCACGAGAGCCGCAGCGTAGCCGAGGCGGAGCGGGAGCTGATCGAGATGAGCGATGATCAGCTGCGGGAGCTTCTGAGCCGGAGCATCCCGAACGACTGACGGCGATGACGCAGGAAGGTCGCGAAGGCTCGATAGAGGTCATCACCGGGGTGATGTTCAGCGGGAAGTCCGAGGAGCTTCTGCGCCGGGTGCGCAGGGCCCTGATCGCCCGCAAGAAGGTGCAGGTCTTCAAGTCCCACCTCGACGACCGCTACTCGGGCTTGCAGAAGGTCAGCTCGCACGACGGCCGGGGAATCGAAGCCCGGCCGATAACACACTCCCGGGAAGTGGCCGAGTTTGTCGATCCGGACACCGAGGTAGTGGCAGTAGACGAGGCCCAGTTTCTCGACCCGGGAATCGTGGGTGTGGCGAACGACCTGGCCGATCGGGGCATGCGGGTGATCGTCTCGGGCACCGACATGGACTTCCGCGGATTGCCGTTCGGACCCATGGCGCACCTCCTGGCCGTCGCGGAGCAGATCGACAAGCTTCATGCCATATGCGTGGTCTGCGGCGAGCTGGCGACGCGCAACCAGCGGCTGATCAATGGGCGGCCGGCTCCCGCCGAAGGGCCGACGATCCAAGTCGGAGGAGGCGAGAGCTACGAGGCACGCTGCCGGCGGCACCACGAGGTGCCGTCGGGGCTGGACGACCAGATGGCGCTCATTTCGGAGGAGCGAGCCGCGGCGGGGAGCTGAGCCGGGTGGATCGTGGCTGTCCAGCGTCCGGCTGAAGGCGGGTCTACAGGGGAAAGGCGTGCAAGGCGCTCGCCTTGATCTGGACGAAGACCTTCCGGCCTGGGTGCAAACCGAGTTCTTCGCTGGCCGCGCGGGTGACCACGGCCACCATCTCCGATGGGCCCTCCAGGCGTACTCGCAGCAGACTGCCCATGGCGCGCACCTCCAGCACCCGGGCTCGAAACCGGTTGCGCGGACTGGTACCTGGCGTCTCCTCCCTGGCCAGTAGCAGGTCCTCCGGACGATACGCGACCTTGACCTCCCTGCCCGTACTTGCCGTGCCGACCGCGGTGAAGCCGACTTCGCCGACCCGTATGTGAAGGAGGCCATCCTCCGCCGACTCCACGACACCCCGCAGCGAGAACTCGGCTCCCGTCACGGCCGCGATGAACGGGTCCGCGGGATTCTCGTACAGCTCTGCAGGCGTGCCCACCTGAACCAGCCGGCCACCGCTGATGACCGCCACTCGGTCCGCCAGGAAGAAGGCCTCGGCACGGTCGTGAGTAGTCAAGAAGGTGGAGCGATGGCCGGCTCGCGCGACCCGTTCGAGGTCCTCGCGCAGGGATACCCTCACATCCGAGTCCAGGTTGGCGGTGGGCTCATCGAGAAAGAGGATTTGCGGGTCGAGCGCGAGAGCACGGGCGATGGCCACTCGCTGTACCTCGCCTGCCGAGAGCCCTGTCGTGTGTGCCTCCAGAAGGTGGCTGATGCCGAAGCGTTCTGCGGCGCGTCCGGCCGCCTCCCGGGTGTCATCTCGGGCAGTCCCCCTTAATCGCAGCCCCAGCTCGAGATTCTCTCTTACGGACCCGGCCCACAGGTGAGGTCGCTGGAATACGGCGGCGGAGCCGGCTCGTAGCGACGCTGCCGACGATGTCGGCGGCTGCTCCCGAAACCGGACGACACCGCTGGACGGCCGCTGGAGCATGGCCATGACCCGCAGGAGGGTCGACTTTCCGGCTCCGTTTGGACCCAGAACAGCCAGGATCTCGCCTTCGCGGAGAGCCAGGTGCCGGACATCGAGGATTCTCCTTTCCCCCGAGTCGACGACGAGCGCCTCTCCCACCAGCACCTCGGCCATCTCGTGCCTCAAGACACGAGAGGGCGGCGCATGCCGCGGGCGTTCAGAAGCGTCAGCAGGAGATTCACGGCGAAGGCCAGAGCCAGGAGGATGAAACCGACGGCAATCGCCACCCCGAAGTTCCCTCGGCGCGTCTCCAGCACGATCGTGGTCGTCATCACCCTGGTTTGGCCGAGGATGTTGCCGCCGACAATCATGACCGCCCCTACCTCGCTGATGATCGCCCCGAACCCGGCCGCGATCGCGGCCACCAGAGATGCCCGCACCTCACGCACGTGGAGCCGTGTTGCCTGCCACCGGCTCGCTCCCAGCCCACGTGCCTGCAGGCGCACGTCGGGTGGTACACCCTGCACCGCGGCCAGGGTTACGGCCGCGATGTACGGTCCGGCCAGCACCACTTGGGCCAGTATCATGGCCACAGGCGAATACAGGAGGCTCAACGGTCCCAGGGGCCCCGAGCGGGAGAGCAGGATGTACACGGTGAGGCCGACGACTACCGGAGGAAGGGCCAGACCGGTGTTGATAAGGGCCACGACGGGCGTGCGAAGCCGGAAGCGCGACAGGGCGACGACGGTGCCCAGAGGAATCCCGATCGCGGTGGCGAACACCAGGGCGGAGCCGGAGATGTACAGCGACCGCAGCACGACGTCGGCCACATAAAGATCGCCCGACCACAAGAGCTCCCACGCCTCGGCGAAGGGGTTCATTCTGGCCGAGCGATTTCCCGGCAATCATCTTCCGCGTGCACATCCACCGGACCTGCTGCCGGAAGGGGGCTGAAGAGTGACTCCCCGAAGTTCTTCAGCCCGAACGCGCGGATGCGCTCTTTGCCCGGTGCGCTGCGCAGCCAGCGTGAGAAGAGACACGCCCCCACCGGGTTCGCCGCTCCGGCGACCTCGATCACGGAGTAGATGTTGACGAGAGCCGAGTCGCCTGCCAGGAGCACCCGCAGGTCGAGTCCGTCCCCCATGCTCGTCAGGGTAGCCCTGTCCGTCAGCACATACGCGCGCCGCTCGTTGGCCATGAGAAGGGTCGCGCCCATGGCTTGACCTACCTCCTCGTACCAGTCACCGGCCGGCTGGAGTCCGCCCGCCCGCCACAGGGAGAGTTCCCTGCGATGGGTTCCCGAGTCGTCTCCGCGCGAGACGAAGCGCTCACGCGCAGCAGCCACGCTGGCCAGCGCCTGGATAGCGCTGCCCGACTCACGGACCGCCGCCGGGTCCGGCGGCGGCCCGGCTACAACGTAGTCATTGCGCATGACCGGGGCCCGCTGGAGGCCATATCCCTGCCGGACGAACTCCCGCTCGACATCCGGGGCGTGGACCAGCAGGACGTCGACATCCCTGCGGCGGCCCAGGGCGAGCGCTTGCCCGGTGCCCACGGCCAGGACGCGGACGGAAACTGAAGGGTGCGCATCCTCGAACGCAGGGATCAGCTCATCCAGGAGCCCGCTGTCGTGAACGGAGGTAGTGGAGCCGACCAGCAGCGGAACGACCTCAAATCTGCCGCACGCAGCCGCCCCCGTGATTACCGGCAGGAGCGCGAGGAGCCTTGAATACCTTAACATGCGTCCCGTCGCGTTGGTCAGCACTGTTACTCCGGCGGGCTTGTCCAGAGGCGACGTCTCGCGAACGGTACGGAGCCGGTCTGTTTTTGCAACGGCGATTCCGATGATATACTTATGATTCGCACCATTCTTTGCTGGCCCCATGTCGGTCGCGGAGGCGCTTTCACGCAGCCGCGAGCGCCGTCACAGCCGCCACCCCGGGAGGAGCGAGCATGGGAATCTACCGCGTCCTGTACTATTCCACCGTCACGGTTGGCAGTGGGGGGAGAATCACGATCCCTCAGGAAATGCGAGACGACCTGGATCTGCAGGACGGAGATACGCTCACCGCCCGCCTGGAGAGCAGCGAGACGGGCCACCGCCAGCTCACGATCTGGAAGCAGAAGGAAGGGTAAAGCCACCGCCCGCTCATGCGGGGACCTCGCCGAAGTTGATCGCCATCGCTCCGAACACGAGATCGATGTGACCGCAGCGTACGAATCCCAACCGCTGCATCAGATCGGTCACTCCTTTCTGTGCCGGGTAACTGCGTAGCGACTCGGGAATGTAGCGATACGACTCCACGTCCCGGTGCAGCAACCAGCCGGCGACAGTCGTGGATACCTCCAGGTACCTCAGGTAGAGCCGGTCGAGCCACGGCGGCTCCGCGCGCCCGAAGTCCAGCGTCACGAAGCGGCCTCCCGGACGCAGGCAGCGGCGGATCTCCGCCAGGCACAGTCCCAGATCCGGGAAGTTTCGAAGCCCGTAGCCTATGAGGACTCGATCCACACTGCGGTCCTGGAAGGGCAGGTACGTTGCGTCGCACTGGATCCAGCCGATCCGATCGGCACCTTTCCTGCGGCGCCCGACCTCGAGCATCAACGTGGCAAAATCCGCGGCGATGACCTTCGATCCGGCCCCGATGGCCGCGGCCCGTAGAGCGAAGTCGCCGGTGCCGGCAGCCAGATCCAGAACCACGTGACCCGGTCCTATGTCCGCCAGCTCGAGCGCCATCTGCTTCCAGCGACGGTGCCGGCCAAGCGACATGATGTCGTTAGTGAGATCGTAGCGACGGGCTACGCGGTCGAACAGGGACCGCACATAGCGCCTTTTCGACACGGGAGCCCGGATTTCCTCACGAATGCGGTTCTGGACCGAAACCCCGACCATAGCGCGAACCTTCCTTAGGTCCCAGCTTAATGTCAATCCGGCGCGTCAGCGACCGTGGCGCCGAGCCACGGGATCCGTCCGGCGCAGGTCGGGTAGGAAGCCAGTGTCACCAAGCCGATTGCGGCGCCGGGTCGCCGACTTCCGGTCCGGCGCAGGAACAGTCGCGCACAGAGGTTCGACCCGGAGGCGCTATGTCGATCGATCATTCACTCCGCTCGCGCGCCCGACACGGGGGCATCGTCCCGTTCCTTTTCACGGTTTTCGTTGCGACGATCCCGGGTTGTAGCACGAAGCACGTCACGCGTATCGAGCCCGAGACCGTCACCGACCTGTCAGGCCGCTGGAATGACACGGATTCCCGGTTGGTCGCCAACGCGCTGATCGCGCAGAGTCTCTCGGGAGAGTGGATAGACAGGTACAGCGGCACACAAGGCGGTGATAGCCCCACGCTGATCGTGGGAACCTTCCACAATCGCACCTCCGAGCACATCGCGGTCAACACGTTCGTCCGCGAGCTCGAACTGGCGTATGTGAACTCCGGGGCAGTGGGTGTGGTGGCGAGCCCGGCGGAACGGGAGGAAATCCGTTCCGAGCGTGAGGATCAACAGGAATTCGCCCGGGCCGACAGCCGGGCCAGGCTCGGCCAGGAACTGGGGGCGAACTTCATCCTGCAGGGAGAGCTCCAGTCGATCGAGGACGAGGAGACGACCACACGGTTCGGGCTGAGGCGGAAGGAAAAAGTCGTCTTCTACCAGATCGACGCGAGGATCATTGATCTCGAGACGAACCTCGTGGTGTGGGCCGGACAGCACGAGATCAAGAAGTACATCGAGCGAAAGCCGCTCGGATTGTAGGCACTGAACGGTGTTATAGACGATATCGAGGGAATCATGAGGCGAATGCTGCTCCTGCTCGCGACTGCAACTCTTGTGTCCTGCGTGCCCAAGAAGGTCCACGAAGAGCCGATTTTGGAGAACGACGACCGTGTCGAGGACAGCTCGGGCGCTGTCCAAGCTGCCGCGGTGCGGAGTGAGAGAGCCCGCCAGGAGGCGGCTGCCGAGCGCGACGCCCTGAAGGCGGAAGCGCTGGCCACGTGCCAGGCCGAGATCTGCGATGCGGTGGTGAGGGGTGAGCTGGCCATAGGCATGACCGAGACGCAGGTGCTGGCCGCCACCGGCACCACCGGGAGTGCTTGGTCGGTCCGCCACGCCGGCGAGTCCACGATCATGATGCCGACGTCAGCGACGCAGGCTCCCACGGACATCGTCGGCGACGTCGCGGTCGTGCAGCTCGCCGCGAACCAGGTCAGCCGCTACGCGTATCGTGAGCCGCAGGGAGTGCGGGTGGTGAACTCTCCGGCCGATGCAAGCACGGAAGGGCGCGCCGCGGCGATGGCAGAGACGCTGATTCGCGAGGGTGACGACCTGGCGGCGCGGGGCGAATTCGACGGTGCGCTCAACCGCTACGACAGGGCGAGCATCCTCACGCCGGGCGATCCGATGGTCGACTACAAGATCGCAGCAGCCTTGGACAAGGCGCTGCGACCCATCGAGGCCGAGATCCAGTACCGGCTCTTCCTGCATCGATTGGATCTGGAACTGATCGAGGCACGGGGTGAGGCGGCGGCCGAACTTGCGGAGGCGATCGCACTGGCACAGCAGCGCATCATCATCCTGGAGAGACAGTCCACCGTCCAAGACCAGTAGATTGTTGTCCTTCCCTGCTGTTGGCCTGCGCCGCCTGGCACGCCCGGGTAGCCGGCGCGGGCCGCTGCCTGCCTGGCAACTCCGCCTCCGTGTAGCCCTGCTCCTTCCGGGGACCTTGATATTGGGTTCTTGCAGCCTCATCGGCTCGTTCAAGACAGGGCCGGAAGGGCTTTCCCCTTATGATACAGAGCTCCGGGCCATGGCACGCCAGGAGCGATTCGAGGAGGCGCTGTCCAGGACCGAGCCGGACCGGGCGGGCGACGTCGGCGATGAGCTTCTGCGCCTGCTGCACCGCGGCCTGCTCCAGCACTACGCTGGCCAGTACGAAGAGAGCAACGCCACGCTACAGCGGGCCGAGGAGATCTCCGACGAGCGGTTTACCCGCAGCATCTCGCGGGCCGTCCTCTCGCTGGTTACAAGCGATCGCGCCTTGGCGTACGTGCCGAACCACACGGAACGCCTGATGATCAACTACTACGGCGCCCTCAACTACTTGGCTCTGGGCGATCCCGGAGAGGCGGCGGTCGAAGCGCGGCGGCTCAGCGGCCTGCTGGAGAGGACCGACGAGACAGAAGTCGGCCCGGCGGAGGCGGGCGTCCGACGAGCCCTCCGTTACTTCGCAGGCACCGTGTTCGAGGCAGCGGGGGAACAGAACGATGCGGCGGTGGCCTATCGTCATGTGTGGCCGACACCAGGAGCAGCCGAGGCAGCCACTGCGCGCCTGCGCCCGGCTTTCTTGAGCGCGGACAGACGGCCGGCGGATCAGATTGCGGGGGCCGGGTCGGGAGAAGTCGTGGTGGTCTTGGAGTCCGGGTTGGTCGCTCATCGCGTGGAGCGTTCTCTCAACCTGCCGCTGTTTCCCGGTGAGGCCGACGGTCTGGATGACTCCGACGCCGACAGGCGGTTGGCCGTAGCGGCTTGCATTGCCTCCAGAGCCCTCGGGGACCGATGGGATTGGACCTCGCTGGCGGACGACGGTGTCGCTCCCTGGAACGTCGCGTCGGACGGTCGCTGTCTCGCCCCCGGCGGCCGGCCAAGGTCTCCCTGGACACGTCTGAATCGGCGTAACCGCGACAGGAACGGTGGCGGGGAAGACCGCGCCGACGACAACGATGGGGAATTGTACGTGCTGCGCGTGGCGTGGCCGGAGATGGCTCAGACAGGGGGCTTCGCGAGCAGTGCGGTCGTAGCGGCGCGGCTCCAAACCGGGGAGGATTCGGTACCCGGCGAGCGCGCGGACAGCGTCGCCGGCACCCCACTGCGCGTGCCTTCGGGGTTGAGCGCCGATTTGTCGGGATCAGTCGTCAGCGAGTTTCAGGACAAGCTCGGCCCGATTCTCATCAAGTCGGTGGCCCGGGCCGCCGCCAAGTACCGAATAGTAAAGGCGGTGGGTGACGAGCTGGGCGACGAGGACGAGGTCGCAGGTGACATAGCCCGGGTGGTAGCCAATGCCGCCGCTGTCGTTTTCGAGCGCGCCGATACGCGATCCTGGCATCTGCTCCCGGCCGGCGTGACGCTGGCTCGGCTGCAGCTCCCGCCCGGCACCCATGCCCTGTCGTTCGAGGTGGCGGGGGATTACCGAGGCTCCCGGGTCGTGGACCTTGGTGAAGTGGAGGTTCGCGACGGGGGAGTCCAGGTCGTGTCCGCTCGCGTTTGGCCTTGAGTCGCCCTCCGCATTAGCTTCTTCCGCCTTCGAACTGCCGGGCCGACGACCGGGACGGCTCATGCGCCCGGGTAGTAGGCGACGCGTCGCGAATAGACGAATCCAGTTAGCCGGCTGAGGGAATGATTGGAATAGAGCGGGAACGGGTAGGCGGGTTGCCAGTTTGGGTGTGGGCAATGCTGGCCGGCTCGGCCGTGTGGATCCTGTACGCGTTTACGCTTGGACCGACCACTGCGTTCTGGGACACTTCGGAGTACATAGCCACTGCACATATCCTCGGCCTCCCCCATCCCCCTGGAAACCCTCTCTTCGTATTGATCGGACGCACGTGGCTCACGCTGACGGGCTGGACCGGCCTCGAGGTCGCGACGCGCATCAACCTGCTGAGTGCGACCGTGTCCGCCGCCGCCGCGGCGTTCTGGTTCCTGGCCGTGATGCGGATCTGGGCACATTTCACCGAGAACCGCGGCACGGCCCTGGCGGCTGCCTTCGTGGCCGTGCTCGTGGGAGCAACCGCGTTTACGGTATGGGCGCAGTCCAACGTGAACGAGAAGGTCTATACAGTGTCGCTCCTGTTCGTCGCGGTGATCACCTATCTGGCCATGCTGTGGGAGGACCACAGCGGTACGTTTCGCGGCGACCGCTTGATTCTCCTTGTGTGTTTCCTGCTAGCGCTGGGCGCCACCAACCATCAGATGTCGCTCCTTCCGCTTCCGGCGCTGGGCGTGTTCGTGGTGTGGCACAGCTGGCGCACGCTCTTTCGCTGGCGACTGGTCCTCGCCGGTATCGCGATGGCGGCCGTAGGATTCTCGGTCCAGCTGCTGTTCGTGCCCATCCGCTCGGCTCAGAATCCGATCATCGATGAGGCCGATCCGGAGTGCCCCAGCCTGGTGGACGCGCTGACCCCTGCCCGGTACGAGACGGCGATGGGAAACACCAAGCTCCTCATCCGCTGTGAGGCACTGGCTGCCTCCCTGGCCCGCGACCAGTATCAGAAGCCGCCGCTCAGCGAGCGCCAGGCGCCGCCGTCCGCGCAGATGGCGAATTACTGGCAGTACTTCGATTGGCAGTGGGCCCGCACCCTCAACCCGGCCGTCAGGTCCGTCTTCACTTTGCTGTTTGTGGCCTTCGGGATCATCGGCCTGGTGCGGCATGTGCGAGGTGACCCGGACAGCTTCGTCTACTTCCTGACGCTGCTGCTAACGGCCACGCTCGTGCTGATCTACTACCTGAACTTCAAGTACGGGTATTCGATCTTTCCGGAGGTGCGGCCGTTGGACCGTCACGAGGTCCGGGAGCGCGACTATTTCTATATCCTGAGCTTCAACCTGTGGGGCCTGTACGCCGGGATGGGAATCGCCACGGTGTGGAAGTGGCTCGGCCAGCGTGTACGGGAAGGGTCAGAGGCAGATCCGGCCCGAGGACTCCGCCTGGCGTCGCCGGTGCTCGGTCTCGCCCTGATTCCCCTGCTGCTCAATTTCTCACTGGCAGATCGGCGTGGGGATTACTCGGCACGCGACTGGGCGTACAACATGCTCCAGTCCGCGGAGCCGTACGCGATCCTGTTCACCAATGGCGACAACGACACCTTTCCCCTGTGGTATCTCCAGGAGGTGGAGGGTGTGCGACGCGATGTGACCGTCATCGTGCACTCGTACCTCGGTACAAAGTGGTACGCCAAGCAGCTGCGAGAGCTGACCCGGCCATGTCCCGATGGGGTGGACCCCCTGGCGACGTCCTCGGTGGTTGTGTGCCAGAGGCCCTTCGATGCGGATGCCGCAGTCGGGCCGTACGAGGCCATGGATGTCACGCCTCCGCCAGGTCCCATACACACGCTCAGTGACGAGGAGATAGACAGGCTGCCGCTGTACGAGATCGCACCTTCGGGCTTCGGTGTGGAGTTCTCCCCCCACATTCGGGTGGAGTTCAAGTCCGACCGCGTTCTCTCGCACCCGGACTTCCTGGTATACCGGATCGTGCGGGAATCGTTGGGTGACCGGCCGGTGTACTTTGCCGTCACCGCCCCGCCGGTCTACGACCAGTGGGGCCTACAGCCGTTCCTGGTCCGGCAGGGTCTGGCTTACAAGCTCGTAGACGGACCGATCGAATCCACGACTGACCGGGTGCAGCTCGACGAGCAGTTCGACGTCCGATGGGTAGACAGGGAACGGACCCATGTCCTCTTATGGGATGTCTTCCAATTGGATTACCTGCTGGATTGGGAACTCTGGCCCGAGCCGTCTACGCGCGCGAGCATTCCGGCCCAGTACTACATTGCGCACATCGCTCTCGGCGAAGCGCACCGACTGCGTGAGGAACCGGCTGAGGCAGAGCGCGCGTACCAACGTGGAGAAAGGCTCTTCAGGTTGGCCGGCCGATCAGTTCCGTAGGAGAGTCCCTCGGCCCGCCTGTGTGGGGATTAGCGAGCCGGACCCTCCCGCGGGATTGTCCACTTTCGGGCCAAAATGACGATGGCCCTCGCCACATACCGCCCTCCGCAGGCTGCCGCGTCTGATGGAGGTTCTTGAGCACGATGCCCCGTGGGCACCGCCGGCTTGCTCCGAAAGTCGTCTATCTGCCGTCGCTTAGACCGGACCCGCGCATCTCGGCGCACATTCTTTGGGCACGATGGTTGGCGACCACCCCCTTCTGGACATGTGCGAGGAGTAGCGGTTTCAAACTTGCTTAGCATTGCAACCGGACCGAGCCGGATTGGGTCCGATTCGTTCGTCCCCCCAGTCGAACCACGGAGATCCACGACGGGTCTCCACCAGGTAAGGGACGCATTGGGTGAGATGAACCAGCCAACAGGAACGAGGCGTCCCCCCCGCCCGGATGGGGAGCAGGATTCCGCGGGCCGCTCGACGGGCCGTCGCAGCCCTCGCCGGAGAAGCTTCGAGGAAATGGGGCGCAGCGAAGAGGGCTACCGGGCTATCTCGGAGGTAGTGTCCGATTGGTCATACGCCCTCAGGGTCGAACCGGATGGCAGGCCGGTCGACGAATGGACCAGCCTCAACATCCAACGGGTCAGCGGGTTCACCGTGGCCGAGCTGGCGAATCGTGGGAGCTGGCTCTACCTGGCTCATGCTGAGGACAGGGACATCGTCCGGTCCCACCTCGACGCCTTGCTGACCGGCAAGACAGACGTTGCCGAGTATCGCATCGTTACGAAGAGCGGCGAGACGCGGTGGCTTCGAGATTACGCCAGCCCGCTGGGCGCACAGCAGTCCGGTGCCATGACCGTGGTAGGCGGCGTGCGGGACATCACGGCCCGCCGCCAGGCCGAGCTGGACCGGGCACGACTCCTGACGGAGCTGGAAGCCACCAACGAACGGCTGGAAAGTCTCACGTGCACCGTTTCACACGAGCTCCGCGAGCCGCTGACTGACCTGGACGCTTCCCTCGCAGGTCTCGAGGAAGTCCTTGACACCGGCCATCGTGACCGCCTGCGGGCCGACATGACGCGGACACGGGAGGCAGCATCCCGGATCCTGGAGATGCTCGAGGCTCTTCAGCAGATCTCCAGCATCACGGCGCTCCAGTCGGACGAGCTGGTATCGCTGGACGAAGTCGCCCGGCACGTGGTCGAGTTGTGCGGAGACAGCATCTCCGCCTCGGGGACTGAGGTTTCCATCGCGGATCTGCCGGCTGTCGCCGGGGACCGCCTCCGTCTGCTTCAGCTCCTGCGCATCCTGGTGGAGAACGGTATCCGGTACATGGGCGACCAACCCTATCCCAAGCTGGAAATCGGCACTCGGGCCGGCGCGGATGCGATCCTCCTCGTTGTGAGCGACAACGGCGTCGGGATCGCCCGGGAAGAGTTGGACCGGGTCTTCGACGTCTTCCACCGTGTCGACGAAGAGGGACATGGAACAGGCATCGGCCTGGCCCTGGCCCGACGCATCGCGGAGCTGCACGGGGGCAGGATATGGGCGGAGTCCGACGGAGCGGGCAGGGGAGCCGCGTTCTACGTCCAACTTCCGAAGTGAGAACAGCCGGAGCACCTACCTCGACAGCGGGACAGTCTCTTCGAACACGCTGAAGGGGCTCGCGGCAGCTTTCTCCTTCGCCTGCCGCAGCAACGCCCTCGAGGTGTCACTGAGCGATCCGGCCAGCAGACTCTGGAAGAGTCCGAGATAGAACGCGTCCGGCCGGACGACCACGCTGCCGCGCACGAAACGCGCGGCCTCTTTATCCGCCACCGTCACCGTAGCGCTGCTGTCCGGGAGTAGCCGCGTGTCGGAAAGTTCTACCCAGACTCCATTACGGCTCACCACCCTCCGGGCTATCACCAGCTCCCGCAGGCCCCCGTCGAGGGGTCGCCGATCAGCGTCCAGCAGTTGGAGCTGAATTCCGACTTCCGGGGTGACGTATGTGGGGAACGCGTGTCCGGTGCCCCTGTTCGTCACCCGAAGTCCGATCTCGGGTGCCCCGGCCCCGACTTGACGAACCCACTCGATCGTGATGCCTGAGCGTACCATCTCCGGATCGTGGATTCCGCGCCACAGGTGTCGCCGGTCTGGCATGTGGCAGCTCTGGCAGGTGACGCCGGCGGTGGCGTACCGACTGTTCTGCCACTCCGTGTAAGTGTTCTGAATCGACTTGCCGTTCGGAGCCGGAGCCTCGAACTGATGGCACCCGGCGCAGAACCGGGAGTCCTCGAAGTACGAGGTGCGCGTCACTCCGCCGTGCGGAGAATTGGGTGGCGAGGGCTCGATGGACCCGTCACGGCGTGGAGGACCGTACCTGGCCTGACCACGCTCGTGGCAGCCGGCGCAGACGAGGCCGTGGTCCCTGAGCTCCGGCTCGAAGTCTGGATTGGCGGCGAATCCTCCGTCCGCCACCGGAAGCCTGGCGCTCTGCTCGGAGAGCGGCGTGTGGCACACCAGGCACGCGCCCACTCTCTGGAAGCTGCCCTCCTCCCAGTTCACCAGTTGCCCTGATAATCCGGGCGAGTACGCACCGGCATGAACCGTGGTCTGCCAATCCGCGTACTGGTTCGGGTGGCAGGTGCCGCACGCCGCCGGGTGCAGCGATGCCTCGAGCGGCGAGAATTCGTCCGGCGCTCGTCCCTGCGGCGGTATCGGTCGGACCCAGTAGCGCCCCAGGAAGTCCTCGGGAGTGACGAACGTACGCTCGTCGGCGGAAGGCAAGCCTGTGGCCGCGGCGTCCCCCCCGGCATCCCCGGGCTCGCCGCACCCCACCGCGCATCCCACGGACAAGGTGAGCCAAAGAAAGAGCCCGGTCGGGGCCGACCGGGCTCTCGCCGAAAAGTCGCGAATCATCATCCGCGAACCTTCCATCGGATTGCTTCCCGGGTCAGGACCCGCCGCCCGAAGCTCCCGCGCACGGATTCGCCGCGCATGGATTTTCCGTCTCGGCCGCGCACGGATTCGCCGCGCACGGGTTCTCCATCTCTGCCGCGCACGGGTTCTCCATCTCGGCCGCGCACGGGTTCTCCATCTCGGCCGCGCACGGGTTCTCCATCTCAGCCGCGCACGGGTTCTCCATCTCGGCCGCGCACGGGTTCTCCATCGCGGCAGAGTCGGCGGCCGCGCACGGGTTCTCCATCTCGGCCGCCCCTTCGGGAGCGGCTTCGCCGGTGTCGCCTGACGTGGTACAAGCCGCGAACAGCACGACGACGGCGGGCGCGATCCAGGCGGTGCGCAACTGCTTGAACAACATATTTCCTCCCTGCGAGCGAGTGGGGCTGACCCGGAACCTCAGGGGCTCACTGCTCCGACGATGCAAGGGCCTTCTCCTTTATCGCCGTCTTCAGGAGCACTCCGCGCTAAGGGTTTCCGGGAAACGATTACCGCAGCTTCATCCGGAGCGCCCTCCCGGGCGACCGGAAGCATATCAATACGGTGTGACAGCACCGGCCGTCAACACCCAGCATCGCCAAGGAGCTCCCGGATGGGAAGGTGGCGAGGTCCGAGACTCGGTCCGGTCGGGACCGCCGCAACACCGGCGGCCAGTCGTTCCTGCAGACTCCTGACCCTCAAAGTCCTGCTGCGGAGCGCGATGATCGCGTCGGCGGCAGCGGACGCCGCGGAGAGGGTCGTGGTGTACGGAATTCCCCTGGTGATGGCCGCCCGCCGGATCATGTAATCATCCTGTTGAGCGTGCTTCCCGAGCGGAGTATTGAGCAGAAGCTGAACCTGTCCGGAGAGGAGCAAATCGATGATGTGGGGCCGTCCTTGGTGCACCTTCAGGACGCTCTCGCACGGAATGCCCCTCCCGCGGAGGTACCGCGCGGTACCGTCGGTCGCCAGGATCTCGAACCCCAGCTCGTGCAGGCGCCGCACGATGGGTGTTGCGGCCGGCTTGTCACGGTCGTGCACCGTGACGACCACCGTCCCCCCCATGGGCAGCGAGCCGTCCGCCGCCACCTGCGCCTTGGCGAACGCGATCCCGAAGCTGTCGGCCAGGCCCATCACCTCGCCCGTAGATCTCATCTCCGGGCCGAGCTGTGGATCCGCGTCCGGGATCTTGTCGAACGGGAACACGGCCTCCTTGACGGACACGTCTGCCAATAGAGGCTCGTCCGGAAGCCCTATCGCCGCCAGTCGCTCTCCCAACAGCACCCGCGCGGCCACCTTGGCCAGAGGAATCCCCGTGGCCTTGCTCACGAACGGCACCGTCCGGCTGGCCCTCGGGTTCACTTCCAGCACATAAGTTCTCCCCTCGTGGACCGCATACTGCACGTTGATGAGCCCATGGACGCTCAGGGCTTCTGCGAACGCGCGGGTGTACGACCGCATCTCCTCGATGCACGCGTCTGTCAACAGGTACGGAGGTAGTACGCAGGCGGAGTCGCCCGAGTGTATGCCGGCTTCCTCGATGTGCTGCATCACGCCGCCTATAAAGACCCGCTCACCGTCGCACACGGCGTCCACATCGGCCTCGAACGCGTCCTCCAGAAATCGATCGAGTAGCACCGCGTACTCCGGGGCAGCGCTCACCGCCGCCGCAAAATACTCCCGCAGCATCGCCTCGTCGTACACGATCTCCATGGCCCGTCCGCCGAGTACGTAGCTTGGCCGGACGAGCACGGGATATCCGATGCCCCGTGCAACCGCGACCGCCTCCTCCACCGAGGTGGCGGTTCCGGCCTCCGGGCACGCGATGCCCAGCTCCCGGCACAGAGCCTCGAACCGCTCCCGGTTCTCTGCCCGGTCAATCGCGTCGACGGTCGTTCCCAGGATCGGCACGCCCAGTGCCTCCAGCCGCCGGGCAAGGCTGAGCGGCGTCTGGCCGCCCATCTGCACGATCACCCCTTCGGGCCGCTCGTGCTCCACTATCTCCAGGACATCTTCCAGAGTCATCGGCTCGAAGTACAGCTTGTCGGAGATGTCGAAATCGGTGGACACCGTCTCGGGGTTGGAGTTGATCATGATCGTCTCCGCGCCCGCTTCGCGGAGCGCCAGCGACGCAGAGACGCAGCAGTAGTCGAATTCCACCCCCTGGCCTATACGGTTCGGCCCGCTACCGAGGATCACCACCTTGCGCCGATCGCTTCGGGTCGATTCGTTCTCGCTCTCGTACGTGGAGTATAGATACGGGGTGGCGGCCGGGAACTCTCCGGCACAGGTGTCGACCGTCTTGAAGACCGGCCGGATGCCGTGCCTGTGTCTCAAGGAGCGTATCTCCGATTCGTCCGCGCCGCGCAGCCGGGCCAGCTCTCCGTCGCCGAGTCCCAGGCGCTTCGCGGCCAGGAGGAGGTTCGGCGCCAGTTCAGCGGCCTGTCGCAGCTCGCATGCCGCTTCGACGATGTCCTGGAGCTGGAGGATGAACCAGCGGTCTATGCGGGTGAGGTTCGCGATCTCGTCCGCCGGAATTCCCGCCGCCAGGGCCCGGTGAAGCTGGAAAGGTCGCTCCGGCGTCGCGGTGCGCAGGGCCGAGCGCAGAGTCTCGGTCGAGTCGTCGGATAACCCGTCGTCCGCGGGCTCGTTTCCGGGGAGCCAACCCGTGCGGCCGTTCTCCAGGGCCCGGAAGCCCTTGAGCCACGCCTGCTGGAACGTGCGGCCGATGGCCATCACTTCTCCCACCGCCTTCATCTGCACACCGAGGGTGGCATCCGCCTGCGGGAATTTCTCGAAGGCGAAGCGCGGGATCTTCACCACCACGTAATCCAGCACCGGTTCGAAGCAGGACTGCGTCTTGCGCGTGATCGCGTTGTCGATCTCATCCAGCCGGTAGCCGACAGCGAGCTTCGCCCCGATGCGGGCGATCGGGAACCCGGTGGCCTTGGAGGCGAGCGCCGAGCTGCGCGACACCCGCGGGTTCATCTCTATGACCAGCATCTCGCCGTCCTCGGGGTTCACCGCGAACTGGATGTTGCAGCCGCCCGCTTCCACGCCGATCTCGCGGATGATGGAGATGGCCGCGTCGCGCATCTCCTGGTATTCGAAGTCGGAGAGAGTCATGGCCGGTGCGACGGTGATGGAGTCGCCCGTGTGGACGCCCATCGGGTCGAAGTTCTCTATGGAGCAGACTATGACCACGTTGTCCGCCCGGTCCCGCATCACCTCCAGCTCGAACTCCTTCCATCCGATGACGCTCCGGTCGATGAGCACCTCGGTGATAGGCGACAGCTCCAGGCCACGGCGGATCTTGCGCTCGAGTTCCTCCCGGTTCCAGGCGATGCCGCCGCCCGTACCGCCGAGGGTGAAGGAGGGTCTGATGATGGCAGGGAAGCCCACATCCTCGGCAATGCTCAGGGCGTCGTCGGTCGACCGGGCGAAACCGCCGTGCGGGACGGCGAGTCCGATTCGGCTCATGGCCTCGGCGAACTCCCCCCGATCCTCGGCTTTCCGGATAGCGCGGGTGTCGGCACCGATAAGCTCGACCCCGTATGTGTCGAGGACACCGCTTTCGTGGAGTGCCAGCGCTACATTGAGGGCCGTCTGGCCGCCCATGGTGGGGAGGAGTGCATCCGGCCTCTCCTTCTCGACAACCCTCGCCACCCACTCAGGGGTGGTGGGCTCGATGTAGGTGGCGTCGGCGACGTCCGGATCCGTCATGATAGTAGCGGGGTTGGAGTTTACCAGTATTACCCGGTAACCCTCCTCCCTCAGCGCGCGACAGGCCTGCGTGCCCGAATAGTCGAACTCGCAGGCCTGGCCTATGACGATCGGGCCGGACCCGATCAGCAGGATCGAGGAGATATCATCTCGTCGCGGCATTGCCGGACTATACCGCGGGGCATCGGGGAGTCAAGTATGCGGAGCCGCCCATTCCGGCAATTGTCCGTCGAGCCGGCTTCGTGCCCGCCGGCGTCTCGTTGGGCTACTCGATCACCTCCTCTTCCGCTTCCTCCTCGGGCTTCGTGACTGAGCCGATGTCGGCCACCGCTTTCCAAGCGCCGCCCATCTTGCGGTACACGGTGACGTACTCACCGTACGTCCCTTCGGCCTCGCCGGCGCCATCCGGATCGAACTCCCACTGCCCGCGCTCCCAAGCCATGTCCCCCGAATCGGCCACGTCCACCGAGATCGTGGACCAGGTCACGGTGAAATCCGGATTCTCCGCCCATTCACTTTCGATGTCCGCCCGGATGGCTGCCAGGCCCTCGGTGGCCGGCTCGTTCTCGTCGAAGAAGACGGCGCTTTCGGCAAAAAGACCGGTGAGCTCTTCCAGGTCCCTTGCCGTCACGTGTTCCAGCCATGCCGACGAGACGTCGCGGATCGCCTGGGCCTCGGCCTCGAGGTCGACCGCCGGAGCCTGTTCCTGTTG
>JBDHHR010000038.1:0-23533 GCA_039589295.1 Gemmatimonadota bacterium | reverse complement strand
GATCGCGGGGCGGCCGAGCGACTGGTCACGGCGAACCTCCGCTTCGTGATCTCCTATGTGAAGAAGTACCAGGGCCGCGGGCTGAACCTGGCCGAGCTCGTGTGCATAGGAAACGAGGGGCTGCTGAAGGCGGTCAAGAAGTTCGACCCGGACAAGGGGGTGAAGTTCATCTCCTACGCCGTCTGGTGGATCCGGCAGACCGTCCTCCAGGCCCTGGCCGAGCAGACGCGGTCCGTGCGCATCCCGCTGAATCAGAACTCCAACCTGGTCAAGCTGTCCCGAACTGAGACGGCGTTGACGCAGAAGCTGGGACGGTCGCCCACCGACCGGGAGATCGCCGAGGAGATGAAGGAGCCGGTGGAGACGGTTCGCGCGCTGCGCCGGGTCGCCTCGGCGGAGCTCAGCCTGGACGCTCCTCTGGACAAGTCGGATCGCGACAGCGCTTCGTTTGGCGAGCGCTTCTCGGGAGCGCATGAAGCGGACATCGAGGTCGACGTGGAATCGCAGGCACGACGAGAGTTCCTCGAGAAGATGTTCGAGAAGTACCTGACCGAGCGCGAGCGGAAGATCCTCGTTCTGTACTACGGACTGGACGACGGCGAGGAGATGACTCTGGAACAGATCGGAGAGCTGTTGGGAGTCACTCGCGAGCGCATTCGTCAGATCCGCAACCGGGCTTTCGACAAGCTCCGTCAATCACGGCACGCGGAAGCCCTGGAGGGATTCTGGCGAGCCACCGCGTAGGCTAAGCGCGGGCGATCGGCACCGCGCATCACTTCAGGCCCTGGCGTGTCGCACGCGCCAGGGCATCGCCAGCAGGAAGATCAACACCGTGAGGACCGCGCTGACGACGCACCACATGCACACGGCGCGCAGCAGGAAGACCTCCACCGATGTCAGGTACGCGGTGAAGGCCAGGCCGCCTGCCGTCGCCAGGGCGAGGAGCCGATCGGGCCAGCTCCCGCTTCGCCGCCACCAGCGTGGATGAAGGGCGAGCAGCGGCAGCACGAACACCGCCGAGTACCAGCCGACGCCCCACCCGGAAACCGGGAAACCCAGGAAGCTCGCATACTTCGAGGCCTGAACGACGCCGCACGAGCCGGCGCCGCACAGCAGGGATCCGTAGAAGCCCAGCCTGTACAGCAACAGGTAGAGGGAGACGAACAACCCCAGGAGGGCGAGAATGGCAACCCCCCTCAGTCGCGTGGTCCGATCCAAGTGAAGCCTACTCAGGCTCGGCTGGTTCATCGGCAGCCGCCAGGATCTGCCTCTCCAGCCCCTCGTAGCTGTAGTTCTCGCTGGCAGCCTCGAGCCGGCGTCCGTTGAAGAAGAGCGTGGGCGTGCCGCTCACTCCGAGCTGCTCGCCATACTTCCGTGAAGCCATGAGCTCACCGATATAGCGTTGCTCATCGAGACAGGTCTCGAAGGAGCGCCCATCCAGCCCGAGGTCCCTGGCGTACCCGGCGAACTTCCGTGCCGGTGAGCTCTCGTCCCGCCAACTGTCCACGCGCGCGAACAACAGGTCGTGCATCTCCCAGTACTTCCCCTGCTCCTCGGCGCATCGGACCGCCAGCGCCGGCAGGACCGACTCGGGCCACAGCGGAAACTCGTACGAAACCCAGCGGAGAGGCCCACCGGGTCCAGTGTGGTTCTGCCGCAGCAGCCTTCCCGTCATCGCGTTGAAATTGCGGCAGTGCGGGCACAGGAAGTCGGCGAATTCCATGATTACCACCGGAGCTTCCATCGGGCCGATCGCGGTACCGGCCGCCGGATCCGCTTCTACGGCGGTTGTCTCGGCCACGCTCAGCACCGACGTGGCGGTCTTCTCCTCCGAATCGCGGGCCATCAGGATCGCGACCAGGCCCACCACCACCACAGCGGCGATGGCAAAGTAGAAGCCGCGCCCCCCTCCGCCGCCCGCAGCGGCCTTCCGTCCACCAGCCCCACGCGCGTTCTTCTTCGCCAAGATCCCTCTCCTTGCTCGGGTTCCGTCCGAACCTGCCTCGATGGCCGGCACCCGGCAGGTCAGATGCCGGCCAGCAAACATAACATCCCGCGCGACGGCCGCGACCCCGCCGGCGGGTCTGTCAGAGAATGAAGACGACGAAGATCGCCGCCAGCAAGAGCGTGACCGCACCGAGTACCGTTAGCTGTACCCACTCCGGGACCCGCCGGCGTTCGGCCGAGCTCGCTTCCGCCAGGCGCGGCAGCAGCCGCGTGGACCATGTCTTCTCGATTTCCTCGACCAGCTCGCGCCAGGCTCCTTCGAACCCCCTGTCCAGCCGGTTCATGGTTGCCCGCCACGTCTGGGCCGCCTCGCGCATCTGCCCGTCGTCCTGGTCCGGCGGCCCTTCGTCCAGCTCGGCCAGCCGATGCAGAAGCTCGGCCTCTTGCGCACCCAGATCCTCGAAGCGGAACCACAGTCGCTCGAACGGCGCCTGCATGCGGACCCCGAGCTGCTCTCGTTCCTCCGCGGAGACGGCGAATTCGCGCTCGCTGCGCACGCGAACCCGCTTCAGGGCCAGAAGCCGCTCCAGCTCTTCCTGGTACACCGCCAGCAGGCGATCGGCCGCGGTGGCCACGGCGGCCCGCGTGTCGGCCTGCAGTCCGCCGGCGTTCATTGCCTCCACTGCCCGGTGCAGGCTGTCGGCCGTGGAGGCAGCCGACTTACGGAGGAGAAGGGGCCCGAGGGCCGTCTCCCCCAACTCCAGGAAATGCGTCTGGAAGAAGAAAGGCGGCAACAGGGAACGTGACTGGAGGTCGCCCGGCACGTTGGCGGCCGCTCTCTCCGCCACCTCCTGGAGGGACCCGGCCGCCAGGGAGAACTCCGGTAGTCCGGCGGGCGGCGGCGGCGACACCTCCTTCCGGCTGAACAGTTCCAGGGGACCACCCCTCCCATCCTGCGGGGGCTCCCGGGAGGCCGCGAACAGGACAGCTCCCAGTTCTTCGGGAAACAGGTACCGAATCGTCAGCGATGTGTCGCCCCGCGACAGCACGAGGTAGTCGGATTCCCCGTCGCCCCGCTCGGCGCTCCTGGCGGGCCGGCGCCTGGCCGCCCGTGCCGGCCAGGCCAGCGACCACAGCCGGTCGCCGTTCAGCAGGTACAATGCCCGCCGGGTGGCGGCGGCCACATACAGCCCGCCCACGCTCCGGCCGTCGATCGTTCCGCTGGCCGCGCAACCCGCGGTGAACAGCACTACCTCGTGGCCCAGCTGGCGCACGATCCGGCGCCGCAGCTCGGCGAGGTCTATTCGGTCAGCGAGGTCCTCGTACAGCCGCTCGAGCCCTCGCGCCGAACCTCTTATGGCCAGAGTAAGCCGGTCCGCGAAGACGAGCAGCATGCCGGCTCGGCGGGAGAGCCAGATCACGTCGCCGTACGGGAGGCAGACGTCGTCGCAGAGAAGGGCTTCAGCCGTCGCCCTGACCTCGACACCCCGGCGGATGCCGCCGCCTTCGACGAAGGCGTCCATGCGCAGCGCTTCGCTACCCATCGCCAAGAAAACGCACGATCAGGTCGGTGTCGGCCAGGTCGGCGACCAGGGCGTCCGGTCCGTGGCCGGCCAGATCATTCAGAGTATGACGCCCCGTGGCAACCGCCAGCACTCGTGCGCTGTTGGCAAGCGCGCAGTGAATGTCTGCGGGAGTGTCGCCGACTACCACAGCGTCCTCCAGCCTGAAAGGCCGGCCCAGGATCTCCGCCGCACGGTCCGCCGCCAGCGGCGGCAGGTCCTCGCGACGCTCCGAATCGGACCCGAAAGCGCCGAAGCGGAATCGACCCTCCAGTCCACACGCACGCAGTTTCTGCCAGGCCCCTAGTTCCATATTTCCGGTGACCAGACCGGCCACGAACCGCTGATCGCGCGACACCCACTCCAGGAGCTCCCGGACTCCGGCGTATACGAAGACGCGACCGTCGCGGGCGGCGAGCTCCTTCTCGAGCTCGAGGTAGTAGAGTCTCCACAGCTGCTCGAAACCGCTCTCGATCCGGCCGTCCGTGCATCCCGCCGCGCGCAGAAGTCCCCTCACGATGGCGGGGTCGGTCTTCCCGTGGAAGTCGTAGTCGTCGACGGGTCCGGTCTCGCCGTACACGCTTCTCATCGACGTCACCATGGCCGCCCGACCGGCACCCAGCGTGTTCAGCAGCGTGCCGTCGACGTCGAACAGCACCAGCTTCTGCATCAGCTATTCGTGTCCCGCCCCGCCGCCTTCCTGATTTCCTCGCCGAAGCGCGCGAAGAGCCGGCGGTTCGTCCCGCTTTCGTCGTCTATCCTACGCTCCGGATGCCACTGCACGCCTACCGTCCAACCGGCTCCGGGACGGCGAAGCTCCACCGCTTCGACGAGCCCGTCCGGGGCCCAGCCCACGGCCATAAGACCCGGAGCCAGATCCTTGATGCCCTGGTGGTGAGCCGAGTTCTGGAGAAAACCGCTGCCGTTGAACACACCTTTCAGATGCTGCGTCCCGTCTGTCCGGACGGGATGGATCGAGGCGTCGAAATCCCGGTACCGGTCGTGGTCTATGCCGCGGCCGCGGTGTGTCCGCAGGTCCTGATACAGGGTTCCGCCCAGGGCCACGTTCAGCAGCTGTATACCGCGGCAGATGGCCAGAATGGGCATCCCGCGTTCCAACGCTCCACGGACCAGCTGCAGCTCCATGGCATCTCGTTCCGGAGAAGTGCGGCGGGCGCCGTCCTGTTTCTCCCCGTAGGTAGCCGGATCCACGTCCTCTCCGCCCGTGAGCATCAGCCCGCCCGCATGCTCGAACAGCCGGTCGCGCGTCTCGGCCGCGGCCGCGGGAGATAGTATCAGCGGCAGCGCTCCCGCGATCCTGGCTGCGTGCAGGTAACCTCGCTCCAGAACTATTCCCGGCATGCCGATCCCATCTTCCCGAACCGGCGCCGTCATGGCCATGAAGATCCCGTTCCCGTCCAACTCTCGTCCCTTCCTCCGTCTCGAGTGTTCGTCCTGCTGGCGTCCGCGCGGAGTGGCCTAGCTTTCCTCGAGCCACTCGCGCAGCAGCGCAGGATCGAGGTTACCCCCCGAAAGAACGACTACCGTCTCTCCTTCCGGCGGAACCGCGACCCTGCCCGTAGCGATAGCGGCTATGGAGGCCGCTCCGCTGGGCTCGACGACCAGTCGCTGACCGTAGCACCATACCACGGCCCTTCGAATGGCTTCGTCGGGCACCGTCACCACCTCGTCCACCAGCGCCTGACAGTGATGAAAGGTCAGGTCACCCGGCCGTACCGGCTTCAGCCCGTCGGCGACCGTGTCTATCGTGTCGAGGGTTATCGCTCGCCCCGCCTCCAGAGAGCGGCTCATCTTGGCCGCACCTTGCGGCTCGACTCCGACGACGCGGGCCTCGGGGGCCAGCGCGCGGATGGCCGCCGCGACTCCCGAGATCAGGCCGCCACCACCGACCGGGACTACCACCAGCCGAAGAGTGCCGCAAGACACGTTCCGCTCGCCGACCGCCTCCAGCTGCTCATACAGCTCCAGACCGACCGTCCCCTGTCCGGCGATGATATGAGGGTCGTCGAACGGCGGTACCATCGTGCCCCCGCGGGAGGCGAGTATCTCTTCCGCCAGGGCTTTCCGGTCTCTGGTGGTCGTACCGGCTTGCTCGAGCTCGGCACCGAGACGACGGACCGCGTCGACCTTGATTCTCGGTGCGTCCACCGGCATCACTACGATCGCCGGCACGCCGAAGGAGCGAGCGGCCCAAGCTACACCCTGCCCGTGGTTGCCCGATGAGTAGGTGACCAATCCGGAGGCGAGCGCGGACGGGGCCAGGCACGAACTGAAGTTGTACGCGCCGCGAAGCTTGAATGCGCCCGAGAACTGCAGACATTCGCACTTCAGCCACAGCCGGCCTCCCGCTCGCACGTCGAGTTCGCATCCCTCCCAGTCCACCGGCAGAAGAGGCGTTCGGCGCACGATGTTCCGCAGGCGCGCGGCTGCGGCCCGGACCGCAGTCAAGTCGACCAGTTCGGTTACTACCGCACCTGCGGCCGCCTCACCCTGCGCCATCTTCCGAATCTGCATTCACCTCGAGGTCGCGGGCGACGCGGGCGAGGTCCATCAGCTCGTCTCCCTCGTCCAGCGCTATGAGCCGTACCCCCTGGGTGGCACGTCCGATGACCCGGATCTCACTGGCGTGCTGCCGATTGATCACCCCACCTCGAGTGACAAGCATCAATTCGTCCTCGTCAGTCACTTCTCGAGCCGTGACCACCTCACCTGTCCTGTTCGTGATCCGGAAGTTGATGAGTCCCTTCCCGCCGCGACGCTGTGGACGGTAGTCCTCCACCGCCGTCCGCTTGCCCATGCCCCGGCGGGTCACCGAAAGCAGGCTCGCCCCCCGCCTCACTACCACCATCCCGACCACCTCGTCGCCGGACGTCAGGCTCACGCCTCGCACCCCGCGCGTGGCACGACCCATTTCCCGCACGTCCGTCTCCGGGAAACGAATCGCCTTTCCCCGTTGCGTCGCGAGGATCACGTGGTTCTGACCGTCGGTGAGCTGAACGTCGATCAGACGATCGCCTTCGACGACGTTGATGGCATTGATGCCGGTGGAGCGGACGTTCCGATACGCGGCGAGGCTGGTCTTCTTCACCAATCCCTCGCGTGTCGCGAAGATCAGGAATCGGTCAGACGGGAACTCCCTCACCCGGACCGTAGAGGCGATCTTCTCTTCCTTCGATATGTTGAGAAGGTTGACGATCGGCTTTCCACGCGACGTCCGGCTGGCCAGCGGGATCTGGTGAACCTTGAGCCAATACACCTGACCGCCTGCGGTGAAGAACATGAGGTAGTCGTGCGTCGAGGCGAGGAACAAGCGCTCGACCCAGTCTTCCTCCTTGGTGTCCATCCCGGCGATGCCGCGACCTCCGCGGTGCTGCTGGCGGTAGACGTCGGGGGCGATTCGCTTGATGTAGCCGTGGTGACTGATGGTGATCACCATAGGCTCCTCGGCGATCAAGTCTTCCTCGCTGAAACTGATCTCCGCCCCGACAATCTCTGTCCGCCGGTCGTCCCCGAACCTTCTCGCCAGCTCGCGCAGCTCATCCCGGATGAGACCCATGCGCAGGTCTCGAGAGGAGAGGATCTCCTCGAGCTGTTCGATCTCCGCCCGAACATCGGCGAGCTCTGATTCGAGTTTCTCGATCTCCAATCCGGTGAGCCTCGACAGACGCATGGCGAGGATGGCTTCGGCCTGCTTGCGCGTCAGTTCGAACCGCTTCCGCAGGCGCCCCGCAGCCTGCGTAACGTCCTTCGAGCTCCGGATTATCTGCACGACCTCGTCGATGTTGTCGACGGCGATCTTGAGCCCCTCGAGAATGTGCTCCCGGTCCCGGGCGACCCGCAGGTCGTGCTTGCTGCGCCGTACCACGACCTCGTGGCGGTGGTCCAGGAAGTGCCGCAGGATGGTCTTCAGGTCCATCACCTTCGGGACCCCGCCCACCAGGGCCAGCATTATCACGCCGAAGGTGGATTGTGCCTGGGTGTGCTTGAACAGCTGGTTCAGCACTATCTGCGGGATGGCATCTCGTTTCAGATCGATGACTACGCGGATGCCGTCCCGGTCCGATTCGTCCCTGAGGTCAGCAATGTCTTCGACCCTGCGGTCACGCACGAGCTGGGCGATCTGCTCGACCAGCCGGCTCTTGTTTACCATGAACGGGATCTGGGTGATGATGATCCTGTCGCGGCCGCCTTCCTTCTCCTCGAAGCGGGTCCGCGCCCTCATGACGATGCGGCCGCGGCCCGTCTTGTACGCTTCCCGGATCCCGTCGGAGCCGTAGACGAGCCCGCCGGTGGGGAAGTCCGGACCCCGGACATCCTGCAGCAGGTCTTCGAGCGTGGCCTTCGGGTTGTCGATCAGCTGCTCGCAGGCCGCTACCAGCTCCCGCAGGTTGTGCGGAGGAATGTTCGTCGCCATCCCTACCGCGATTCCGGACGACCCGTTCATCAGGAGGTTCGGCGGTCGTGCCGGAAGCACCGTCGGCTCCATGAGACGGTCGTCGAAATTCGGGACGAAATCCACCGTCTCCCTGTCGATGTCGGCCAGCATCTCGGTTGCCAGGGAGGCCAGCCGTGCCTCCGTGTACCGGTAGGCGGCTGCGCCGTCACCGTCTATGGACCCGAAATTCCCCTGTCCGTCGATGAGCGGGTAGTGCAGGGAGAATCGCTGCACCATGCGTACGAGCGAGTCGTAGACGGCCGAATCCCCGTGGGGGTGATACTTGCCCAGCACGTCGCCAACGACCGTGGCGCTCTTCTTGTACGGCCTGGTCGGTACCAGGCCGAGCTCGTGCATGGCGTACAGGATGCGTCGGTGCACCGGCTTGAGGCCGTCCCTGACGTCCGGCAGTGCCCGTTGGACTATGACGCTCATGGAGTAATCGATGAACGACTCCCGCATCTCGTCTTCCAGCAGTCGCTGCTCTATGCGCTCGCTCTTGTCTACCTTCTCCATGAGTCCTTCAAGCCGGTGTCAGAAAGTGGGAAACGGCGCTGGAAGTCGGTGTTCTGCCAAATTTTCACCGGGATCCGTTGAGGGAAGAACGGGTCCGCGCCGAGCCCGCCCGGAGCGGCGGATCGGCCGCCAGTCCGGCATTAGCATAACCTATAAAACATAGCCTTTCGCACTGGCTCGCGCGACCGGGAAAAGGCCTTGGATCGGGGTCGGAGGACCCCGGTCGGGAGCCTTCAGAAGAAGCTACGCGCAGACGCGGTAATCGTCGATCTCGCGCCAGCCCAGATCGGTGAGGGCCAGCCGAATATCCTCTCGCGCCCCCGGGGAGCCGACAGCCACCAGCACGTACGGACCAGATTCATCCGCCGGGCGGGCGAAGTCGGCGGGCGAGAGGACGGGAGCCCCGTGAATCTCCTGCCCGATCTTGCGAGGATCGAGATCGACGAACGCGCTCACTTCCGATCCCTGACGCAGCAGCTCACGCGCGAAGGGTTTCCCCACTTTCCCCGCTCCCCAAACAACCAGCGGCCGGCCCGCCGGAAGGAAGACTGTCCGAAGGTAATGCACTTTGCACCGGCGAAAGGCGGCCGGCGAATAGCGTTCAGAGGAGAGGGAGTGGCGATCCTCGCGCACTCTCCAGCGAAGGAGAGCGGCCGGTACATTGGCGGCCCGCATGCCCGCCGCGTGAAGCCTGAGTATCAGGTCGTAGTCCTCCGGCCAGCCGCAGTCCCGGTATCCGCCCAGGGCCCGCAGGACGGAAGCCCGGATCATGAGCGTGGGGTGACCGATCGGACACTCCACCAGGAGGTCCCGCCACACGTCCTCCGGCGAGTGAAGCCCGTTGAGCCAACGGGCATAACGCGCATAGCCCGGGCCGACCCGGTCCACGGGAAATAGCTCCACCCCGGTCCCGCAGGCGGCGAGGTCCGGTCGGGCTGCGAGTAGAGCAAGCTGACGCGCCAGCCGCTCTGGGTGCGCAAGGTCGTCGGCGTCCATTCGAGCCAGGATAGGTGCTCCGGCCGCCCCGGCCGCCAGGCTCAGGGCGGCAACGAGGCCCTGTCGCTCGACGTTGAGAACGGACACCCGGGAATCCCTCGCCGCCCAGGCTCCCAGCAGCTCGGCGGTGGCGTCGTGCGAGCCATCGTTCACCGCCAGCACCTCGTAGTCGGACAGGGACTGCCGTTCGAGGCTGTCGCTGCAAGCTTGCAGGAAAGGCCCCGCATCGCGGCACGGCAGCAGGATTGAAACGGCCGGACGGGGGGGGATGCTCGAGCCTGGGGGCGGACTCTGCATGGAGCGTCAGCCGGTCCGGCCCACGGAGGCAGCGTCGCTCTGCCCGGTGGGGCCACCCTCCAGCAAGCCGCCGGCTATGTGCCGCCGAAGGAAGCGGCCGGTATCGGAGCCCTTCGCCGCCGCCAGCTCGGACGGCGGCCCGGCTGCTACGATGCGCCCGCCATCCGATGCCGCCCCCGGGCCGAGATCGACTATCCAGTCGGCCCGGGCGATGACGTCCAGGTTGTGCTCGATCAGGAGAACTGTGTGGCCGGCGTCCACCAGCTGTTCCATCACTCTCACCAGCCGATCGATCTCGCCGAGGCCCAGTCCCACTGTCGGCTCGTCGAGGATGTACAGGCGCCGACCCCGGCCCGGACGTCGGCTCAGCTCCCGGGCGATCTTCAGGCGTTGTGCCTCGCCGCCGGAGAGCGTCGTGGCGGGCTGGCCGAGGCGGAGGTATCCGAGGCCGACACGTTGCAGTTGCCACAGCGCCTGGCCCAGCCGGTCCCGCCGGATGAAGAAGCGGATCGCCTCGTCCACCGTCAGGTCCAGGACATCGCGGATGTTGAGCCCCCGGTAGCGAATCTCGAGGACCTCCGGGCGAAACCTCTTTCCGCCGCAGATCTCACACGGAACGGCTACATCCGCCAGGAACACCATCTCCACCACCTCTTCCCCCGCTCCCTTGCAGGCCTCGCAGCGACCGCCCTTCACGTTGAAACTGAAGTGGCGGGCCGCGTAGCCGCGCCGGCGGGACTCGCTTTGCTCGGCGAACAGACGGCGGATCTCGTCGTACGCCTTGATGAAGGTGACCGGGTTGGAGCGTGGGGTCCGACCGATCGGGCCCTGGTCCACGAGGACCACCTCTTCCAGCGTCTCGCTTCCGTGCAGGGTTTCCCACGATCCCGTTCCCTCACCCAGATGGCGCCGCGCGGTAGACTCTCCGTGCAGCTCCCTCTCGAGGGCGCGGTACAGGACGCCGTGCACCAGCGAAGACTTTCCCGATCCCGAGACGCCGGTTATCACGGTGAGCCTTCCGAGCGGGATCTCCAGATCGACGCCCCGCACGTTGTGCAGGCGCGCGCCTGTGAGGCGCAGCCAGGGTCCGCCGTCGTCCGGTAGCCTCGGCCGTGGTTGCGATACCGCGCGCGACAGGGCTTCGCCCGTCGCGGTTCGGGCACCCAGAAGACCGTCGAAATCCCCGGCGAACACTAGCTCGCCGCCCCGCTCCCCGGCCCCGGGACCGAGCTCCAGGACCCAGTCGGCCGCCTGCAGGACGGCCGTCTCGTGCTCCACTACCAGTATCGTGTTCCCGCGATCGCGCAGCTTGTGCAGGACTTGCAGGAAGCGCTGGACATCACGCCGGTGGAGCCCGATGGTTGGCTCGTCGAGCACGTACAGCGTGTCCACCAGATGGCTGCCAAGACTGCCCGCGAGGCGAATGCGCTGCATCTCGCCGCCCGACAGGGTCCTCGCCTGACGGTCCAGCGTCAGGTACCCCAGTCCCACTTCCGCCATGAAGGCCGCCCTGTCCCGGAGCTCCCGGAGCACCGTCTCCGCGACCTTCGTCTCGAACGGATCCAGCCGCAGCTCATCGAGCCACTCCCGAAGCCGGTCCACCGTGAGGGCCGCGACCTCGGCTATGGTGGCCCCTCCGACCCGCACGTACAGGGCCTCGGGTCGCAAACGTGTTCCCGCACATTCCTCACACTCGCGAGGCCTCTGATACTGTCGGAGGAAGACACGGATATACTGCTTGTAGCGCTTGCGCTCTCGAGATCTCAGGAAGGGCAACATCCCGACGAACTCCGGACTCCCCTCCAGGAACTCGCGGCAGAGGTCCGGGGACAGTTCACGCCACGGGGTGTCGGGGTCCGCGCCGCGCTCAACCGCCAGCTCCAGAGCCCGGGCTCGCTCGCGGAAGTAACGTGGCTTGTTCCAAGGGTCCAGAGCCCCATCAGCCAGAGTACGGCTCTCGTCGGGGATTATCAGGTCGAGAGCGTACTCCAGCGTTGCCCCGAACCCGTTGCACAGCTGGCAGGCTCCCGTGGGGTGGTTGAAGCTGAACAGAAGCGGCGTTGGCTCCGGGAAACCGCGACCGCACCGGCTGCAGCGGAACATCTCTGTGAACGGGAGCCTTCCAACGACCTCGGGCGCGCCATCTGGGTCACTTTCCATCACGAGTACGGTCGCCCGTCCGTGACCTTCGGCGAAAGCGACGGCCAGCGCCTCCGCCATCCGCTCGCGTTGATCGGGCTGGACCGAGAGCCGGTCCACGACCACCAGAGCCTCGGCAGCCGCAGCCAGGTCGGGTGCCGGACCCGCCTCAAGGTCATCCACGTGCCATTCCCGACCATCTGCGACGACCCGCAGATAGCCCTGTGCCCGCAGGTTGGCCACTGCCACGGCGTGGGTGAGGCCCGGGCTGAGCAGCAGGGGGAAGGTGACATGGACCGGAGTCCGAGGCTCCAGCGAGAGTGTAGCCTGAGTGGCCGTGTGGACCGTGTCCGGCATGACCCTGATGCGGCAATCGGGACACATGGTGCGGCCGACCCGGCTCCACAGGAGGCGAAGGTAGTCGTACACCTCGGTCACCGTCCCCACGGATGAACGGCTGGACCGGACGGTGTTCCGCTGGTCTATGGCAACGGAAGGGCTGACACCTTCGATCCGCTCCACCGCCGGCTTCGGCATCCGCTCGAGGAACTGCTTCGCGTAAGTAGAAAGCGACTCGACATACCGGCGCTGCCCCTCGGCATAGACCGTGTCGAACGCCAGACTCGACTTTCCCGACCCGCTGGGGCCGGTGAGAACGGTCAAGGCCCGGTGGGGGATCTCGACGTCGATGCCCTTCAGATTGTGCTGCCGCGCTCCCTTGATCCGGATGGTCGTCTCCATGAGGCGATGATGGACCACCCGTCGCGGGAGCGTCAAACGCCAGGTGGTTCCGCCGGAGGACCTTCCCTATCTTCCGGCGCTTGTCACGATTCGATAACGGGCTCGGGGAGGTCACACGGCGGTGCAGTTGTCTCCGGAAGGACCCATTCACGAAGAGGAAACCCTCGGCAAGGCGTATGACGCTCGTCTCATGCGCCGGCTGCTGGAGTATCTCCGCTCGTACCGCTGGCAGGTGGCCGGAGCCGTTCTGATGTTGGTGGCGGCCTCGGGCCTGGAGCTGGTAGGCCCGTGGCTGACGAAGGTGGCCATCGACAGCGTCTTTCCGGAGGGGGACGCCGGCCTGCTGGCCGTGCTGGCCGGAGTGCTCGTCGCCGTGCTTCTTCTGGCCGCGGCCCTGGAGTATGCCCGCATCCTGGTGACAACCTGGATCGGCCAGCAGGTGATGCAGGACCTGCGCAACCAGATCTTCACCCATCTGCAGCGACTCGAGCTGGCCTTCTTCGATCGCAATCCGGTTGGTCGGCTGATGACTCGCGTCACCAGCGACGTCGAGGCCCTCAATGAGATGTTCACCTCGGGCGTGGTCACGGTTTTCGGTGACGTGTTCACCATCCTGGCCATCGTTTCGGCGATGCTGGTTCTCGACTGGCGACTGGCCCTGGTGACGTTCACGGTGCTGCCGCTCGTCTTCGCAGCCGCGTCGTTGTTCCGGATGAAGGCGCGTCAGGCATACCGGGACGTGCGGGTGAGACTGGCCCGCATCAACGCCTATCTGCAGGAGCGGATCGACGGCATGAAGGTGGTCCAGCTCTTCAGGCAGGAGGAGCCCACGCTCGGCGCCTTCCAGCGGGTGAACGAGGACCACCTGCTGGCCCACCTCCGCTCGATCACTTACTACGCTCTCTTCTGGCCGGCTGTAGAGCTGCTGGCCGCCGTGGCCACGGCGTTGATAATCTGGTACGGAGGCTCAGAGGCACTGCGGGGGACCCTCACGATCGGGACCATAGCCGCTTTCCTGCAGTACGCGCGCCGTTTCTTCCGCCCGATTCAGGATCTCTCAGAGAAGTACAACATTCTCCAGAGTGCCATGGCCAGCTCGGAGCGGATCTTCCGGCTGTTGGACCGGGAACCGAGAGTGCGGGAGGCCGAGCGCCCTGCCCTGCCGACTTCGATCCGCGGCGTGATCGAATTCGAGGACGTGTGGTTCCGATACGTCGGGGCAGAGAAGGAGGGCGACGGACACGCGGACTGGGTGTTGCGCGGCATCTCGTTCCGGGTCGAACCGGGCCAGCGGGTGGCCGTCGTCGGCGCCACCGGCGCCGGCAAGTCGACGATCATCAACCTGCTCATGCGCTTCTACGAGCCGCAACGGGGGCGGATCCTCCTGGACGGAAAGGACATCGGCGAGCTTCCGATGCAGGCTTTGCGCGCGAGCATTGGACTGGTGCTGCAGGACGTGTTCCTGTTCTCGGAAAGCGCGCGGCACAACATCGACCTCGGCCGTGAAGGGCTGACGCAAGTCCGGGTGCGGGAGGCGGCCGACCGGGTGGGCGTGGATCGTTTCATCCGCCGGTTGCCGGAAGGATACGCACAGCCGCTGGGAGAGCGCGGCAGCAACCTCAGCGCCGGAGAGCGGCAGCTCCTGAGTTTCGCCCGGGCCCTGGCGGGCGACCCGCGGATTCTGCTCCTCGACGAGGCCACGAGCTCGGTCGACGCGGAGCTCGAAGCGCAGATAGAGCACGCGCTGGATGAGATGATGACCGGTCGGACGAGCCTGGTGATCGCTCACCGGCTGTCGACGATTCAGAACGCCGACCGGATCCTGGTCCTGCACCACGGCGAGATTCGGGAGACGGGCACGCACCACGAGCTGCTGAGGTTGGGTGGCCTGTACGCGCGGTTGTACAGGCTCCAGTTCGCTCTTGCCCCGACCGCCGCATGAGGGCTCTTCTGGATCTGCTTGAGGGCCTGGACAACCGTTGGGTGCTCGCAGCCCTTCTTCTCGCGCTGGACCTGTGGGCCATTGGTCTCATCGCCCGGGCAAGGCCATCACGAAGGGAAGGGCTGTTGTGGAGCACCATCGTGCTCCTGTGCCCGATCGTCGGGTGCTTGTTCTGGTACGTCATGGGGCCCAAACCGGACCTCAGCCGCGGGCGCTCGGGGACCGCCGCCCCCGACGCATGAGCTCCTCCACCAGGTCCGCGGCGCTCCGGGCCGATCCCCGGCCTTCCTCCACGTAGCGGCGGGCTTCCGCTGCCATCCGTTTCCGCCCTTCCACATCGGACAGGAGGCGGCGCAGGACCTCGGCGGCGTTCCCCGCCTCCACCTGCAGGGCGGCGCCCCGGGCCAGGAGCTCGTCCGCCTCCCAGCGATCATGACGGTTTCCGAAGAGCACCGGCAGGCCTGCCGCGGCGGGCTCGATGACCGAGTGCAGGCCCGTGTCGCCGAGCGCGCCTCCAACAAAACCGACGTCCGCTTCCAGATACAGGTCTGCGAGGATGCCGACCGTGTCGATGACGACCGGGGCAGCCGCTCCGGTGGCGTCGGTCGCGCCGTCCTGGCCGGCTCGCCATCCTGCAGCGTCCAGTTCGGAGAACAGCCGCGGTCGCACGCCGAGCTCCTCGAGGCACAGGCGGGCGATCCGTCTCAAGGCCGCCGGGCGCGGCTCGTGCGGAACCAGGATGAGCTCCATCGGCGGATCACCTCCACTCAGCTGCGCCGCCGCGCGTAGCAGGACCGCCTCGTCCTCCGGCCACGTAGAGCCGGCCAGCAGGCGTACGCTGCCCGAAGGACAGGGAGGCAGGTGAGGCTTCCCGGGGGCGGGCCGCGCCCGCGCTGCCGCGACCCGGCCGAGGGCCTGGTCGAACGCCGCATCGCCCGTAATCCTGAGAGCGTTCGGGTCGACGCCCAAGCGCTCCAATCGCCCCGCGTCCGCCCTGGCGACCGCACCGACGAGATCCATGCGGCGGTAGGCCGACCTCAGGAGCGAGCGGGCCAGAGGCCGGAGGCGAGAGCTCCGCTGACGGACGGTGGCGTTGATCATCCCCAGCGGGACCTGCATGTCCGCCGCCGCGCGCGTGAGCACGGGCCAGGCATCCAGTTTGGCGAACACCAGCGCCGCGGGCGCCACCGCTACCAGGGCTCCCCTGCACTCCCGCAGGGTGTCGATTGGCAGGTACCCGGCATAGTCGGGCAGCAGCCCCGGAGCAGTCCGCTCGGCCGAAGGCGACGAGTAGGTCACCAGGAGCTGCATGTCCGGAACGCGATCCCTCACGCACTCCAGCGCCGGCGCCGCGCCGGCCAGCTCGCCCGCCGAGGCCCCGTGCAGCCACAGCAGTGGCCGGGCCGGATCGCGGGCGCGCCGGGCCCAGGCTCGGATCGACGCCGATGCCACGCGACGGCCCGCCACGACCACCGCGAGTCTGGGAGCGACCGCCCCGACTGCCGGGAGCAGGGGCCCGGCGGCGGCAATGGCCATTCTGTACAGCGTCTCGAGCAGCGTCAGTTCCCCCGCGGAAGATGAAAGGGCGCGACCCGCCGCCCGTCTGCGGCGGCCGCGGCCCGGCGTATTGTACTCTGTGGGGACCGGCCGGCCGCAAGCGGCTCTGTCAGGCTGGCGAGCCGGATGCGTATCATACGGCATCCAAGCCGGCGGCGGCGGGCAAACGCGGCCCGTAGGGGAAGCATCGTGCGGTACATCGGAAACAAGACGCGCCTGATCCCTTTCCTGATTGGCGCGGTAGATGAGCTGGGGATCGAGCCGGGCGTAGCCTGCGATCCGTTCGCCGGCACAGCGAGCGTCGCGCGGGCCCTGAAGAGCAGGGGCTGGCGGGTTCACTGCGGCGACCTGATGGCTCTGTCGTACGCCTTCCAGGTCGCCCGGGTCGAGCTGGACCGGACGCCAGCGTTCCCTGCGTCTCTCTTCGAGGACGGCCTCCCCGGAAGGTCGTCGGCCAGGTCGGGCCGTGCGGGCGCCAGCTACAGTGCGATCCTCCGGTACCTGGAAGCCTCACGCCATCAGCCAGGCTTCATCGCTCAGCACTACACCCCGGCCGGAAGCTCGGGGCGCGAGCACGGAAGAATGTACTTCACGCCCGAGAACGGAGCGGCCCTCGACACCGTCAGGGAACGCATCGCTGCGTGGGCTGCCCGCGGCGCGATCGATCGACGGCGAGAGCAGCTACTGCTGGCCACTCTCATCAAGGCGGCGGACCGCGTGGCGAACACCACGGGAGTCTACGCGTCGTTCGTCAAGAGCTGGCAGCCCAACGCCGTCAAGCCTCTGCGACTGAGACCGATCCGGGCGACACCGGCCGCCGGACGGGGCGACGGGGGCTGCACGGCTTTCCGGGGGCGGGCGGCGGAACTGGTGGAGCGGCTCGGGAGCCTCGACCTGCTGTATCTGGACCCTCCGTACAACGAGCGGCAGTACCCCGGGTACTACCACCTGCCTGAGCTGTTGGCCGTGGGATGGTTCCCGCCGCCCGCGCTGCGCGGCAAGACGGGGCTCATCCCGGATGAGGATCGGAGGTCCGACTGGTGCAGCCGGAATCGCTGCGAGGGAGCTCTGCGCGAGGTGCTGCTGAGGGCGGACGCCAGGCACGTTCTCCTCAGCTACAACGACGAGGGCCTGCTACCGCCGGAACGCATCGAACAGATTCTGCGGGAAACGGGGGACGCAGACACCTACCGCCGGTTCGACCGTGGCTATCGCCGCTACCGGAGTGACGCGGACGGACCGGGGCGGAGGTACCGCGGGGACCAGGTGAAGGAGTGCCTGCACTACGTCCGGCGCCGGTGAGCCGGTGGGGATCAGCCGCGCCGCCACCCGTTTCGCCTGCGGGGGATCCGGATCGCCCGGCCTCGGACCCCAACCGCGGGTGACCGGTACGATGCCCGTATGAGAAACCGCGGCACGGGGGGTAGAAGGCGCCCTGGACTACGAGCACTCGTCGCCCTGGTGTCAATAAGCACGCTGTACGGCTGTTCCCCGACGTACGTCCTGCGAGCCGGGTGGGAAGAAGCCAAGATCCTGGCTTCCCGTAGACCGATCCACGAGATCGTGCACGACACTCTCACCGTGCCCGGGCTTCGAGCCAAGCTCCGGCTCGTACAGCAGGCTCGCGAGTACGCGCGGCGCGACCTGGGCTTCGACCCCGGGAGCTCGTTCACCAGTTACGCCGAGCTGCCGCGTGATACCCTGCTTCTGGTAGTCTCGGCCGCACCAGAGTTCCGTCTCACATTCAAGACCTGGTGGTTCCCCGTCGTCGGACGGGTTCCTTACAAGGGCTACTTCAACTTCGACAAGGCGTGGCAGGAGGCCGAGAAGCTGACCGCACAGGGATATGACACGTGGGTTCGGCCCACCAGCGCGTTCAGCACTCTCGGATGGTTGCCGGATCCGGTGCTCTCCACCACCCTGCGGGCCGACAGCGTGACCTTGGTTGAAACAGTGATCCACGAGATCACCCACACCGCGTTCTTTCCCAAAGACGAGGCCCTGTTCAACGAGAGCTTCGCCAACTTCGTTGGCCACCGCGGAGCCATCGCCTTTTTCTGCGAGGCGGTCGGGAACGCGGACCGCTGCGAGGCGGCGCGTGACCGCTGGCATGACGTTCGAGTATTCGGAAGGTTCTTCCACTCGTTGGTGGAGCCGCTGGAGGAGCTGTACCAGCGGGAGCTTCCGGAGGCGGCCATGCGTGAGGCCAAGCGCCGGATACTGCAGGAGGCGGCGGTCCGCTTCCAGGACGAGGTGCAGCCACAGTTCAGGTCCGGTCGATACGCCGGCCTGGACCCGGAGCGGCTGAACAACGCGTGGCTGCTGTCGCGCGTGCTGTACTACACGCGTCTGGACGATCTGGAGGCCGTGTACGGCAGGTACGGAGATCTCGGGTCAGCCGTGGCCGCGGTTATCGCCGCGGCGCGTCATGCCCATCCGTGGGACGCGGTCGACCGTATTCTGGCCCCTCCGCCCAAAGAGTCAACCGGGCTGCCGAGGGAATAGCGCGTGGTCCGCCGGTAGTGCGGCAGGTACCGGCGAACGATAGCTTCGGAGGCCGTCGGACGCCTCGAGAGTGATCACCAGGGAGAACATGTCCCGCATGTACGAGAACATCCTCATCGGCGTCGATTTTTCGGACACGTCGCTGGCAGCCGTCAGTTGGGCGGCACAGCAATTCCCGGATGCCCAGGTCACGCTGTTCCACGCCATCGAGCCGCTGAGCGTGCCGGGCTACGTACAGCGCGCGCTGGGGAGCGAACTCTCCCTGCGGAGGGAAAAGGCCCTGGACGCGCAAGCGAACCTGGAGCAAGTGGCGGAGCAGTGCAGCATAGAGGCGCGGCTGGAAGTCCATCGCGGCTGGACGCCGGAGATCCTCACCGCGGTGGCAGCCGAGGTAGGGGCGGAGCTGGTGGTGGTGGGCGCTCATCAGAAGCGAGCGTGGCCGACGGACGAGCCGGGCAACACCTGTGCCGCGATCGTGCGCAAGGCAACGCTGCCGGTGCTGGTCTGGCGACCCATTCGACAGCAGAATGACAAGACGGTGCTGGCCGCCCTGGACCTGAGGGAAGGAAGTGCTCCGATCGCTGCCACGGCCGCCCGTTACGCGGCCTACTTCAAGACCCGTCTGCTGTTGCTGCACGCGCTGCCCGGTACACTGCAGGCCTACCTGCGCGCGGTGAGTTCGCCGACCAAGGTTGAGGACACCCTACGTCGGATAGAGCAGGGAGCCCGGGTGGAAGCCCTCCAGCGTGTGCCGGAGGACCTGCGCTCGCGGGTGGAGATCCACGTGTCGGTCGCCCGGGGGCGTCCGATCGTCCAGCATGTCCTCGCCGCGGCCGAGTCGGAAGCCGCCGACCTCATCGTGATTGGGAAATACCACGGCCCAGGCCTGACCGGTCGGGTGTTGCTGGGGGGAATAACGCGTCAGGTCATCCAGGGCGCCAACTGCTCGGTGCTCACGGTGCCGGTATGAGTGCGGGCGAAGGGTTCAGGTGCCACCGCTGCGGGGAGGGCGGGCGAGAGCCCGTGGGCAACGCCCCTTTCCCGAACGACCTCGGGAAGCGGATTGCCGCCGGCATCTGCGTGTCCTGCTGGGAAGAATGGAAGAAAAGGCAGATGCTGCTCATCAACCACTACGGGCTGGACGTTCGGGATACTGGGGCGCGGGAGTTCCTCGTCGCGAACCTGCGGTCTTTCCTTTTCGCCGAAGGTGGCGGGGAGGCGGAGATAGACACCTCGCAGGAGGGAAAGATAAGCTGGTAGGAGCCTGCGGCCGATCGTCCGGCATTCTTGTGTCAGCCGACAACCAGATTCAGCAGACGATCGGTAATGTGGATCGTCTTGCGCACCTCCCGGCCGCTAAGGTGCCGCCGGACGTTCGGATCCTCCAGGGCCAGCGCCCGGACGGCTTCCGTCGTGGCCCCGCGCTCGGCGACGATCGTCGCGCGCACCCTCCCGTCGACCTGAACGGGGATCTCCACCGTGTCCGAGCGCAGGAGAGACTCGTCGAACGTGGGCCACCTGGCGTTATCGAATAGTGACGCCGTGCCGCCGAGCCGCTCCCACAGCTCCTCGGCCAGGTGCGGCGCGATCGGCCCCAGCATGACCACCAGCGGCCGGAGCTCATCCACCGTAGGTGTCCGACCATCCGCGCGCACCTCGTTCAAGTACTCCATCATAGCGGCGATGGCCGTGTTGAAAGAGAGATCCTCGAGGTCGGCCGTAACCTGCTTGATTGTGCGGTGCAACTTCCGCTCGACCTCGGGCGCCGGGAACCCGGTCTGCGCCTTTTCGACCGCTGCCTGCACCGCATCCCACGTCCTGGCGAGGAACCGCTGAGGGCCGGCGATACCTTCGTCCCGGAAGTCACCGCCCTCGTGGTATGGCCCCAGGAACATCAGGTAACAGCGGAAGGTGTCTGCCCCAAACTGCTCGATGTACTCGTCCGGGATAACCACGTTGCCGCGAGACTTCGACATCTTGGCGCCCTCACGAATGAGCAGACCGTGCTTGCGGAAGCACAGGTACGGCTCCTCGAAGGGCAGGTGTCCCAGACCGTGGAGGGCCATGGTGATGAAGCGTGAGTACAGCAGGTGGAGCACCGCGTGCTCTTCACCGCCTATGTACATGTCCACCGGAAGCCACTTCTCCGTCAACCCTGGATCGAAGGGCAGCTCGGCGGACCCGGTGCTCGGATAGCGTAGGAAGTACCAGGCGCTGTCCAGGAAAGTGTCGGATACGTCCGTCTCCCGCTGGGCTTCGCCGCCGCAAGCCGGGCAGTCGACCAGGTAGAACTCCTCCGCCTTGGCCAGGGGGGCCACTCCGTCCTCGCCGGTCCTGAAGTTCTTCAGGTGTGGTAGTACTACCGGCAGGTCCGCCTCCGGCACGGGGACCGTGCCGCACGAGTCGCAGTAAATG
This sequence comes from Gemmatimonadota bacterium, assembly GCA_039589295.1. Classification (GTDB taxonomy): domain Bacteria; phylum Gemmatimonadota; class Gemmatimonadetes; order Palauibacterales; family Palauibacteraceae; genus JBDGYE01. The sequence goes on along the minus strand of JBDHHR010000038.1, from coordinate 2,460 downwards.
ATGGGAATCGGCGGACCCCAGTAGCGCTGTCTGGAGACGCACCAGTCGTGCAGGCGATAGTTCACCGCCGGCTCCGCCAGCCCCTGTTCACCCAACCACGCCACGATCTCCCGTCCGCCCTGGTCGGCCGGCATGCCGCTGAAGCGTTCCGAGTTGACCAGAACCTCATCCGCCGTGTGCTCGACGAACGCTTTTCCTTCCGTCGTGATGTCCGCGTCCGCCGGATCATCGAGCGGGGCGGCCACCGCAGCAGGCGCCACCACGGGTCGGATGGGCAGGCCGAAGTCCATGGCGAACTCGAAATCGCGCTGGTCATGCGCCGGTACGGCCATGATCGCCCCGGTGCCGTAGTCCATCAGCACGTAGTCGGCAATCCACACCGGGACAGCCTCCCCTGTGGCGGGGTTGATCGCGTGGCCGCCGGTGAACTCCCCCGTCTTCCGGGTCTCGCTCCGGGGCGAGGACCATGAAAGTGGCCCCGAAGATCGTGTCGGGACGGGTGGTGAAAACGGAGATCACATCCTCCCGGCCGGGCGAGGCCGCTCCGCCCGACGGCACCTCGTCACGCTCTCCGCTCGCCGCCGCTCCGGTCACGCGGAAGCTGAGACTCGCACCCTCCGACCGGCCGATCCAGTTGCGCTGAGCGGTGGTCGTGGTGGCCGACCAGTCGATCCAGTCCAGGTTGGCCAGGAGGCGCTCGGCGTAGTCGGTAATCCTGAAGAACCACTGGCTGAGCATTCTCTGGCCCACGAGCGTTTCGCATCTCTCGCAGCGGCCCGCTATCACCTGCTCGTTGGCCAGGACGGTCCTGCACGAAGGACACCAGTTGACCGCCGCCTCTTTCTTCTCTGCCAGGCCTGCCTTGTACAGCTGCAGGAAGATCCACTGGGTCCAGCGGTAGTAATCCGGATCCGTGGTCTCCAACGTGTGGGACCAGTCGTACATGAGCCCGCTGCTCTTCAGCTGACGGGTGAAGTTCTCGATGTTCCTCGGGATCAGCTCCAGCGGGTTGACGTTGACCTTCAGAGCGTAGTTCTCCGAGTGTATCCCGAAGGCGTCGAAGCCGATCGGCTGAAAAACCTGTCGGCCTCGCAGGCGTTGAAACCGGCCGTGGAGGTCCGCGCCGGTGAAGGCGTACAGGTTACCCACGTGCAGGCCCTCAGCCGAGGGGTAAGGGAACATCATGAGATTGTAGAAAGGACTCTCAGACGCCACGAGATCGGGCTCGTTGGTCCGATTCTCGGCCCAGTAGTCCTGCCACTTCTTCTCCGTGCGCCTCGGATCGTACATGCGTCTCCGGCCGAATGGCGCTACCTGTCGGTAGCCGTGTCGGTCCCCGTGGCGTACGCCCACCGCGGGCGGCCGCCGGGCTGTGAAGTACCCATAATCGGTGGAAAAACGCCGTTTCACAACCGCGATCTCAAGGCAGAACGAGGCCTGCTCAGGGGACGCCCGCGCCGCCGGCTGCCCCTGCCGCGAGGCCTCCCACCAGCGCGCCGCACAGGGTACACGCGAGGTTGACGATCTCGTTGTCAACCCAGCCCCACCTCCCTTCTATCGCCGCTCCGAGGAACGAGTCGAGCAGCATGCCGGCCAAGCCTCCGGCGAGCGAACCGACGAACAGGCCGGCAGGCACGACTTCGGTTCCGGCCCACCAGACCGGCGCCAGCAGCGCCGCCAGCCCACCTGCGGTCAGTGCCCCGGAAGCTCCCGCCGCCGTCCCGGCGACGGATACCCCACCGGACGTGCCGGGAGTTCCCAGCTCGGTCGCCCAACTGTCGGCTGTGGCTGCGGCGATGGCACCGGCGACCGCGTAGCTCGCCGCCGGGCCGTTGCCCGCTGCCGCGACCAGAGCGAGCACCGCGGCTACGCCACCGTTGGCCAGCACCTGGGAGGCACTGCGCCCGACCGCGGCCTGCCCTCCCGCGGCGCCGGCGTGGGGACCGTGCTCCCTTCCGTCCGCCGGCTTTGCCTCGGCCCGGTACCGCGTCAGGAGCGACGAGCTGCCGAGAAAGAAGAGCAGCAGGAAACATCCGGCAGGTCCGGCGCCGCCCAGAATCGCCGCTCCGACGGCGGTCGCTGCCAGAACGCCGTCCGGGGCCAGCCAGTGCCACGCCCGTGCGGCCAGCAGGCCGGCAGCGCCGAGCACCAGCGCGATTACGGCCACGACGATCACGGACTGCAGGATCCTTGCCCGGCCTGGAGGCCGCCGCTAGCCTTCGGCAGCATATGAGACCTTGGAAGCGCACCGACGGCAACGTTCATCCGGCCATCGCTCTGGCCCTGCTCCAGTCTCTGCGGACGGTGGACACGCCCGAGGAGACTCTCGAGGACGAGGCCTTCCAACAGAGCCTGCCGCGGCGGCTGGGGCTGAGTGATGTCGTCGGCAACCAGATGCACCGCTACGCCCAGCTGCGGGACACGGGAGGCTCCGTACGGGCGCAGGAGTTTCTCGATCTC
>JBDHHR010000037.1:0-22044 GCA_039589295.1 Gemmatimonadota bacterium | reverse complement strand
TTCACCAGGGTAACGGCCGCCGTGTACAGGACGCCGAGCTGGTGGGACTGCACCTCGTTCAGGGGTCCGCTCAGCTCGGTTCTGAGCGCGTCTGCCAGGAACAGGATCGAGTTCAGAGGCGAGCGAATATCGTGCGAGACGCCCTCCAGCCATCGGTGCTGGGCGTCCGCCGCTTGTTCCAGCTCATCGAGGGCGATGGCAGCCAGCATGCGATCGAGCCGCAGGTGAAGATCCGTAAGCTCATCGGGGGACGTCCGCCTCGCCTGGAGCAAAGCGCGACGCAGGATCTCGGCTGCGCGCCATGCGTCCCGCGGATCCAGGTCCGTGTGCCAGTCGGGCTTCGGCTCGGGCGATTCGCCGGCCGGCTGACGGAACAGGGCGGCGGTCAGATCCCGGACTGGTTTCCGCAGGTGCTCAGGCGAGTCCGCCAGAGCCTCTTCCAGACGGAGCCAGCCGGGCGGGTCGGGAGCCCGCTCGGCCCCCGAGGTCGGCTCATCCCTCTCCTGTGGGCCGGGCCACTGCACGACGTTGTCGGCCATCTGATCACGAAGCGAAGGCTTCGCGGGCAAGCTTGTGCTTGTCCATCAGGCGGTAGAGAGTCGTTCGGTCGATTCCCGCCTGACGCGCCGATTCGGACATGTTCCCTCCCGTACGGGCCACCAGGTGAGCGAGGTACTCGCGCTCGAAGCGGTCGATGATCTCCTGTTTGGCGTCGTGGAATGGCCTGCGCAGGTCGACCGTGGGGCCGAAGCCGGGCTTGCCCGAGGAAGACTCGTACGACTGCTCCAGGATCGAAAGACGCTCCGGCTGTATCTCCTCCCCGGGATCGGAGAGAACCACCAGATTCTCGATCACGTTCTGCAGCTCGCGCACATTGCCCGGCCACGGATAGTGGCTGAGCGCTTCCAGTGTCTCGGGCGCCAGCCGCGGCGGCTCGTCACCGGGCAGCTGGTGGCGGCGCCAGAAGTGCTCCAGGAACTGCCGGATGAACACCGGAATGTCCTCAGGGCGCTCGCGGAGGGGCGGGAGGTGTATCGGAACGACTCGAAGCCGGTAGTACAGGTCGCTCCTCAGCAGCCCCTCCTCCAGGGCGTCGTCCGGATCGCGGTTCGTCGCCGAGACGAACCGCACATCCACCACCGCGTCGTCCTTCTCGCTACCCACCCTCCGGAGCACGCCGTCCTGGAGCACACGCAGGAGCTTGGCCTGCAGCGGCATCGGCATGTCGGCGAGCTCGTCGAGGAAGAAGGTTCCCTGATCGGCGACCTCCAGGAGGCCTGCCTTGTCCCTGATGGCGCCGGTGAAGGCGCCGCGCCGGTGGCCGAACAGCTCCGACTCCAACAGCTCGCTGGGGAGGGCCGCGCAGTTGACCGCCACGAACGGGCGGCGTGCCCGGCGGCTCTCGCGGTGGATGTACTGGGCGAACAGCTCCTTGCCCGTCCCGCTCTCACCGGTGATGAAGACCGAGGCGTCGGTCGGGGCGACCTTGAGTGCCTTGTGCACGGCCTGCCGCATCGCGTCCGACACGCCGAGGATGGTGATGCCCCGCTCCACCAGCAGTCCCTCGCGCTGTGAGGGCTGCGCCACCTTCTGGGTTCTGACGAGGGTGAAGGCGGCACGCCCGATGAGAACCAGCAGCTGCGTCGCGGTGAACGGCTTGGGCAGGTAGTCCCAGGCCCCCGCTTGGATCGCCCTGACCCCGTCCTCGGTGGTGGCGTGTCCGGTCATGACGACAGCCAAGGCGTCGGGGTTGCGCCTTCTCGACTCCGCGAGGATGTCCAGGCCGTGCACCTGTGGCATGTTCTGGTCGATCAGGACTATCTCGAACGTCTCGTTGCGCAGACGCCGCAGGGCTTCCTCCGCCCGCCTCTCCACCTGGCAATCGTAGCCCTCGGCGCCGAGGACGGACTCGCAGCTCTCCAGGATGCTCGGCTCGTCATCCACCACGAGGATGCGCACGGACGACTTGTCTTCAGGACCCATGAGGACCGTCTCGGCATCCTCGGCGGGAAGCTGGTATTCCTCGATCTCTGTTCTATCGCTCATGCTGCTGGGCATCTCCCGTGGGAACCCTCTACGTTCTTACCCTTCCGCCTCCCAGAGCTGTCGTGCCTGCGCCACGATCCGCAGCGCGGTGGAGATCAAGAAACAGGCCGCACGTGCCCGAATGGGTATCGGGAAGCGTCGATCCGGGCCCTGTGGTGCAGCCGCGACACTCCGGAGCCGGGCGGACAGCTCGTGGAGGGCTCAGATTGCCAACCCGGGCGTCGCATATCGCAACAGACGAGGCCAAATAACGGCACGACGACGGGTCAGCGGGCTGCTTCCGCCGAGATCGCAGGCTCAGAGCGAGCCAGCCACCTGTCGTCGAGAACCACGCGGGCGATGCGCGGGCCGGCTCGGCCGTCCCAGAGCACAGGCCTGCGGGGAGACCTCTCGGCCTTCCACGCCTCGTCCACCGCGTCCACAAGGTCGTTCAGGTCTCCGCCGAACAGGCGGTTCGTGCCCTCGCTCACCGTGATGGGTCTCTCCGTCGCCGAGCCCAGGGTCACGCATGGCACGCCCAGCACGGTGGTCTCCTCCTGCACCCCGCCTGAGTCGGTGACCACGACACCGGCCTCCTCGAGGAGCCCCACGAACTCCAGGTATCCCAGGGGTTCGATCGCCTCCACGGGGAAGAGGAGGCTCTCCAGATCGTTCATCCGGACGTTCGCCGCGGCACGGGGCGGTAACGGCAGGATGATGCTGCAGCCGCGATCCGCCTCGATCTGGCCCAGAGCCTCCAGGAAGCATCGAAACCTCTCAGGGTCGTCGACAGTCCGTGCCTCGCCGACGGCCACCAGCACATACGAGCGGGGTTCGAGGCCCATGGCTTCGGGCACCCGAAGGCCCGAGGCCCGCTCGTGCACGCTGTCCAGAGTGTCGATGAGCACGCTTCCCACGTGATGGATGCGGCCTTCCGGGATTCCTTCCGCGCGAAGATTTTCGTGGGCGGAGGGCTCGGAGGTGAACAGAGCGTCGCTCACTCTGTCGGTCAGAATGCGGTTGATCTCCTGGGGCCTGGACATGTCTCCGGATCGCAGACCGGCATCGATATGCGCCAGAGGTATGCGCTGCTTTGCGGCGACGAGGGCCGCGGCAAGCGACGAATCGACGTCTCCTACGGTGATGATCCAGTCCGGCTCGAAGTGGGACACCAGGGGCTCGAGCGCGATCAGTACCCGGCCCGTCTGCGCGATCGACGATTCAGCCTTCACGCCCAGATTCAGGTCGGGTCGGTGAAGACCCAGTTCGGTGAGAAGGTCAGTCAGCCGTCCTGATTCTGCTCCGGCGTGGAGGATGGACTGGTCCACCTCGCCGCTCAGCTCGAGGGCCCGCACTACCGGCGCGATCTTCAGAAACCCGCGCCGCCCGGTAACGACGTGCAGGATCTTCATCGGACGGTCCCGCTCACTCCACGGTCACGCTCTTGGCGAGGTTGCGCGGCTTGTCTACGTCGCAGCCCCGCATGACTCCCACGTGATACGCCAGAAGCTGGAGCGGTATAACGGTGAGCACCGGCAGCAGGGCGTCGACCGTACGCGGCACGACGAACACGTCATCGGCCAAGTCGGCCAGCCCGTTGGGCTCGGTGGTGATCGCTATCAGCCGGCCGCCGCGCGCCTTCACCTCCCGCACGTTGGACAGGACCTTGTGATAGACGCCGTCGTGAGGAGCCACCACGACTACCGGCATTTGCTCGTCGATCAGGGCGATCGGACCATGCTTCATCTCCGCCGCGGAGAAGCCTTCGGCGTGTACGTAGCTGATCTCCTTGAGCTTGAGCGCCCCCTCCAGGGCCACCGGGAAGCTGAATCCCCGTCCCAGATACAGAAAGTTCTCGTGCCCGACCAGCCGCGCAGCCAGGCTTTCGATCTCCCCTTCGCGCTGGAGAACCTCACGCACCTTCTCCGGCAGAGCGAGCAGCTCCTGCAGCAGGAGGCGCGCCGGGGCGGGATCCATCCCGCGCTGCCGGCCGAGGTACAGGGCGAGGAGTGCCAGGGCGACGACCTGCGAGGTGAAGGCCTTGGTGGAGGCGACGCCGATCTCCGGCCCGGCATGGAGGTAGACGCCGGCGTCGGTCGCTCGAGTAATGGAGCTCCCTACGACATTCACCACGCCGAGGGTAATGCAGCCCTTGTCCCTGGCCAGTGATAAGGCCGCCAGGGTGTCCGCCGTTTCGCCGGATTGGGAGATCCCCACGACCACGGTGCCCGGCTCCAGGACCGGATCCCGGTACCGCCATTCGGAGGCGTATTCGACCTCCGCCTGCACCCGCGAGTATTGCTCTACCAGAAACTTGCCGATGAGGCCTGCGTGCCACGAGGTGCCGCAGGCCGTGAAGACGACGCGCCTCGCCTCGGCGAGCATGGGGGCCACCTCGGTCAGGCCGCCGAGTTTCACCGCCGGCATCTCCTGGAGAATGCGGCCCCGCATGGTGCTCTCCAGGCTGGACGGCTGCTCATGGATCTCCTTCAGCATGAAGTGTGAAAAGCCGCTCTGTTCAGCTTCCTCGAGGTCCCACTCGATTACCTCGACCGGCTTCGACACCCTTTTCATCACGTCCATCTGGACGATGTCGCAGCCGGTGGCGTCCAGGACGGCGAGCTCACCGTCGTCCAGGTACACCACCCGTCGGGTGTAGGCGAGCAGCGCCGCGGGATCGGATGCGGCGTACAGGGAACCGTTTCCAATGCCTACCAGCAGCGGCGAGCCGCGACGCGCGCACACGATGCGCCAGGGCTCGCGGGAACTGATGACCGCGACCCCGTATGTCCCTTCGACCATCGATAGCGCCCGAGTGACGCTGAGATGGAGGGGGGGCAGCCAGTGCTCCTCGATGAGGTGAGCCAGTACCTCCGTGTCCGTGTCCGAATGGAAGATGTGGCCGCGCCGGATGAGCTCAGCCTTGAGGATATCGGCGTTCTCGATGATGCCGTTGTGACAGACGGCTATCTCGCCCGTGCAGTCGGTGTGCGGGTGCGCGTTCTCGACGCTCGGCTCCCCATGCGTTGCCCAGCGGGTATGCCCGATGCCGGTCTGACCCTCCACCGGATACTGCTGAACGAGCCGAGTGAGTCGGTCCAGACGGCCCGCCATTCGGCGCGTGACGATGCCCTCCCCGTTCTGTACGGCCAGGCCGGCCGAATCGTATCCCCGGTACTCGAGCCGGCCGAGGGCCTCGAGCAGGATCGGGGAAGCCTGATCCGCTCCGATGTATGCGACGATTCCGCACATGGCGTCCGTCCGTTCTCCGGTGGTCACGCGCCGGCTCGCTCCGGTCGATCGATCGGAGCCCTTCGGGCGCCCGGGCGTGGAACCACAGTCTGTTCAAATCACACGCCAGCGGGGAGCGAATGCGCATTCTGTTGGACGACCACGCGAAAAGGCATGCCTGGAGAGGGTTCCCGGGCTACGGTGGGAACTTCGTCCACCGGCCGGGGAGCCACCTGCGGGGGGCCGTGTGGCACCGCTGCAACACGGGTCGGAGGCGTCGCGGTCCGGGCAGCGCGGCCCGGGCAGCGCGGCCCGAGCGATCAGAGAGCTGTCAGGGGCCAGACGAGCGGAATCAGGAGCATACACATGGCTACCAGGATGACCTGCAGCGGGAGCCCGACCCTGGTGAAATCGGTGAACCGATAACCGCCCGGCCCGTACACGATGAGGTTCGTCTGGTAGCCTATCGGAGTGGAGAGCGACAGTGACGCCGCCACCGTCACCGCGATGACGAACGGTCTCGGATCTATGCCGAGACCCGCGGCCGCGGACACCGCCACCGGAAACATGATGGCGACCGCCGCCGTGTTGGAGACGAGCTCCGTAAGCAGCACCGTGCCCAACAGAGTCGCCCCCAGAACACCCAGCGGGCCGAAGGGCGCTCCGCTGCCGACGATGGCGCGGGAGAGCAGGCTGGCCGCGCCGCTCGATTCCATCGCCGCCGCTATTCCCAGCGCCGAGCCGATCATCAGAAGGACCGACCACTCGACGCTTCTCTTGGCCTCGCCGAGCCTGAGGCAGCCGAGAGCCACCATCGCCATTCCTGCACCCAGAGCGCTCACCACGATCGGAACCACTTCGAGCGCCGCGAGCACGATCATGGCCGCCAGGATGAGCACTGCGCGGAACGCCCTGTCGTGCCTGACCGGCGTGCTGGCCCCGACTCTGCTCACCAGGTAGAAATCGGGAGAGTCGCGGAAGGCCCGCGTGAAACCCGAGGCAGCCTCTATGAGCAGCGTGTCCCCGGGCCGCAGCACGATGTCGCCGATACGGCTCTGGATGCGCTCGCCGTGCCTGTGAACCGCCATCACGGCCGCGTTGTAGCGTCCCCTGAAGTTGGCGTCCCTGATGTTGGAGCCCACCAGCGGCGAGCCGGGCGACACCACCGCCTCGTGCAGTTCCCACTCCCCGGCCTCCTGCGGCCGCTTACCCGCGGTCGGAGTCAGACCCTGAAACTTCCGGAGGTCGATGATCGTGTCGACGATGCCGGCGAACGTGAGGCGGTCGCCGGCGAACAGCCGTACCTCGGGACCCACCGGCGAGATGGTATCGGTCGCCCGTTCGACGCGAACCAGAAACAGCCCCGGCAGGTGTCGCAGGCCGGCTTCCTCGATGGTACGACCCACGAGCGGTGACGGATCCGACAGCGTCATTTCCACCAGGTAGCGTCGGACGTCGTCTCCCACCGTCCGGATCGGGACCCGGTCACGCAGGAGGTGGGGCGCTATCCGGCTGAGGTATATGACCCCCACCGCCGCGCAGGGAACACCGACCGCGGCGAGTTCGAAGAACCCCAGACCGGGCATCCCGTGGCCCCGCAGGAGTCCGTGACTGACGAGATTGGTCGAGGTCCCGATGAGCGTGCACACGCCGCCGACGATCGACGCGTACGACAGAGGTATGAGCAGCTTGGACGGCGAAACCCGGTTGCGGCCGGCCCAGCTGGTTACGGTGGGCACCGCCATGGCCACGATGGGCGTGTTGCTTATGAGGGCCGACAGCGCGGCCGTAGACGAGGTGAGGCGGAGGAGAGCGTTCGGCAGCCGGCGGGCGGGCCCGAACACGCGGCGTGAGACGGTCTCCAGGACTCCGGTGGCACGCATGCCCGCGGCCACCACGAACAGAGCGGCGACGGTGGCCACCGCCGGATTCCCGAAAGCACCTAACGCCCGCTCCGGCTCCACCACTCCGGCGGCCATCAGGATGACCAGGGCGGCAAACAGAAGAACGTCGGCACTCACCATCTCGCGGGCGATGGCGACCACGGTGAGGGCCACTACCAGTAAGGTGAATCCGGCGTCGAAACTCACGCTTTCCTATTCCAGGAGTCTTCGCCCGAGCGTCAGCCGTTGGCCTGCCGCTCCCGGTACGACCTCATCAGGATCTCCGCGATCTCCGGACGGGTGAACTCTTCCGGAGGCATCTCCCCGCGAGCGAGCATCTCCCGGACCCTGGTGCCGGAGAGGAACACCCTCTGATCGGGAGTCGAGGGCGATGTCTTGGCCGTGGCCATCTGTCGCGTCACCGTACAGTAGAACGAGTGCTCGAACTTCAGCGGTTGAATGCCCAGGGCGTCACCGTCGATCTGATCGAAGATCTCCTGGGCGTCGTACGTCCCGTAGTAGTCGCCCACTCCCGCGTGGTCACGCCCGACGATGAAATGGGTGCAACCGTAGTTGCGGCGAATGATGGAGTGAAAGACCGCCTCGCGAGGACCCGCGTAGCGCATCGCGGCCGGCAGCACCGAAAGCAGGACGCGGTCTTTCGGATAGTACAGATCCAGAATGACCCTGTAGCACTCCATTCGCACCCGTGCGGGAATATCGTCCGATTTCGTATCGCCGACCAGCGGGTGAACGAGGAGGCCGTCCGCCATCTCCAGCGCGCACTTCTGCAGGTACTCGTGCGCCCGGTGGATCGGGTTGCGCGTCTGGAACGCCACTACCGTCTCCCAGCCCCTCTCCGCGAAGGCGGCTCGGGTCTCGGCAGGAGCGAAATGATCGTTCGGAAAGCCCGTGATGTCTCGCGGAAACAGATAGCGCACCGGCCCCGCGACGCATCTCCCTCCCATGCGGTACATGGCCGCCACTCCCGGATGCGCCTCGTCCAGCGTACGGAACACCTGGGCCGCTTCCCGCTTCCGATCCCGCTCGAACACTTCGGCGACAACGATGACGCCCGCCAGCTCGCCATCCGGGCCGTAGAGTCCCGCCGGAGTCCCTGGAGCGAGCTTCTCCGCTTCCTCGTCGGTGGCCGGAAGCACGACCGGAATCGACCACGGGAGTCCGCCCGGAAGCAGCATGTCGTTCACGACGCTGTCGTACTCCTGCCTGCTCATGAATCCTTCGAGCGGCGACAGGGCGCCCGCGGCGATGAGGTACAGGTCGCTAAGTGTCCACGAGGTGAGACGCACTCCCGGCAACCGCACCGCTTCCTGCCGGAGGACCGCCGCCTCATCCGGCGTCGGTATTCGGTTCACGAGGGTACCGCCGTACGGGGCAATGCTCATTCAGCTATCGTCTCGAATTCGGTTAAGGTCTGAGTATCCCTGCAAGGCTGTGCGCGGAGGTCAGCTCTCTACCTGCAGGTATCCCCCGGCGGTCAGGAACGCCAGGACCTGATCCGCGCACTCTGCGACGTCGTTGACGCCGGTGTCGATGATCAGCTCGGGCGAGGCCGGCGCCTCGTAAGGGGCGCCGATACCCGTGAACTCTGGGATCTCCCCGGCTCGGGCCTTGCTGTACAGCCCCTTCGGATCCCGCTCCTCGCAGATGTCCAGTGGACAGGAGACATAGACTTCGATGAAGTCGGCCTCCCTGGAAGCGATCGAACGGACCCGATCGCGGTCCTCCCGGTACGGCGAGATGAACGCTGTCAGTACGATGGCTCCGGAGTCCGCGAACAGCCTGGCCACTTCTCCGATACGGCGAATGTTCTCGGCTCGATCCTCGGGGGAGAAGCCCAGGTCGCCGTTCAGGCCATGCCGGATGTTGTCCCCGTCCAGGACATAGGTTACGCACCCCCGCCGGAACAGCTCGTGCTCGACAGCATTCGCGACGGTGCTCTTGCCGCTCCCGGAGAGGCCGGTGAACCAGATGATGGCCCCCCTGTGCCCGTTGCTTTCCTCTCTCTCCTCCCGGGATACGTGGCCCTCGTGCCAGTGGACGTTGCTCGATTTCTTCATGTATGACCTTCCACGAGCGGACAGTTCGCTCAGCCTCGATTCAGTGATTCGGCTCCGAGAGTAAAGGCTGTGCGACCTCCCGCACCAGAGGCAGGAGCCTTTCCCATTCCGGCTGGCTCGCCGCGAAGATGCCCCGTGGCTGCCGCGGATCGTTCTTACCGTACGTCAGAGCGAGGCCGCCGCAGTCCGTCACCCGGCCGCCCGCGCCCCGGAGCACGGCTTCGGGAGCACAGGTATCCCACTCCTTGAGCCATGCTACCGGGTGCACGTAGAGATCCGCGTCTCCATCGGCGACGCGCGCACATTTCACCCCGACGGAGCCCGAAGGGATTACCTGCACCTCTCCCAGATCCCGCTCTATCTGCTGCAGGAGAGGATCCGGATGCGATCGCGAGCGAATGAGGCGCAGGGATGGGGATGTCCGTCCGGGAACGCACAGCGGCAGCAGGCGGCCCAGCGACGCCGGTCGATCGGCATCGTGCCCGATCGGGCAATCTGCGGACCACGCGCCTTGCCCCGCGATACCGAGGAACAGTCGACCGGGATCGGGCATGAACACGGCGCCGAGCACTGCCTCACCTCGAACGGCCAGGCCCACCATCACCGAGAACTCTCCGTTCTGCGCGATGAACTCCTTCGTCCCGTCCAGGGGGTCCACCACCCACAGACGTGCGCAGGCCCCTCTTCCCTCGGGCAGGCGAGACTCCTCGCTCAAGACGGGGTCGCCCGGGAAGGCCTCCCGGAGAACGGCCAGGATGGACCGGTTGGAGGCGTGGTCGGCCGCGGTTACCGGATCACCGGGCGCCTTTTCCTCTGTTTCCAGGCGGCCCGAGCCGTAGAACGGCGCCGCGGCACGACCGCCGGCGACTGCCGCAGCGGACGCCACGCGCAGCTCCTCGGCGAATGTCGCCCCCGATATCAGAGGTGATGAGTAACCGGAGAGTGGGAGGAACGCGTCGACCAAATCGTCTCAGGTTGGCTCCGCGATGCGGATCCCGCCGCCCGCTTCACGCGCCTGTCCGAGAGCCGTCTGGGCGGCCGCGAAGCGCGCCAGGCTTGCGATCTGCGCCGCAACCGGGGCCACCCGGGCTTCCTTCGGACCAGCGTCTTCCGCCGCGCCTGGGGGGGTGAGATCCACTATGCCTGCGCTCAGCGGCAGGAACTCCGATCCGTCGCCATCGCCCCAGGCCCCCTCGTTCAGCCGGCGGACGAGGGTGGTCACCCCGGCCGCGTCCGTGCCGTACGCGATGATGCCGAGATCCGAGTCCCCGACCCAGCCGCAGATGTCCGACGCCCGCACGTTGCCGGTGCAGAACTCCGCCGCTCGGCCGCGGAAGCGATCCAGGGACTCGGAGCCCGGACCGTCGGTGGGACCCAGCACCGCACAGCTCAGGTCCGCCTCGTGACGCTTGGCTACCGCGCCGACGATTCTCAACATCCGCATCAGTCCGGCCAGGTTGAAAAGACCAGTGGCCATGTCCGAGAGGGAACCCTCCTCGGTCGCTTCGATGAGCCGTTTGATCTCCAGCAGGCGACGTAGCTTGGCGACGATCAGGTTGGAGCGGACAGGCTCTTTGATGATGTCCCAGGCACCGGCCCGCATGGCCTCCGCCTGGGCGCTCTCGTGCCAGAAGTTGGGCGAGTAGACCAGCACCGGAACGCTGGCCTTCAGGGGCCCCGCTCCCAGCGCCGAGGCGACCGCCGGAGCATCCATGTCTGGAAGTCCCTCGTCGATTATTACTAGGTCGGGATCGATCAGCGCGGCGTCTCGCAGGGCGATGCGGGCGGACCTGACCCGGGCGAAGACGAAACCTTCCGGTTCAAGCACGGCCTGGAGGGCCGACGCGAGCCAGTCGTGGGCGCTGACCAGCATCACGTTGACGCTCTCTCTCACGACGGGGCCGTTCGTCGTCTCTGGCATCGGTGGGCTGCTCCTGGCTTCCCCGCGGCCGTCCTCTGTCACAATCGTAGCCGATCTACTCCGGCTTGCAACCCTTGTCCCGTTCGAACATCACCGGGAGGGTCTTCAGCATGATGAGCAGATCAAACCACAGCGAGCGCTTGCGCACGTACTCAAGGTCGTAGTCCAGCTTCACCCTTACGTCATCCAGCGACTGGTCCGTTCCCCGGTTGACCTGCGCCCAGCCCGTGATCCCCGGCAACACCCTGTTTCTCAGCCGGTAGTCCTGTAGCTCCCGCTGCAATTCGATGACGAAGTTCGGGCGCTCCGGACGGGGACCTACGACGGACATCTCCCCCTTGAGAACGTTCCAGAACTGCGGAATCTCGTCCAGTCTCGTCTTCCTGAGCCAGCGACCGGCGCGGGTGGCGCGGGCATCGTCCGGGGCCGCCCACACCGGACCGGAATCCAGCTCCGCGTCCACCTGCATGGTGCGGTACTTGAAGAGCATGAACGGACGGCCGCCGAGATCGCTCACCCGGCGTCCGGTACGATCCCTCGCGTCGCGGGTTCCGCGTCGGTCGAGTCCGATGCGAAGCTGCCGGTATACTATCGGGCCGGGACTGTCCAGCTTGATGGCCAAGTTTATGAGGAGTATGACCGGTAGCAGAATCAGCACGGCGGCCAGAGCGACCAGAAAGTTCGCCGCCCGCAGGAGGACCGCTTGGACCTGCCCGATGGCGCGGGATCCGAGCCTCTCGGCGCCCGCGGAGACCGGAGGAACGTGATCCGCCAGGGTGATGAAGCGCCTGCCTCCCGCGGCGGCCCGCAGGCGGAAGGTCCCCGCCCCCGACGTATCTTCACTGATTCTGTCTCGCGAATCCATGGCACCCGCTGGAGTGGATGACAGACGATACACGTCGGTTCGAGCATCTGTCGTGCCAGCAGGTGCTGTTTCAGGCAACTATCTGTGAATTCACGAGTTACTGGAAACGGAGCCGCTCATGGAGGCGGCCGACTATTGCACGGTTCCTACAACGAAAGGCGCGCCGAGGCAACGGTTTCGCCTATTCCAGACCGTAGTCGCGAATCTTGTACAGCAGCGCCCGGTAGCTCAAGTCGAGCAGATCTGCTGCCCGGGTGCGGTTGCCGTTCGTCACTTCGAGGGCGCGGCCGATCAACTGCTTCTCGAGCTCCCAGGTCCGCTTCTTCACCGAGAGCTCGTCGCTGGACAGGTTCCCCGTCGCCAGCTTGACCGTCGCCTTGGGATCGCTGATGATCTCGGGCAGGCCCTCTACCGTGATGTTCGCACCCTCGGCGAGCACCATGGACCGCTCCACCACGTTCTCCAGCTCGCGAATGTTACCCGGCCAAGAGTAGGCAGTGAGTTTCTTCATGGCAGCCGGCTCGAAGCCCTCTATTTTGGTGGAGAGCGTCTCGTTGTACGTCTCGACGAAGTGCTTACCCAGGACGGGAACGTCCTCGACCCGGTGCCGCAGTGGGGGCAGATGAATCCGGATCACGTTGATCCGGTAGTACAGCTCGGAGCGAAAGGTCCCTTCCTGAACGTCGCCCTCCAGGTCTCGCCCGGTGGCCGCCAGGATGCGAACATCCACCTTCCGGGAACGTGATTCACCCACCCGGCGAATCTCGCCCTCCTGAAGCGCCCGGAGCAGCTTGACCTGCAGCGGCGGCGGTAGTTCCCCGATCTCGTCCAGCAGCAGGGTGCCCCCGTTCGCCTCTTCGAACAGGCCGGCCCGGTCTGTCGTCGCGCCGGTGAACGAGCCCTTTACGTGTCCGAAGAGCTCGGACTCCAGGAGGTTCTCGGGGATTGCCCCGCAATTGATCGGCACGAAAGGCCCCCCCGCGCGGCTGGAGGAATCGTGGACGAGGCGCGCGATAAGCTCCTTTCCGGTGCCGCTTTCTCCTGTGATCAGCACCGTGGTGGGGTGCGGGGCGACGCGCTCGGCCAGCTCGATGGCCTTCTTCATGCCGTCGCTGGCCGCGATGATCTCACCGTGACGCTTCTCAGCCCGCACCTCCCGGCGCAGGCGCCGGATCTCCTTGTCCTTCTTCCGGTTCTCCTGCGCGATCTTCACCCTGAGCAGAAGGGCCTCGGGGGAGAACGGCTTGTCGATATAGTCGAAGGCACCCTTCCGGATAGCCTCGACCGCCAGGTCCATGCTGCCGTACGCGGTCATGACGAGGACCAGGGCACCGCCACCCTCCTGCCGGTAGCGATCGAGAAAGGCCATCCCATCCAAGCCCGGCATGCGGATGTCACACAGCACCAGGTCCGGCTCCCATTCGATGGCTGCTTGCAGCCCCTCGTTCCCATCCGCCGCCGTCCTGACATCGAAGTCCTCATCCTCCAGGATGAGCGATGCCGTACGTCTCAAACCCGCATCATCGTCTATGACGAGAATCCTCATTCACCCTCCTCCTGAGCCACTGGCAGAAGAATCCTGAACGTCGCGCCGGGGTCTTCCGAAACAACCGCCTCCATCATGCCACCCATCCCCTCCACCAACCGAGCTGACACGGCGAGGCCGAGACCAGTGCCCTTGCCGGGCGGCTTGGTGGTATAGAACGGGTCGAAGACCCGCTGCACATCGGCGGGTGGGATCCCGGGGCCGCTGTCGTGCACCCCGATCTCCACCGCTGGCTCACCTTCCTCCAACTGACGAGCCGGACCGGGATCATCCGACTGATCCAGGCGGCGGAGGTGAGAGTAATTCACCCCCGATGGATCGTGTCGCCGGCGGCGTGTGGGGGTCACCTCCGTCCGGGTCACCGCTACCAGACGCGTGCTAACGCGCACCGTCGCGTCTCTTCCCGTCTCGGCGATCGCATCCCCCGCGTTGAGGAGCAGGTTCACCAGCACCTGCTCAAGCTGGAACGGATCGCCTTCGATGGACGGCACGTCCTCCTGCAGGTCCAGCGACGGCTGGACTCGCTTGAAGCGCCCCTGGAAGCGCATCAGCTCCACGGTCCGGGATACGATCTCGTTCACATCGACCGGACGAGCCGCTGCCGCCTTGGGTCTGGCGTATTCCAGCAGTCCGCGCACGATTTCATCTATGCGGCGCGCTTCGTGGGAGATTCCCTCCATCCACTCGGGCTCGAGCAACTCGCTTCGCTTGCCCAGCTCCACGTACCCCATGATGGCACCCAGCGGGTTTCCTATCTCGTGCGCCACTCCCGCCGCCAGACGCCCCATCGATGCCAGCTTGTCCGCCCGCATCAGCCGGCCGCGGGCATCTGTAAGTTCGCGGTTGGTGGCATCCAGAGACGCGACGTTCTCCGCCAGCTGCTGCTGGTTGCGTATCAACCGGCCCGCCATCTCGTTCACGGCTGAGGCGAGCCGCGCCAGCTCGACCGTGTCGGACCTCTCCAGCCGGCGTGATTCGTCCCCTTCAGCTATCCGTTCAGCTCCTCCGACCATCCGCTCCACCGGCTCGAGCACCAGGACACGCAGCCGGTGGTCGGCAAACAGGGCGAGAAGGATGAGGTCGATGACGCTGACGGCTACCAGACCTGCGTACAGGTAGGGAGCCGGCAGGTCGAGTCTCTCCCACACGAAGATGACCACGGCCAGGATGAACAGCGCCAGGAAGATAACTACGACCAGCCCGCCGGTAAGCCGAGACCGCAATGAGAGGCTGGGTTCCCGGTGGCTGGACTCGGCGTTGCCGTCGGCGGCGGGCGGGTGCTCGACTCGGGGATTCATGCAGCCATACTAGCAAGCGGTAGAGAGATTCCGCTATGGCTGGCGGGCCTTCAGGCCGAGCCTCGGGGCGGGTCGGCTACCTTGATGAGGGTGTTGCGCCCGTAGCACGAACCTCGGCATCAGGAGCGCACTCTGAGGCAGTTCCTTCCCCTCCCGGCCTGACCTTCGGCCGCCGGGGTTCTCGATCTCCGGGTGAGCCCTCCGACGAAAACAGCCACTTGTACGTATATACGGTATACTAGTGAGCATTCGTAGAACTTCAATGCGCAGTCAGGTGCATACATAGGCATCATGCCGGCATCCCTTGACGTTCGCACGGGACTTGCATAGGCTGTCGGCGGAGGCTGCACCGGGCTTTCTAGAGTGGAGGAGCCCGGGTTCGCACTACAGCGCATCTCATGGAGGAGCGAGCATGACGCCAGATACGATCTTCGCCGCACCGACCGAGCACGAGGAAAGCGCGCGGTATGACCATTACGGCAAGGAGCTCGGCTCGAATCCCGATGCCAAGGGCATCATGGAGCTGTGCCGTGCCCTGAACGTCCGCTTCCTGCGGCTCACCTTCACCGACATTCTCGGACATACGAAGAACGTGGAGGTTCCGGCGAGCCAGTTTCAGAAGGCGCTGGACGGTGAGATCCTGTTCGACGGCTCGTCGATCAAGGGATTCGTGAGGATCGAGGAGAGCGACATGTTGCTGAAGCCCGACCTGAGGACGTTCCGCGTCTTCCCGTGGGGCAATCCTGAGGCGCGGGTCGGCCGCCTGATCTGCGACGTCCACGACCCCGATAACACACCGTTCGCGGGCGACCCCAGGCTGTGCCTGAAGCGCGTCGCGGCGAGAGCGGCCGAGCTGGGATACGTGATGAACGCAGGTGTCGAGGCCGAGTTCTTCTTTTTCCAGCGGGACGCTGATGGGGGACCCACCACGATCACGCACGACCGCGGTGGTTATTTCGACCTCACCCCGGTCGATATGGGAGAGAAGGCCCGACGGATGATCGTGAACGATCTGGAGGCCATGGGCTTCGAGGTGGAGGCGGCTCACCACGAGGTGGCTCCCGGGCAGCACGAGATAGACTTCAAGTACGCCGATGCTATCACCACGGCGGACGACCTGACGACCTTCCGCTTCATCGTCCGCAACGCGGCCATGGCGCATGGCCTTCACGCCACGTTCATGCCGAAGCCGATATTCGGACAGAACGGCTCTGGGATGCACACCCACCAGTCACTGTTCAGGGACGGCGAGAATGCCTTCTACGACCCGGAGGGAGAGTTCGAGATCTCTTCGGCGATGCGTCACTATATCGGAGGTCTCAAGGCTCACGCCAAGGCGATCACCGCTATCACCTGCCCACTGGTCAACAGTTACAAGCGGCTCGTTCCGGGCTATGAGGCGCCGGTGGACATCGCTTGGTCACGCAGGAACCGGTCGCCAATGATCCGCGTGCCGGAGCGGCGCGGCGTCGGGACGAGGGTGGAGTTTCGCATGCCGGATCCGGCGTGCAATCCATACCTGGCCCTCGCGGTGCAGCTTGCAGCGGGCCTCGACGGGCTGGAGAGGGGCATAGACCCGGGTCCGCCGATCGACACCAACGTCTGGGAGCTCAGTGAGGAGGAGAGGTCGCAGTATCAGATGGATAGCCTGCCGGCGAACCTGGCGGAAGCGATCGTCGCGCTGGAGAGCGACGAACTCATGCGGGAGACGCTTGGCACGCACCTGTTGACCAACTACGTCGCCGCCAAGAAACAGGAATGGGACGAGTACATCGCGCAGGTGACCCGCTGGGAGCTCGATCGGTATCTGCCCACCTATTGAGGCCGCCGAGCGGCGGTCCAGAGCCGGTCCGGGCCGGGGCGAGACACTCGCTCCGGCCCTTCCTTCATCAAGCCGCGTCGGCCGGCTCCTTCCACCGTTGCTGAACGAAGGCGGCCGGACGATACTGCCGAAACAGTGCCCACAGGAAGGGGCGTCTTCAACGGCAACTCCCGGAGGGCCCATACCCGTCGTATCCCACTTCAGCGATGAGTAGCCGCAGCCGGATCCGGGTGGTGTGGCGGGCGCGCGTCCGTCCTCGGTGGCGAAGAATGACCCGCTTCGTCTTGGCGCGTGATTCCGAGGAAGGCTGGCTCATCATAGTATTCGCCGCCTTCATCGGCGCCGGTGCGGGGTTGGCCATCGTCGGGTTCTACGAGCTCGTCGATTGGATGCGACGGCTGGCCGGCTGGGCCGGCAGGACACCGGGCCACCCCGGAGTCTCTTTCCTGGCGTTCGCCACCGTGCCCGGAGGTCTTCTGGTCGCCCGCTGGCTCCGCAATCGTGCCGATCAGGAGAGGGGCGGCGAGATGGTTCCCATGCTTATCCGGCGCTCCGCCAAACGCGGCGGTGAGCTCCCGATCCGCGACACCCTCCTGAAGCTGTCGAGCGCCGCGGTGACGCTGGGAAGCGGCGGCTCGCTGGGAGCCGAGGGGCCCGTGGCAGTGGCTGGAGCTGCCGTGGGGTCGGGCCTCGGCCAGGGGATTCGCTGCGGCCCGAACCGCATGAGGCTCCTGCTGGCGTGCGGTACCGCGGCGGGCATCTCGGCTGCCTTCAACACTCCCATCGCCGGGGTTCTGTTCGCCCTCGAGGTGGTCACGGGGACCTTCGCGGTGGCGGCCCTCAGCCCGGTCGTAGTGGCCAGCGTCGTGGGCTCGGTCATCGCGCGACACTTCCGGGGACCGAACCCGGCATTCGACATCCCGGCGGAGTCGATGCTCGTCTCGGGATCCGAGCTGGGGCTGTATCTCCTCCTCGGCCTCTCCTGCGGTGTCCTCGCGGCGCTGTTCGTGCGTGCGTTCTACGGCACCCGGGACCTTCTCGAGCGTTATCTGGGCGGAGGTGTGATCGTGCCTCTGGTGGCCGGCGCGATGGTGGCGGCACTTGGACTGATCCACCCGGAGCTTCTCGGCGACGGGCGGGCAGGCATCAGGCTGGTGCTGTTCTCCGAACTGGCCGGCGCGCAGGCACTGGCGTTCGGACTGCTGAAGATCATGACCTCCGGACTCACGATGGGCGGCGGAGGCGCCGGAGGAGTGTTAACACCTTCGCTGTTCGTCGGCGCGTCATTCGGCAGCTTCTTCGGCCTCACCGTTCAGTCCCTCTTTCCGCAGATGGCTATAACCCCCGCTGCGTACGCGCTGGTAGGCATGGCAGCGGTGGTCGCCGGAGCGACATTCGCCCCGCTAACGGCGATCATCATGATCTTCGAGATGACGGACGACTACGGACTGATCCTTCCTCTGATGCTCGTATGCGTGATCAGTTATCTTGTGGCGCGTCGTCTGCATGGTGAGTCGATCTACTCGCAGCACCTCGCCCGGGCAGGGGACCGTATCAGCCACGGAGCCGATCGCGCGGTGCTGGAGAACATCACCGTGGCGGAGTGCCATAACCGTGATCCGCATGTCGTGGCCGAGGACGCCCCTATGCGGAAGGTGCTGTCCTACCTCAAGGGATCGAGGCAGACGGAGTTCCCGGTGGTGACGCGGGAGCTGGAGCTGATAGGCATGCTGAGCTACCAGGAGATTTCCAGAGCGCTCGGTGAGAAGGGGCTGGTGGAGCTGCTCATCGCCGCGGATCTCAGCACCCCGGTGGTCGAGACGGTCCTGCCGACCGAGTCGCTGCTGGAGGCGACCCGGAAGATGGGCCTGCGAGGCATAGACTTCATCCCCGTAGTGGACGCGCCGGACTCGCGCCGGCTGGTGGGCCTGCTGAGCCGCAGCGACATCCTGGAGGCTTACCAGACACACCTGTTGCTGCATGACTAGCGGGCGCGCTCGAGAGACAGGTGCGGAAGGCGTGGGCGTGCGTGGGCCGGGGCACCCCGGGGGGCAAGCCCGGAGGAGAGATAGATCGTGATCCTCGGAATCGGCATCGACCAGGTCGAGATAGACCGCATCGCTTCTCTCCTGGAGCGGGAGCCGGAACGGGCGAGGGAGCGTCTATTCACGGCAGCTGAGCGCGACACTTGCGAGGACCGAGCCCGGCCGGCCCAGTGCTACGCCGCTCGATTCGCGGCCAAGGAGGCGTTTCTCAAGGCTCTCGGCACGGGACTCGGCCGGGGAATCTCGTGGCAGGACGTAGAGGTCGTCGTGGGAGATGGAGGCCGACCCGAGCTGTTGACGCGCGGGAAGGCCAGGCTACTGCTGGAAGAGATCGGCGGACGGGCCGTCCATCTCAGCTTCAGCCACGAGGCGGGGCTGGCAGTCGCGGCGGTAGTGATCGAAGGCCGGAAAAGATCGACGGGCGAGCCGCGGGCTTGATCTCGTTGCGCATCGCCCGCAAACTGTGCGCGCGACGACTGCCCCGGCATCCCTCGGCGTACGAGCGTGTCAGGACCGGTTCAACAAGGAGGTAGAAGTGCACATCACCATCGAGTACTGCGGAGCTTGAAACTACGAACCGCGCGCCGCCAGTTTGGCGGACACCCTCAGAGAGCATCATCCGGGAACGCAGGTCGAGCTCATCCGCTCCGGCGGTGGGGTCTTCGAGGTAGTCGTTGACGGGAGACTCGTCTACTCCAAGATGGCCACGGGCCGGCACTGCACCCATGAGGAAATCCTGGAAGCGATAGCCGGCGACTGAGGCGCAAGCCTGCGTGGCCGTGTGCCCTCACACCCTCTCCGGGCCGCGGAAAGCGCCCGGAGGATGGCGAACACAAAGGTAGGCGAACAGAACGAGAGGCAGAACCGCAAGCAGGTTGTCCCCGGTCAGCAGGTATCCTGTCAGGCCCAGAAAAGCCTGCCCCTCGGCCAGTGCCCAGACGAAGACGGCCGTGGAGACGGCCCTCTGCTCGGTAAAGCCCGCCGCGTCCGACCGCCTCTTCACCACCCCGGCCAGCAACGTCGCCACGACGGCGACGCCGAGCCACACGATGCGAAGCAGGCCCGTGCTCACCTCGCTGTCGAGCGGCCCGACGACCACCAGTACTATTACCGCATACAGGACCACTCCGGAGGCCAGGGCGAGGTACAGGATCGGAAGCGTCGCGGAATTGCGACCGTTGCCGGATCGATTCATGGGACTCTCCGCGTCAAGCAGGTCCATGAGAGTGAGGCGGCCCGTCAGCTCGCGGTCTCGACACGCAGCGGGGACGATATGGAACGTTGCTCCCTCGCGTGTGTTTCATTGGATGAGAGAACCCCCGGAGCCACGGTACCTACCTTGGATCCTATCCCCGCAGTCGATCCGTGGCCGAGGGGGTTTTCCCGTTCTCCATGTGGTTCGGTCGGAGGGGCACTGACAATACTCGCGGGTCCCTGCCCACGCAAATCGGATTCTCGCGCTCTACGGCCGGGCCTTCCTCTCGCGCCCCAACAACCACTGAACGTCCGCAGCAGTGAGTTCCTCCCAGTTCAGGCCGATGAATCCGTGTGCCGTCTCCGCCTCGATGATACCGAAACAGGCGGGGCGACGGCCGTAGAAATAGAGGCCGATTTCCGCAGAGGTCGCCGGTGTCAGGGCGCGACCGACTCGGCTGACCCTCAGGTGTCTGTACGGCCTGCCGCGGTGAACCACCCGCCGCGTGTCGTGCTCGACGCAGTAGCTCACCAGCGGCCCGAAGGAGAGGGTCCGGTGGTGCTCCGCTCCGAGCCGCTCCATGGCGCTTTTCTCACCCATGGCCAGCCAGCGCTCGGGGTTGTCAGCGAACCGCTTCAGGTCGTTCGCCACGTGCCTCAGCTCTATCGCCCCGGGCGACAGGTCAACCACCTCGTGGCCCAGCAACCTCGGAATCTCCCGCACGGCATCGATGAGGAGCCATGTCTGTGGATAATCGCGCCGGCCGAGGTCCACCAGACGGCTCATCACTCCCCGGCCCTCCCGTAGCGGTCCTCCAGACGTACCACATCGTCCAGCTCGGGCGTGCTCACCTCCAGGATGATGCTTTCCTCCAGAGCCTCCATGCGGTGCACGGTCCCTGCCGGGATCTCGACCGCGCTTCCCGCTCTCCACTCGAAGACATCGGAGTCGAGGGTGAAGAGCATCCGCCCGGAGAGCAGGTACAGCGTCTCCTGCTTGCGTCGGTGCTTCTGCAGGGACAGAAGGTGACCTTCCCGGACCTCGAGCACCTTGCCGGCGTAGCGAGCCGTGTGGGCGTACCAGATCTCGCGGCCCCAGGGCTTCTCGACGATCCTCGGCTCGACGCCTAGGTCTTTCATGCCTCGCGGTGCGGCTGGCAGTGATGCGCCTCGGCCTGCCGACGCCAGCCGGTGGGCGCTCCGGTGAAACGCTCAGCCAATATACCGGGTGTCGGGGATGCGACAAGCGCGGGCAGCAGCAGGGAGATCCGCACCGCCGGCGGCTCAACGGTAGTCACGACTGGAGCTCCCGCCCAGGTCGCCGGCGAGTCCGAGCCGGACAACGCGCCGGGTCAGCACGTTCACCACCCCCTGCTCTTTTTCTAGCGTACCCTCCAGAAGCAGAAGCGGAGCCCTGAGAGAGTCCCGGCAGGTTTCCCGTACATCAGGCATCACTACGAAGTTGGCGAACCCCGTCTCGTCCTCCAGGGTCACGAACATCACCCCCTTCGCCGTGCCGGGGCGCTGGCGGCAGATCACGAGTCCGGCGACCTTCACCGTCTCGCCGCTCCGCCGGTCCTTCAGCGCGCCGGTGGGCAGGATACCCCGCCGCGTCAGCTCATCCCTGAGATGCTCCATCGGGTGCCCCTCGGCGGAGAGGCCGATGCACCGATAGTCGGCCGCCACTCGCTCGAGTTTCGACAGCGGGCGCAAGGGCCGTCCCTGCGCCGGTCGCCGACGAGCCAGCGGTCCCGCATCGCCACGAGCCTGGCGCAGCAGCTCCCACAGGGCCTCCCGACGCCCCGGCCATCACGTCTTCGACGCTATGAAAGGGACCCTCCCGCCGTGCTGCCTGCAGCCTGTCGCGGGCCTTCGGGCCGAGACCGCGAACCAGCCGGAGCCCGATGCGGAGGGCAAGCGCATCTCCAGCGCTCGGAGGAGAGCGCTCCCCTCCGCGAGCTGGCTGCCGCGGCTGGGCAGGGCGGCCGATCGGCGAATGCCACGGGGCCGCGTCAGAGGCTCGCTCCGCCGACTCCAGGGTGCTGTCCCAATCGGAGAAGGCCAGATCCACCGACCGCACCTCTACTCCGTGCCGGCGGGCGTCGTGGATGATGGTCGACGGCGCGTAGAAGC
>JBDHHR010000036.1:0-30440 GCA_039589295.1 Gemmatimonadota bacterium | reverse complement strand
TCCACGCCGAGGGCTCCACCATCCTCATGGTCACCCACGACCCCAGGTACTCCAGGTACGCCGAGCGCACCATCCACCTCTTCGACGGCCGCATCGTCAGCGAAGAAGACGCGGCCTCGCAGACGGCCTGAGCCCGGTGGCACCTCGGAGCGAAATGAAGCAGGACGTTTCCATACGCCTCCCGGCTGGCTCTGGAGAGGACAGGAGGGAGACTTGAACAACAACACCCGTCGCATTCTGGTGGCCGATGATCAGGCCGACGTCCTGGCTGCCCTGCGCCTGCTGCTGAAGAGCGAGGGCTTCGACGCTCAGACCGCGACCTCGCCGTCGGAGGTCCTCGAAGCGCTGGAGGCAGAGGACTTCGACGTGCTGCTGCTGGACCTCAACTACACCCGGGATACGACCTCCGGCCGGGAAGGGCTGGACTTGCTGCCCAGGATCAAGGCCCTGGACGGAACGCTGCCGGTCATCGTGATGACCGCGTGGGGAAGCATCGAGAGTGCGGTGGAGGCGATGCGCCGGGGTGCCCGCGACTATATCGAGAAACCCTGGGATAACGACCGATTGCTGGCCACGATCAACTCCCAGATTCAGCTGGTACGCGCCGTGCGCAAAGCGGAGCTCCTCGAGGCTGAGAACGAGATGCTCCGGGTGGGCGACGTGCCACCCTTAATTGCCGAGTCCAGGGCGATGCAGCCGGTGTTGAGGCTGATCGAGCGAGTGGGCCCGTCCGACGCCAACGTGCTCATCACAGGCGAGCCGGGGACGGGTAAGGAGGTAGTGGCCCGCTGGCTCCACGCGCACTCGCAGCGGGCGGGCAGATCCCTGGTCACTGTGAACACCGGGGGTCTTTCGGAGGGCGTCTTCGAGAGCGAGATGTTCGGGCACATGAAGGGTGCGTTCACCGACGCGAAAGCGGATCGTGTAGGCTACTTCGAGCTGGCCAGTCGGGGTACTGTGTTTCTCGACGAGATCGGCAACGTGCCGTTGGCGCAGCAGGCGAAGCTGCTACGGGTGATCGAGAGCGGCGAGCTACAGCGGGTGGGGTCCTCAAAGTCCCGCACGGTCGACGCCCGGATTCTGTCTGCCACAAACACGGACCTGGAGAAGGCCGTCGCGGAGGGGCTGTTTCGTGAGGACCTCTACTATCGGCTGAACACGGTGGAGATTTGGATCCCGCCGCTCAAGGACCGGCGCGAGGACATCGCCGTGCTGGCTGCATACTTCCTGGGCCAGAGCGGCGGGAAGTATGGTCGGCCCGAACTGCGCCTCTCGCCAGGGGCGCTCGATTGCCTTCACCGCCATCCTTGGCCGGGAAACGTACGGGAGTTGCGCCATTGCATGGAACGCGCCGTCCTCATGGCCGAGAACAGCGTGGTAGACGTTGAGCACCTGGGTCTGCGCCAGCCCGCGGACGGATCCCTTCGTCTGGAAGGAGTCGCTCTCGACGAAGCGGAGCGGATACTCATCCGGAAGGCGCTGTCCCGGAATCGTGGCAACGTAAGTCGGGCGGCGGCCGATCTGGGCCTGAGCCGAAGTGCGCTCTACCGTCGTCTCAAGCGGCACGGACTCCACGCCTGAGCGACGTGCCGGGAGAGGCCGGACCATGATTCCGCGCGGTATCAGAAGAGGCGTCCGGAAGCGGGTCAGCTACCAGCGGGCCATTCCGCTGCTGGCGTTCCTGTCTGGCCTTCCCGCGGTCCTGATCGTTCTGATCCTGGTCTGGACGGGCGACCACGCAACCCGCACTCAGTGGACGCTGAGCCTCCTGGTCGCGGGTTCCTGGATCGCTCTGCTGGTAACCCTGCGCGACCGCCTCGTGCGCCCGCTGCACGCAGTCTCCAACATGCTGGAGGCCCTCAGAGAGGGAGATTACTCGTTGCGCACGCGCGCTCCGGACAAGGCCGACGCCTTGGGCCTCATCCTGTACGAGGTCAACCAGCTCGCGCAGTCCTTCCACGACCAGCGCCTCGACGCGCTGGAAGCCTCGAATCTCCTCACTCGCGTCATGACGGTCGTCGACGTTGTGCTCTTCTCCTTCGACGAGAAGGACCGCCTGCGGCTGATCAACCGCGCCGGCGAGCTGCTGCTGGGAGCCCGGGAGAGCGAGCTGCTCGGCAAGACCGCCGCCTCGCTGGGCCTGGCCGAGTGCCTCGAGGGGCAAACCCCACGCGTGACCGATCTCGCGGTCGCGGAAGGTCAGGGCCGGTGGGAGCTGCGCCGTCGCAGCTTTCGGTGGGAGGGCCGGCCGCATCGCCTGGTGGTGCTGGCCAATCTCAGTCTGGTTCTCAGGGAGGAGGAGCGAATCGCGTGGCAGCGCCTCATCCGCGTTCTGGGTCACGAGATCAACAACTCCCTGACACCTATCAGATCAATCGCCGACAGCCTCCGCTCGCTTGTCGATCGCGATGGAGATTCCGGCGAGTTCACCGACGACCTCAGGGAGGGTCTCAGGGTGATCGCGGGACGCTCCGACGCTTTGGGCCGGTTCATGTCGTCGTACGCGCGCCTGGCGAAGCTGCCGCGGCCAAACCTGGGTGAGCTCGACGTGAACGAGTGGGTCCGCCGTGTGACCTCCCTCGAGACGCGGATGCCAGTACAGGTGGAGGATGGCCGAAAGATTACAATCGAGGCCGACGGAGATCAGCTGGACCAGCTCCTGATTAACCTGGTAGAGAACGCGGTCGACGCAGCCCTTGAAACAGGAGGGGGCGTACGGGTCGGCTGGTCCGAGGCGTTGGAGCATGTGGAGATCTGGGTCGAGGATGGCGGGCCTGGCCTGGCGCAAACGGCCAACCTGTTCGTCCCGTTCTTCACTACCAAACCGAAGGGATCAGGAATCGGCCTCACCCTGGGCAGGCAGATAGCGGAAGCCCACGGCGGTAGCCTCACTCTCCGAAACAGGTTGGAAGGATCCGGATGCGTGGCCCGCGTTCGGCTCCCCAAGCACCCGGTCCGCGAGCGAGAAAAGGAGAAGTAGGCGGAAGCGCCGGCTGGGGTTTCCGGTGCTCGGGCGCGGGCGTGCGTGGCCTCCGCAGCCCATCCGTTGTACCCGCCTTCAGGGCACCTCCGCGGGCCTCAGAGCATTGAACAGGAGCGGGAACGTGGCCAGCGACTGACCTCTGTACTGCGGGCGGAAGCCGAACAGCACAACCGCTCCTCGCCCCAGGTTCACCCGTATCATCGCGGCTCGGCCCGCCAGTTGCCGTTCGGCCACGATCCAGCCGCTCATGAGCGTCGGGCCGGAACCATAACGAGCCACCACGCTTACGGCCGCGCCCGCGTCCGGTTCGAAGGCCAGGCCTCCCTCGATCCAAGCCGCCGTCTGCGGCGGCATCCCGGCGGCCAGATAGCTCGAGGTATCCACAGCCAGGGAGACTATGGCGCCGGGCGCGAAGAACTCCCTCGGCCCGAGACCCTCCAGGCGGTCGCGCAGCGGAAGGTCCAGCTCCTCCAGAATGAACGTCGATGCCCGGTTCAACGCGACCAGTGTTCCGCCCGCCTCCGCGAATTCGCGGAGCGCCGCGGCGCCTCGCTTGCCGAGCCCCCCAACATACCGTTGCGGTAGCGATCCGTCGGCCCAGCCCTCGCGCAGGGCAGCCGGTGACGCCGACGGAAGCACGATGGCGGTGAAGCGCCGGGCGAGATCCCCTTGCAGGATCTCCTCGTTGTGGATGGCCGCATACGGGATGGCATACCGGTCGAAGATCCAGCGAGTCCAGCCCTCGTCGATGCTGGGCACGTATGGTTGATACAGCCCGACGAGGACGCTAGGGGAGTCCGACAGTCCTTGTACGCGGAGTTCCACGGCGGGTGGCTCCTCCACCGGCCTCGTCTCCGCCCGCACCCTTCCCCACACGGCAACGGCATCCACGTCCAGCAACAGCGGCAGCGTGTGCGCCGTTACGTCGTATGGCTTGCGCGGTGACCCCCCGTCGGCTTCGAGAATCTCGGGGTAGAGCTGTGTCTCGAGCAACGTCTGAGCGAAAGCAGCGTAAGGCTGGTGCATACGCACGACATAACTGCTATCCTCGAACTCCCGGCCCGCCACCGCGACCGGTCCGACGGCCCGCTCCACCTCCACGCCGCCGCTCAACAGGATTCTCAGCAGCTCCGCGAGACCCGCCTCGTTTCGCTGCCTGGCGGGGATGACCCAAGCACTCGGCCACCGCTCCCAGCCCTGTATGGCACGCTCGCCAACCGAAGTGAACGTCTCGAGCCAACGCTCCCGTTCGCCGGCGACAGTCCGCAGGAGGGCCATCACCCCATCCTCCATGTAGCCGACGATGTCGGCGAGCGACCAGGGACCGCCCTGCCACGGGGCCGGGAGGTTCCAGGACGTACCATCGCTCAGAGCGCCCGGGATGGGTTGCAGCTCGCTGACGGCAATGTCCACCGGTGTTGCCAGGCGAGCGCTCGCCGTCTCACTGAGGAGTCGTACGCCGCCATGGTAGTGTGCGTAGGCTCGCGACGGACTCCAGGAGTCATAAGTCGTGTTCACGACGACACCGGTCCTACCTGCCAGGTGCATCTGCCAGGCGATCGATGTCCCCAGGGCGTTCGTGGCCGTGATGAGCAGCGGGTCGACGTTGGGATCTATGGGGTCGATCCACGGGGGCACGAAGAAGCGACTCCCGCGCGCGCTCTGCTGGTGAATGTCGTGCACGATCTGAGGGTGCCAGACGTTGTGCACTCGTGCCACGACCACCTGGGTCTCCTGCTGCGTGAGGGCGTACCAGTCGCGGTTGTTGTCGTGACCCGCATAGTGGTGGTCCAGGAACGGCGGCGCAGCACCCTCCCAGGGCATGTCAACGGTGCTGCGATACCACTCGGTCACCGCCTGGACGCCGTCCGGGTTCAGTGAAGGAACCAGCAGGATGATCGCCTCCCGGAGAGCCCTGCGCACATCGGGCTCCTGGGAAGTCGCCAGCCGATACGCCAGACGGAGCGCAAGCTGCGAGCCACCGACCTCATTGGCGTGAATGGCGGCCGTGATGAGGATCACCAGGCGGCCGCGGCTGATCAGTTCCCGTCTGTGCACGGGATCGGCTATTAGCCGCGGGTCGGCCAGCTGCGCCTGGATGGCCCGGTACTCCTCCAGTCGCTCCATGTTGGCTGGATCGCTGACGGTCAGCAGCACCAGCGGACGGTCCAGCGTCGATCGGCCGAGCGTGTCGAGCCGCACCCGCTCACTTGCCTTCGCCAGCTGGCTCAGATACCCACAGATCTGGTCCCAGTCGGCAAGCCTCCGGTCGGTCCCTACACGAAACCCGAGGTAGGTCTCGGGCGCTTCCGGCGGTGGACCGGCGATGACCTGCGCCGAAACTCGGGGGGGGCTCCACAGGACGATCCCGAGCGAGGCGGCAACGGTGGCGACCCTCAGTCGCCGCCCGCCCCCGATCCGGCTGGCGCGATGAGCACTACGACAGTAGACCGACCACATCCGCGAAGCTCGACAGAACGCTATGAGGCCTCTCATCCGGTCCGGCCCGCTCCAGAAGAGCCTCGTCGAACTTGCCGGTCCGGACCTGAACGGAGATTAACCCGGCGGCGCGCCCTCCCTTGATATCGCTCTCGATGTCGTCACCAACGACGGCGAGTCCCGAAGGCGCGACACCCAGAAGTGCTGAAGCTGTTTCGAAGAATGCCGGTGAAGGCTTGCCCACCAATGTGGCCGTCTGTCCAGTCGCGTACTCCAGCGCCGCTACGAAAGGCCCGGCGTCGAGCGTGGGTTCACCCTCCGGAAGCCAGAACCGGTTCCTGTGGATCGCTACCAGACGAGCCCCTCCTCTCAGGCTCCGAAAGGCAGCGTTCAGACGCTCGAAAGTGAATTCTCGACCCAGGTCTCCCACCAGGACGGCATCCGGCTCAGCGTCGCTGATATCGAAATCCGCAAAGTCGGCGCGCGTCGCGGCGGGAACCAGAAGCTGTACCCTGGTGAGCCCCTCCTGGCGCAGCCAGCGTGCAGCGGCCACGGGCGCCGTAAAGATCTCCGTCTCGACCACCGGCAGGCCCATTTCGCAGAGTGACGCGGCCACGTCGCTGCGCGCCTTGCGGCTCGTATTGGTGGTGAACAGGAACGGGCAAGCTCGCGCACGCAACCCGTCGACGGCCACGGCGGCGCCGGGCAGCAGCTCGCTACCCTGGTACACGGTCCCGTCCAGATCCACCAGAAGCCCTTCGATCTTGCGCATGATCGTCACATCGGTCCGCGATTCAGACCATCGCAGACCCTGCCCTTGCTCCTGCTCACCGGCGGTTGAAGGTTCCGCCCACAAGCTAGCAGGCCGCCGAGGAAGTACAATGGCCCTGAGAGGCAACGCAAACAGTTCCCGGGCCTCGTGGAACACGGGACGGTGAGCCGTGCCAGAACTGACGCCTTTCGCCGCGCTCCGCTTCACACACAGGGCCGGGCGGGCGGATACCTTGTTGGCGCCTCCCTACGATGTGCTCGATGCCGACCAGGCAGCAGTTCTCCGCTCCCGGAATCCGTACAACGCGGTGAACCTCGTTCTTCCCGAGGGCTCGGAGGAGGAGCGGTACGAGCTCGCTCGCCGGCGCCTGCTGGCGTGGCAGGCCGACGGCGTCCTGGCTGAGGATCCTGGCCCGGCCGTCTACGTATACCGGCAGAGCTTCCCAGGCGACGAGGGAACCCTCAGCCGCTTCGGGCTGTTCGCCGCCCTGCGCCTGACGCCGTTCTCCCAGCTACAGGTAATCCCCCACGAGAGCACCCACCCGGGCCCCAAGCGCGATCGGCTCGCGCTCACTCTCGCCACCCGAGCCCAGCTCTCTCCCGTCTTGCTCGTCGCACACGATCCTGAAGGACAACTGCTGGCAGCCCTCCGTGCAGTCGACGGCCCGAGCTGGCATGCAGCTACGACCGATCGCATCGAGCACACGTTGTGGAGGGTCGCAGCCGCCCAGGTAACCGCCCAACTATGCGCGCTCGCCGGCTCGCGCCCGCTCCTAATTGCGGACGGGCACCACCGGTACGAGACGGCTCTGGCCGCTGCCGTTGAGCTAAGGGACAACGTAAAGGCCAGCTACATAATGGCCTGTGTCGTCAGCGACGCGGACCCCGGCCTCATGCTTCGGCCCACGCATCGGACCCTCGCCCGCGGACCCGGCGGGCAGGGGGTTCCTTTTGACTGGCTGCGGGCTGTGGATGATGGATTCGTGCGGCGTCCCCTGGACTCCGGGAGCGCTCCCGACGCACCCGCCCCGACCGCCCCGGCTCGCAGCGGCTCTATTATCCTGGCTCTACGCGACAAGGACATATCCAGAGCGCGCACCTGGGAACTCCAGGCGCGGGCTGCAGCCGCCCGGGAGGCCGGACTGTCGGGGCCCGGCGCCAACATCGCCAGCCTGCTGTTCGACCGGCTCGTCCTGCGGCCGGTGCTCGGCATGGAGGCAGACGCGGCCGCGGAAGCACGAATCCTGACATATCACCGTGACCCCGCACACGCGTTGCTGGCGGCCGGAGCCAGCGGTGCCGCGTTCTTGCTCTCCGCTGTTTCGCTGGCGGACCTCCGGGCCACTGCCCGCGAGGGTCGGCGGCTACCCCCGAAGTCGACCTATTTCGAACCGAAGGTCCCGTCGGGTCTGCTCTTCCGCCCGCTCTGACGAGCCTTTGGAGCGGCTGATTGCCGCGCCTGAGGGGCCATCGTACCTTCGGTCCTCATGACGGAATCTGAACACTCGGGTAGTGGCGTTGTCCGCACCATACACGTCGCTCATAGCCCGGACTCCGACGACGCCTTCATGTTCTTCGCGCTCGCCGAAGGGCTCATCGACACTCCGGGCCTCCGTTTCGAGCACGAGCTGCAGGACATCCAGCGCTTGAACGAACGCGCGCTGCGCGGAGAGCTGGAGGTGAGTGCCGTTTCAATACATGCTTACGCCCACCTCGCTGATCGCTACATGCTCCTTCCCCATGGGGCCAGCATGGGAGAGGGCTACGGACCGCGGCTCGTAGCACCGAATCCACTGGATGCCGACGAGCTTAGAGCTTCAACGATAGCGGTTCCCGGAAAGCTTACCTCGGCGTATCTCGCTCTCAAGCTTTGGGACCCGGCGGTCAAGACGCTGATCATGCCGTTCGACCGCATCCTCGATGCGGTACGCGACGGAGAGGTCGATGCTGGCCTCATAATCCACGAAGGCCAACTCACTTACGGGGGCGCAGGTCTCGTTCTGTTGCTGGATCTCGGGGAGTGGTGGCATGAAGACACCGGCCTGCCCCTGCCGCTGGGTGGCAACGTGATCCGTCGAGACCTCGGTGAGTCACTGATACTGCGCGTTTCGAGCTGCCTGCGGAAAAGCATCCGTTTCTCACTCGAGCACCGCGCGGAGGCCATGGACTACGCCATGCGTTTCGCCCGCGGCCTGTCACGTTCCACGGCCGACGATTTCGTGGCCATGTACGTGAACGAGCGTACCCTGGACTACGGCCCTGACGGCCGTCTGGCGGTCCGTCAGTTCATCGGGCGAGCCATAGAAGCCGGGCTCGTTCCGGGACCTGTGCGCGTGGAGTTCGCCGACGGCTGAGCGCGCGGCCGGCATCAAGCGTCCACTGGCACTCCACTGCTCTCCACCACATAACCATCCAGCGGATCGATCACCATCCCGGCGACCCGCCTGAGGGTAGAGCGCTGGGTGAGAAACACCTCCGCATCGCCCGCCAGCGCCGTGGCGATCTGCACGGCCCGCTCTACGCTTCCCCCGAGCTGCGCTCGAACCTGCGCCGCCTGTCCCGCGATGGCCGGAGAGAGGGGAACGAGCCGTAGTCCGGGAATCGCGGACAGGTATGCGTCCGCCTTTTCTGCTGCTTCCGTTCTTCCCTTGCGATACGGCTCGACCAGGAGCTGGTATACGGAGATCGCCGATGTGCTGGCCTCGAAGTCCCCCGCGCTGAGCCCGGCGAACAGCACACGCGTCAGTTCCAGGTAACGGGAATGTGCGACGGCGTGCAGTGCCAGGACGCTGGCGTCCAGGTGTACCTTGCCCGCGCTTTCCAGCGCAGCACGAAACCTGGCACGGTTACTCACCTCTCGCCTCCGGCCAAAGCTCCTCTCCGTCCTCAGTGGCCTTCAGAAGCCCCTCGAGCTCCTTCGTGACATCGCGCGGCTCGCGTTGAAGCTCTGCCACGCCATCCGCTCGGACCGTGATGAGCAGACGGTCGCCCGGACGGAGTCCGAGGGCTTCCCGCGCCTCGAGCGGGACCACTATCTGGTGCTTGCTGCTGAGCTTGACTGAAGCTGCCATCGTCATATCCCCGGCCAGGGAGCGGCCCCGTTGCTGGCTGTTCCATCCATGGCAAACCTGGCCCTGGCCAGCCGGCAACGCATGTAGGCCTTTACCTCCACACTTTACGACAGGCGGCCGGTCCGGGAAAGATCGGTCCGGTGCCCCGGTCGGGTGGGCCCCCTGCGTTGGCGCGGGACCGTTAGAGAATGAGGATGATGAAGCCCGCGTACCCGGCCATCAGCAGCGAGCCCTCCCATCGGCTCACCTTGCTTCCCGTGTAGGCCAACGGAATGAGAGCCAGGCAGAATATCAAGGCGGACACGACCTGGCTCCCGATTACGTCGGCTGGCAGTTGCAGAGGTCGGATGAGAGCGGCGGTACCCAGGACGAGCCCCAGGTTGAAGATGTTGGAGCCGATGACGTTGCCTATGGCGATGTCACCCAGCCCACGAGCGGCGGCCGC
Source organism: Gemmatimonadota bacterium (assembly GCA_039589295.1). Taxonomy (GTDB): domain Bacteria; phylum Gemmatimonadota; class Gemmatimonadetes; order Palauibacterales; family Palauibacteraceae; genus JBDGYE01. The sequence continues at coordinate 20,731 of JBDHHR010000036.1, read as the reverse complement.
AACCGTCGAGGCCAGCTCGGGGAGTGAGGTTCCCACGGCCACTATCGTGGCCCCGATCACTTCTTCGGACACGTGGTACTCGCGCGCCAGGGCCACCGCAGCCTCCACCAACCAGTGCGCCCCGGCCAGCATCAGGCCGAGCCCGAAGGCGACCCGTAGCCAGTTCAGAGCGGGACGCCGAGCATCCTTCACCCCTAGCGATTCCACTTCCTGGCGGGTTTCCCTGAACTCCTCGGCGGCTACCTCGCTCCTGCCCCAGCGGACCAGGTAGACCAAGTAGATGGCGAAACCGCTCACGAGAACCAGGGCGTCTACCCGACCCAGCTCGCCGTCGTACACGAGAAGCATGGCCGCGGTGAGCACCAGCACCATCATCGGCGCTTCCCGTCGCAGCAGCTTTCTGTGCACGTGGATGGGCCGAATCAAGGCGCCCAAACCTATGATCAGGCCCACATTGGCGACCGTGGAACCCATTACGTTGCCAACCGCCAACCCGCCCTGGCCTCGCATGGCCGCCTCAGCGGAGACGATCAACTCCGGTGCCGACGTACCGAACGCGACGATGGTGAGGCCTACAAGCAGCGGGCTAACGCCCCGTTGAGCTGCCACGCGGGCTGCTCCGGTGACCAGCCAGTCCGCCCCCAACGTCAAGGCCGTAAGACCCACCACGAAGAGCAGGAACTGCAGCATTATCCGCGCTCTCCTGCTGCCGCCAGGCCTGCTCTCCATCGCAGCGACGCGCCGGCCGACGCACCCGGCGCATCCACCGACGGGCACCGCCGGGTACGACAACAACCGGCCCTCAAAGGGCCTCGTGGACGCCAGCTGTGGACAATTGTGGATAAGTTGCCACTCGAGATGGATTTATGTATATGCAATGATTCTAATGGGTTACGTGGCTACCCGACCCGCCCTTGGACCGTCTCCGGACCTCGGTGCGCCAGCTTCTCCCCAGTGGCCTCCCGCGGCATCGTCCGCTGTCCGCCTTGTGCCCCCATGTGCAGCTGCCCGTCGACTTGACCGCCCTCATCCAGCTTCACCCGGCGGCTGCGAATGTCGCCCTGGACGCGGCAACTCGCCTGCAGCTCTACGCGGCTTTCTGCTGTCAGGCTGCCGTTCACGCGGCCAGCCACTATGGCATCCTGGGTCACGACGTCGCCCACTACCAGGCCATCCTTGCCGATCACCACGCTCTTGGCAGCCTTCACGGAGCCTTCCACTTGTCCCTCGATGCGGATCGTGCCGTCGCTCGAGCAATCTCCCACGACTTTCATACCGGGACCGATTATCGAGACTACATCGCCAAGCTCCCTAGGGGCACCCTCCGCTCGATTCTTCGACATCACGCTGATCCTTTCTCCTTGTCCCCCGGGGTCAGCTACCCCTGGCCAGGAACGTCAGAGGGTCCACCGGGACCCCGTCGCGCTCTATCTCAAGGTGCAGGTGGGGTGCAGTTGACCGCCCAGTGTTCCCCGACAGCGCTATCACCTCACCGGTTTCTACCGAATCACCTTCGGCCACGAACAGCCATGAGTTGTGAGCGTACAAAGAGCTGATGCCCTCCGCATGGGCGATCCGCACGTACAGTCCGTATTCCCCTCCCTCCCGCACCCGCGTAACGACTCCCGTGCTTACCGATCGCACATATGAGCCCGCCGGCACAGCTATATCGACGCCGACATGTCCTTTGAACGGCACCCCAACGGTGTCGCCGAAACTGCGCGTCACGAAGCTGGACTCCACCAACGGCCAGAGGGCACCCGTTTCCCGCTCTACACCCGGGCTGTCCCGCGGACTCCTGCGTCGGCCATCCGTCACCGCCGCCGGGAGCAGTACGTCCCTTTCGGATGGCGCGACATCGCCGCCCATAACCCGTCGCAGCTGCCCATACGCCCGCTCCAGATGCTCCAGGCGACCGGCCAGCTCCCCAAAATGGGCGTTCTCCTGCTGCAAACGGTCAATCGCGGCCTGCAATTCCAGCATGCGCGCCCTGTCCGCGGCGCCCTGAATCCCCCTTCCGACGGCGACGAACACCGCCGCCAGGACAAGCAGCAGCAGGCCGGCCGCCGCTCCCACCTTCCACTCGGCCAGGGCCAGCCTGTGAGAGCGGGTCTCTCTCTCTCTCACGAAGAGAACCGTCCAGCGCCTCCCTCGCCGGCTGCTCATCGTCCTTCGAACAGCTCGCGGCCCTCGGCCTCGTCCAGCAGCAGCCGTGTCACCCGCTCGAAGTCCTCTTCATCTCGAAACGGGATGCGGATGTGCCCTTTCGTCTTGCCCCGCAGGCTCACGTGCACGTCCGTGCCGAAACGTCTCGCGAACAGAGTCTCGGCCCTTCGGGCGACGGGGTCCACCGGCCGCTTTCCGCCGAGCGCAGGCTTGCCGTCGGCCGTCCGGCGCTTTGCCTGCCGCGCGCGCCGCTCCGTTTCCCGCACGGACAGCCCTCGCGCGGCAACCTCCTTCGCCAGCTCGATCTGCCGTCGCTCCCCATCCACAGCCAGTATAGCCCTCGCATGGCCAGCGGTGATGCCGCCGGAACTCAGCAGATCGCGCACCGGTTCGGGAAGGGTCAGCAGACGCAAGGCGTTGGCGACGGTCGACCGCTGACGTCCGACGCGCTTGGCGACTTCACTCTGCTTCAGCCCGAACCTGCTGATCAGCTGCTGATACCCGACAGCCTCCTCCAACGGCCCCAGGTCCTCGCGCTGCAAGTTCTCGACCAGAGCCAGGACTAGCATCTGCTCATCGCTGAGCTCACGCACGATGCTGGGCGCCTTCTCCCACCCCATCCTTTGCAACACCCGCCAGCGGCGCTCGCCTGCCACGAGCTCCCAGCCCGGCTCGGCCGGGCGGACGACTAACGGTTGCAGCAAGCCGTTCTCGCGGATCGAGGCAGCGAGCTCATCGAGCCCCGTCTCCGCCAACCCCTGTCGCGGCTGGAATGGATTGGGCCGGATCGAAACCAGCTCCAGCTCCCGCACGGGCGCGGAGGCCAGATCCGGCTCGTCCAGATACTCCTCCAGCAGAGCTCCCAGCCCTTTGCCGAGCCGGGAACGAGACTCCGTATTAGCCAACCGCTGCTTCCCTCCTCTCCTCGTCTCGGCGAACAATCTCGGACGCCAGGCTCAAATACCCTCTGGCGCCCGTGGACAACACATCATACAGCGCAATCGGCTTCCCGAAGCTGGGCGCCTCCGCAAGGCGGACGTTTCGCGGAATCCAGGTCCTGAACACCTTCGCCCCGAAGTACTCCTCGGCTTCGCCTCGGACCTGCTTGGACAGGTTCAGCCGCGAGTCGTACATAGTCAGGAGAACGCCCTCGATTCCGAGGTCCCGATTGATGCTGCGCTGCACGATCCTCACGGTGTTGAGAAGCTGACTCAGACCTTCGAGGGCGTAGAACTCGCACTGGATAGGGATCATGACCGTATCCGCCGCTACCAGCGCATTGAGGGTAAGGAGGCCGAGCGAAGGCGGCGAGTCTATCAGAACGTAGTCGTACGACTCGCGAACCGGCTCGAGGACCCTGCGGAGCACTCTTTCGCGCTGGCTCCGCTCAATGAGCTCGACCTCGGCGCCCGCCAGATCACGACTTGCCGGTATAACATCCAGCAGCGGGAAGTGCACAGCGTGATGAACGGCGTCCGTGATGGAACTGCCGTTCACCAGGCATGCATATATGTCGGGCCGCTCGCTCTCCCGGGAAATCCCCAGGCCGCTGGTCGCGTTCCCCTGTGGGTCACAGTCGACCACAAGGGTGCGCCTCTCGGCAACGGCCAGGGAGGCACCGAGGTTGACGGCGGTAGTCGTCTTGCCGACTCCGCCCTTCTGGTTGGCGATCGCGATGACTCGTGACATCGCCAGGCGAGCGGCTCCAATTGCACGTGAACAAACGACTTCCGGCTCGACTACCCGCAGACAGGCCGGGCCGGCGCATGCCTTTCCGCCGACGACCGCGGCGCACAGCCACGCGGTCAGGCCGAGAATATACGGGCCGGTCGGCGCAGGAGCCACATCATGTGTTTCACGTGAAACACTCTAGCCGCCTTCAATCCCCCTGGTCCGAGCCGCTCTGTCACAGGCCTCCCGCTTCCGGATCTCTATCAGCAGATTCTGCAGATCCGCCGGCGACACGCCCGGTATGCGGCCTGCCTGTCCCAGCGTAGCAGGCCTGATCCGGGAGAGCTTCTCCCGCGCTTCAATCGACAGGGACGAGAACTCCCCGTACGGCGCATCTTCCGGCAGCGTATGACGCTCCCTCGCGCGCAGCGCCTCCGCCCGCTCCAGCTCACGCTGGATGTAGCCGTCGTATTTGATCTCCATCTCTATGACCGCCATGGCGTCCCGGTCCAATCCCGGATCGCCCACGGGACCGCCGGGCCGTACCAGTTCCTCCAACCGGACGTTCGGTCGCCTGATCAGGGTACGCAGACGCTCGGCCTGCGCCAATCGGGCGCTACCCACGCTCTCCAGGTACGGATTCACCGCCTCCGGTTCAGCGCGTGTCGCCGCAACCCAGGTCTCCGCCGTCTCGAGAGCCCTAAGGTGCCCGTCCAGGGATCGCCGTTCCTCCACGCTCAGTAGACCCAACCGCTCTGCCGTCACCCCCAAGCGCTGCAGACAGTTGTCCTGGCGCAGCGTGAGCCGGAACTCAGCTCGTGATGTGAACAGCCGATACGGCTCGTCAACTCCCCTCGTCACGAGGTCGTCCACCAGGACTCCCACATAGGCCTCGTCCCGGCCCGGTGTCCAGGATGAACGATCGAGCGCCTCCAGCGCCGCATTGATGCCGGCCACGGCTCCCTGCGCTGCAGCTTCCTCGTACCCCGTCGTTCCGTTCACTTGCCCGGCCAAGTATAGGCCCGACAACAACTTCAGGCGCAGCGTGCGCGTAAGCTGACGCGGAGGGAAATAGTCGTACTCGATGGCGTAACCGGCCTGAGTCATTCGAGCGCCCTCCAGACCGCGCACCGCCCGCAGGAACTCCCGCTGCACGGCAGGCGGCAGCGAGGTGGAAAGGCCGTTGACGTACATCTCTGACGTCTCCAAACCCTCCGGCTCCAGAAAGATCTGGTGTCCCGCGGCGTGCGGGAACTTGACCACCTTGTCCTCTATGGACGGACAGTACCGCGGCCCGAGGGAGCTGATCTGTCCGCCGTACATGGCTGACCGATCGAGATTCCTCTCCACGATCGCTTTCACCTCCGGTCCGGCTCTCCCCAGCCAGCACGGCCTAGGGGGGAGGCTGCGCGATCGCTCCCAGTGCGAGAACCGGTAGCCCTCGTCCTCGCCGTCCTGCCTGACTAACTGGTCAAAGTCCACCGTGCGCCCGTCCACACGAGGCGGCGTGCCCGTCTTGAACCGTCGTGCGCTCAACCCCAGCTCCCGGAGTTGGTCCGCCAGCTCCAGCGCCGGTGCGTCTCCGGCGCGCCCTCCCGGGATGCTTCCAGCGGCCCCCGTGCGGATTGTCCCCCGCAGGAAGGTGCCCGCTGTTAGGACCACGGTCGCGGCCCCGAACCGACTCCCGTCTGAGCACCGGACCCCAGTGACTTTGTCTCCCTTCGTCATCAGCGCCGTGACCGTGCCCTGGTACATCTCGAGCCCTCGCTGCGTCTCCAGCAACCGTCGCACGGCCCGCGCATACAGGCCCCTGTCGCACTGCGCCCGTGGTGCCCACACGGCCGGTCCCTTCGACCGGTTCAGCATCCTGAAGTGTAGCGTCGTCCGGTCTGCGGCTCGCCCCATCAGCCCGCCGAGAGCATCCACTTCCCGCGCCACGGTTCCCTTCGCTACACCACCGATTGCCGGGTTACAGGACATCTGCCCGACACGCGCCAGGTACGACGTGATGAGCAGGGTTCGTGCTCCGAGGCGGGCCGCCGCGTTCGCTGCCTCGCTGCCGGCGTGTCCTCCACCGATTACGACCACGTCGTAGTACATTGTCTTCCTTGCTCTACTCCGCTGCCCGGAACTCCAACCGGATCGCTGACCGGCGCCGCCACCGGTTGCCGGCGCTACTGACATCCCCCATCCGCGGGGCGCAAACATAGGAAGCCGGTCACATGAACGAAACTGACCAGCAGGTACAGGTAGGCTTCGCCCTGTACGGGCGCGTTCAGGGAGTGGGCTTCCGTTGGTGGGCTTGCCGGACCGGCCACCAGCTCGGTCTCAGAGGTACCGTCCGCAACCGAGGCGACGGCGCCGTAGAGGTTCATGTTGCCGGTGAGCCCTCTGACGTCGCCCGTTTGGCGAAGTGCCTTGGCGAGGGGCCGCCTCTGGCTCGTGTGGACCGGGTGGAATCGATTCCCAGCACTCACAGCCTACCACCAACCTTCCGCATGCTTCCCTGAAGCAGGCCGCCCCTGCCCTGTGGCGGGAAGCGGCACTTTTCAGCCGGTTCGGTGTAGCCGCCGTGGTTCCATTCCTAAGCGAGGATAGCGAATGATAGAGCTTCCCGACGTTGAGCGGATGATCGACGGCTTCGCGGGATACGCCACCGGCAAGACCGTTTCCGCCGTGCTCATAGATGATCGGACTGCGGTAAGGCTGGATCCCGCTCTCACTCGGCAGAAGGTGCGAGGGCAAGCGATCGACGCCGTCGAGAGACACGGAAAGCACGTCGTTTTGCGTTTCCGTTCAGACGTCAGCCTGGTATTCCACATGGGGGCCGACGGAGAGATGTACCTGGAGTCGCAGACAGCTCCGCCTCGTGAGAACAGCAAGATCCGACTCCAGTTCGCTGCCGGCAGGGAGCTGCGTTTCGGCTCAAGCGGCGGCAACGGGGAAGTCCATCTGGTGGAGGGCGGAGACCTTTCCGACCTCGCGGCCCTGGAGAACCTGGGTGTCGATCCTCTCAGCGACGAGCTCACGGCGGAGCGCTTCGTCGAGCTCGCACGTACCAAGCCGCGCAGCACACTGAAGGGACTTCTCATCAACCAGGAGATCGTCGCCGGCATTGGCAACGAGTACGCGGACGAGATCTGCTTCCAGGCCGGATATCGCCCCGATCTCCGAATCCGCGAAGTCTCAGACGCGCAGCTGGCCCAAGTTCACAAGTATCTGCGGCGTGTTCTGCGCCGCGCCACGCTCCACTGGCAGGCGGCGCACGCGGACCCCGGCTGGCTCATCAACCGCCGCGCGCCCGGCCGGACCTGTCCGCGCTGTCAGACCGAGCTGGAAACGGTCAACCTGGTTGGGAAACGGACTTATCTCTGCCCGCGGTGTCAGAGGGCGGCCTGACAGCCTCTACTTCCCGACGCAGAAGCTCTCGAAGAGCACGTCGAGGACGTCCTCTGTCGTCACTACTCCCAGCAGTTCCTCCAGGCTCACGGCTGCGTCCTGAAGGTGCGTGCCGCTGATCTCGGCTGGCAGGCCCGCCTCCCACGCTTCTCGGAATCCGGCGACCAGCAGCCGCGCTTCCCGCAGCTTCCGAACCTGCCGCTCGCGCGTCACCAGCGGCGCTGCCTCGGCTTCCCGGGCGCCCCCGTAGACAGCATCCAGCAACACCCGGCGCAGCTCCGGAATCCCTTCCCCGCTGCGCACAGATACGCGGACCGCGGGCGCGCACTCCGGTGTCGCCGGACTCCCGCGGGTGGTTCCGGTGGCGCCAGCAGCCTCCGCTACCGACGGCCGGGTGCTCACCAGATCGGTCTTCGTGCGCACCACGACCACCGTGCGGGCTCGACCGTCTCGTCCCTCTCTCCACTCCTCGAGGAACGCTTGCTCCTCCGCGGCCAGGGAGCGGCCGGCATCCACGCACAGGAGGATAACGTCTGCCCGGGCGAGATATGCACGTGCCACCTCGATCCCCATCTGTTCGACGTGCAGTGGATTCGCACGCAGACCTGCCGTGTCGACCAAGCGGAAAGGGTAGCCATCCAGTCCCACCACCGCCTCGATAGCATCGCGCGTTGTCCCCGGCACCTCCGTGACGATCGCACGTTCCAAACCTAGTAAATAGTTGAAAAGACTTGACTTACCTGCGTTGGGTCGCCCTGCGATGACTGTCAGGGCACCGTCCCGCAGCAATTCCCCTTCCGGCGCCAGCGCCAGCATCGCGTCCAGCGCACAGGCCAGTTCCCGGCAAGCTTCGTCTATGCGCTCCGGCCCGATAGGCCCTTCATCCTCTTCCGGAAAGTCGATCTCGTAGGCCAGCAACGCCTGGAGGTCGAGCAGGCTCCTGCGAATGCCCTCAACTCGCCTGGACAGCCCTCTTTCCAGCTGGAACAACGCAGCTCGTTGCAGTGCCGGCGAGCGGGCATCGATCAGATCGACGGTAGCCTCAACCTGAAGCAGGTCCAGCTTTCCGTTGAGGAGGGCGCGCCGGGTGAACTCTCCACGGTCGGCCAGCCTCGCGCCCGCGGCGCATACCGCATCCAACACGAGCTGCGGGCCGAGCGGCCCCCCGTGGCAGCCTATCTCCAGCATGTCCTCGCCGGTGTAGGACCCCGGCGCCTCAAAGTATGTTACCAGCACCTGATCCACGACGCGTGCGTCCTCAGGGTGCTGCAGACGGCTGTGCGTGGCTCGGCGCGCTTCAAGCCGCGGAAGGCCGGTGGCATCGGCCACCTTGAGCGCACCCGGCCCGCTGACGCGGATGATGGCGATCGCCGCGCGACCAGGTGCGGTGGAGATCGCTGCGATGGTGCCACTCGTGGACATGTCGCATCGACCTCGCGCGTGTGGGAAGCGGATCCTAACGGGAATGCCCGGGCCTGTCCTTCTTCTCCCGGCTGTGCCTAGGCGCGCCGCTCCCGGTCGCCTTTTTCGCATCGGCTCTGGTACGGGCGGCCCGACGTTCCTTGGACAGGTACAGCTGTTGCGGCAGCGACGCCAGGTTGCTCGTGGCGTAGTACAGATTGAGACCGCAGGGGAAGTTCATGAACAGCACGGTGAAGACTCCGGGCATGAGCCACCCCATCATCTTCATTTGCGGGTTCGACTCCATGCCCCGCTGACCTATCCATTGGAGGAGGAACATCGACAGGCCCATCACGACGGGAATGATGTACAGCGGATCCTTGAGGGACAGGTCCGGCAGCCACATGAAGGGGACGCCGCGGAATTCGATCGTCCCCTGGAACACGAAGAACAGGGTGAAGAGAATTGGCATCGGCACCAGCATGGGCAGGCATCCCGCCAGCGGGTTCACGTTGTGTTCCTTGTACAGCTTCATCATCTCCTGCTGCAGCTTCTGCGGCTCATCCTTGTGCTTCGCCTGCAGTTCCTTCATAAGCGGCTGCACCTGCATCTGTGCTAGCTGCGCCCGCATCGACTTCTGATAGAGAGGAAACAGCACGACCCGCATCAACACCCCGAAGAGGATAAGGACCCAGCCGTAGGCCAGGCTGAGGGTGTTGTGCAGCCAGGTGAGCACGATCATCACGAGCCCTACGAGAGGTCTGATGATCGGGCGCAGCCAGCGCCACCCGTACGGGTTGACGCCCTCCAAGCCCTGGCCGACAGCCTCCAATCGGCCGTACTCCTGTGGGCCGAGGTAGGCCGAGAACGCGAATCCATCGCTGCCGGCAGGCGCCGGCAGCGACCCCCAGAGCTCGGTCGCATGCTCCTCGGGAATCCCGCTCGCGATCAAACCTCCGAATAGAGGTCCTGCCTGCGGCGCCACCAGGCTCGCGAGGAAGTACTTGTTCTTGACGGCCAGCCAATGGAACGGACCACCCTCCGCCGTGCGGACCTCGCCGGCGGCCACGTCGTCGAGCCGGACGCTACGGATCCCCCCCCGTCGGCCGTTGACGACGTACGCCAGCTGGCGGTAGTCCTCCTTCGGACTCTTCTCGTTGCTCCGCAACCCGTGACCCAGGGACGTGAGAACCGAGTAACCCCTCTCACTCAGTCCTTCCAGGCGTCCGCGTGCCTCGACGAGATACGTCCCAAGCTTGAAATGGTATGTTACGACGAGCTCCACCCCGCTGTCCGCGAAGGCGTAGCGAAACTCGAGGGAATCGCTCGGCCACTCTTCCGTGAGCGTGATGGCGTCGCGGTCGGCCCGGAAGAGTTGGTGCTCCAACGTCACCGTGTCCCCTCCCATGGCGATCCGGTAACCCAGCAGGCGGTCTCCGGACCGCACCAGCTGCACGGGCCGCTGGCCGCCGCCGTCCGCGGCGTACGATATGTGCCTCGTCAGCTCGGCCCCGACAAGGGTGGCTCCGCGTGTGGAGAAGCTCAGGCGGTACAGGTCGCTCGTGATTCCAATCGTATCCGCCGGGCCTTCATCGGCGATCGGCAGGAGCCCGCCTGAATCACGGGCCTGGCCTGTGCGCGCTGCAGTGTCCTCGGCCACGGGCACGCGGGGCTCCTCTACACCGGCCGCGGCCGCGAGAGAATCCGCGGTCGTCTGCGGCGGGGCTACCGGCGAGGGCGGGAACAGGAGGTTGGTGAGGAAGATCACCGCGACCATCAGAACTACAGCCAGAATGGCCCGTTTCTCCATCTATCCCTTCAACTCCCCAGGCACGTTCCTTCACCCGACTGCTCCCGCTCGCCGCCGAGATCCGGCACCGGGTCCGGCCCGAAGCCGCCCAACGGCTGACAGCGCAATACCCGTCGCAGGCCAAGCCAGGCGCCTCGCCGGACCCCGAAGCGCTCGACGGCAAGACGCGTATACTCCGAACAGCTCGGCATGTACCGGCAGCTCGCTGGCAACAGCGGGGAGATCCCGGCCTGGTACGTGTGGATGAGGAAAACGATCAGCCGTTTCAACGTTCGTCGGATACGCCGCGAAGCAACGCCGTTCTCAGTTCGGGGAATGTTTTCGAATACGCCTCCGGCCGTGCTCTCACAAGAAGCTCCTGCGGCGGGGTCGTATGGCGCGCGGCCGGGAGCCAGCAGAGGCGGACGACCTCACGCAGGCGCCGCTTCAGCCGGTTCCTCTCGACGATCGAATGACCATGCCGGGGTACGACGATGCCCGCTCTGGGCATGGAAGTCCGGGATTCTGCTACATAGACGTCCAGCGCCCCGCAGTGTCGCCTCTCCCCCGTGCGCAGCAGCCTGACGATGTTCTCCCCGCGCCGCAGGCGAGCCCGACGCGGGAATCGACAGCCGCCTTGCACGGACGTGGTCTCCCGAGACTAACGCCTTACCGGCGCTGCTTGCGGTGCGTCTCGTCGCTCACCGTGAGCGAGTGACGCCCCTTGCGCCGCCGCCGCGCCAGGACTTTGCGGCCGGCCTTGGATTTCATGCGAGCGCGAAACCCGTGGTCCGTAAGCCTCTTCCGTCTGCTGGGATTCCTGTATGTCGGTTGCATCTTCGATCTCGCCGCCGCCAGGGCCGCGGCCTCCTATCATGGGGAAGACAGCCGCAAAGACTAGGTGCCGGGCTGTGCTCTGTCAATCGACGCGCTGCGGCCCGTCCCTCTCGTTGACAGCCCGGAATCGGTCGTCTACTATGGTGCCCCCCGTCCCACCTCCCGACCCCGTTGCGTGTGACGGTCGTGTTTCATGGAATTGACAGCAGCTGAAGTCTGGTCGTCCATCACCTCTGCGGCGCGGGAGCTTCTGCCGGAGCAGACGTTTCGCACCTGGCTCGCCTCCGCGGAGGCCGTTGCCCTGTCGGACGACACGCTCGTGATAGCCGCTCCAACCCGTTTCGCGGTCGAGTGGATCGAAGACAAGTACGGAACTCTCCTTCGTGAGCTGGCCGCGCGGACAGTCGGCCGGGCACTCGACCTCCGGTTCGAGCATCACGGCTCCACCGACCGCATGGTTTTCCCCGAGATCAGGGTGACGGATGCCGGCGCCGCTGTGGACCCTGAGCCGCTGACCGGGTCCCCCGCTGCTCGATCAGCTGGCGTCGAGGCCCGGTCGGCGGGTCTCAACGCGCGCTACACTTTCGAGCGCTTCGTCATCGGCAACAACAGCCAGCTCGCGGCGGCGGCTTGCCGTGGCGTCGCCGACGCTCCGGCCAGGCTTTACAACCCTCTGTTCATCTACGGGGACACGGGACTCGGCAAGACGCACCTCATGCACGCTATAGGGCACGCGATCCTCGAACGCTCGTCCGAGATGCGGATAGCATATGTTCCGTCTGAGCAGTTCACCAACGAGATGATCACCGCTATCCAGAGCGGGCGAACTGCGGATTTTCGCCTGAGGTATCGGCGGATCGATGTCCTGCTGGTGGACGACGTGCACTTCCTGGGCAATAAGGAGGGGACACAGGAGGAGTTCTTCCACACCTTCAACTCATTGTATGACGCGCACGGACAGATAGTCATTACCAGCGACCGCCCGCCCCAGGAGATCCCGGGTCTGCAGGAAAGGCTTGTTTCTCGCTTCGAGTGGGGCCTTGTCACTGATATCAAGCCGCCTGATTTCGAAACCCGCGTCGCGATCCTCCAGAAGAAAGCTGCTGAAGATCGGCTGGTGATGGACGACCAGGTCATCGAGTTCATTGCCCGTAACCGCAAGACATCAGTGCGGCAGTTGGAAGGAGCGGTTATAAAGCTCCTGGCTTACAGCTCGCTGACCCGGCGCGAGATCTCACTGGAACTGGCGCGAGAGGCTCTCGGGCCCCGCGGCACTACAGACCAGGGAGTACGCATCTCCCCACAGGAAATCCGCCAGCGGGCTGCCGAGGCGTGGGATGCCACCGTAGAGGGCCTCGTGTCCAAGCGACGCTCGAAGTCGCTGACTGTTCCGCGCCAGGTCGCGATGTATCTGATCAAGACTACGCTCGACCTTCCCTATACGGAGATCGGAACTCTGTTCGGAGGCCGTGATCACTCAACGGTCATCCATTCCGTTAATAAGGTCGAAGCGGAGATGGCCTCCAATCCGGACTTCAGAGCCAGAGTCAGGCGGCTTCAAGACGAGATCCAGCGTTGAGAGAGACTGTGGAAAACCTGGTTTTTCTGAGGACACAGGATCGTCCATCCTCCCCGGTGGTGGATACCGGTGGATCTTGCTGCTACTTTCCCCAGGCTCCCGGAGCATCACATGGATTCTCTCCACGTTCCCACGGCCTCTACTAATACTGCTGTTTGATGTATTACAGAGAGATAGACGAACCTTCCTGGGGAAGAACCGGGAAAGCGTGAGCGAAAGAGGAACTCGATGAAGCTCTCAGTTACGCGAGATGGTCTCCACCGTGGCCTCGGTGCCGTGGCGGCCACTATCCCCACCAAGACGACGCTGCCTGTTCTGTCCAATATCCTGCTCGAGGCGAGAGAAGGTAGCTTGGGGCTAAGCGGTACGGACTTGGACATCGCCGTTTTCGTCTCGATTGACGCGGATGTCTCGGAAGAAGGTGCGGTGACTGTCCCGGCCAGGAAGTTTGCTGAGATCGTGCGGGAACTACCTCCGGGGCCCGTGCATCTGACGACCGAAGGCCTGGAGGTTCGGATAGAGAGCGGCAAGAGCCGCTTCAAGCTGTTTGGAATACCACCAGAGGAGTTTCCTGGCTTTCCCGAAGTGGATTTTACAGAGAGCTGGTCGATGACGGCAGGTGACCTGCATGAGCTGATAGGCAGGACCACGTTCGCCGCATCAAGTGAAGAGAGCCGGCCGATCCTCAACGGTGTGTTGTGGCAGTTGGGGGAGGGCCGCGCATCGATGGTTGCGACGAATGGCCACCGGCTGGCGAAGATGACAGTGGCATTGGAGGCGGCAGGAGCACCGGACGCAGATCTGATCGTGCCGCCGAAGGCGCTGCTGCAGGTGGAGCGGCTCTTCGAAAAGGAAGGGGATATCGAGATAGCGCGGACGAAGAACCACTTGGCCTTCCGCTCACCGCGGCGAGTGGTGTATACGCGCCTGATTGAGGGCCCGTATCCGAACTACCAGCAGGTAATCCCGGCGGATAACGACAAGCGGGCCACCGCTGCCAAGGAGAGCCTGGCGGCAGCCGTCCGTCGGATGGCTGTGGTAGCGAGCGATCAGACACACCGCGTGAGAATGAAGTTCTCGACCGGGGCGCTCTCGTTTCGGGTGCAGACGCCTGACCTCGGGGAGGCGGAAGAAGAGATGCAGCTGGACTATGAGGGCGAGGACGTGGAGATCGGCTTCAACGCCAACTACCTGCTTGAGGTGCTGCGCTATATGCCGGACGAGGATGTAATGATACAGTTCAAGGCGCCGGAAAGGGCAGCGACTTTCGTACCGGCCAGTGGCGTACCCGACTACCTATGCCTGGTCATGCCGCTGCGTCTGTTGGACTAGTAGCGTCCAGGCGACTCGACGGAGTGACAATCAGCCGCCGCAGTATTCCGCCCATAGGGTTCGGTCCTCGGCTACCCGGATGCGCGACAGCCGACAGGTGTCCGGGACCAAGTGCTGGAGCCGCTCCCAGACAACGCGAGCCAGGTTCTCGGTCGTGGGAATCAGGCCGTCCGCGAACTCCGGCAAAGAGTTAAGGAAGGCGTGGTCCAGCGGGTCGAGGACGGCCCGGCAAATGGCCGCATCTAGCGCACCGAGGTCGGCGACCATGCCGGTATCGGGGTGGATCTCGCCCTCTACGGTTACCTCGACGCTGTAGTTGTGACCGTGGCCCGGCGAGCGAGCGCATTTGCCGAACACTGCCTCGTTACGAGCTTCGGACCAGTCGCTTCGGTAGTAGCGATGACCGGCCGGAAAGCTGACGGCTCTGGTGATGGTTGCCTTCGGCATGCCGTAAGATAATGAGCTGAGCGACCGCCGGGCAGGCGGACGCTCCGGAGGGATAGGGAGATGCTGGACTGTCTGTTGAGACCCCGGTCGATAGCGGTCATCGGCGCGAGCCGCCGCCGGGACAGCATCGGCAACGCGATGCTGCGACACCTGGTGTCAGGCGGCTTTGCCGGGCCCGTCTATCCCGTTAACCCGAGTGCTGATTCGGTCAGCTCGGTACCTGCCTTCCCGTCGGTGAAGGACCTGCCGACCGTGCCGGAGCTGGCGGTAGTTGTGGTGCCGAGAGAGCAGCTCCTGCCGGTAGTCAGGGAGTGCGCCGCGGCCGGCGTGAGCTGCCTGGTCGTCATAACCGCCGGCTTCCGTGAGGTGGGCGGAGAGGGTGTCCAGAGAGAGGCAGAGCTGCTCGACTTCGTGCGGGGCAACGGGATGAGAATGGTCGGGCCCAATTGCATGGGCGTGATGAACACATCCCCTGCGGTCTCGATGAACGCCACCTTCGCTCCCAGTATGCCGCCCGCCGGGCCCATAGCCTTCATGAGCCAGTCGGGGGCCATGGGCATGACCATCCTGGACTACGCTTCGGAGTATGGGATCGGCATCAGTCAGTTCGTGTCTGTCGGCAACAAGGCCGACGTGTCGGGCAACGATCTGATCGAGTACTGGCAGGACGATGACGAGGTCGGCGTCATCCTCATGTACCTGGAAGGATTCGGGAACCCTCGCCGGTTCACCACCCTCGCCAGACGTGCCACCCGCAAGAAGCCCGTACTGGCGGTAAAGGCTGGACGAAGCGAGGCGGGTGCCAAGGCCGCGTCGAGCCACACCGGAGCGCTAGCCCAGGTGGACATAGCCACCGACGCGCTGTTCGCGCAGTGCGGGGTGCTGCGAGTGGACACGGTGGAGGCTCTGTTCGACGCCGCCATCGCGTTCAGCAAGGCACCCCTGCCGAAAGGTCCGCGCGTGGCGATTCTCACCAATGCCGGAGGGCCCGGCATCATCATCGCCGATGCCTGCGAGGGAGTCGGCCTGGAGGTCTCCAGGCTATCCGGGGAGTCGCGCGCGCGCCTGCGAGAGCTGCTACCGGCAGAGGCCAGCGTGGCGAACCCGGTGGACATGATCGCCAGCGCCACGGCCGATCAGTTCGAGAAGGCTCTGGAGATAGTGCTGGAAGATGCGGATATAGACGCAGCGGTCGCTGCTTACGTGCCGCTGGGGCTCGAAGCACCCATCGTGGCAGAGGCCATCGAGCGAGCAGCCGGCGCGAGCGACAAGCCGGTCATGGCAGTTCTCATGAGCAAGCGTGGCCTGCCGCAGGGAATGGCTGAACTCAGCGACTCCCCGGTGCCGGTGTACCGGTTCCCCGAGTCGGCCGCCCAGGCTCTGGGCGCCATGTGGCGGTATCGGAAGTGGCTCGAGCGGCCCGTGGCGGAAGTTCGCCGGTTCGAAGTCGATGCCGGGCGGGTCGCGGAGATTATCCGTGGAGCCGTCAGGGAAGACCGCGACAGGCTCAGCGTCACCGAGGCATTCGAGGTCCTGCGGTGCTACGGTATCCCGGTCGCGCCGTACCGCGTCGCTTCAGACGTCGCTGAAGCCGTGGAGTCGGCCGCTGAGCTGGGTTATCCGGTTGTGCTCAAGGCGGTCTCGCAGGACATCGTACACAAGACGGAGGCCGGGGCGGTACGCGTGGACCTGCGCGACAGCGAGGCGGTTCGCGACTCCTTCATCCAGATCGCGGCCGTGCTGGACGGCGCAGACAACGCGGCCCGCGAGGCAGGTGTGCTGGTGCAGCGGATGCACGACGGAGGAAAGGAGACGATCGTGGGGATGACGATCGAACCGCGCTTCGGTCCGATCGTCATGTTCGGGCTCGGCGGCGTATACGTGGAAGTTCTGCGGGACGTGGCGTTTCGTGTCCAGCCCGTGAGCACCGTGGATGCCGAGGAGATGATCCGGTCGTTGCGCGGGTTCGGGATACTTCAGGGTGTCCGGGGCGAACCCGGCGTGGATCTGGCTACGCTGTCCGATGTCGTCCAGAGGGTGAGTCAGATGGTCGGTGACCACCCGGAGATTCGGGAGATGGACATCAATCCGTTTCTCGCGTTCCCGGATGCCGCTGCCTGCGTGGCGGTGGACGCGCGCTTCCGGGTGGGCGTGGACCGGTCGCCGGAGAGCTGAGGATGATGCGTCCGGACGACGGGCCGGCGGAGGTAGTGATCGGCGGTTTCGCGAGCGAGGCTGACGGTACGGAGAGCATCCCCTGGGAAGACGCGGCAGTCTCGTTTCCCGCCAACCTTGCGGCTTCCTGGTGGTGGAGCCTCACGAGTCCGAACAGCTTCTTCGAGCGAGTGGGCTTTTCGGCATCTTTCGTGCGGCCGCTGCTATACTATCTCCTGGTGGCTGTGAGCGCGGCCGCGTTCACGCTCCTGTGGGGACTGGCAGACCTCGACGCCGTGGCCCTCGACGCCATCGGCGCAGAGTTCGGGCTCGAGCCCGGCGGCCTGCTCATCCTCAACTTCTTTCTCAGCCCGTTCCAGGCACTGCTTGTGCTGCTAGTCTCGTCACTCTTTCTGCATGCCTTCGCTCTCATGCTGGCGCCGGAGCATGGAGGGCTCGCCGCCACCGGGCGCGTCTTCTGCTACGGTTCGGGCCCGGCCGTCCTGGCCGGGCTGCCGTATATCGGAGCCCTGCTGGCGCTGGTGTGGTCCATCGTGCTTCTGGTGGCAGGTATGAAACAAGCGCACCGCACGAGCACCGGGCGAGCCGCAGCCATCGTGTTGCTGCCATACGCCATCGGGTTTTTCGTGCTGATCCTCCTGATCTTGGTCGCGCTTGCTCTCAAGCAAGTCCTGCCGGAGCTGCCGGGGGCGTGAGGGACGGCGACGCCACACGGCGAGCGGAACCGTCAGACGAGCGTGTTCGCGCCGTCACCGAGCGCATAGAGCGGGAGGAGTTCGCTCGAGGGCACATCGATCCGGGCGAGCGCCCGTTCGAGCCGCGTCCCGCAGCGACCATCGTATTGGCGCGACCGAGTTCGGCAGCCGGTGGGTTCGAGGTGCTCCTTCTGGAGCGGCCGAGCACGGCCCGCTTCGCGGCGGGCGCTTTCGTCTTCGCAGGCGGCATCATCGATCCCGAGGATGGCTCCGAGGAGCTGCGTCGGCGTCTGCCACCGGCGCTGGCAGATCGGGAGAGCCCCGCCCTCGTGGCGGCGCTGCGTGAGTTGTTCGAGGAGACAGGCATACTGCTGTCGGACGCTGCGGTCGCCCCGGCGAGCGCAGCACAGGCACGTGCTTCTCTTCTGCGCAGGACGCGGACATTTCCGGAAGTCTGTCTCGATCTCGATCTCGCTTTCCGGAAACTGCGAGCCATTTACCTGTCTAGGTGGGTAACGCCCGCTCGCTTTCGCAAGAGGTACGACACCCGCTTCTTCGTGGCCGAGCAGGCCGGCGCGGCGACCGGGCAGCAGCCGGAGCTAACGGACGAGCTGGCCGGAAAGCAGTGGCTTACAGCGTCTGAAGCCGTGAGCCGGTTCGCCGAGGACCGGCTGCCCATGCTCTTTCCGACCCGACGTACTCTCCTGACACTGGCAGAGTACGCGACTCTCGAGGGCCTGTTCGAGGAGCGGGGTGGAAGAGACGTCGAGCCGGTTGAACCGCGTCTGTTCGTTGATGGCGATGCCGTGCGGCCCGTTCTGCCGGATGATCCGGATTACGAGAATGCCTGGTAACCTGTCGTCGAGGCGGTCCGGGGCCTCCGGCCAGCGACGGGTAGCGTGGGAAGTGGCCGACAACCCAGGGCCGCTGACCCTGGACGGGACTCGCTCGTACATCGTGGGCCGGGCGCGGGCCGTGCTCGTCGACCCGGGCCCCGCGATAGACAGGCACTTGGAGCGGCTGCGGGAGCGGGTCGGACTCCGCTGCGTGGAGGCTGTCTGCCTGACACACTCCCATGCCGATCACGCCGCCGGGGCACGCTCGGCGGCGGAGCTGTTCGGGGCGCCTGTGGCCGCGTCCAGTCAGACGCTCGACCGTTGCGGACTCGACGGTCTCGCTCTGGCGGACGGGGACACACTCGCGGTGGACGGCGATCCGCGGGCTCTGACGGCGCTGGGGACACCGGGCCATTCCGCGGACCACATGTCGTTCCTTCTTCTTCCGGAGCGATGGCTCTTCACGGGGGACCTCGTACTGGGCAGCGGCACGAGCGCCATCCTCTACCCGGACGGTGACGTGGCAGCGTACACGTCCAGCCTGCTGCGCGCGGTAGCCCTGCGCCCGAGCCGCATCTACCCCGGACACGGGCCGCCTGTGGAGTCGCCCGTCGCTGTTCTCGAGGAGTACCGCGCCCACCGCCTTCAGCGGGAGGACCAGATTCGCAGTGCTGTCAGAGGCGGGGCCCGCTCGGTGGGGGAGATCCTGAGCAGGGTCTACGGACCTCTCTCCCCGAGCCTGGAGCGGGCAGCCGCGGCCTCGATCTCGGCGCACCTGGCCCACCTTCGGGCGCGGGGTGAGCGGCTGCCGGCCATCTCCGGCCTCGTCGCCTGTGGTGAAGAACAACTCTGACGTGCGGAGCGCGGAGAACCCGGTGGCGTTGGGGGTCGTATTCCTCACCGTATTCCTCGATCTGGTGGGCTTCGGTATCGTTCTGCCTCTTCTGCCGTTCTACGCGACCGAGTTGGGGGCCAGTCCTCTTCAGGTGGGCTTGATAATCGCCTCGTATTCCGGAATGCAGTTCGTCTTCTCGCCGATATGGGGAGCCCTCTCCGACCGCCATGGCAGAAGGCCGCTGCTGCTGGTGGGGCTCGCCGGTTCGACGATTTCCTACGTTGTGTTCGGCCTCGCCGGAAGTCTTGCGGTGCTTCTCCTGTCGCGGGTGCTCGCGGGAATAATGGGCGCCACCATTTCCGTGGCGCAGGCCTACATCGCCGACTCGACGAGCGAACAGCGACGAGCCCGCGGCATGGGGCTCATAGGGGCTGCGTTCGGGCTCGGGTTCATCTTCGGTCCGGCCATCGGAGGCATTCTCAGTCGCTGGGGGTACGGCCTCCCCGGCTTTGTGGCAGCGGGGCTCAGCCTGGCGAGTGCGGCCGCGGCCTGGTTCTACCTGCCTGAATCGCTGCGGGTGGAAAACCGCCTGTACGGCCGTGGCCTCGGTATTGTGGAGGCCATTACCGGAAGGGCCCAGGCGGCCCGGCACATTCTGGCCCGCCAGCGGCTCCGCGATCCCATCGCCGCCTTCTTCCTCGGAACCATGGGCTTCGCGGGCTTCACGACCATTTTTCCGCTCTTTCTGGAGCGCCCACTGGGCCTGAGCGCCGTCCACGCGGGGGGGCTGTTCGCCTTGGTGGGGATGGTGTCCGCGGGTATGCAGGGCGCGCTCATAGGCCCGCTCGTCGAGCGGCACGGCGAGCGGGCCATGGCCATGCTCGGAGCGGTGCTGCTCGGCGTTGGGGTCGCCCTCATGGGCGTCCTGCAGACGGTGTCCACCACTATCGCGTTCCTCTTCCTGGTAGGAAGTGGATGGGGCCTGATGGCACCTTCGCTGCAAAGTCTGGTGTCACGGCGGGCCCGGTCGGGCGAACAGGGAGAGGTGCTCGGGGTCAATCAGTCAGCGGGCGCCGCCTCGAGGGTCATCGGGCCGGTGGCTGCCGGATGGGCGTTCGGCCATCTCGGGCCTGGACTTGGGTTCATTGCGGGTGGGGCGCTGGTGTTCGCCAGCGCCGGCTGGGTATGGCTCATGCCTTCGCGGGGACCGGTTGACGGCGAGGACGATCAAGATACCGTGGGAGGAGCCGAGGTCTCGCGCGCAAGCGGCAATGATCGGCTGACCGGCCCGGGGTAAGGGTGACCCTGACCGTGAGAGCCGTTACGGCGTGACGGACCGCCGACGCTACCGGACCACGTCACGGATCAGAGCGAAACGAGCCATCGAAGATGTGCAGCGCCGGGCCGGTGAGACCGACGACGGCAATGGAGTTCGGTGCCGGCGGCTCCTCGGGCACGGTGATGTGCAGAGCGTCCCCGCCACGGACCCTTAGTGACAGGCCGGGCTCACACAGGTCGGCGGCGTGCAGCGCCAGCGCCGAGGCCATGGCACCGCTGCCGCAGGCCAGG
>JBDHHR010000035.1:0-25419 GCA_039589295.1 Gemmatimonadota bacterium | reverse complement strand
CGGGCCGGGATGAGACGGTGACCGTCACGGTTCACGTGAACCGCCTCGAGGAGTGGCCGGAAGCGGCTGGCCTCGCGCACGACGTGCGCCGGGCGGCACAGGCGGCACTGGCGGCGACTGACGTCCAACTGACCGGCGAGATGTCCATTACGTTCGTCACGGACGACGAGATCCGCGCTCTGAATCGGAAGTATCTGGATCACGATCGTCCGACGGACGTGATCTCTTTCCAGCTCGGCGCCCCCGGTGAGATCCTGGGTGACGTTTACATCGCCCCCGCCGTAGCGCGCCGCAACGCCGCAGGACGGAATCTGTCCGCGAACCACGAGGTGCTCCGTCTGGTCATCCACGGCACCCTGCATGCCCTGGGCCTGGAGCATCCTGAGGGCCCCGATCGAGAGGAGTCGGAGATGTTTCGCCTGCAGGAAGACCTGCTTCGCGGTCTGATCTCCGGCTAGCCGTTTACCTCACTTCCACGTCGGGCGCACTAGGCATTCAGGTCCTCGCGCCGTATCCTTCCACCGGGCCGGGCGGGCGGACATCGGGCCGCCGCAGGGCATCCTCTCCGAAATCAGCGGGATCGGCACATGGGCGAGATGGCGGATCACATCCGGCAGGTTCTCCACGAGGTGGAGGGTCTCCTGGAGCAGGGCAATCCCGAAGCCCTTAGGCCGTACCTAGACAGCCTGCATCCCAGTGACCTTGCCGACATCATAGAGCATCTCGACGAGGCACAGCGCGTCCAGCTGGTGTCCTACCTCCCGTCCGATGTGGCTGCGGACACCATCGCCGAGATGGAGGAAGTCGAGCGCCCGGGCCAGCTGCTGCTCCGGCTCGAGCCGGAGCGCATGGCGCAGATCGTGGAGGAGATGGCCGATGACGACGCCGCCGACGTCATCGGAGACCTGGAGCCGGAAGAGCGGGCGCAGGTCCTTTCCGCGGTTTCAGTGCCCGACGCGGCGGAGATCGAAGAACTGCTTCACTACCCTGAGGATTCGGCCGGCGGGATCATGACCGGGGAGGTGTTGGCCGTCTCTTCCGGTCTCACGGCTGGCGCCGCAATCGAGGAGGTCAGACGCCAGGCCCGGGAAGACGTGGATTTTTATTCCATCTTCGTGGTGGATCCGGGAAACCACCTGCGAGGGATAGTCTCGCTGCAGGATCTGGTGGTCGCCGAGCCGGCCTCCCCGATAACCGAGATAACCGAAGAGCCTCCGGCCGTCGTTGGGGCGGAGATGGACCAGGAGGAAGTCGGCAGGATCCTCTCCCGCTACAACATGGCGTCGATCGGTGTGGTCGACCCGGTCAACAGGCTGGTCGGTCGCATCACCTTCGATGACGTGATCGATGTCGTGGAGGCGGAGGCCACCGAGGACATTCTGCGGTTCGCGGCGGTGTCCGAGGAGGAGGAGATCCGAGGCTCCACGGCGGCGGCCATACGGAGCAGACTTCCGTGGCTGCTGCTGAGCGTTCTTACCGCAGCCGTCGCCGCCTCGGTAGTGTACGCGTTCCAGGGCACCATCGAGAGGATCACCCTGCTGGCGGTGGCCATGCCCATCATCGCCGGGGTGGGCGGCAACGCCGGAACGCAGACTCTGGCGGTCACCATCCGGCGGATCGCCCTGTCGGAGGAAACGCTCCGGGAGCGCCTGGGAGTCATCGGCAAGGAACTGCTCGTCGGACTGGTCAACGGGCTGGTAATGGGTGCCCTGGCCGCCGTCCTGGGGTTCGTTCTTGCGGACGTAACGCCCCTGTTCGGCGTCGTAGTGCTTCTCGCCATGTGGGGCAGCCTGATCGTTGCCTCCTTCGCGGGTGCGTTCATCCCCATCTTCCTGGAACGGGTCGGGGTAGACCCGGCGGTAGCGTCATCGCCCTTCGTAACGACGCTCACCGACCTGTGGGGCTTCTTCCTGCTCCTGGGACTCGCCAGCGTTTTACTCATGTGAACGCCTTGCACTTCGCGTCACCTTGAGCGGCTTCCCACAGGTGTGCCGTGCCGGGAGCGCCGGCGCGCCCTCGAGCGGTCAGCGGCCCGAGCTCCCGAAACCCCTTCTGTGCAGGGGCCTTTCGGGCTATAAACCGTGGCCGGTCCAGCGCACTGCGCAGTGGAAGGCCGGCGGCACCGATATTGCCCGCGGACACTATGAGTATGCATTCTTCCGCCCGAGGCGGATTCGCTCAGGCGCACAGGGAGCGCTTCGCATGATCAAGACGAGACTGGCAGTGACGGGGCTCCTCATTGCGGCTTTGGCGGCCGGTTGCGGAGACAGCGGGAACAACCAGACAGGGGCAACGGGTGCGCAGCTCGCGGATCCGCTGACGGTGAAGGTGCAGGATTCCTCGGGGACTCCAGCAACCGGAGTTGGCGTGTCCTGGGTCCTGGTAAACGCTGCCGGACCGAATGCGATGCTGAGCTCCGGCAGTACACCCACGGGTGCCGACGGACAGACCTCGATCATGTTCGTCCTCGGGTCGACGGCCGGACCCTACTCGGTGCGGGCCTCCATCGCTGGTTCGTCAGTCACCTTCGACGCCACGGCTTCGGCAGGTGCCGAACTGGAGATAGTGTCGGGAGACACGCAGGTGGGCTTCGCGGGGTCGGCGCTGGCCCAGCCCTTCGTCGTGCGTGCCTTCGAGACCGGCGGCGCGCCGCTCTCGGGAGTGGAAGTCACGTTCTCCATAGTCGAGGAACAGGGAACCGGCGCCGCGCTCTCTGCGACCAGCGCCACGACGGCGGTGGACGGTCAGGCCTCGTCCACCCTGACGTTAGGCGACAGCAACGGCCGCTACCAGGTCACGGCGGACGCGGGCTCCAGCAGCGTCCAGTTCAGCGCAAACGGGTGCGGGGGAGATGGTGCCGCTGCCGTGCTGAACCTGGCCCCCGGTGCCGACGCGGTATTGGGTCCGGCCGAGGTGAGCTGCGTGCAGCTTCCGGCACACTCGGCGGGCGCCGAGTACGAGGTGGCGGTCACGCCGCTGCCCCAGGCGCTCGGGTTCAACGACATGGAGCTGGCCATCGCCGGCAGCGTCGCGGGCGGAGGGCCGCAGGTCGTGCCCCCGCCCTCGGGGGGCCGGTCGAGCGCCAGCTTCTCGCTCGGCGGTCAGGCGACGGGCCGCGAGCTGGCGTGGCGAGTCCGCCAGTACGAGTGGGACCAGCAGCTGAGGCGGACCGAGTCGCAGCTGCTGCCGCAGATAAGGTCCAACGCGGGACGGGTGGGATTCGGCCTGATGGCCGTCCCCTCGGTGGGCGACACGCTGGACTTCGGTTTCTCGTGTACGGCCGCCTTCCCCAACGCGCCCGACAGCATCACCGGGGTGGTCCGCTCGGTGAGTGCCAAAGCGGTGGTGATAGAGGATACGGTGGCCGACGGCGCCTTCACGCCGGCGGAGTACGACGCCATAGCGCAGAACTTCGACGACCTCATCTTCGACACGGACACGACCTATTTCGGCGCCCCCGGAGACGTAGACGCCAACGGAGATCGGGTCGTCCTGCTGTACTCGGCGGGGGTCAACAACCTGTCGGACAGCTACGACCAGGGCTTCATCGCGGGCTTCTTCTGCCCGGCGGACCTGAGCGCGTTCGGCAACAACGCCGAGATGTTCTACGTCATGGTGCCGGATCCGAGCGGCGAGTTCACCCCGGACGATCCCAATGATGGTATCGACAAGAGCTTCGTCGAGCGCACCACCGAGAGGACGGTTGCGCACGAGTTCCAGCACATGCTCAACACATGGGTACGGGCCAACGCGGGCCTGTTTCAGATGGACGTCGGACTGAACGAGGGGCTCTCGCACCTGGCCGAGGAGCTTGTGGGGCACGCCGCCAACGGCTTCACGCCGGGGACGGAGCTCGGGCCGAGCGAGCTCATCGGGACGCAGCAGGCGCTCGACAACTTCAACAAGTATTACATAGACGACTTCCTGAACCTAGCTACCTACCTGGTGGAGCCGGCCGACACCTCGGCCCTGCTCAACAGCGAGGATCCGCTGGGGGTGTCCACCTTCCGCATGCGGGGGGCCAACTGGGCGTTCGTGCGCTACCTCCTGGACCGGTTCGACACCGGGGCGACCGAGTGGCAGAAGACGCGGGCGCTGATCACCGACGCTGCGCCGGACTCCCGGGACGCGGTCTCGAGCGTGTTCGGGACGCCGTTCAACGGGCTGGCGGCCGAATGGAGCGGCATTTTCGCCGTGGAGGACCGCACCGACCTGGGTGGCCCGCCGCGCGCGGAGCTGCTCCTCAGCAGCTACCAGCTCCGGACGTTCTACGAGCACCCGAGCATCGTCGCGTTCATCGACGGCACGCTGTCCCTCCTCGGCCTGCCCCAGCCGGGCGGTTACCCGTTGCGACCCATGGCCGGAAGCCTGGCCGGCTCGTCCACCGTGGACGCCAGGCTGTTCACGGCCACCGCCCAGTACGTCACCCTGACCGCGCCGGCGGGCTCCGGCGGAACCGGGCTGCGGCTGCAGGCGACCGGCTCGGGCGCCGATCTCCCGGCGAGCCTGGAGCCCCGAATGGTGATAGTCCGCACCAAGTAGGCTAGGCCCGAGAGGCCATTCGGCCGTTCGGGCCGTCTTGCCGCGGCATCAGGGCCCGCGCAGTTTCGCTCTCTATGAACGACTCGGCGCGGGCCTCTCTCACGTCCGGCCAGCGGAAACTGGTCGAGCGGTTTCTCGCCGGGGAAGAGCTCGCCCTGGCGCGCTGCATCAGCCTCGTCGAGAACCAGGTCGCCGGGTTCGAGAACCTGCTGCACGCCCTGCACGCGGGGGTCGGACGGGCCCGGCGGGTGGGCATTACCGGCCCGCCAGGTGCCGGCAAGTCAACTCTCGTGGCCGGCTTGGCGCGACACTACCGGGATCGTGGGGAGCGGATCGGCGTGATAGCCGTAGATCCCAGCAGCCCCTTTACCGGCGGTGCCCTCCTCGGCGACCGGGTGCGCATGGACGACCTGGCCACCGAGCCGGGAATCTTTATCCGGTCCATGGCCAGCCGCGGTTCACACGGGGGACTGTCCACGACCACGCGGGAAGCTGCGGACCTCATGGACGCGTTCGGCTTCCAGAGGATCCTCCTCGAGACGGTGGGTGTCGGTCAGTCGGAACTGGAGGTCGCCTCATCGGCCGACACCACCCTGATGGTTCTGGTTCCAGAGTCCGGAGACGGCATTCAGGCCATGAAGGCGGGCCTCATGGAGATCGCCGACGTGTTCGTGGTGAACAAGTCGGACCGGCCAGGAGCCGACCGTCTCAAGAAGGAGATCGAGGTCGTCCAGTCCTTGCGGTCCGGTAGCCGCATGGAAGTCGCAACGGCCCATCACGGGGTTGACCCGTCCGCCCTTGCCGGGGCGCCGGAAAGCGCCGGAACAGGAGAGCGTCACGGGCGGGCCGAGGGGGAGCAGGACGAATGGGAAGCGCCGGTCCTCAAGTGCGTCGCTTCCGAGGGCCAGGGCGTTCCCGAGATCGCCGGGGTGTTGGATTCGCACTTCACGTGGCTGGAAGCCGCCGGGCGGCTGACGATGCGCCGGCACGGGGCAGCCCTCGAACACGCTCGTCGAGTCCTGGCCCGAGCGGTGCACCGTCGTGCGATGCGGCAGTGGCGGGAATGGGCCGCGCGCGTGGGTCACGATCCGGAGCTCGACCTCGAATCCCCGTACGCCGTCGGGCGGCGGTTGTACCTCGAGCTGTGGCCCGAGAGACCGACTTCCGACGCGGGGGAAGCCGGATAAGGAGCAGCCCGGCCTGGAACGAGGTCCGCCCGGCCGCGTATATACTCGCCGACAGCCGGTTTCCGGAAAGCTCTAGCCGGGGAATGCACGGCTGCCCTTGGAGGCGCAGGGTGTTGACGCGCCGACCGGCCAACGATCGGGAACAGGTCCATGAGCCAGGTCATAGACAGCGATCCAGAGGTGCTGGGCGACTTGAAGGAGGCTGTCGAGCGCCGCCGCCGGGAGCTGGCGGAGCTGGAGTCAAAGCTTCGCGAATGGGAGCAGCGTTTGGAGAGCATTCCGAAGCGGGACGCCACCGACTTCACCACGGTGTCCGGGCAGCCCGTGAAGCCTCTGTACACCCCGTTGGATACCGCAGACGACGACTACATGCGGGACTTGGGGCTTCCCGGCGAGTACCCGTTCACGCGCGGACCGTACCACACCATGTATCGCACCCGCCTGTGGACGAAGAGGCTCTTCTCGGGCTTCGCCACCGCTGGTGAGACGAACGAACGCTACAAGTTCCTGCTGGCCCGTGGCCAGACGGGCCTTTCGGTGGCGTTCGACTTCCCGACTCTCATGGGATACGACTCGGATGATCCTCTGTCCGACGGCGAGGTAGGGAAGTGCGGCGTGGCGATCAGCAGCCTGGCCGACATGGAGACCCTGTTCGAAGGCATCCCGCTGGACCGGGTCTCGGTCTCCATGACGATAAACGGGCCGGCGATCATGCTGTACTGCTTCCTGCTGGTAGCGGCGGAGAAGCAGGGAGTACCGCTCGAGAAAGTCCGGGGAACGATCCAGAACGACATCCTCAAAGAGTACATGGCGCAGCATGCCTGGATCTACCCGCCGCGCCCGGCGCTAAAGATCATCACCGACGTGTTCGAGTGGTCGGCCACCAACGCGCCGCTCTTCAACACCATATCCATCTCCGGCTACCACATCCGGGAGGCGGGTGCGACGGCCGCGCAGGAGCTGGCCTACACGCTGAAGAACGGATTCACCTACGTGGAGGAGGGCGTCGCCCGTGGTCTCGACGTGGACGACTTCGCCCCCCGCCTGTCCTTCTTTTGGGACGTGCACAACGACTTCTTCGAGGAGGTGGCCAAGTTCCGCGCCGGACGACGGATCTGGGCACGCCACCTGCGCGAGACGTACGGGGCGAAGAGGCCCGAGAGCTGGCGGCTGCGCACCCACGCTCAGACGGCGGGCGTCACCCTCACCGCGCAGCAGCCTTACAACAACGTGGTTCGGGTGGCGTATCAGGCTCTGGCGGCGGTCCTGGGCGGCACCCAGTCGCTCCACACCAACGCCATGGACGAGACACTGGCCCTGCCGACGGAGCACGCGGTACGCATCGCTCTGCGGACCCAGCAGATCCTGGCCTTCGAGACAGGTGTGGCGAACACCATCGATCCCCTGGCCGGCTCTTACTACGTGGAGCAGCTGACCGACGAGCTTGAGCGGCAGGCCGAGGCGATCTTCGGCGAGATCGATGAGCTCGGCGGCGTGGTGGCCGGCATCGAGTCCGGCTACTTCCAGGCCAGGATCGCTGCTTCGGCCCTGCGGTTCCAGGAGGAGATGGAAGCGCGGAGCAGGCTCATCGTGGGCGTCAACTCGTTCGAGGAGGATGACGAGCCGTCCATCGAGATCCTGAGGATAGGCGAGGCTGCCGGCGAGTCTCAGCGGGAGCGACTCTCCGCACTGCGGGCGGATCGCGACAATGCAGCGGTGGAGCTGGTCCTGGCCGAGCTCACGGGCGCGGCGGAGCGCGATGCGAACCTGATGCCACCCATGCTGGATGCGGTTCGGGCCTACGCCACGCTCGGCGAGATCCGGGCCGCGCTCGAGATTGTGTATGGGCGGTTCCGGGAGCCGGTGGCCTTCTAGGGGGCCGCTGCGGAACTACATCAGGGCGCAACGCCGTGATCCCCGGGGGTACCTCCGGCCTTCCATTTCCGATAACTTGACCCGCCGGCCGGCCGCAGCGGGCGACCGGCGAGGTTACACCACCCGGAGCTTTCCGTGATGTCCGAAAGAAAGATCCGTGTTCTGGTTGCGAAGCCGGGCCTCGATGGGCACGACCGGGGCGCCAAGGTAATCGCGGCCGCCCTGCGCGACGCAGGCATGGAGGTAATCTACACCGGACTCCATCAGACTCCCGAGAAGATCGCCGCGACGGCGCTCCAGGAGGACGTCGATGTCGTTGCCTTGTCGATACTTTCCGGTGCTCACATGACGTTGTTTCCGAAGGTACGGGAGCTGCTCCTCGCACAGGGTCTGGGGGACGTTCTGATCACCGGAGGCGGCATCATACCCAGCGAGGATTCGGCAAAACTGCGCGAGTTGGGGATAGGTCACCTGTTCGGTCCGGGCACCGCGACCAGCGAAGCAGTCGAGTACATCCGCGGCTGGTTCGAGGAGAATCGCGCACCCGAGGAGCCCTGATGCCGGCCGCCAAGTCGCGCATGCGGATCCTGGTGGACGAGATCCAGGCGCTGGAAGAGCAGCTGCGCCAGGGCGGGGGTCCTTCCAAGGTCGAGCGGCAGCACGCCAAGGGTAAGCTCACGGCGCGCGAGCGCATCGAGCTTCTCATCGATCCGGGTGGCGGCTTTCTCGAGATCGGCCTGCTGGTCGCCCACGACCTGTACGATGGGAAAGCGCCGGCGGCAGGGGTCGTCACCGGCATAGGGGAGGTCTGCGGCCGTCCCGTGGTGATCGTGGCGAACGACGCCACCGTGAAGGCCGGAAGCTGGTGGCCCGAGACGATCGGCAAGAAGCTGCGGGCGCAGGAGATCGCCATGCGCTGCCGCGTCCCCATCATGTACCTGGTCGACTCGTCCGGCGTGAACCTCCCGTATCAGGGCGGCGTCTTTCCGGGGAAGTACGGTGCCAGCCGGATCTTCTACTACAACTCCATCATGCGGCACTACCTCAAGGTGCCGCAGATCTCGGCCGTCATGGGGCCGTGCATCGCCGGCGGTGCGTATCTCCCGGCCCTCTCCGACGTGATCGTGATGGTGGACGGGACCAGCTTCATGGGCCTCGGCGGCCCGAACCTGGTGAAGGGCGCCACCGGACAGGAGGTGGAGGAGGAGATCCTGGGCGGCGCCTCGACCCACAATCGCATCAGTGGGGTGGCTCACTACGAGGTCCCGGACGATCAGGAGTGCGTTCGGAAGATCCGGCATCTGGTCGCGGACCTTCCGCCCGCCGTTCTGCCGTTGCCTGCGGACGAGCCGGTGTCGCCGGCTCGTCCCGCCGAGGACGTGTACGCAGTCATGCCCGACGACCACCGGCAGCCGTACCGGGTGGAAGACGTCCTGGACACGTTTCTCGATGCTGGCCGCTTCGATGAGTTTCAGGCCGGCTACGCCCCTGAGATGCTCACCGCCGTCGGACGCCTGAACGGCCGGCGGGTTGGGGTCATCGTCAACCGGCGCGGCATGTACAAGGACAAGCGGGGTGGCCCACCGAGATTCGGAGGCATCATCTACGCCGACAGCGCCGAGAAGGTCGCCTACTTCCTGGACATGTGCGACCGTCACCGCATCCCACTGTTGTTCGTCCAGGACGTGAGCGGGTTCATGGTCGGAGTCGAGGCCGAGCACTCTGGAATAATCCGCGCCGGGGCCCGCATGGTGGAGTCGATGTCGGTCGCCAGGGTGCCGAAGATCGTTCTCACCATCGGACACGCCAGCGGGGCAGGCTACTACGCCATGGCGGGCCAGGGCTTCGATCCCGACTTCATCTTCACCTGGCCGTCCGGGCGCATGGGTGTCATGGAGGGGGAGTCAGCGGTGCGCGCGATGCACGGGCCCAAGATAGACCGGGCGCAGGGAAAAGGCGTTCCGCTCGACGAGGAGACCGACTCGGCCGTCCGGGCCACCCGGGCGGAGTACGAGCGCCAGCTTGACGCCCGCTACGCCGCCGCCCGCGGATTCGTCGACGCGATCATAGCGCCGGAGGTGACGCGTGAGGTGCTCGACTTAGCCCTCCGTACCGTCCTCGAGAACCCGGCGCCGCACATCGGGGCGTTCACCCTTCCCGACGACGCGTGAGCGAAGGGCGCGTCGTTCGGGTCGCGTCCGGCCAGGGCTTCTGGGGGGACTGGCAGGAGGCCCCGAAGCTCCAGGTCCGTCACGGACCCATCGACTACCTGATGCTCGACTATCTGGCCGAGATCACCATGTCGATCATGCAGAAGCAGCGAGCCCGTGATCCATCGGCGGGTTATGCCCGCGATTTCGTTTCCCTGATGGTCGAACTGGCGCCGGAACTGCTGGCTCGGGGGGTCCGTGTCATCAGCAACGCAGGAGGCGTGAACCCCGACGCGTGCCGGGACGCTCTGGCGGAAGATCTAGGCGGCATCGAGATGCCACGGCCGCTGCGGATAGGAGTCGTTCGCGGGGACGACCTCATGAGCCGCATGGACGAGCTCATGCAGGCGGGGCACGAGCTCAGGAACATGGATACGGGGGAGCCGCTAGCCGCCGTCGGCGATCGAGTGCTGAGCGCCAACGCGTACCTCGGCATGGGTCCCATCGTGCGAGCGCTGCGCCAGGGTGCCGACGTCGTTGTCACCGGCCGCTCGACGGACACCGCACTCACCTACGCACCGCTGGCCCACGAGCTCGGGTGGGCCGAGGATGACTGGGACCGGCTGGCGGCGGGCGTCGTGGCCGGGCACATCAACGAGTGCGGGGCCCAGGCGACCGGCGGCAACACGCTCCTGGACTGGGAAGGGGTGGACCTCGTGGCGCCTGGCTACCCCATCATCGAGGCGAGCGAGGATGGGAGCTTCGTGGTCACCAAGCACCCCGATCTCGGCGGCCGGGTCACCTGGGCGACGGTCACCGAACAGCTCGTCTACGAGATGGGCGACCCGACGCGCTATGTCACCCCCGACTGCGTCGCCGACTTCTCCACCATTCAGCTCCAGGATGTGGGCGGCGATCGAGTACGTATCGGCGGGGTGCGCGGTGACGCACGTCCGGAGCAGCTGAAGGTCTCCGTCGCCTACCGGGATGGGTGGAAGGCGGTCGGCACGCTCACGTACGCGTGGCCGGACGCTCTTCGGAAAGCCGGACGGGCGGACGCGGTGCTGCGCGGTCGCCTGGAGCGGGCCGGGCTGGCCTTCGATGAGATCCGAACGGAGTATGTGGGCGCCGGCGCGTGCGCGGCAGGAGCAGCCGGTGCAGGGTCAAACGCGGTACTGACGGATCTGCCGGAAGTCGGTCTTCGCATCGGCGTCCGATCCAGTGATCGGTCAGCCGTGGAGCGCTTCACCCGCGAGATAGCGCCACTGATCCTGGCGGGCCCGCCGACGGTGACCGGCTTTGCAGGAGGGCGGCCCCGGGTGCAGGAAGTGATGGCTTACTGGCCGGCGTTGATAGACCGCGAGGTGGTCGAGAGCCGGGTCCAGGTGGAGTGCCTGGACATATGAGAGTACGGCTGCGCCAGGTGGCGTTCGCCCGCTCGGGCGACAAGGGCGACACCGCGAACGTCGGTCTCATCGCCCTCACCGAATCGGTTTATCCGGAGCTCGTCCGGGAGGTGACTCCGGCGCGTGTAAAGGAGCACTTTGCGGGAGTGTGTCGCGGAGAGGTGGAGCGATTCGAGCTGCCGAACCTCTGCGCCCTCAACTTCCTGCTGCACGGAGCGCTGGGAGGCGGCGGCACGGTCTCCCTCATGCTCGACGCACAGGGGAAGACCTTCGGCGCGGCCATCCTCGGCATGGAGATCGACGTTGCCGGGGAGCTGGTCGAGGGTTGCGCCCGGGTGCTGGGCGGCGAGACGACCGGGCGACCAGGCCCCGCGGGGCCCGGGAAGTAGCCGGGAGCGGCGAACCCAGTTGACTGCGCCGGGGTCGGAGGACAGGGCTACCGGAGAGGGCGATGAACCAGCAAGTAAGGTCCGAGACGGACGCGGCCGCGGGCATTGTGCGGGTCATCCTGAGCCGGCCGGAGCGACGAAACGCGCTCGGCGCCCTGCTGGTGGAACAGCTCAAGGTCGCCCTGGCCACGGCCGATGCAGATGACCGGATACGAGTAGTCGCTCTCGCGGCGGACGGCCCAGACTTCTGTGCCGGCGCCGACCTCAGGGAGCTGAGAGCGACTATCGAAGAGGGCACGCTGGCCAGCCTGGCCGAAGCACAGGCGCTGGGCGACCTCTTTCTCATGCTGAGACGCATGGAGAAGCCGGTAGTGGGAATGGTGCACGGACGGGCTCTGGCCGGCGGGTGTGGGTTGGCCTCGGCGTGTGACCTGGTGGTCGCCTCCTCCGATGCGCGGTTCGGCTACCCCGAGGTGCGGCTGGGCTTCGTGCCGGCGATGGTGATGGCCATGCTGCGCCGGGCCGTTGGCGAGCGACGTGCCTTCGAGCTGGTCGCGCTCGGCGAGATCGTCGACGCGGAGAGAGCAGCGTCGTACGGTCTGGTGAACCGGGTTTTCCCCGCGGCGGAATTCGAGGAACGGGCCAACGAGTTCCTGGAGACGCTGTCGCGTAACAGCTCCTCGGCCCTGGCGCTTTCCAAACGCTTGCTGTACCAGACCGATGGCGCCAGCTTCGAAGCCGCAATCCGTGCCGGAGCGCACGTGAACGCCCTGGCCCGCCTTACGGAAGACTGCCAGGCCGGGATCCGGCGCTTCCTGGACCGGAAAGAGACTGACGAAGGTAGCTGAGACCATGCAGACGGAGGACTCTTCGGGGAAGCGACCACAGCTCGGAGTCAACACGATGTCGCTCAGCCTGGGGATCGCGGCGCTGGTATCAGGTCTGGTCGGAGAGCGTCTCCTGGAGACCGGCAGCCGCCTCGGGATCAGCAGCGGCATCCTGCTACTCGTGGTCATGCTCGCCTGTGCCGCGGTGGCCATCGGTGGCCGCCCGTTCGGACCGGAAGCGGAGGGGCCGCTGGATCTGAGCGCCCGGCTCGGGCTCGGTCTCCTGGCCGGTGTGCTGGCCGGCCTGTTCCACGGGATCCTCACCGAGCTGAATTCCGTCCTGTCGCTGTCGACGGCTCTCGGAGCGAGCGTCGATACTGATCTGTCGGCCGCGGAATGGGGTTTCCGTGCCCTGGTGGGAAGCGTGTGGGGGGTGATCTTCGGGGTCTTCTATCCCGCCGTTCCCGGCGAGGGCTTCGTAGCGAGGGGGATCGTGTTCAGCCTGCTGCCGACCGTCTACACTCTGCTCCTCGTATACCCGGTCTTCATGGGCGTCGGCGTGTTGGGCGTCAGCTTGGGCTCCCTGGCGTGGCTGTTCGTCCTCGTCGGAAACGGCCTGGCAGGTGTGGTTGCAGCCGCCGTGATCCGGTGGGGAGAGCACACCGAACTGGCTCCGGTCAGCCGGCCGCTGGTGCCTTGAAGAGCTCGTCCGTCATCCGATCCCACTGCCGCTGGCGCCGGGGGTCATTTGGCTGATGAGGGCAGCCGGAGGCGCTGGCTCAGCATGCAGCTGTGGCTTGGCGGCTGCGGCGCAGCCGTGTGGTACGTCGGGTCCGTCCTGGAGAGCGACTTCGTTGCCGGTGCCGGCGTCGGCCTCATGATTGCGGCGCTGACGCTGCGGTTCTTGCGCAAAGGAACGGAGACGGGCGGCGCGGAGTGAGGCGCCGCTCCGCCGCCGCGCCGCTATCTCGACGAGTTCAGTTGACGTTGCAGCCGTCCAGGCATCCCAGGTGCCACTCCTCGCACGCATCGTCGTCCAGCCAGCCCACCGTCTTCGTGCAGCCCACGTAAATTGCGTCGCAGTAGAGACCGCACCAACCGTTGGTCCTCGCCACAGCCTCCCCGCCCGGATCCGAGCCGACCACTACCGCAACCGCCGCCAGCACGAGCGCAGTACGTCTCATAGGTCTACCTCCTCTCAGAGCTGTGCGATGTTGCAGCCGGCCAGGCAGCCGAGTATGTACCACGTGCATCCCCACGAGTCGATGCGATCGCAGTGCTCCGCCGCCCGCTCGCCACAGTAGTCCGGGCATTCCACCGTCCTGGCCGTGGCTGCCGGGATCTGACCCTCGCCACCCAGCAGGCACAGCAGAGCCGCCATTGAAATGAGCCACCGTCGCATGTGAACCTCCTGTCCAGATTTGATGATTGCCCGGTCGCCGCGGGCCGCGCCGCGACCGGTGAGAACTCAGTCCATCACCAGAGAACGGATCCCTTCCTGCTCGGCCGCACCCAAGGGACCGACCCGGCGCAGGCGCAGCCGGCCGGCACCGTCGATGACGAGAGTCGTCGGCACCGCGGGTATGCGGAACAGGTCCACGAAACTTCCCTTGGAGACCGGTCTTACGGGGATTGTCCCCGGAAGCCGCGAGAGGGCGTAAGCCAGTGCGGGCTCCGGCTCTTCCAGAGCAACTGCGAGCGCCCACGCCCTGTCGCGGACCGCTTCCGCCAGCCCGGCCCAGCTCGGCGCGATTCGTTGACAGGCCGGGCAAGTCGAGCGAAACACGAGGAGCAGGACCGGCCTGTCACTTGGAAGGAGAAGCGTCTTGCCGTCCGCCAGCCTCTCGAAGGCGAGATGGGCTGGCACTCGATCGCCAGGGTCCAGGCGCTGACGATCGCGCCATGCCGGAACAAGCCTGTCGTTGACCACAGTCCCTGCCGCGGCCAGTGCCACGACGGCTGTTCCCATGTTGAGAGCCACGTTCCATCGCGCCGACCGCCGCATCCCGCCTC
The DNA here is from genome assembly GCA_039589295.1 of Gemmatimonadota bacterium. Taxonomy (GTDB): domain Bacteria; phylum Gemmatimonadota; class Gemmatimonadetes; order Palauibacterales; family Palauibacteraceae; genus JBDGYE01. The sequence goes on along the minus strand of JBDHHR010000035.1, from coordinate 11,030 downwards.
CCGTTGTCAAATCCGTACCGGGGCGCAGCACCGAGAGTGCGTTCCCGCTTCAACGTCGGATCATCGGTGCCGGAAGCGAGGGATATCATCGAGCGTGCCGGTTGAGCGTTCTGTGATCGGCTGCGCCAGACATTCCGTATGAGCCACAGCCGCCTCAAGCCAGCCCCCGGCCTGGCGGATGCCGAGGTCCTGCTCGGCCTCGGGTTCGGGCATGCTCGCTTCCGCCCGCACCAGGTTCCGATCATTCGGGCCATGCTGCGGGGCGACGATGTGCTGGCAGTTCTTCCCACCGGGGCGGGAAAGTCACTCTGCTACCAGATACCGGCATGCCTCGGGCAGGGTGTGACTCTGGTCATCTCGCCCCTCATCTCTCTGATGGAGGACCAGGTGCAAGGCCTCCGGATGCGAGGGATCTCCGCGGCGGCACTTACCTCCGTCACCGACCCTGCTAGGCGCCGCCGAATCACGGCGGCCCTGCTCGCGGGACGATATCGGCTGCTGTACGTGTCACCGGAACGGCTGGAGACAAGAAGTTTCCTGGGTCTGGTCCAGCGCCTGCCGGTTGAACGGGTGGCCGTTGACGAGGCGCACTGCATCAGTGACTGGGGCCACGACTTCCGCCCGGCGTATCGCAGGATCAGCCGCTTCGTGGCCGAGATCGGTTCGCCTCCGACCGCCGCTTTCACGGCCACCGCCACGCCGGCAACGCGCACGGACATCGAGACCTGCCTGGGTCTGCGTAGGCCCAGCCGGTTCGTGAGCTCTGTCGACCGGCCGAATCTGCGCTGGGAAGCGGAGCAGCTGCCGAGCTTCGGGACCGCTGTCCGGCTCTCCATGGAGGCGCTGCGCCGCACCCTGCGCCAGCACCCGGACAGCGCGGCGGTGCTGTACCTGCTGACGCGCGCCCGAGCGGTGCGCACGGCGGAGGCTCTGCGTCGGCTCGGCGTGTCTGCGGCACCCTACCACGCCGGGCTGCCCGGAGATTTGCGCCGCCGGCTCCAGGAGGATTTTCGGGCAGGGCGCTGCCGCGCTGTCTGTGCGACAAGCGCATTCGGGATGGGGATCGACCACGCCCGGATTCGCCTGGTGTGTCATATCGGCATCCCGGGAGCGCTGGAGGCCTATGTGCAGGGGGCGGGCCGTGCGGGCCGGGACGGGGAGCCCGCCCGCTGCCTTCTGATGGGTCTCCCCGAAGACCGGTGGCTTCACCAGCGCCTCACACGCGGCCAGTGGCCCTGTGGTCGATCCGTGGCGACGGTGTGGCGTGCGATCCCGGCCGCCGGCAGCCTACCGATACAGGTCCTGCCTCGAAACCTGACGGGCGTGATGGACCGGGAAACCGTCGAAGCCGCGCTGCGCGTGCTCGAGGAACGCGGCTGGGTACGCAGGACTGTTGCCGGATCGTCAGGTGACTCGAGAGTCGCGGCCGCTCGCCTGCAGCGTGTCCTTCCGCCGCCGAGCACGACACTGGAACTCCGCCGGCACCTGCGGCGGGGACGACGACGCGCGCTCCGCCGGCTTACGGCCATGCAGCGCTACCTGGAGGCAGGTTCGTGCCGCCGGGAGGTGATCGCCCGATACTTCGGCGAACGGGCTCCGGTGTGCGGCGGCTGCGACAACTGCCGGGTCTGACTTCGCGGGGAGACTCACCCGCTCCACGGGCAACTCTTCTCCCGCGCACGAGCATCTACAGGGTGGCGTTGGAGCCCCGCCGCCAGCCAGAAGCTCGGTCGGCTGCGGATCGGGCAGGGCCCGTGTCAACACCGAAAGGGGAAGAGAAGAGATGATTCCTGAGATATCGCCATTGGCTCGCCGGTCGCGGCCTGCCGGGGGCGCGATGTTCGGGCTCCTCGCGTCGGCGGCCACGCTGACAGTCGCTCCGCTTCACGGGCAGGAAACGGTCCTGAGGCTGGAAGAGCCCCTGGCCCGCTACGATGAGCCGTTCAGCATGATAACCGGCCTGCGGGAGCTGACCGACGGCAGGGTGATGATCGCGGACGCGCTTGACGAGAGTCTGTATGAGCTGGATCCGGATCTCACCGTAGCGACCATGGTCGGCCGCAACGGACAAGGCCCCCAGGAGTACCGGCAGCCGGACGCGCTCTTCCCTCTGGCCGCCGATACTACGCTCATGACCGACCTCGGAAACGGACGCCTCACGGTCGTCGCCCCCGACGGATCATTCGCCCGCACCATCCCCATCTCCCAGGATCGTGACGGCGGCCTGTTGATCATCCTGCCGGCAGGCGTGGACCGCCTGGGCAGGCTGTACTTCGAGCCCAGGGGTGACGGCGTCCTGCGTGACTCGGCAGCCGTCGTGCGCTGGGCTCCGGAAGGCGAAACCACCGACACGGTTGCCACCATCAAACTTACCGACGTGACGGAAACCACCTCCGGCGGCGGCAACGAGATGAGAACCCGCGTAATGCCCGTGCCCCTCAGTCCGGAGGACGGCTGGGCAGTGGCTCCCGATGGTCGAGTGGCAGTGGTGCGCGCCGCGGACTACAGCGTGGAATGGGTTCGTCCCGACGGCGTCGTGACCCGTGGCCCCGCGACTCCTTACGACCCCGTGCCGGTTCGTGTTCCGGACAAGGAAGAATGGGTCGATGGGCTGTCGAATGGAATCATGATGATGGTCACCAATGAGAACGGACAGATGCGGACATCCATGCGCCGGGGCGGCATGGGGAGACGTGCCGGGCCCGGGGTGGATCGGTTCGAGTGGCCGGAGGTGAAGCCGCCGTTCGATCCCGACGGCGTGCGGGTCGCGCCGGACGGGTCCCTGTGGGTGAGGCGCTACGTCGCAGCCGGCGAGCGGTCGACCTACGACATCTTCGGAGCAGACGGACGACGGGTCGGGAGACTGGTGTTGCCCGAGGGGCGAAGCCTGGTGGGATTCGGTGCGGGGAGCGTGTACCTGACCCGGACGGACGACCTCGACTTCCAGTGGCTCGAGAGGTACTCCCGGCCACAGCTTTGAGTCCGACCCGCTCTACTATTCTCTACCCCTTATGGATAGGTTGTGGCACGAGATCAGCGAAGAATAGGCGAGTGATCTCGCCGTGAAGGCTTGCGGTGGTGTCGGATCGGATGACGCCGCCGCACCGGAAGAAAGCGTTCCCGCCATGACCGATCTGGATCTGTACCTCGAGGACCACCACGTGATGCTCCGGGAGATGGTGCGCGAGTTCGCGGAGGCGGAGATAGCACCCGTGGCCGGCGAGCTCGACGACAGGGAGGAGTTTCCGTGGGAGAACGCCGCGAAGATGGCCGAGCTCGGCCTAATGGGAATCCCGTGGCCTGAGGAGTACGGTGGCGCCGGCATGGACCTGCTGGCGTCGGTAATCGTCTCGGAGGAGCTGGCTCGGGTGGACGCGAGCCATGCCATTCTGGTCGGCGCACATACATCACTGGCCAGCTCGCCCATTTACCGGTGGGGCACGGAGGAACAGAAGCAGAGGTACCTCGCGCCTCTGGCCGGCGGGCGAGTGATAGGCGGCTTCGCGCTCACTGAACCGGGTTCGGGCTCAGATGCCGGCGGCATGCGTACGGTCGCCCAGCGCAGGGACGACCGATACGTCCTCAACGGCCAGAAGACGTTCATCACGCACGCGGGTGTGGGAGAGGTGTTCGTTGTCGCAGCGGTCACATCGCCGGGGGGGAAGTATCCGGGGATCAGCGCGTTCATCATGACCAAGGAGACGTGCGATCCGGAAGTGGCGCGCCGACTCGGATTCGGCCACAGCGACGACCTGGAGCCCATGGCAGGCTTTACGTCCGGGGAGAAGCTGCGCAAGCTGGGGTGGAACGCCTCCGACACGCGGGAGTTGATCCTGCAGGACGTGGAGGTTCCGGCACAGAACCTCCTTGGGGAAGAGGACAAGGGCTTTCGCATATTCCTGGACACGCTGGACGGCGGGAGAATAGGCATCGCCGCGCACGCGCTGGGCCTGGCCCAGGGTGCCTTCGAGCAGGCTCTGCGCTACACCAACGAGCGGGAGCAATTCGGGAAGCGCATCAATCGCTTCCAAGGAGTCCAGTTCATGCTCGCGGACATGGCGACCCGGATCCATGCGGCGCGTCTAATGACCTACCACGCCGCCCGCCTCCGGATGCAGGACCGGCCACACAAGAAGGAAGCCTCCATGGCCAAGCTCTTCGCCTCAGAGGCAGCCATGGACATCGCCATACAGGCGGTGCAGTTGCACGGAGGATACGGCTACTCCCGTGAGTACCCGGTCGAGCGCATGATGCGGGACGCCAAGATCACGGAGATCGGCGAGGGAACGAGCGAGATCCAGCGCATGGTGATCGCCCGGGAGCTGCTCAAGTCGCTGTAGCCGGCTTCGGAGGGGCAGCCAAACGCCGTGCACACCAGGGTGGGAGAGCTTCAGACGCATGCAACGGGAAATCGTAATCAACGCCGTGGGAACGGAAACCCGGGTGGCCATCCGCGAGGACGGCCGCCTGGCGGAGCTCATGCACGAGCACTCCGATGCCCAGCGGATGGTCGGCGACCTCTACCTGGGGCGGGTGGAGGCGGTCCTGCCGGGGATTCAGGCAGCGTTCATAGACATAGGGACCGAGAAGGCGGCCTTTCTCCACGTCTCGGACGTAGCCGAATCGGAGGAGGACGAGGAGAACAACGGGGGCGGGAGAAGGTCCGGGCGCTATCCTCCTATCCAGGAGCAGCTTGAACGGGGCCAGGAAATCCTCGTGCAGGTGACGAAAGAGCCGATCGGCACGAAAGGACCGCGTGTCACGACGCAGGTATCCCTGCCGGGTCGATTCATAGTGTTCATGCCGGGCAGTTCCCACGTCGGGGTGAGCCGGAAGATCGACGACCGGGAGGAGCGAGCGCGTCTCCGTTCCCTGGCTCGAGAGGTCCTCGGTGACGCAGCCGGCGGAGTGATCGTGCGCACCGTGGGCGAAGAGCTCACACGCAGGACGCTGAAGACCGAGCTCCGCTCCCTGCAGAAGACCTGGGAAAAAGTCCAGCGGCGGGAGAACAGCTCCAAGGCTCCGGCGCTGATCCACCAGGAGGCCGAGCTCACCTCGGGGATCATCAGGGACCTGTTCAGCGAAAAAGTCGACCTCCTCACCGTCGACTCGCCGAAGCTGGCCCACGAGATCAAATCGTACCTCGGTCAGGTGAGCCCGGAGCTGCTGGACCGGGTCAAGCTGTACTCGGAGGACCAGCCGATCTTCGACTCAATGGGTATCGAGGAGGATATCCAGGCAGCCTTCCACCGGCGCGTCGATCTGAAATCCGGGGGCCACATAGTCATCGAGCACACGGAGGCGCTGGTGGCCATCGACGTGAACACCGGCCGCTTCACCGGCAAGAAGGACCCCGCGAAGACGATTCTCCGCACGAACCTCGATGCCGCGGCGGAGATTGCATGCCAGCTGCGGCTTCGCGACATCGGTGGCATAATAGTCTGCGATTTCATCGATATGGAGGAGCCGGAGTACCGCGAGAAGGTGCTCCAGGAGATGAGAAGCCACCTGGGCCGCGATCGCGCGCGCACCAAGGTATTCGGGATCTCGGAGCTCGGCCTGCTGGAGATGAGCCGGCAGAGAGTCCGACCCAGCCTGGTCCAGATGGCGACCCAGCCGTGCCCCAGCTGCGACGGGACCGGCCGGGTCCTGGCGCCCGAGACCATCGTTCGCCGCGTCGAGCGAGCTCTGCGGCGCGCGTCCTGGGCCGGGGAGAAGAGGGGAATCACGGTGCGAGTGCACCCGGATGTGGCCCTGTACGTCCTGGAGGAGGAGCCGGAGTTCCTGCGGCAGATCAACCGGGAGTGCGGTATCGAGCTCGACATCCGGGATGACCCTCTCATGGGGCACGACGAGTACCGGCTCCTGGCCGCACCCGCCGACACAGACGTGACTAACAAGTATGCGGCGGCCTGAAACTGTAAGTGCCGCAAGATTCCGGCGACGGCGGGCCGGTCGAGCGATGTGATTGACAGCCCCAGGTAGGTAGGATATCATTTTTGGTTACGGTACAATCCGACAAACTGGACGACGTCACATAGAGATGTACGCGATATTCGAGGCCAAGGGGAAGCAAGTCCGCGCGGAGCCGGGAACGACTCTGCGCCTCCCGAGTCTGGACGCAGAGCCGGGCGAGCGAGTGACTTTCGGCCAGGTCCTCCTGGCGGAGCGGGACGGGGAAGTGCTCGTCGGTCGACCGTCGCTCCAGGGGGCGACCGTGGCCACCGAGGTCTTGCGTCACGGCAGGGACGACAAGATAGTCGTCTACAAGATGAAGCGGCGGAAGGGATATCGCCGCAAGCAGGGTCACCGCCAGGGCTTCACCGAGGTACGGGTCGTGGACATCGAGTTAGCCGCTGGCGGCCCGGCCCCTCCGGAGAAAGCGAAGAAGACCGCGGCGAAGGCGAAGGCCAAGGAGGCTGCGCCGCCAAAGGCGAAGAAGACCGCGCCGGCGAAGGTGAAGCCGGTTCCGGAGGCGGGGCCTGGGGAAGCACCGGAGATTCTGGTGACCGACTCGGCACGCTCTCTGGCCGAAGAGGCTGGTGTCGACCTGGCCACGATCGAGGGCACAGGAAAGAGCGGCCGGATTCTGAAGAGTGACGTGCAGAAGGCCATCAAGCAGCAGGACGGGGAATAGTCATGGCGCACAAGAAGGGCGTCGGCTCCAGCCGAAACGGTCGCGACAGCAAGCCTAAGTACCTCGGGGTGAAGAGGTACGGAGGGCAACGCGTCCTCGCCGGGAATATCCTCGTCCGGCAGCGCGGCACCCGGATTCATCCCGGGCGAAACGTGGGGCGGGGCGGCGACGATACGCTGTTCGCGCTCGCCGCCGGTGTCGTCAGCTTCTCGGACCAGAGGGGCGGCCGTAAGGTCGTGAGCGTGGTTCCGGGCTGACACCTCGGATAGCGGGCGGGACGATCTTGCGCCGGCACGCCCCAGCAGCCAGCGAGTATAAAAGCCCCGGCCGCACCGGCCGGGGCCTTCTTGCATCCGGATCCGGTGGTCCCGCTTCGCGGCGGCGAGGCGGCCTGCGGGCGAGCCGAGTCGCGCGGCAGGGCTGTGCTCAAACGCGGTCCTGCGCACCGACCCCCACCTCGGGGACGTGTGCCTGACCGACCCGGTCGGCCCCCGGCGGCTTTCCAAGAAGCGCAACACAAGCTGGCTTTCTTGGAGCCAGAAGCGAACTAACGATGAAGAAACGCAGTGTTCTGACTATTGCCACCCCGTTGGTGAGTGCGCTGTTGGCGGTGGGCGCGAAGCCTGCAACGGCGCAGGAGCTCCCTGATTGGGTGAACCGCCTGAAGATCAGCGGGCTCGCGTTCGGTGACTACTACTGGGTTGCAGCCAACGACAACGAGGAACTGGAAGAAAACAACGGATTCCGGTTCCGCCGCATCTATCTGACGTTCGACTACAAGCTCGACGACGACTTCGCTTTCCGTCTCCGATTCGAGGGCAACTCACCGGGAGACTTCACCTCAGCCAGCAAGATCGAGCCGTTCGTTAAGGACGCATACATCCGCTGGAAGCCGGGCGACCAGAACGTCTACCTTGGGTTGTCCGGAACCCCGACATGGGGAGCCGTGGAGAAGGAGTGGGGCTACCGCGCGGTCGAGAAGACCCCGCTTGATCTACAGAAGATGGGATCCTCGAGCGATTTCGGCGTCGCGGCGAAGGGACCGCTCGGCAACGACGGCAAGTTCTATTACCACGCGATGGCCGGGAACGGCGCCAGCACCAAGGGAGAGACGAACGATGGGAAGGCCGGATACCTGGCGCTCGGAGTGAAGCCGGGGAGCGGGCTCCTCCTGGAGGTGTACGGCGACTACAACAACCTTGAAGGCGAAACGGACTTCTACACGCTGCAGGCCTTCGGGCAGTGGAAAGGCGACAGGGGACGCGTAGGAGTGCAGTACGCGCACCAGTGGAGAGAGACGGGCCCGGACGAGAGGATCGAGCTCGACATCTTTTCGGTGTACGGCGTCTACCAGGTCAGCGACAACGTAGCTCTCCTGGGGCGATACGACCGCATGCTGGATGCGAACCCATCCGCCGGCGGTATCGCGTACCTGCCGTTCGAGCCCAACGCGAAGTCGAACCTGATCATCGCCGGGATTGACTTTACGGTGGCCAAGCGTTTCCATCTCATCCCGAACGTCGAGACGGTGTTCTACAACGCCGTCGGAGACGCGGAGGCTCCGGACACGGGTGTCATGCCGCGCCTCACCTTCTCCGTGACCTTCTAGGGAGATCGGAAATGCACGAGTTCCCCGAACCGCCCGCTGCGTTCACCGGTTTCGTCGAACGCTATCCCGAGCTGAGGCAAGCTTGGGAGACTATCGGCAAGGCCGGAAAGAAAGGTCCGATCGATGCGGAGACCGCGCGTCTGGTGAAGCTGGGTGTCGCGGTCGGAGCGATGCGAGAGGGCTCGGTTCATGCGAGTGTGCGTAAGGCTCTGTCGCAGGGGATACCGCCGGAGGCGATCGAGCAGGTGGTCGCGCTGGCAGCCGGGACCATCGGACTTCCGAGCGCCGTCGCCGCCTTTACCTGGGTGCGGGATCAGTTGCCGGATTAGCCGGTGGCAGGTTGGCGGGCCGTGGATCCGGGGGTGTGATCGCTGACGTGACCCGGCACCTGCCTGGTTGCGCCGGCGGCCCGGTTACGCCACGTGTAGATAGCGGCCGGCGCCGCACAGGGCCGGCGAGACTCTCAGGCTGCAGTCGATCCAGCAGGACGGGATGGCAGATACGCAGAAGCTCGACGTGGGGATCGCCCACATCTTCACTTCGCCAGGGCACGACTTCAAGGGGCGCCACGGGCTGTCCCGCAAGGACCACGGGGTCGTGTCTCTGGAACGGGTGGAGTGCGTGGCGGGGAAGGGGCTCGTGGGGGACCGTTACTACGAGCACCCCAACGGCCACGACGGGCAAGTAACGTTCTTCAACGCCGAAGTCGTGCGAGCGGCGCGCGAACATTTCGAACTCCCCGAGTTCTCCCCATCGGTCTTTCGCCGGAACGTTATCGTGGAAGGAGTAGATCTGAACTCCCTGGTGGGTAGAGAGTTCATTCTGGGTGAAGTGACCTTCTTCGGCACGGAGAAGTGCACCCCGTGCTACTGGATGGACCAGGCCCTGGTCCCCGGCACGGAGCATCTCCTACAGGACCGTGGCGGCCTCCGGGCCGCCATACTCACTTCCGGTACCTTGAGATTAGGCCCGGTCGAGCTCGTGATCGTCGACGGGGCGTGGTCATGCCTTGGCCTGCCGTAGAGCGGATCGACCTGCAGCTCGACCGAACTCGCGGACAAGAGACGAAGAAGAAGGGCCCCGACCGCCGCGGTCGGGGCCCTTCTTTATCTACTCATCCCTCCCGGCTGTTGACGCTGTGCGCGCGCGTCCTGATGAAACCGGCGCCTATCGGGAGCGACCGCCGGGAAGCCAGGCTGGCTAACCCCCCGACGGTCACGCGTCTCCAGATTGTTAGCGAATCCCCGCCCTCTGGAGAACCTCCAGGAGCTGGGCCTCGCGGTTGACCCTCTGCGCCGGCGGCGGAGGATTCAGAATGTCCGCGTACTCCGTCTCCAGCGCATCGATGCTGGCGATGAGCAGCGCCTCGACCAGGAACGGATTATGGGTGGAGGACGCGTACACGTCCCCGTCCCCGGGGTGCTCGGCGAGGGAGGCATTGAAGACTGCGCCCTCCGCCGCCGTGATCACCCCGTCAGTGGCGTCGATGAGTCCCGTGTTGGGGTCGACCCCGTCGAACGGGTCCTCGCCGTTGGGGTCGATCAATGCCAGAAGATCGTGAACTTCCTCAAGCTTAGTCTCGATCCGCAGGCCCGCCACCATGAGCACCGTGAAGGCCACTTCCGGCGATCCGTGGCAGCCGGAGCCCGTGCAGGCGTCGAACGTTCGGGCGGTGGTTGAGAAATCGCAGATGTCCTCGCCCGTCGGAATCCCCTGCGGGTCAAGGCACGGAATCGCGTTGAAGACGTGGCCGGTGGAGTTCACCAGGAACTCGCCCGTCGCGGCGTCCGTGACCTCGACCATGTTCACGTGGCAGGTGGCGCACAGGCCGACGTTGGCGGCCGATCCGTGAGTGGGTACGAGGTCGCCGGCGCTGAAGTCCAGACCCGGGAAGAAGTACCCCGCCTCGCCCGCCAGCAGAGCCGCCTCGGGCGCGTGCGGATGAATTCCGTGCGATGACCCGGGATCGGGCACGGTGCGCCGGTCGTGACACTGGGCGCAGAGGTGATTCTCGATGATCGTGGTCTCCACCGGGAACCGCGTCTGCCCCTCGTTGGTCGCGTCATGCGGATTGTGGCAGACGGCACATACGATGGGCTGGGCCAGATCGTCGTCCCTCTCCACATAGTTCGATTGCACTCCCCACGCCACTAGAGCTCCCTGACCAACGTGGCAATTGGCGCAGGAGCGGGTGAGATCCGCCTGCGGGTAGGTGCCCGTCTTCGCGTGATTGGACTGGGCCCAATCTTCCACGAACGGATGGTGAGTGCCCGAGTGGCACTCGCCGCAGCCATTGGTGGCGGTCTCGACGTCGGTGTCCACCGCGATGGACACCAGCGGCGGGTTCTGGCCGGTCACCACATGAGCCTGGCCCGGGCCGTGGCGGCCGCGTTGCCCATCTCGCTCACCGTGTGGCAGCCCTCGCAGAACGCCTGCGCATGGCCGCTGTTCTGTAGATCGGCCCACGCCGAGGCGTGCGCAGTGCCCTTCCACGCAGCACCAATCGAGGCATGGCACTCGGCGCAGGTCGGGTTTGACAGGGCCTCGTCGTTGTAGCCGAGGAAACCCAACGCCCCCTCGGGTGGCTCCTCGAACAGGGCCCTCGGCACCTCGACCGGCACCTCGACCGGTACATCTACGAAGACCGTCTTGGTTTCTTCGCATGCGGCGACGGCCACCGCCGCTATCGCGGCGAGAGGGATCCATCTCGCTCGTTTGATCAGCTCGTGACCCATGTTAGCTCTCCCAGGCTCGATCAGGACGCGTCAAGACAGAAACGCCTTG
>JBDHHR010000034.1:0-23939 GCA_039589295.1 Gemmatimonadota bacterium | reverse complement strand
GTCCGGCCCTCGGTGCCTCGCTACCTCCACCATCCCTTCCAGCCACGACGGCTCGACCTCCCCACCGTCAAACCGGATTACCCCGCATATCCCGCTCAACGCTCAGCCCTCAACCCGCGCCCAGGTCCTCGAGTATCGCCTGCCGCACCCGCGGCAGGTGCTCGAGCCCGGAGGGGTAGGAAAGGCGGACCATGGCAACGCTCTCCGCCACTCGGGCCAGGGCCCGGAAGCGTTCCTCGTGCAGGCCAGTCATCTCTAGAATCCTGGTCAGGAACGACTCCCTGATGAGCTCGATCACCGCATCTCGAGGTGTCACCGGCTGAAAGGAGATCTCGCCTCCTCGCTCTCCCGGGGGTCGCCGCTCCGGAAGGTACAGGCGCTCCAGTGGACACGGCTCATCACCGAACGGCCCCAGACCTCCCTCACTCCTGACAGGAATGCGACGCTTATCGACCCCGGGAAGCACTCTCGGAAACTCGCGAGCAGTTCCAAGGAAATGCGTGGCCAGGTCAGGCCACATGCGCATCTGGGGGAATGCCGGGTAGCCAATCACCTGCCCACTTCCGACGGACATCGCCAGGAAGTCATCGGTGAGCATCGGGTGTCCGTCCTCAACCAGCGAGGCCGCAAGCGACGTCTTGCCTCCCGCGTTAGTGGCCAGGAACACTGCAGCTCTACCATCAACGCTGACCGCGGAGGCATGGATCACGCACCTGCCCCTCTTCTCCAGCCAGAAGCAAAAGACGAGACCGAGCAGGTACAGCTCGATCGAGGCCTCTACCCCGGATGCCAGTTGGTGGCAGACTATTCGGTCCGGCCAGAGGTAGTAGTCGGCCACACCGGTGTAGTGAAGGACGTCGACTCCGGACGCGCGATACAGATACAGTGCCGGCTCACCGCTCTCTTCCAGGGTCGAACTCTCGAACAGCGGCTCGTGCCCTCTCCAAGGGGCAGCATGCGGGGTCTCCAGTGTGCGGATGAACTCCACATCGGGATCAGCCTCCGTCGGTACTAACGGAGTGGCGAAGGGGAAGTCGGTGGCCAACGAGACGCCGTAGATGGAATACCGGGACGTGGCAGTCATTGCGGCAGGCTAATGAGGAGACCCAGCCGGACCGCCTCATGCAGAAACGAATCGACGTCACGCCGGAGCACGCTGGGGGCTACCTCGTACCTCGGCGCCAGCTCGTCCACTACGCGTTGTGGATCTCCTGTGCGCAGAAGCGCGTCCCACATCTCGCGCGCTATCCCGGTGAAGCTGAACGCCGATCCCGTGGCACAATCTGCGGCGACAACCTCCTCCCCGAGGACTCCGTACACGACGTCCGGGCCCGGTCTGATTCCACCCGCCCCCCGGGGCTGCATCTGGCACCCGGCTGCTTCGGATGCGAGCGGCCGGTTCTTGAGACATAGCTCGGGCGGCACCACCCTCCACACCGCTTCCTCCCGCTGGCTGACGTGGTTCCAGATCGTCACGTCCGGCTCGTTCCAGGCGAAGCACATGTGCTCGGGCAGCCCGATCCAATAAGCGCCCGCGTCCGACCGCTTCTTCCAGCGGGACAGCCAGTCCCCGTACTCTTCTCCATAGTGGTGCGGGGCGAGATCGTTCAGATCCCGGGCGGCTATGGCGGCCACGACGGCCGGCTCGTGGGATTCGATCTTCTCCCGCAGGTCCGGGTGGGAGTAGAGGTGAGCGAAGATCACCTGTCGCCCCTCGCAGCGGTCCATGAAGTGATGGAAGCGCAATCCCGTAAGTGCGCAGTCATCCACCACCACGAGCGGGGCCTCGTCCTGTCCCATCCCAACGCGGTCCCGCCCGAGGTCGAGCAGGTAGGCGAGCATACCGAGCACGAAGAGCCCGCCTCTCGGAAGCGGGACATAGTGGAACCGATCGATGGCCGGACGGTCGAAACGCTGGAGCAGCCGCTGCGCCAGCTCAGCGGTTGCCTTCTCCGCATCGGCCCATCCGATGTAACGCAGCCGCCCGAGAGTCAGTTCGACCTGACCGCTCAGCGCCTCCAGTCGGACCAGTTCCTCCTCGGTGAACCGCCCGAGTACGGCGAGCCGTGCGGGAGGCTCGGCCCGCACGACCAGCACGCAGCCCTCCATACCAGCCCACAAAGGACTCGAGGTGAGAGCGCGCGCAAGGGCTGCGTACCGCTCGCCGTCGGTCGAAAACCCGCCGTATCCCTCTGTCCGCTCCAGCAGAGCGGCGTCGAGCGGGAGGACGAACACACGAGGCTGGCGGCTAGGCTCCGTCACCGCATCCCTCCGCCGCCCTGGCCGGCTCTTCGAGATTCAAGCGGAAGGCTCCCTGCCACTCGCGACCATGAACATCGAACCGATGGCAATGTACCCCACTTCTCGGGTCTACGAACCTGCTCATCCTGCGGCGTCACTGTTACCTCAGGCCGACGGCGGTCGTCCATCAGATGAACCCGGCTCATCGCCCGGAGGGAACCTGGAATGCTCAGGTTATGGCTTATCATCCGATGGCCTTTCGCGCTGTTCGCCTCGCTGCTGGAGACACGGCAGGCTCCATCGAAAGACCCACCCGTCCGCGCCTGAAAACTGGCCTCGCGAAGCGGGGCAAGCTAGAGTCAGCCAGCTGGCTACGCTCATGAGGCATGATGGAAGGCTTCTTCTACGCCAAGATCAAGACGTACGAGATCCAGGTCTACTCGGACTCGCCGGCCGATCTCGTCAGCGGCGGGGTGATCTACATCGAGCTGGACGACCCCACGTATCAGCGGGCCGAGCTGTGGTTCGTCAAGGAGGGCGTCGACCCGATCCCCGAGAATGCTGTGAGCACGGACGCCAGTGGGGAGGGCACCTTCCATACGTACTTCTGTCTGGCCAAGATGCCGCTGATAGTGGATACGCTGCGACACGAGGGACCCGTGTGGTTCTGGTACGAGTCCTCGAAGGTCGCGGCCCTGCGCACTGGTCGGGAGCCTACCGGCGAGGTCGTCAGAACGCCCGGGTGAGAGCCGTGCTGGGGAGCGCTTCACAGTCATCCGCGGGAGAGCGATATGGTTGAAGAAAACCGCGATCGGAAGGACAGGCAGGACCGTGAAACGGATGCCCCGCATTGCCCCGGCAACCGCGTACCCTTGAATCCGTACGAGGTAGCGCGAATGGCAAGGAACAGGGGCATCACGACGGGGGAGTTCATCCGGCGATACATGGACGAGAAGTCGCCGTTTCTCGCGGTCGATCCGAACGGCGCCTGCATCTTCCACGGACCCGAGGGCTGCGGGGTCGGTTCCGACCGACCGCTGACCTGTCGTCTCGCCGGGACCGGCGCGCCGGGAAACCTGGCCGCATACCTGTGGTGGGCCAGGCGCTATCGAAACCTGACGCGAGATTGGGGTAACGCGAGGAGCGCTGAGGTCACTGTCGATTCGGCTGAGACGCTTCCCGTTCAGCCCGAGGCAGCGGGCACATGGTTTCTGGACGTCGACTCGGTCGTCGCGGAACGGTGCATGGAGAAGGGATGGCCGATGCCGGCCGACCTCGAGGAGAGGATGGACCTGCACCTCGAGGCTCTGAGGTCGGTCATGCTGTAACGTCCGCTCCCTACCGGTCTCCGGCGGGCGTCTCCTCCCACAGGAGGGCTCCGGTCACGAGGTCGAAGGCCCTGATAGCTATCACCCCCGGCGACCGGACGCCGTACTCTCGAACCACGACCTGCTTCTTGTCGCCGTTCAGGTTGTAGACAAGCCACCCGCCCCGCGGAACCTGCCTCTCGATCACCGAGCAGTTACCGGCTCTGTACTTCTTCTTCTGTTGACCCGGAGGCTCGCCGGGCATCCATACCTTGCACATCCCCGGGGGCGGCAGGTGCCCCGGCGGTATTGCGAAGCGCGCGGCCGTGCTGGCGTTCTCGCCAGTGCGCGGACCCGTTTGGACGTCCGGACTGCGGCTCGAGCAGCCGGCGAGCAGCACCGCCACGCTAAACATCACAAGGGACCCTGTGCGCATCGTACTCCTCCTCCCTGCGGAAGCGAGCCGGCAGTCCCCCCAAGGGTCCGGCTCACGAGCATGATCCTCTTCGCCATTAGGCCGTTCGAATTCCGTGCCATTATCTAAGTCACTGTGGCACAACGGCAAACGTGACTGGAACGCGGCACGGGGTGTGGCACTTTTGCGTGGTGCGCCACGAAATGCAGGAGTCGAGGGGCCCCGGGAGCGGCTCTGGCGCTGCTCTTTCCTCGCCAGTTACCGACTGGCTTCACACTTGCTCCTCCACATGGCGCGTTCCGGCTGAGTGGGCCCGAGTGAAAAAGGGTCATTGTGCTAAGCTCTTTACACGCAGGGTCTTACGTTCGCTCGACTGGATCCGGCGTGTGGCCGCTCGAGAGGGAGCGCGAAGGTACAGCGCCACAGGCTCGCGCAAAACGCCGCGGGCGTAGCAGGAGACCGGTGGTTTGGTGAGCAAGAAGAGACAGACGACGGCTCCATCGGCGGCGAATCGAAGCGGAAGCCTCTTACGTTTCGCGACCGAGCTTCCGCAGCGGGCTGCGACCCTGGAGCAAGCTCTCAGTCTCACCCTCGACGAGGTGTGCGGGGCTCTCGGCTGGCCGAGGGACTTCGCATCCCGACGAGAGCCCCCGCCCGGGAGTCGCGACGGCGATGGACAGAGCGGGCGTGCCGCTCCCGGAGGGGCCGTATACATCGCTTCCGTCGATGACGGGGACGACGATCCCGCCGTACAGGCAGCCATCGCCGCAGGGCTCGCTTCGCGGATAGCAATCAGCATAAGCGAGGAAGGACGTCCGGCCGCAGTCATCGAGTTCTTCAGCCAACATGAGGCGGACGAGGGGACGGACGTACGGGATGTGCTCACCCTGCTGGCCACGCAGCTCAGCCTCGTGGCCTCCCGTCAGCGACTGCGCCAGGCGGTCCGCACCGCCGCCCGCCACTCCCGCGCTCAGATCACGGCGCTGAAGGAGGCTCGGGCTGCATTCCGGCTGTTCAACGAGCGTACCGGTCTGCCGATGTCAGCGATTCTTCAGGATCGGATTCAGCAGGCGATCCGACGTCGGCAGCGGTCTCCCAAGAATCAGTTCGCAGTCCTGTCGCTGTCCCTCGACGGCCTCGAGAAGGCGGACCGGAACGAGAACTCGGAGGGACGCGCCGAAGTCTTACAAGCACTGGGGCGGCGCCTCACGGTGCACTGTCGTCCTTCCGATACGGTCGCGCACGCGGGCGAAGATGGACTGGTGATCCTTCTGGAAGCGATCCGTACCGTGGAGGAGGCGCTGAAGATCGCCGGGCGAATGCGGAGAGAGGCTCAGCGTCCGTTCTCTAACGGCGAAGTCGACATAGCCCTGGACGCGTACTTAGGCATCGTGCTGGGCAGCACCGCTTACCAGACCCCGAGGGCGCTGCTCGACGACTCCGCACTGGCTGTGATGAGGGCCCGCCGCGGTGGCAGCCGTATTCAACTGTTCGACTCCGCGATGGAAGCAGCCGAGGAGAGGCGCGGCTGGCTGGAATCCGAACTGGCGGGCGCCCTGCAGAACCGGGACCTGTTCGTGGAGTACCTGCCGATCGTGTCACTCCAGTCCGGCCGTCTGGCCGGCCTCGAGGCCCTTATCAGGTGGCGGCACGCGGAGGCGGGCCTGGTACCCCCCGCCGAGTTCATGGCCGCGGCGGAGGATTCTCCGATAGGCTTCGAGGTCGGGAACTGGATGCTCAGTGAAGTATGTGCGCAGATACGCCGATGGCAGGATAGTCTGGCACCGCTGGACGTGCCGCCGGTGGCCGTCAACGTTACTGCCCGGCAGCTCTTTCACGAGCAGTTCCTGGAACGTGTTCGAGACATCCTCGAGCGCCACGCCATACAGGGCGACCGCATCCGATTCGACATCTCCGAGTCCGATCTCATGAAGGACGCCTCGCGCGCGGCGACCGTCCTCGATCGCCTGCATGGAATGGGCATCAGGGTCGCCGTCGATGACTTCGGGACCGGCTACTCGTCTTTGAGCCTGTTGCATGCGCTCCCTGTCAGCGCCCTCAAGATAGACCGCTCCTTCGTGAGCCAGCCGCGCGAGAGACTCCGCAAGTGGGGGGTAGCCCGGACAATAGTGGAACTGGCGAAGATCCTGGAGGTCGAAGTCATCGCGGAGGGGATCGAAACCCGCGAGCAGTTTCTCCATCTACGCCAAGCCGGCTGCACGCAGGCCCAGGGTTTTCATTTCTCCGGGCCGGTCGGCGCCGCCCAGGCGGCAGAGTTCATCAAGGACGGGTATCCTCTGGACTTGGAGGCTCCGGCACGGTAATACTCCCGGCGGACGATCATCAACTCGGGAGTCCGGCCATGCCTGATCCGCGAGCCATGGCTCGAGCGGCTTCTGCGCGCCGTCGGTGTCTCATCGACCGTCTGCCGCAGCCGTGATCACCGTTCATACCTCCAGTCGGGCCGGACTTCTCGGTAACCCTTCGGACGCGTATTTCGGCAGAGCCATCGGCGTGGCAGTGGGCAACTTCGCCGCCCGAGCCAGGTGCGAGGCCTCCGAGGGTCTCACTCTCGTCGCGCCGGACGGGAGCCGGGCGGAGTTCGATAGCAGCGCGGCGCTGCTCCGGCACGTGAGTGAGTACGGATGCCGCGGCCGGCTGTCCCTTCAACTGGCGACCGTCCGGCACTTTCTGCGCTACCTGGAGGAGCGCGGGCTGAATTCCGAGCACCCCATGGGAGGCTTCACCCTGGAGTCGGACAGCGATATTCCGCTGAAGGTGGGTCTCGCCGGATCGAGCGCCCTGGTCATAGCGATGTTACGGGCGCTGGCCGGATTGTACGGCATCCAGATTCCGCTACGAGAGCTGCCGACTCTTTCCCTCGGGGTCGAGACCCGGGAACTCGGCATCCACGGGGGGCTGATGGACCGCGTGGTGCAGGTATACGGGGGCGTCGTGTATATGGATCTGGGCAGTGAGCTACTGCAGCGGGATGGGACTGGCCGCTACGAGTCCCTGGATACGTCACTGCTGCCGCCGTTGTTCCTGGCCTGGGACCCGGCGGCCGCAGCCGGGAGCGAGTTGGTGCACAACTACCTGCGGCGCCGATTCGACGCAGAGGAGCCCGAGGTTCTGGGCGCCATGCGGGACCTGGCGGCGCTGGCCGACGAGGGGCGCGAGCTGTTGCTGGCCGGCCGCGGTGGCGAGATCGGCCCGCTCATGGACGCCAACTTCGAGCTGCGGGCCTGCGTCGTCTGCGTCGGCGAGGGGAATCGGCGGCTCGTCGAGACCGCCCGCCGCCAGGGCGCGTCCGCGAAGCAGGCCGGCTCGGGCGGCGCCGTAATAGGAACATACGACGGCGATCCTGGCCGTCTCGCAAGGCTCCGAGATTCCTACGCAGCCGTCTCGGCGCACCTCGTGGTCCCCGAGGTGGGCTGATGCTACCGGGACTTCCGGCTGCGCCGAGCGTGGTTCGGGGGGGCGCACGCCACAGGCGGGAGCCGAATCCGGTTAGCCGAGCGGTCTTGCCCCGGACTACCACATGTCGTAGTTTATGTTGTCCCGCCTACAATATCTTGTGGTGCCGTCAGCCATCCCGCTGATTCAAGGTATTTCTTCCGACAAGGACCGAAGCGCCGTCCAGACCTCTATCAGAGGGAGCCTGAATGGTCATCCAGGACGATGCATGGCAAGTGATCCTGAAGCGCAGGCTGGCTGCGGGGGACATCCACGAGATCGCGGCTCAGGGGCTGGGAGTACCAGAGGCTCGGTGGCGGTACCAGGAGAGAGGCGTCAGCTTGAGCGACGTCAGGTTCTTCCTCGAACTCAGGACGAGGAACCTGACGACGCCCCAGCGGATGGAAGCCTGGAAAGCGCGCCGCGAGCTGTACGGGCTTCCCGTGTTCGGCGGTGGCGGGATCGACGCAGTCGAACACGCCCGAGCCGACCAGGGGATCACGGAGGCAACCGCCCGGGTCATGTAGCCCGGAGGCGGGCGCGCAGGCTAGTCGAACTCGATCCCCTGAGCGAGCGGTAGCTCGGTACTCCAGTTCACGGTGTTCGTCTGCCGGCGCATGTACGCCTTCCAAGCGTCGGAACCTGACTCGCGGCCGCCGCCCGTTTCCTTTTCCCCGCCGAAGGCTCCGCCTATCTCGGCACCGCTGGTGCCTATGTTGACGTTCGCTATGCCGCAGTCGCTGCCGCGGTTCGACAGGAAGTACTCCGCCTCTCTCACGTTCTCCGTGAATATCGCCGACGACAGACCTTGCGGGACGTCGTTGTGGATGGCCATCGCCTGCTCGATCTCCGCCACCGCCTCCACCGGCGTCGAGTCGGCCCTTCCGTAGCCGATGATGTAGAGAATCGGCGCGAACGTCTCCTCCTGCACGATGGCGTACTCGTTCTCCGCCGCCGCGATGCATGGCCTCACGTAGTGGCCGCCGGGGAAGTCATCTCCTTCGAGAGGCTCACCGCCGAACAGGATCTCCCCGCCATCGGCCTGCACCCGGTCGATTGCGCTCTGCAGGTCGTCCACCGCTTCCCTCGTCACGACGGGTCCCATCAGGGTTTCGGAGCGCAGCGGATCCCCGAGTCGGACGTCCTCGTACGCTCGGACGAGCCGGCCGGCCAGCTCCTCTCGCACGGACTCGTGGACTATGATTCGCCGCGTGCTGGTGCAGCGTTGCCCGGCTGTGCCAACGGCACCGAACACTATCGCTGGTAGGACCAGATCCATGTTGGCGTACGGGGTGACGATAATGGCGTTGTTGCCGCCCAGCTCCAGGATCGTGCGGCCCAGACGCTTTCCGACCACCTCGGCGACTCGCCTGCCCATTGGTGTGCTCCCCGTGAACGAGACCAGCGGGATCCGTCCGTCGTGCAGCAACCGCTCACCGACCGTTGACCCCTTCCCCACCACCAGCGAGAAGACGGCCGGATCCACGTCGTTCTCGCGGCACACCTGTTCGGCGATCCTGGTCACCGCGATCCCGCACAGTGGAACCTGGCTCGAGGGCTTCCACAGGGTGCTGTCGCCGCATACCGCTGCGATAGCGGCGTTCCAGCTCCACACCGCCACCGGGAAATTGAAGGCGCTGATGACACCAGCCACACCCAGAGGGTGCCACTGCTCGAACATGCGGTGATCCGGGCGCTCGGACTGCATGGTGAGTCCGTATAGCTGCCGCGAGAGACCGACGGCGAAATCGCAGATATCTATCATCTCCTGGACTTCGCCCTCGCCCTCGGGCAGGATCTTGCCCATCTCCAGCGTCACGAGTCGTCCCAGCTCGCTCTTGACCTCGCGAAGCCTGTTGCCGAGCTGCCGCACGATGTCGCCGCGCCTCGGACCGGGAACCGTCCGCCAGTTCAGGAAGGCGTCGTGCGCCCGTTGCGCCACCCGCTCGTACTCCTCCTCGGTCACCTGGCGGACGGTGGCGATCACCGCCCCGTCAATCGGGGTCGTCACCTCCAGCTCGGGCCCCGTGCCGATCCACTCGCCGGCGAATCCGCCCAGGTTGACTTCTTCGATGCCGAGAGTCGTCAAGAAGTCGTGCATAGGTGAATCAATCCAGTTCTCGGTTAGACACTCTGGTGTCCGCAGCGCAGGTCGGCCCGCGTCTCGAGCCCGAGCTCGGCGGAATCGGCCCTTTGTATCTGCACATTCGCTCGCGACAAGGCTGCGTGGGATTCGCCTCGAATGCAAGCTCGGGCGGCTCTTTGTAACAAGGATGTTCCCATCGCACTCCTAGCGCGGGGCCGCGTCCTCAACCCCGCCCGATCGATCCTCCACGAGCGCTCGCCGTCCGATGGCAGTCATTCCCGTGCGTCAATCGAGCCCCCTGATCGGACGAAGCCGCCAGCGAGTCCCCGATCGGGCGAACGAAGCTTGATGTCAGGGTAGGTCAGTCGGGGCGTGCAGGGGAGCGGCGCTCCTCCGCACTGGCTCGTCTCCACGGGAACCACGTACCGAACATCCCCGCTCCAACGCACTGCCAGAGATGGGTCAAGACGGATTTCGTGGGGAACCAACCAGCGAACATCCTCCAGTAGAACGGCATTTCCAAGGCTGCCGCGTACCGCAGATCTCACGTTGAGGATCGTCGTGGGGAGTGCGAACAGGGCCAAGAGCATCAGAGCAGGTACAACGAACACAACAGAGGTAAACTTGCCGGCTCGCCGGAAAACGCCGGCGTGGGTCGGGATTCCGAGTCGGTGTACGGCCCAGACCAGCGCAAGGGCTGGAACGATCAAAAGGTAAGGGACTAAGAAGCGCAACGTAGGTGCTAGCGTAATCCCATAAGTCAGGCCCAGAACCCCGAGCGCGACTGGCCAGCCCGGACCCACGCTTGGGAGACTTGCAACCTCCTGGCGAGGAGCACCCCGACCTTCGGATCCGAAGTCGGCCTCGAAACAGGCCGAAATACTATGAAAAGCAGTACTGATCGGGCTTTCATACCACAACCTGTCGTATCCCAAGCCCCAAGCTGAGTCGGCTGACGGTCCCTTTCGCTCTTTCAACCCACGCTGGAACGGGGGTTGGCTGGTCCTCGCGATGCCCCCGCGCCAGCTCACTGACCCTCGTACACGCTCCCGTACCGGGCGCCGATCTCTCGAATGGCCTCGGGGTCCCCGACGATACTCAGCCGGTCGCCCTCTCGAAGTATCGTGTCGCCCCGCGGGACGAGTACGTCGAGGCCGCGGTGTATCAGCGCAATCAGGCTCCGTTCTGGCAGGTCGATCTCACGCACCGGACGGCCGATGAGGACGGATGAAGCCTCGCTCCGGTGTAAGCCCAGCGAGAGAAAGCGCTCGATGCGCAGAATGGCTTCCTTGAATCCCTGCTTGTGGGGAATGGACAGCCACTCGTCCAGGAAGCCCTCCTGGGCGACCCTTGCGACGATCTCCGCCAGGATGCGCAAGTGATTCCCCGGACTCGGCTCGGGGCTGACCAGGAAGAACACGGCGTGGACTTGCTCTCCATGGGTCCGGTCGCTGAACTGATCACCGACCGCCACCTGCATTCCCTCCATGGAGCGCATGATCACCATGGCCGGCGAATCGATTCCGGTAAGCCGAAGATGGGGGAGAGCCGCCCCGTGAAGGACAGGAGTGGCTCCCGTCTGTATTCCGTGCAGGAATCCTTTGGCGAGCGGTTGCGCGCTGACCGGCAGGCGCTGAGACAACAGCTCCGCCGCCTTGCGAGCCGCGTCCGCAAACGTCGCTTTGGACGGCAGGTCGACCGTAAAGGCCCGCCCGATCACGCCGTCGAACGGATCGACCGTCGGCTGGCCTTCCTCCTTGAGCAATCCCCGCAGCTCCAGCTCCGCCCCCTCGAAGGGGGGCCGCGCCAGCCGGTCGAACCAGTGATATAGTGCTCCGTCCCGCTCGATTCTTCCCCGGGCATAGTGAAAATACCAGACGAGGCAGACGGCCAGCAGCCCGATGGAGAAGACGATGGGCATGATGCCCATCTCCGCGATGAGCAGAAACGGCACCAGAAGCCCCAGGAGATGCACCCAGGGATAGAGCGGCGCGCGGAACCCCGGGTCGTACGACGCGAGGCCGCTCTCCCGCATGACGATGACGGCGAGGTTCACCACAGAGAAGATGAGGAGCAGGAACGCGCTGGCCAGCTTGGCGATGGTCAGGACGTCGAACGTCGTGATGAAGAAGACCATCACCGCCGCCGTCGCGAAGATCGAGATGGTCGGTGTCCCGAAGCGGCCGACCGTGGCGAAGAGGGGCGAGACAAGCTTGTCCCGTGCCATGGCCAGCGGGTAGCGGGACGCCGCCAGCAGTCCCGCGTTCGCGGAGGCCGAGAGTGCGGCGAGCGCCGGCAGGGCAACCAGGGCGAGAGCCACGGGACGTGGCAGCCAGCCGAATAAGGCGGTTCCCGCCGTTGCGAAGGGCGTTAGGTCGCCATGGAAGATCTCCGGAGCGATCGTCGCGGCCATCACGTAGACGCCGGCCGAGTAGATGAACGATGCCGTCAGCAGGCTGAGGAAGATCGCCGCTGGGATCGTCCGGTCCGGTCTGCGTACCTCCTCGGCCACGCTGGCCACCTTCAGAGGACCAGCGAACGAGATGAACACGAGGCCCATGGTCGCGATCAGGCCCTCGACGCCGAAGGGCATGAAGGGCTCCAGTCCGCCGTCCGTAGCTGGCGGCCGGCCGAGCACGCCGACCAATCCCTGCCCGAGGAAGAGGACGAGAAAGCCCAGCACGGTGCCGACCAGGAGGCGCTGGAGGCCGCCCGTATGCCTCGCCCCGACCATGTTCACCAGGGCGAAGACGAGTGTCAGCACGATGGCCACGGTCCTGATCGGGAGATGGATGAAGAGAACCAGGTACGCCCCCATTCCCACGAGAGCGAAGGCGCTCTTGAGGACGAGCACGAGCCAGGTGCCGAGTCCGGCGACGGTCCCCACCATCGGCCCCAGGCTGCGGTCGAGGAAGTAGTAGGTGCCGCCCGCCCGGGGCATTGCGGTGGAGAGCTCCGCGATGCTGAGCGCGGCGGGAACCGCGAGCAGACTGGCGAGAAAGTACGCCAGCACCACAGACGACCCTGTCATGGCGGCGGCCAGGCCCGGGAGCAGAAAGAAGCCGGAGCTGAGCATCGGCCCCAGACCGATCACGTAGACGTCAAAAAAGGTCAGCTCCTTCGCAAGTCGCTGACCGGTGCCGGAGACGGCGGACCCTTCCGTTGGCGGCGCTCCACTGGCCATTCTAAGACCCGTTCCGCGCCGAGAAGTCGAGCGCCCATCTGGCGAGCCCGAACAGCACCAGGACCAGCCCCTCCGTGCGTGACAACCGCCAGCCGGTACGTGCGAAGACGACCACCAGAACCACCATGGCTGTGAGAGCGATGAGCGAGTCTCTCGCGGCCGGTTCGACCGCCTGCGGATGCAGGAAGCCGGCTACACCGAGGACGCCGAGGAGATTGAAGAGGTCGCTCCCGATCACGTTTCCGACGCTGATGTCGTACCGGCCGCGCAACACGCCGACTAGAGATGTAGCCAATTCGGGGACGGATGTGCCAGCCCCGACGACCGTCACCCCGATCACCCAGTTACTCACCCCGAAACTTCGTGCGATCGGAATGGCGGTATTCACCAGTAGGTGAGAACCGGCGGCGAGGAGCGCAATCCCGAAAGCCAATCCAACCAAGGTTCTCAGCGTTGTCAACAGATTGCCACTGTTACTCCTATCGCCTCGCACTGCCAGCGCCAAGCGGGGCTCGAGCCACTGGATGCGGCCGATGGCGACCACGACTGCCAGGTAAAGGGCCATACCCGCCAGAAGAATCGCACCGTCGACGCGATCGAGTCTGAAGTCCGACGCGAGCAGTACGAGCAGCAGGAAAGTGGCCAGGACCAGAGCTGAGCCATCTCGCCGGACAAGCATTCGGGTTGTGGGAATCGGCCTGATGATCGCTACGGCTCCGAGGATGAGGCCCAGGTTGAAGATGTTCGATCCGACAATGTTGCCCACGGAGATGTCCGGGTGTTCTTCGAACGCGGCGACCAAGGTAACGCCGAGTTCAGGCAGCGATGTCGCCGCCGCCACCAGCGTCAGGCCGACGATCAGCTCTGAGACCCGCAGCCGCCTCGCGATCCGCGCTGCCGTCTCCACGACCTGGTGCGCACCTTTGCCGATGAGAACGATCGCGATTGCTGCAAGGAGCCAGTTCGCCCAGAGTGGAAGGTTGTCAATTCGAAAGCCGCTGAGGTCATACAAGGCGACTCTCCCGAGCGCGATGAGTGGGGTCGGGGCCTGCCCGCTAACTGGGCTGGAGAGCCTCGAGCAACTGCGACACGAGGCAGTGTCCCTCCACGGGATGCCTCATCGGCATGTCGCTGCGCATCCGATAGTGATTGCGGCGGCCGTGCCGTTCCAGCGACAGGTATCCGGCGTCCCTCAAGTCGGCAACGATGCGCTGCACCGCACGCTCCGTGATTCCCACTTCAGTCGCCAGGTCTCGCATGCGCACCGTCGGATCATTGGCAATGCAGATCAGTACGTGGCAATGGTTCGTGAGAAAGGTCCACTGGTCGTTCGTGCGTGACATGGCTCCAGCCACAGATGTTAATTGTTAATCGCGTCGTTCTCTTCGTCCAAGGTTAGGTCGTCCCGGCGCTCTTCCTCAAGGGGAATCGGCTCCTCGGCTCTTCGCAACCCGACCGAGCTTTGAGCGTCGGCCCATCTGTTGCCCAAGGATGTCAGCAAGATCCCACGACCACGACGACCAGCTCCCTAGCCTCATCCACGTCGTCCCCGCCAACGGTGAGGGCCGAAACCGCCACGGCCGCAAACACGGCCTTCGGAATCGTTGCGTAGAGCCCCCAGAGCCGCCGCGTACTCATTCATCAGGCTCATGACTCGGCCCCTCTCCGGGGTGTAGCCAGAAACAGGTTCTGCAAGACAAGACCGGGTGGTACGCTGCTACGGCCGCGTGCCCCTGTGTCGCGTTGTAGCGGGTCTCGCCGTGATCCACGCAAAGGGTGATCCAAGGCATGCTCTCCGGGGTGTCGCGTGAGCCTGGCATATCCTCCGCCCGCCAGACTTCGATAACCGCTCCAGTCTCACGGTTCCGATGTCTGCTCACTGCTTCCTGGGCCATGGTTCGCCCCTCTTCCACCTGAAGATGCCTGCAGGCCCTCGCACCAGAGGAGTGCGACATCGGCTAAGATGGCGGCTCAGTTCGCCCAGAGTACCTGGTGCCTGTCCATTTCCCAGCGCGGAAAACAGCCGTTTCGTCACACCACTCACAGCGGACTGCATCTCCTTCGGTCGGGCTCTCCGGTCCGCGGAGCTCGATGGCTTCGAGACAGCACTGGGACAGAGGCTGCGCCAGGCTACTGACCGTGGTGGCCACAGGACCAACCCTCCATGCGGGCCGTCTTGTCTGCTGGCAGGCGACGACCGAGTGAGATTCCTCCTGACTGACTCCTTGGAGTGCAGTCTCCTCTAAACACCTAATAGTCGCTATTGTAATCGCGGTACGTTTGTCGTATAATATCTGTCGCATATGGCGGGGTCAAGCGATGCCTGCGGAGGGAGCCTGTGGAACTAAAGGAATTGCAGGGTCACATCCGCGGTTTGGCATCTTTGCCCCAGACCCGGGCTCCAGTCATCAGCTGCTACTTGCGGGTGGAAGGCGGGCGCCTGAAGCACCGCAGGGCATTCACAAACCGGGTCGAGGAGCTCAGGCGGAGTTTTGCAGGAGAGGCTGTGCAGCAGTTCGAGGAAGCTCTCGTGCCGGTCGAGCGGTTCCTCTCCGCGGAGCTGCATCGAGGCTCGAAGGGCGCGGCCGTCTTCTCACGGGCCGGGCGACAGCCTTTCTTCCTGGCCCTCCAGTTCTACGTCCCGCTGCCCACCTGGATAGCAGCGGACACCCTACCAAACATCTACCACCTCGTCGAGCTCAAGGACACGTACTGGCGGTTCGTCGTGCTGGTCTGCTCGCAGGACACAGCCCGCATCGTTGCGCTGAACTTGGGCGCCGTGACGCTCGACCTGCTCCGTGAGAGACCCGAGCTGCGCCGGCGCGTGGGTCGCGAATGGACCAAGGAGCACTTTCGGAGACACCGCACGACGCGCACCCAGCAGTTTGTCGGCGACGTGGTCAAGGCGCTGTCCGGAGTAATGACAGCCGGCATCTACGATCACCTGATCCTGGCCGGCGATCCGAAGATGACAGCGATGGTGAGAAGGGTACTGCCTTCACACGCCGCTGCGCGACTCTGCGGCGTCATCCGAAAACCAGGACGAACCGGGGCTCGGGACGTCGTGGCCGAGAGCATCGCGTCCTTCGTCGCGGCGGAGCACAAGGAATCGCAGGCTACGGCGGAGGAGCTGCAGCGGCAGCTCCGCATCGGCGGTCTCGCTGTCGCTGGAACGCGCGGATCATTTGGGGCGCTGAAGCGAGGTCAGGTCGAGACTCTCGTGATGGGTGCGGAGTACTCACCGCGCCCTGGATGGATGTGCCGTGGTTGCCGTCTCGAGAGGACAGTTGAGGGGCGGCCGAAGAGGTGCCCGGCGTGCGGTTCCCGCTTGCTGGAGGACCTCAGCATCAGAGAGGCCATGCTGCGGCTGGCCGAACAGCGTGGCTTTCAGGTGGAGCTGGTGCGTGACAGCACAACGCTGAGTCGACTTGGAGGCGTCGGGTGTCTTCTCCGCTTCCGTCCTGGGCAGCAGGGCAAGACCCGGCCAGAGCGCGGACGGCGCGGTACTGCTTTTACTCCGACTCCGGCGTAGCCGAGGGGCGGAATGGGAGCTAAGGTCGTTCAGCCTGATCGGGAGATCGCGAAGGGCAGGGCCACCCGCTTGGGCTGGATACTCATCGGCCACGCCTGCCTCGGAGTGGGACTCCTGGGCGTTGCGATTCCGCTGCTGCCGACGACCGTGTTTGTGATTCTTGCGGCGGCCTGCTACGCGCGGGGCTCCAGGCGATTCTACACCTATCTCTTAACCCATCGTGTCTTCGGCCCGGTTATTAGGGATTGGAACCAGCATCGCGCCATGTCAGCCCGGGCGAAGCGCTGGGCTATCGCCACTGTGCTCCTCTCGATCACGGCGTCGACTCTAGCCGTGGACCGCATCTGGCTGCGCGTTGTCCTAGTATTGATCGCGGTGCTCATGATCGCCGGCCTGCTTCGCATACCCACCCGAGAGGACTAGCAGCGACGCGACACAGGCGGCTCATCCGCCCTAGCTGACGACGATTCGAGCCGTCCGCCGACACCCGAATACCCTGAACACGGGCAGCCATGGATCTCTGGCCGGCACTGCTAAACATATTGATCCTGCTCGCCGCAGCCATCGTTCTCGGCGGGCTGTGCGAGCTCTTCGGGCTGAGTTCGCTGCTCGGATACCTCCTGGCCGGCACATTGCTCGGTCCCAATGCATTCGACCTGCTGCCGAGCCACGAGGCGGTGACCGCGATTGCGGAGTTGGGCGTCGCGCTCTTGCTCTTCACCATCGGCCTCGAGTTCTCGTGGCGACGACTTCGAGACATCGGTCCAGTGGCCCTCGGCGGCGGTACGCTTCAGGTAGTGCTCACGGCTGCGATGACGGCGGGAATCTGCTTGGTTATCGGGCTCGGTCCGCGCACCTCAGTCGCCTTCGGGGCCGTGATCGCCTTGAGCAGCACGGCCGCGGTCCTGCGTCTTCTCGCGACCCGCGCCGAGATCGACGCGGTTCACGGGCGTTACGCGGTGGGGATCCTCCTGTTGCAGGACATCGCAGTCGTGCCGCTCGTCCTGCTGATCGCGGTCCTGAGCAGCGGGGGACCGATCGCCGAGGTCGGTTGGGGTATTACCCGAGCCGTTGGGTTGGCGGCGGTCCTCGTCGGCGCCCTCCATGTGCTGCTCAACTACGGACTGCCACTACTCCTCGGTGCCAGAATCGCCGAGCGGTACGGCGACCTGCCGATCCTCCTCGCGGTTGTTACAGTAGTGGGGGCGGCGTGGTTGTCGCATAAGTTGGGCTTCTCACCCGCACTTGGGGCTTTCGTCGCGGGCATGCTGTTAGCCGAGTCTCCGTTTGCTACCCAGATCCGCGCCGACATCATTCCGTTCCGAACGCTCTTCGTGACCTTGTTCTTCAGTTCCATCGGGATGCTCAGCAATCCGGGGTGGGTTGCCGAGCACTGGCTGCTCCTGGCAGGCGTTGTGGCCGTGATCGTGATCGGGAAGTCGCTGGTAACCACTGGCGTCGTCCGAGTCTTCGGCAGACCAATCGGCCCGTCAGTCGCGACCGGAATCGTCCTCGCCCAAGTCGGGGAGTTCTCGCTGGTCATCGCAGTGCTCGCCCGGCAGGGAGGGCTGATCGGGCTCGGAGAATTCGATTTGATCGTCGCGGCGATGATGACAACGCTGTTCCTCACGCCGTTCCTGATGGGCCTCGGGCCGCAGATGGCTCGGGTTGTCGGAGGGCGCTCGTCTCGCTCCTCGAACATCGCAGAGGGCCCAAGCGGGAGACTTGGCGTGCTGGAGAGGCTTTGCGATCATCTGGTGATAGTCGGTTTCGGACCCGCCGGACAACGGGTCGCCGAGCTGATGATGGCTGAGCGCGGTCTTGACATATCCGTCGTGGAACTGGCACGTCGCACGGCGGATGTCGCGCGGGGCTATGGACTTCGGACCCTCATTGGAGACGCCACGCGCGAAGAAGTTCTCGTACGCCTGCATGTCCGGACAGCCGCCTGCGTTGTGATAACCATCCCGGATCCATGGACCGCCCGACACATCATCCAACAGGTGCGCGCTCTCGCGCCCAATACGCCGATCGTCGTGCGCGCCAGATATCATATCCACCGCTGGCAATTGGAGGTGGCCGGAGCAGACGCGGTCGTCGATGAGGAAGAGGAAGTCGGCATCCAGATCGCCGCGGAGGTGCGCCACCGGCTCTTCGATGGGTCTGGCTAGTCTTCGCGCCTGTGCTCAAGGCCAACGAACAGGGCTGTGGCGGTATAGGGGGCGGCGTGGATCTCTTGGGGGTCCAGCACGTCATCGTGCGGCCGGCCAGGCCACTCCTCTTCCCGTCGGTGAACTCGGCGGGTATAGGTGGGGCGCTGTTTTAGTGTGGAGCTCCGCGAGGAGGACACAAGCGGGCGGGAAGTGCCCAGTTGCCAGAACCGACAAGAAAGTGGTCGAGAGGGCGTACGGGCGGGCGTACCCCACGAGGGGGTAAAGAGGGGCGATCAGTGGAATCGAGTAAGTCGTTGGTACAGCAAGCGGAGGGGGCGGGATTCGAACCCGCATGTCCTTGCGGACGCCAGTTTTCAAGACTGGTGCATTAGCCGTTCTGCCACCCCTCCGGCAGCGTTCCCATTCTCCCGTTTCGTTGACGGAGCGCAGGGCAAGGAGAAGATAAGTACGTGAAACACAGGCCGCGAGGATTCCGTACCACTCTTCGGAAGAACCCGGTGCGGACCGAAGCCCGTTTCCTCTCTCGGAGAACGACTGTTGCGAAAGATCCTTCTACTGGTAGGGCTTGAGATCGCGCGGCGAGTGCTGCGCAAGGTGCTCCGCGTCTAGTCGGTGATCTCCACGTCCACCTCCAACGCTATGTCCATGCGCAGGGTGTGGAACACGCTGCAGTACTTCTCCAGCGACAGGTCGACCGCACGCTGTGCCTTGGCCGGATCGACCGGACCCTTGATCCGAAAGCGCAGCTCGAGCTTCTTCACGTAACGCGGAGGTTCGGTTCGCCGCTGGGCCTTGACCAGCACCGCGAGTGCCTGCAGATCCTGTCTTCCCTTCCTGAGGATGTCCACCACGTCGGCCGCCGCGCAGGCGCCCAGAGACTCCAGGAACATGTCGACCGGTGAAGGACCCTCCCTCCCCTCACCATCGACCATCGTCGATGTCTCTCCCGCGTGGGCGTCGAAGCGAAGTTCCCCCCGCCATTCCAGTGTCACAGATTGCATCGAGTCGCCTGCTCCGCCGAGGTGGCTCTGCCAGCCGGCTTGCCCGCGGGCAGGCCAGAATCAGATCTTGTCTTGGTTGGGCGGCATGGAAGATATGCCCGTGCCGGGAAGCCCTTCAAGGCCCTGGCACGACAGGTTGGACTCGCGGCGTGACTCCCCGACCGTACATCCCCACTCCGTCACAGCACCGGGAGACATATCATGAAAGCCCGCACTCGATACCTGACCATGGACATCCCGGCTCGAATGGACTTCGTGAACATCACTCCGGAGGTGGCAGCTGAGGTGAGCTCCAGCGGCGTCCGCGAAGGCATTTGCCTGGTCAACGCGATGCACATCACGGCCAGCGTCTTCATCAACGATGACGAGCCGGGCCTGCACGAAGACTACCGGAAGTGGCTGGAGGAACTGGCGCCGTTCGACCCCAGTCCGGAACGGTATCAGCACAACAGGACCGGTGAGGACAACGCGGACGCGCATCACAAGCGACAGATAATGGGTCGTGAGGTGGTAGTGGCCATAACCGACGGAAGGCTGGACTTCGGCCCGTGGGAGAGGATTTTCTACGGCGAGTTCGACGGCCGCCGGCCCAAGCGGGTCCTCATTAAGATAATCGGGGAGTAGAGGCAGGCGGGACACAGGCGGTTCCCGGGTGCCCGATTGTACCGCTCTTTGCGGCCCGCCGCTAACATGGCATTTTGAAGTTCTGACCCGGGAAACATCCGCCCGGCGAGGTACGGCTGGGCCGCAGGGGCGCATGGGACCTTTAACGGAGTGAACAGAATGAGAGCGAGATACGTTCTGCTGGCTGTCGGTTGTCTGCTCACCACGGCTCCACAGGCTGTGGCGCAGGAGGCCGGCGAGGCTTGTGACGCGGTGGGGAAGCTGGTAGTGGGCAATTGGGCGGAGTACGAGATCAGCGGGATACCCGGACAGGACGTGAGTTCACTCCGCTTCGCCGTGGTGGGCGAGGAGGCTTCGGAAGGCTACTGGTACGAATTCAAGGCCGCCACCTCCCAGGGCCCCATGATAGTGCAGTTACTCATCACGGGCTTTCCGTTCGAGGCGAGTGACATCAAGAGCATGGTGGTCAAGCCGGGCTCGCAGCCGGCCATGAAGCTGCCTGCTCAGGCGCTGGCGATGGCCCGGCAACAGATGGGGCCCAACCCCATGATCGACTTCGTCGAGCATTGTGCGGATGCGGAGTTCCTCGGCAGCGAGTCGGTGACGGTCCCCGCGGGGACCTTCGAGGCCTGGCACCTGGAGAGCGCGGACAACCTGGGCGAAGCCTGGATCAGCAGTGAGATCCCCTTCGGTATAGTAAAGGGAGGGGCGAAGAGCGGCGAGGAGATGGTTCTGACCGGCTACGGTACCGATGCCACGTCATCCATTACGGAGACGCCGCAGGAAATGCCGATGATGCCGGGAGGGCCCGGAAACAACCGGCGCTAGGGCTCGGGTGCGAGGTGGCCCCCGTGCCGCCTCTTCGCCCGCAGACGCACCCGCCAGGCGAACGGAGAACGAGGACGGCCGACGCAGGAGGAGTGATCATGTATACTCGCCGCCGTTTTCTCGGAGCCATCGGTCTGCCGGCCTTCGCTTCGGCGGCTGGAATACCTGTCCTCTCTGGTCGCCTGTCCGAGGTCGGCTCCGTTCTGAATGCCGTCTCGGGACATCACGGCGGCCCGGCGGAGACCGCCTCCGACGAGACGTTCTGGGCCGAGGTGGCCCGGGCGTTCACCGTCGACCGCAGCCTCATCAACCTCAACAACGGCGGGGTGAGCCCATCTCCCGGCTACGTCCAAGCCGCCATGAAGAGGCACCTCGACTACTCCAACCAGGCGCCGGTGTACACCATGTGGCGTGTCCTGGAGCCACAGCGCGAAGGAGTCCGGCAGCGGCTGGCCAGTGAATGGGACTGCGACCCGGAGGAGATCGCCCTGACGAGAAACGCCTCCGAGAGCCTGCAGATCTGCCAGTTCGGTTTCGATCTGGTGCCGGGGGATGAGGTTCTGACCACGACCCAGGACTACCCACGCATGATCACGACCTTCAAGCAACGGGAGCGCCGCGAGGGCATCGTCCTGAGGCAGTTCTCCATCCCGGTACCGGCGGAGAAGCCCGAACAGATCGTGCAGCTCTTCGAGGAGAACATCAGGCCCCGCACCCGACTCATCCTCATGTGCCACATGATAAACCTCACCGGCCAGATCCTGCCGGTGCGGGAGGTCGTGGCCATGGCGCGGCGGCATGGGATCCCGGTGATCGTGGACGGGGCGCACGCCCTGGCCCACTTCGACTTCAAGCTCTCCGAACTGCACTGCGACAACTACTCGGTGAGCCTGCACAAGTGGCTGTTCGCTCCGCACGGCACGGGCCTGTTGTACGTGCGGCGAGATAAGATCGCCGGCCTGTGGCCTCTGATGGCGGCCAACGAACAGCAGGACGCGGACATCCGCAAGTTCGAGGAGATCGGCACCCACCCTGCGGCCAACTACCTTGCGATCGCCGAGGCCCTCACCTTCCACCAGGGCATCGGCGGCCAGCGCAAGGAGGCTCGTCTCATATACCTTCGCGACTACTGGGCCCGCCGGCTTCTCGAGCAGGACCGGGTGGTGCTGCACACCAGTCTCGAGCCCGGCTTTGCGTGCGGAATCGCCACTGTCGAGATCGAGGGGGTCGAACCAGGCCCGCTCGCCACGTGGCTCTTCCAGGAGCACCGGATCATCGTCACACCCATCGTGCACGATGAGTTCCAGGGTATCCGTGTCTCGCCGAGCGTCTACACCACCCCGGAAGAGCTGGATCGCTTCGTCGAGGCGATGGAGCGAGTGGCCAGGCACGGCCTGCCGGCGTGATCGGACTCCCGTCCGCCCCTGACGCATCGGTAGACCGGGTACCGCAGGCGTGCCGGCGGCAGCCCACCTGTCGTCCGACTGAACGATGAGCCTGCGCCGGAGGATCTCCGAGCGGCTCGACATCCGGGAGGGAGAGTTCCGGATCGTGGGCCTCTCGTTCGCCGGAGCCTTCCTCGTCATGTCCTTCCTGATCCTCACCCGATCGCTCCGTGAGGCATTCTACCTGGGGCGGTTCGCGGCATCCACGCTCCCGTACATAACGGGGGCCACCGTGGTGCTGGGCTTGCCGGCCGCGGGTCTGTTCAGCCGAGCGCTCACCCGACTCCACCCACAGACCGTGCTCCGCCGCATGATTCTGGGGCTCGGCCTAGGGCTGATTGTGCTGGTCGGCCTGTTAAGGCTGGCCGAGACAGCTCTAGCGATGGAGACGGCTATCGTCGCTTTCTACCTGTGGACGGCGCTGGGCTCCCTGCTCCTGGCGTCGGGTTTCTGGCTGGTCGTTAGCGAGCTCTTCGCCGTGAGGGAAGCAAAGCGCCTGTTCGGGTTCATCAGCGCCGGCGGCACCCTGGGCACCCTCGTCACCGGAATCTCGCTCACCTGGCTGGTGACTCAGGTCAGGCCGGTAGACCTCGTTCCAATCCTGCTGGCGGTCCTGGCGGCCGTCCTGGTCGTAAACGAGCTGGTCCCCCGTGACCGGCTGCGCCCGGTGAAGAGCGAGAAGCCAGCCGGGCGGGAACGGGCCCTGACCCTGGTCTGGAATTCCCGGCATCTGAGGCTGATAGCGCTCATCGTGCTGGCCATAGGTGCGACCAGCGCCATGATCGATTACCAGTTCAAGGAGGCGGCACAGGCCACGCTCGAGACGGATGAACGGCTGGCAGGCTTCCTGGGCGCATTCTACGGATGGACCGGCGGCCTGGCGCTGGCGGTGCAGCTCCTGGTCACCTCGCGGCTCCTGGCCAGTGCCGGTGTCTCCTGGAGCCTGGCGCTTTTGCCCCTGGCGCTCCTTGTGGGTTCGACAGGGATGCTGGTGGCGCCTGGAATCCTGATCGGCACGTTCCTGCGTGGCACCGACAACACCCTTGGCAAGTCCCTGTTCCGATCCGTGATGGAGTTTCTGTGGGTCCCTGTCCCGGCTTTCCTGCGGCGTAGGACGAAGACGGTCATCGACTCGCTGGTGGACAGCGTGGGAGAGGGCCTCGGCGCTCTCGTGGTTTTCCTGTGGGTAACTCTCCCGGGACTCCCGTCTCGATACCTGTCGGTGTTCGTCCTGCTCGCACTCTTCTGCCTTCTTTACCTCTCGCGGCGGATGGGACACCAGTATTTCGTTACCCTCCGGACCAGGCTCGAGGAGAGCGGCGAGGAAGCCGCCTTGCCGGGGGGCATCGGATTGGATGAGCGCGGTTTGCTGGGAGCCACTCTCACGAGGCTGGACGTCACCCAGGTGTTCGCCTCGGAGGGGATTCGTGCAGGGCTTCCGGGACACCAGACGGTAGGCCGGGAATCGGAAGAGCCGGCCGGCGGCGGAGGGTTGGAAGAAGCGGCGCCGACGCTCGCCGACACCCTCGCCGAGGGGGACACCGTACAGGTGGCTGCGGCACTGGCCGAGCCGCAGGACTGGACTGCCGAGCACGTTCCGGCGCTCGCCAGGCTTCTTGCCCGGGACGTGCTCGTCACGCCAGTCG
>JBDHHR010000033.1:0-24593 GCA_039589295.1 Gemmatimonadota bacterium | reverse complement strand
GCAATCGCCGTGCCGTCAAACGGGTCGCTGCGCGAAACGAACCATACGTTGCGTTGGTTGACGAGAAGACGACGCTCGCCGGGAAGGAGGGCGAACAGGCCCTCCGCCAGCCCGATACCGACCTCGAAAAGCCTGGGCGGCACGGACAGGAACCTGAGGTGCCGGCCGTCGCTAGCCATCTCCAGCATGGCCCGCAGAGTCATCGGTCCGTCGTCGGTGACGTTGTATATGCGTCCGACTGCTGCGTCCTTGGTGGCCGCCAGCCAGGCGGCCAGGGCCACGCTTCCGGCGTACACCACAGGCAGATCGTTCATTCCGGCACTCGGAACCAGCGGAGGTCCGCGGCGTGCCGCCCGCACGACCCGAGGCGTGAGGATCCGATCCCTCTCGCCCATCACCATATCCGGCCGCAGGATGCACCACGCCAGCGTCTCTGGCGGGATGCGTCGGACCTCCATCTCGGCCAGCCGTTTGGAGCGCTCGTAGTAGTCGGTCTCTCCGACCGGAGTGTCTATGGGCGCGGTCTCCGAGATGGGAAGGGAGGGGTGCAGAGTCGGGTGCCCGTACACCGCGACGGTCGAGATGTGGACGAAGCGTTGAACGCCAGCGCGCAGCGATTCGGCCACCACATTGAGGGTTCCCTGTACGTTCACGGCGTTGAAGTGACTCCAGGGCGCAGGCGTGCCCAGGTGAGCGGCGCAATGCACCACGGCATGGCATCCATCCGCCGTCCCGCTCAGGCCTGCCACGTCGGTCACGTCACCGCGCACCAGCTCGGCGTGCAGCGACTCGAGAAAGGCCGTGCCCGAGGAAGGTCTGACCAGGGCACGCACCTCCCACCCGCGCTCGCGGAAGCGAGCCGCCGTATGGCTTCCGACAAGGCCGGTCGCCCCCGTGACTAGGACCTTTGGCATATCCTGAGGATGGCTTCCCCGGCGGGCGATCGCCAGCGCGCGGACTGCGGCGGTCCACCGATTCCTTGAGGTCGCCTCGCCTGGGGCGGCCGGGTACATTACCGGCCCCTGTCGTGCCGCAAACCTGGCGCGGGCCGGAACGGTAACCGGAAACGGATGTGTGTGACGCGTGTGCCACCAACAGGGGGACCGCGCGCGACAGATCAGACTTCGATCCCAGGCGATGCTGAACAGGCTACTGACACGTGAGGTCGTCCGGCGGGCGGCGACGGTCCGGCTGCAGGGGCGCATCCTCTTCCTGACCGAGGATCCGGAGTTGATCCGCCGGCAGATAGCAGGTGAGGACCTCGAATGGGATCCGTCCATCCCTCTGCGGGATGACATCAGCACCGACGAGATCACGCCGGCCTGGGTCTGCTACCATTACGACGAGACGCTGGGACAGTATCCGTACGTGGGCCTGCGCTGTGGAGGTGAGCTTCCGGTCGGTCGCGGCGATGTCATAGGCCACGGCTTCGTGGCTTCCGTCTCGGGCAAGCGCCGCGGCAAGGGGTCGAGCCGCGAGGCGTCCCCTTACGCCGAGCGAGCCGCAGGCATCCGTCTGATCATGGCCGAGAACATCGAGCGCATCTACAGGGAGAACTGTGAGAACCTCGGCATACTCACGTCGACGGACTTCTCCCTGATCGACCGCATCCGCCGGGGAGAGGAGATTCCGCTGGAGGCCTTCATCGGCGAGGCGGGCCGGATTCAGCGCGGAATCATTGAACACGGAGGACTTCTCGAGTATGCCGTAGCCCGGCTCAAGGGAAGCGTGCCGGTACCGGTACTGGATGCCCCCGCCGCACGACCGATGACGATCGCGGAAAAGATCCTGGCGAACCACTGGGTCGTCGATCTCGCGGCCGACGAGGTTGGAGTAACGGCGGTCGCCCCCGGTGAGGAGGGGTTCATCCGCGCAGACGTCCGCTTCAGTCACGAGTACGTCACCCCGATGGCCTCCACTTTCTGGGAGGAATTCGCCGGTAAGGAAGCGGGAATCAACGAGCCTGAGAGCGTCTACTTCTTCCGCGATCACCTGGCCTTCCTGGACCAGGTAATGAGCGACGAAAGGAAGGAGATGGGCCTGTTGGATGCCGCGCATGCGCTTCGCGACCGGCAGGTGGACTTTGCCGCCGCTCAAGGCATCCGACTTCACGGCGATCTCGCAGACCGCGTCGGCAGCGAGGCCATTTGCCACGTGAAGGTGCTGGACGAGTACGCACTTCCCGGCCAGGTAGTGGTGGGCAGCGACTCGCATACGCCCCACTCGGGAGCCTTGGGGTGCCTGGCCTTCGGGGTCGGGACCACAGCCCTGGTGAACTCGTGGGCGACCCGTGACGTGCGTCTCCAGGTTCCCGGGTCCGTGCGAGTCGAGATCACGGGGCGGCGGGCGAGTAACGTCGCTGCCAAGGACATGATGCTGGAGATGCTCCGCGACCCTTACGTTCGGCGGGGTGACGCCATAGGGAGGATCATCGAATACACCGGTGAGGCGGTACGCGACCTGAGCATTGACGAGCGGGCCACGCTCACCAACATGGCCGCCGAGGTTGGCGGCTTCACGGGCGTCGTGGCGCCGGACGAGACGACGGTGGCCTGGCTCATAGCTCAGCGGGGCATCACCCGTGGTGAAGCGGAAGCTTTGGTAGAGGGCCTGACGAGCGATGATGATGCGAAGTACGAATGGACGCTAACCATCGATGCGGGCTCACTCGGGCCGATGGTGGCCACGCCGGGAGATCCAGGGAACGGCATACCAGTCTCCGAGCTACCTGAGGAAGTGCCAGTGGACATCGTGTACGCCGGCTCCTGCACGGCGGCCAAGCGCCATGACATCGAGATGGCGGCCCGCGTCGTGAAGCGAGCAGTTTCAGAGGGGAAGACCGTTGCGTCCGGAGTAGAGGCGTTTCTTCAGTACGGGTCGGTGGAAGTGGAGCGATTCGCTCGGGAGCGCAACTACCACGAGATGTTCCTGAAAGCGGGGATCCGCGTGCTGGCACCGGGCTGCGGAGCCTGCATCAACGCCGGCCCCGGCGTCAGCCGCTCGCCGGACCAGGTAACCGTGAGTTCAATCAACCGCAACTTCCCGGGCAGAAGCGGGCCGGGAAGGGTATACCTGGCCAGTCCCTACACCGTACTGGCGTCGGCCTTCGCGGGCACTATCGTCGCTTTCGAGGAGCACTGACCCGGGCTGACGTTGGGATGCGGTCGCTGCCTCCCCCCGGCATCAGCCGTCGGTCGTTTCGGTGGCCCAGTCCCCCAGTTCTTCCTCGTCGGCGAGCTCTTCACCTTCCCAGTCGCCCGCAGCCGCTGCCTGGGCGGCCTTCAGTTTTCGCCGTGCGCGCAACCGGCCTCCCATCCAGCCGAGAACGAGTCCGGTAAGCAGCGGGACCAGAATCAGCAGCGCGACCGCCGCCTCGATCCGGGTGAAGTAAAGGTCCACCGTCGTCGACTGGAGGTTGAGGAAGGCGAAGAACACCACGGCGGCGCACACCACCACGACGACGAGCTGCTCGATAGACCGCAAGACGCCCTTGAAATCAGCCATGGCAAGGCCCCTCGATTATTTCACGAACGGTGCAACGGTGGGTCATCGCATGCCGCGAAGAGCCCTGAGCGTGCGCTCACTGGCCCAGCGTCGCACCGCCGGCTTCCAGGCCCACCCCAACAGCGACGCCACGGCACCGGGCCGCAGATCGGCCAAAACCGCGTCCACCTCGGCCTCGATCAAAGCCGCCAGCTTTCCTCGGGCAACGGTCGGAATGGCGTCGAAGGAAGGCTCGATTCCCTTGGCCGCGTAGGCCTCCGGCTCGGCTGCCTCATAGCCTACGACATCCGAGAGAGCTGTCTCCAGGAGGTGCCGCGCGTCCCGTCGCCCGGCTCGGAAGTCATTCGCACGCCAGTCCCGGCTGAAGAATCCGCCGAAGTTGCCCATGAAGTCTCCGGACAGGGCGCCAGGCCGCTCGGGCGCGACCAGGTACAGCGGCAACACGTCCTTGCCCCCTAGTCCGCAGGCTTCTTCCAGGACGAAGATCAGCTTCGCCAGCCGGGCCCGCCCGGACCGGGAGGCGACGCGCTCGAGGGCGGGAGCGTATCTGGAATCCCCTTCGATCCTTCTCAGGCTTCGGTCCAGGTACTCTACGGCCGGATCGTCTCCGCCGCCTGGCGGCTCCGCCTGCCCGGCGTCCGATCGTCGCTCGGCCACCTGCTCGGCCAGGTCACCGATGTGTCTTCCCAGCGCAACTGCCTCGGGGTCGCCGAGGCGCTCGTTGATAGCGGGCAGCCGCTCCACCAGCGCATGCAGGATCTCTACTCGGACGTTGATCTCGTTGGCCCGCACCCAATCCTTGGCGGCTCCCTGGCCCAGAATCGCGCTCGCCAGCATCCCGCTCAGGTCGGCGATGGAAGACGGAGCTGTCTCGGGTGGCGTCTCATCTGCATTAGCGCTCTGTAGGGTCGGCTCGACCATTATGTACCGCCAGTCACTCTCGCGGTGTCCCGCATCACGTTCCACCAGATCCCTGGCTAGACCTAGGGGAGCGTTGTCGAAGAGCCCTCCGTCAACGTACCATCTGTCGAAAGGCGTGCCGTCGGCAGCCGGCAGCCGCGCCCCGGGGTAGTCCTCCGCCCTGCGCCGGAGTCGTGCCGGAGGGAAGGCAAAAGGGAAGCTCGCGGACGCGACGGCAGCCTGGCGCACCTCCTCCCACACGGGGTCTTCGGCGCTGCTGTTCCGTCCGAGGTCGAAGGTTACGGTGTCGGCATAGACCCTGGTGCCGAAGCTTCGACTCGGTGCGTTCAGGAAAGTGTACGGGAGGTAGTACTGCATTCCCGACAGACTCGCCAGCGTGAATCCCAGACGGAGGGAGTCTGCCAGGGCTCGTGACGGTTCATCGTCGCTCGCCGGGTCTGCCGTGATCAGGGCCCGCGAGAGATCCTCCAGCACCGAACCGTCCAACCACCCGGAGCGATTCTGGCGGTCCGGGTTCAGCAGCACCTCGGCATCCACTCCGTCGACCCAAGTTCGCTCGATCCAGGGCAGGAGGCTGGGGTTCACCGCCAGTGCGCGCGCCCCGAGCGCCGCGTTCAACGCACCCGCCGAAGCGCCGGTCAATACGCCCACGGTGACCGGTCCTCGCCGGTTGCTCTGCAGGGCGAAGAGGATCTCCGTCAGGGCGCCACCGATGTACGAGCCGAGGGAGACGCCGCCACTGAGAACGAGAGCGATCCTGGTCATCTTTCTCCGCGCGTTCAGGCTGACGGAGAGGCAAACTGACGGGTGGCGCCGAGGCGGGCAAGTTTGTGACCGTTGGTCACGGGAACCCTGGCGCGACTTCGCGGGTTAACCTCTCGAATGTTCCACGAATCGGGCCGTCTGACGGTCTTCACGCCGAGTGGTTCGAGCCTCGCCGCGGAGCGTCGGAGCCGCTCAGGCGGCCAGATTCTTCCCCACCTGAACCCGCCATGCGCTCAGGGGAATTCGATTCGCAGGAGACTTCCGGCGTCGAGGCTCGTCCCGGCCACTAATAGCGACCAGTGAAGGTGTGGACCCGTGACCCTTCCGGTGGCGCCCACCTCACCGATGAGCTGTCCCCGCTCCACCGTCTGACCCTCCTCCACGCGGATCTTCGAGAGGTGGAAGTAGCCCGTGTATACCCCCCGGCCGTGATCGAGGAAGACACTGTTTCCCGAGAAATAGAAGTCTCCCGCGAGAGCTACCCTGCCCGTCGCCGCCGCCGCGACCCGGTCACCTTCGTCCCCGCGCAGGTCAAGGCCCATGTGGCGGCTCTGCAGCTCGCCGTTGAACAGGCGCTCCTGTCCGAACGGGCTCGTAACGTCCACCGGGCGCGGCGGCAGGAAGGACTCCTCGAAGAGCCAATCCGGGCTCGCGGTGTCCAGCACGTCGCGGATCCGCTTCCGCTCCCGTTCAATGCGCTCCAGGGCTTCCGGCGAAGGGGAGGAGAAGCGCGGCGGCACGCTCAGGTGGCTCGCGGACCAGTCGCGCGCCTCCGCGGCGATGCGGATCCGATACTCACGCTCCTCGCCGTCGGCGAATGCGAACCGCAGGTGCAGCTCCTGCTCACCGGAGACACCTACCGGGACCGCCGCCAGGCCGAACCAGAAACCGTTCAGGCGTGCAAAGCGAACCTGCCGGCCGGCGAAGCTTCCCTCCACGGCCAGCGGGATCCGACCGCCGCCCGGCTCGAGGATCCGCACGCCAAGGGCGCCGCCTTCCTCCGGCACCGCCGGGGTCCACGCCGTCCCGAAGGGTAAGATGGACGGCTTCGGCTCGGGCTGGACCGTGTCGGGCGGGAGCCGCACGAGATCCAGGAAAGGGACGCCCGTCGCCGGGTCGACGGGCGCCTGCGGCGGTTCTTCCGCCGGGACTGTGTCGAGGGCAGCGTCGGTTGGGGCTCCGGCTGACCGGGTTCCCCCGGCCGGAGGGATGCAGGCGCCCAAAGCCAGGGCGAGCAGGGCCGCCAGGTTGCGGCTGTCAGAGTTGGCGATCTTCACGGGGCGCAGGATGTTCGATTGTAGCGGTGGCGGCAAGGCGCAGCGGCACCTCTTGCTTGCCCGTTTCCGAGCGTACGGGTAGCTTTCCGGATCCGGTAGAGACTGCATCTTGGGACGGCTCGCGTCTCAACACTCCCACACGAGGTCGCGACACAATGCACGTTTTCGCGAAATGCGGGGAGTTCACCGCCGCCCGCGACCTGCGGGCCGTGGGATTGTATCCGTATTTCCAGCGGATAGAGGAATCGCGGGATACCGAGGTCGTCGTCGATGGCCATCGCAAGGTGATGGTCGGTTCGAACAACTACATGGGCCTGACCCACGAGCCGCGCATCCTCGAGGCGGCCAAGCAGGCGCTGTACCGGTACGGGAGCGGTAACACCGGCAGCCGTTTCCTCAACGGAAACCTCGACCTTCACGACCAGCTCGAGGAGGAGCTGGCCGATTTCGTCGGCAAGGAAGAGGCGTTGGTATTCAGCACTGGCTACCAGACCAACCTTGGTGCAATCGGCGCCCTGGTAGGACGCAACGACGGCGTCTACCTGGACAAGCTGGACCACGCATGCATCCAGGACGGTGCGCGCCTGGGATTCGGCGACATCCATCGGTTCCGCCACGCCGACATGGATCACCTCGAGCGACTGCTGGCCGCGGCGGACCCCGAGCGTGGGAAGCTGCTGGTCGTGGATGGTGTGTACAGCATGGAGGGCGACATCGCCGACCTCCCGTCGCTGGTGAGACTGAAGTCCAGGTACGGTGCGGGCCTGATGGTCGACGACGCTCACTCCCTCGGAGTCCTGGGGCCGACAGGGGCCGGTACCGCGGAGCACTTCGGCCTCACCGACCACGTAGACCTCATGACCGGGACGTTCAGCAAGTCGCTGGCGTCCATAGGCGGTTTCGTAGCCGCGAAAGCGGAGATCATCGACTACCTGCGGAACACATCGCGGCCGCTCATCTTCAGCGCCAGCATGCCTCCAGCCTCTGTCGCGACGGTGCTGAAGGCCCTGGAGATCATCCGCACGGAGCCGGAGCGGCGCGAACGTCTTTGGGCCAACACCCGAAGGATGCGGGAGGGTCTGGCCGCGGAGGGCTTCGAAATAGGTCCGACGGAAACTCCCATCATTCCCATCCTCATCGGGCCGATGGAGAAGACCTTCCGAGTGTGGAGGGCTCTCTTCGAGCAAGGCGTGTTCACCAATCCGGTCGTCCCGCCGGCCGTACCGGAAGGAAGCTGCAGGCTGCGGACGAGCTACATGGCGACCCACACGGACGAGCAGCTGGATTTCGTGCTCGAGAAGATCACGCAGATCGGCAAGCAGTTCGAGGTGGTGTGCAGGACGCAGACAGCGGCATCCGGGTAATCCCGGCGCAGGGCCGGAGCGCGTTCCGGCACTTCCTGCGCCTCCCGTACCGCATTTACAAGGATGACCCGAACTGGGTCGCCCCGCTTCTTCGCGACGTCAAGATCATGTTCGATCGGAAGAAGCACCCCTTCCACCTCCACTCGGAAGCCCAGCCGTTCATCGCGCTGCGAGATGGGCAGCCGGTAGGGCGCATCGCTGCGGTTCACAATCGAAACCACGTGGCGATACACGAGGAGCCCGTCGGTTTCTTCGGGTTTTTCGAGTGCGTGAACGACCACCGAGTGGCCGGCGCCCTCTTCGATGTGGTCGCGGCGTGGCTTCGCCAGCGTGGCCTCGAGACGATGAGGGGGCCCGCCAGCTTCTCGACCAACGAGCAGGTGGGCTTCCTGGTGGAAGGCTTTGACACGCCGCCGTTCATCATGATGCCCTACAACCCTCCGTACTACATCGATCTGACGCTCGAAGCCGGATTCGAGCCGGCAAAGACGCTGATCGCGGCGCACCTGGGCCAAAACGTGCCGCCTGAATATCTGGTAAGGCAGGAGGAAAGGACCAGCGAGCGCTTGAATGTGAGCTTGCGGCATATCCGGATGGACGAATTCGAGAAGGAGCTGGATCGGGTCCGCGTGATCTACAACCAGGCATGGGAGAAGAACTGGGGCTTCGTTCCCATGACCGAGGATGAGCTCCGGTTCATGGCACACGAGCTGAAGCCCGCCGTGGCTCGGGACCCGGAGCTGGTAGTGATCGTGGAGAACGCCGAAGGTGAGCCGATCGGCTTCTCCCTGACCCTGAGAGACTTCAATCAGGCGCTGATCCACGCTCGCGGTCGACTGTTCCCGTTCGGCTTGCTGAAGATCCTGTGGCATTCTCGGAACATCCCGTGGGTTCGGGTGCTGACTCTCGGCGTGTTGCCGGAATACAGGCGCAAGGGGATCGACGGCCTGATGATCATCCGGATCTTCAGGGTCGCGGC
This sequence comes from Gemmatimonadota bacterium, assembly GCA_039589295.1. GTDB lineage: Bacteria > Gemmatimonadota > Gemmatimonadetes > Palauibacterales > Palauibacteraceae > JBDGYE01. The sequence goes on along the minus strand of JBDHHR010000033.1, from coordinate 15,783 downwards.
CTCCAAGGGCATCAACGGGGGGGAGTTCTCCTGGATCCTGGAGGACAATCTTCCCATGATCAAGCCGCTGGAGAAGGTGGGATCGAGGGTCTACAAGCGGTACCGGCTGTACGACCGGACTCTATGACCGGAACGTGAGTCGCCCATGACTGCCGTCGAGCCGGTTCCTGCGGCCTCCCACCGCCTCGCGCTGGTAACCGGCGCCACCGGCTTCATCGGCGGTCATATCGCCGAGGCCCTGCTCGCCGCGGGCTGGAAGGTCCGGTGCGCTTCCCGCCCCACAAGCGACAGGCGCTGGATCGAGCAACTCCCCGTAGAACTGGTCACCTTGGACCTGAGCGCCGGTCAGGAGTTGGGGCCCGTCCTGCACGGGGTTCGGGCAGTGGTGCATGTGGCCGGCATCACGAACGCCATTCGCGAATCCAGGTACATGGAAGTGAACGCCGCCGGGACCGAGGCGATCGCTCGGGCGGCAGTGGAGGCGACGGTCAGCCGGTTCGTCCTGGTCAGCAGTCTGGCGGCGCGGGGGCCGGACAGCCAACTGACAGCCGGCGATCGTCCGGTGAGCGCGTACGGGCGAAGCAAGCTTGCGGCGGAGAGGCGTCTGGCAGCCGTCGTCAGGGAATCGGAGGGTGGCCTGAGCGCCGTCGTCCTCAGGCCGGCCGGTGTCTACGGTCCGCGCGACAGGGAGTTCCTGAGGATCTTCAAGCTGGCGCGCTTTGGCTGGCTACCGTTGCCAACCGGCGCGGGCCCACTGCAGCTGGCGCACGTGGCGGACGTGGCGGCCGCCACAGTTTGCGCAGTGGAAACCGCTGGCGCCGGCTTCGGACCGTTTCCGGTTGCGGGTGCCGAGGTCACGGCCTGGCCGGAGGTGGCAGTGGCGCTGGCGGCGGCCATCCAGCGACGGGTAAGGGTTCTCTCGTTGCCAGCGGGCCTGTTCCATGTGGCTGGGGCGCTGTGGGAAGCGGCGTCACGGGTACGCGGGAAGCTGCCGGAGCTCGATCGACGGCGGGCGACGGACCTGGCCAGCCATACCTGGACCTGCGAGCTGGATACCACCTTGCGGGAGCTGGGCTGGCGTCCCGAGATCCGGCTGGTGGAAGGGTTCGGGCGGACGGTGGACTGGTACGTGGAGCACGGATGGCTGAGGCCGTGACCCGACTTCCGGGTGGGGGGGGAGACGACGGACGGGCGCGTCCGCTGGCTGTCGACTACCTGGCGGCGGCTTATCTGGCAGCCACGGGCATACTGGCGGCAGCGAGCATCAGCGGTGCCGGTGCACGCCTGGCTGCGCTCCACCTGGTGGGCCTGTTTGCTCTGTACTGGGTGGCCGGGCGCCCGCTGCCGACAGCGCGCTGGCTGCTGTTCTTCCGGCTGGTCTATCCCCTGGCTCTCACACCGCTGCTCTACCTGGAGCTGGCGACCATGAACCAGCTGCATGTCGCGGGCTACTTCGATCGTACCGTGCAGGCGTGGGAACAGTTCGTGTTCCGGGTGCAGCTCAGTGTCGACGCCAGTGACTGGTACGGCGGCCTGTGGTTCTCCGAGGTGCTCCACTTCGGGTACGTCTCCTATTACCTGCTTATTCCGACCGCCACTATTTCCTCATATCTGAGCCGTGGACCCCGAGGACTGGAGAGGGTCGCGCTCACCACCGGTCTGGCGTTCTTCGTGTGCTATCTCTGCTTCTCGGTCTTCCCGGTGGCGGGGCCCCGTTACGAGTTCCCGGGCATCACGGGCACCCCCTCCGAGGGACTTCTCTTCGACCTCGTGCACCGCATTCTGGAGGGCGGGTCGGCCAAGGGCACGGCGTTTCCGAGTTCTCACGTGGCGGCCACGGTGTCCGCGTGGATGGCCACCGGTCGCGAGAACCGTCGTGTATTCTGGATCATGGCGCCTTTCGCGGTGTCCTTAACTCTGGGAACGGTCTATGGTCGTTTCCACTACGGTGTGGATACCGCGGCCGGACTGCTGATTGCGGCAGCCGCTTTCGCGGCCACGCCGTGGCTTATGAAGAGGCTGGAGGGCATCGAAGAAGTGGAGAGAGCCTCTCTCCCGGAGTTCGGAGGCTGATCGCTCGGCCCGTTCCGACCGCGCCGCGGGCAACCCTGCTTCTCTGCCGCCCATCCAAACGATGCGAACATGAAAGGCCCGACGTGTCTGAAGCGCAGCTGGTAGCCGCGGCTCGTACGGGTGATTCCCGGGCGATGGCGGCCCTCTACGCGGCCCACTGTGGCCGGGTGTACTCCGTCGTGCGCCGGGTCGTGGGAGACGACCACCTGGCTGAAGACATCTCGCAGGACGCCTGGGTGCGAGCCTTCCAGAAGCTTCACCTGTTCCGGGGGGATTCCGCCTTCGGGACGTGGATGCATCGGCTCGCGGTGAACGCGGCGCTGAACAGGATGCGCCGGCTGAGCCGTCGGTCGGAGGTGGAGTCTTCGGTGGAGCTGAAGGTGCCCCAGGCGCTCGCGGACGAGACGGTGCTCAACCAGCGCTTGCTCCAAGGTGCTCTCGACCGGCTGTCCGCCGGCTACCGGCAGGTGCTGGTGCTGCATGACGTCGAGGGCCTGACGCACGACGAGATCGCGGAGAGACTCGGCATCGCGGTGGGCACATCCAAGTCGCAGCTGCACAAGGCGCGGGCCCGAATGCGGGACCTGCTGACCCCCGCGCCGGAAAAGAGCGAAGCGGGTAACCATGGCTGAACACCTGACACGAGAACAGATCTCCACGCTGCTGGAGGAGCCCCGAATGGTACCGGCGGGACCTGTGCACCTCGAGGAATGCGAGGAGTGCTCCCGCGAGTATGAGCGGATGAGCCGGATGCGCATGGCCCTGTCGGCGCTCTCCGATCTCGAACCGCCCCCGGACGAATGGGAGCGGATCAGCGACCGGATGGGTTTCTCGCAGCGGCATCGCCGGTCCGTCCGATTGCAGTGGCTCCAGACGGCCGGCTGGCCCCTGCGAGCTGCCGCGGTTCTGAGTCTGTTCTCGGGTGGCCTTCTCGTCGGCCAGAGACTGGCGGTGCGGCCAGGCGGCGAAGCGGAAGACGGTTGGCAAGCGGCACAGCCGGCGACGGACGGTCCCGGCCTGTTCGCGGTCAACCAGTCGAGAACGGAACCTGAAGCGGCGTATCTGCGCAACGTGGCCGAGCTACAGGAACTCCGCGACCAGGGGGTTGAGGGCGAAGGCTGGATGGAAGATCCGGCGGCGGTGGCTGAGCGGATCACGCGCCTTGACGCGATCATCGAGGCTTCCCGTGAGGCACTCAGCACTGCGCCGGCGGACCCGGTGCTGAACAACTTCCTCTTCGACCTGGTGGATGAGCGCAACGTTCTGGCGGGAAGCCTGGACCGAAGCCTCCGGATGACCGCCGCGGAGTACTAGCTGGCACCGGCGTTCGGCCACGCAGGGATCGGGAACGCGGAAGGGCATCGCAAAGCATAAAGATGGAACTCGTTACAGAGATGCGGACGGCGGTAATCAACAGGGCGGGAGAAGGCAGCACCAACCGGTTTCGCGGGGGTCTGGCGTTGCTGGCGCTCATCGCCTCGGGCATGGACGGGCGCCCCCTGGCGGCCCAGGAGAGCCGGGAGCCTCAGGCGTTCTCCACAACGTGGCAGGTCGGCGAGAAGGCGCGCATCGGAGTGTATCTACAGGAGCGCTGCAAAAGGCAGGAAGAGACAGTCCGCGAGTACTGCGCCAGTACGCCGCTGGTTGCCTCGGTTGTAGTGGGAGGTCCGGCCGAGCGGGCCGGGATCGTGGCCGAGGACACGCTGCTGGCCATCGACGGCATGTCTCTGGCATCCTGGGAAGGCAGAGAGAATCTGCTCAACCTGACGGAGGGACTCCCGGTGCGACTGGACGTGGGCCGTGGATCGGGACGCGTCACGATAAGCGTGGTGCCGGAGGTTCGCCTGCCTGCAAACTATCTCACCCTGCGAGCGCCGTGGGCCGGACCCGATGAGGCTATGCCGGAAGTGCGAGTGCTCCGTGTGCCGGATGTCAGGGCGGACATCGACGCCCTCGAGGTCCGGCTCGAGTCGCTTGAGGAGGGTGGAAACGCGTTCGTCTTCTTCCGCGGTGACAGCGCCGGCGAGCTCGAGGTGGAGGTCGGAACGCCGGAGATGGCGCAACGCTACTTGGAAGAACTACTTGGCCGGGCGGGCGATGCGGAGCGGAGAATGCGAGACATGGGCCGCCCCTTTGCGCAGGCTGGGGAAAGCCCGGCCGCGCGCCCCGATGAGCGGGTGCGCCTCGGCCCGCCGCGCTACGTGTGGGAGGACGTCGAGCTGGCCCGCAGGCTGAAGAAGATCCGGGACGCGTCCCTGGAGTCGGCGAGGGAGCGGTTCGACTCCCTGGTCCGACTGCACGTCGCAGTCAGCGTCGCGATGAAGGACACCAGCACCGGGGCGCGCAGCGTGACCCTCGGTCGGAGGATCGCCCGGCAGGGCGGACGTGGGGTCGCCGTCTCGAGGAGCTCACTTCCCGGCGAACTTCAGGCGCTCTTTCTGAGCGACCGCCGGGTTGCGGGAGCCGAGTTTCGCGAGCTGACGCCGGAGCTCGCCGAGTACTTCCAGGGGACGGAGGCAGGCCTCCTGGTGCTACGCGTGCTTCCGGGAACGCCTGCAGCCAGGCTCGGCCTTCGCGACGGAGATGTCGTTGTCCAGGCAGGCGGCCAGGTTTGTCGCAACATAGAGACGCTTCGGACGATCATCGAAAGTCGGGACGGATCCGGTTCGGTCACGGTGCGGTGGGTGCGGAAGGGTGCCCTCCATTCCGGCGTGCTGACAGACGACTGAGGCCCGGCGGGGGCGGCGCCAGCTGACGGATCGCCCGCACAGCGGCCTACCCGGCTTGTGACCGGCCAGGCCCCCGGTTCACATTGGCCACATGTATCCCTCCGGTGACGGCGGTCGAGCGATCGCTGCCTGCTTCGAGGAGCTGTCGCAGGAGCTGCAGCAGCTGTTCCGGCAATGGGCTGAACACGCGGCCCCATGGTCCGACGAGTTCCTCTCGGCGTACGCGCTCCGGGCCTTCGAGCTTCAGTTTCGGGGCAACGAGCCGCTCCGACGCTACTGCCAGGCGCGCGGCGTCAGACCCGGACTGCTGCAGGGGTGGCGCGACGTTCCGCCGGTGCCCACGGCGGCTTTCAGTTCCATCGATGTGATAGTCGGGGGGGCTACCGAGGCGAGCCTGGTCTTCCGCACCAGCGGAACGTCTAGGGGCCCGCAGCGGCGGGGTCGCCATTTGGTCAGAGACCCGGGACTCTACCGCGCCTCTCTCAGGTCTACTTTTCGCAGGCACGTCCTGGCTCCAGGCATAAAGCCGGATATCGTGACACTGCAGCCGCCTTTCGCCACCGACCGGGACTCATCCCTCGCCTGGATGTTGGACGACCTGCGCGAGGGGTTTGGAGGCCCCGGGTCCTTCTGCGCGGCGTCCTCGGCCGGTGTGGACTGGGCCGCCCTGCAAGAAGGCCTCGAGGCGGCCTGTCGAGCCGCCCGCCCGGTGCTCCTGTTGGGGACGACCCTGGCGTTCGATTCCTGGCTCGACCGGCGGGCGGCGCACAAGGGCCACCTGCGGCTCGCGGTCGGCTCGCGAGTGATGGACACCGGCGGCGTCAAAGGAAAGCCGGCGGCTGTTCGGAGTCGCGTCGTGGCCCGCCTGGTGGAGCGTTTGGGGATCACGGCAGCTCAGATCGTCAACGAGTTCGGCATGACGGAGCTGCTGTCGCAGAGGTACGCTGCCGGCGGAAGCGGTCCCGGTTTGCTGTACGGACCTCCGTGGCTCCGCACGCGAGCGCTGGATCCCGCCACGCTCGAGGAGTTGCCGGAGGGAGATGTGGGAGTGCTATGCCATTTCGACCTGGCCAACATCGGCAGCGCCTGCCACGTGCTCACCGAGGATTTGGGACGGGTGATCGGCGACGGTGTCGAGTGGCTCGGACGCTCTCCGGGGGCCCCCCCGCGCGGCTGTTCGCTGGCTACAGCCGAGCTCATGGCGGCGCAAGACCATGCTTGAGCCCTGGCACCTGCCCGGGCTCGAAGCGGTAAGCGCGGGGGACACCTCCGGCGGCGCATGGCACAGCGGGACGACTGCCGCAGGTGTCTCATTCCGGACACCGCGTCTCGATGCGGTCTCCGCCGGCAAGGTGGCAGAGTCGGTCGGCCGCGCGGCGCTGCGGGCGCGCGCAGAACGGTCTCTCGAGGAAGTCATCGACGGTGTTGCGCGGGCGGCCGCTCGGCTGGTGGATCCGGCCGGCGAGACGGGGCGCCGCACTCAGGAGACTCTCGCCCAAGGTTTGGGATGGTCTATCCCGACGGTAGCGGAGACGCTGCGGGGTATGGCCGCCGCCTGGACGCAGCAGGCTCTGACCGGCCTGGTGAGCAGCGAGTTGGGAGACCCGGCCTGCCTGGAGAGGTTTCGTCCCGATCCTGCCCGCGCGGATCGTCTTCGCCGGGCGATCGGACCGCCGCTGCAGCTTGTGGTGCACGCTGGGAACGTGCCGGGGGTAGCCGTCACGGCCGTCATAAGGGGGCTCCTGGTTCGGTCCGGAATCCTGAACAAGGCTCCGGCCGACGAGCCGGCGCTCGTCAGCCGCTTCGCCCGCTGCCTGGCAGAGGTTGACGAGCTGCTGGGCCGATGCGTTGGTTCCACGTGGTGGCCGGCGGATGAGGTTCCACCAGCTTGGGAGGAATGGGTAAGGCGCAGCGGTAAAGTGGTTGTATACGGGGGACAAGAGGCGGTCGAGGGTATTAGACGCCGCGTTCCGGGCGACAAGGACGTGGTAGCGTACGGCCCTCGCTTGGGAGTTGGCGTGGTCCTTCCCGATGCTCCGGGCGGGGCGGCCGCTGCACTGGCGCGAGATGTGTGTGCCTACGACCAGCAGGGCTGCGTATCTCCTCGGATCGTGTACGTGATCGCTGCCAGGGCGGACGGGTTCGCCGACGAACTGGCGGAAGCTCTTGGGCGGGAGACGCAGCGCCTGGGGGTTGCCCAGCCTGGATCGGGCGAGGCGACCGCCATTCGTGAGGCGCGGGCGGCCTGGGAGTTTGGCGGATACCGGGCCGGAGGAGGGGCGCGGACGCTGGGGCACGACACTGATCTGTCGTGGACTGTGCTGCTGGGCGATCGCCTGGGATGTGAGGCCGAAGCGTTGCTCCGCGTGATCTACGTGTACCCGGCGCCGGGCGTGGCGGAGGTCATCCGGGAGCTCGAGCCCCTGTCCGGTCGCATACAGGCGTTAGGCTACTGGGGAGAGAAGTTCCTCGACGAACTGGGCGAAGGGGCGGCCCTACTTGGGGCATGCCGGGTTGCACCGTTCGGTTCCCTAGCCTGGCCTCCAGCGGACTGGCGTCACGAGGGTAGGTACCAGCTTCTTCCCCTTATCAACTGGACGGATCTGGAACTGCCGAAGTAGGTTCGTTGCCCCGCTGCGGGCGTCGAGCCGCTCGTCTCCCGGACAGCACGGAAAATACGCGCGGGCTGCCCGGGAGCGGGTGACGAGGGGATCGAGTGAGGAATGAGGGGATGGTGAAAGACGAGATGACGAGCACCGCTCGCCTGGCGGCTGTGGTGATGAGCTCGTGCGTGGCGGCTCTCACATGGGGAGCGAGTAGGAGTCCGGCGCAGGAGTCGAAGGCGGCGGAAGCCGAACATCCGGCGTCTGGAGAAGGCCTGGTAGTGGACTACCCGGTCTTCACGCCGGTAGTGCCGCCCGCCGGCTACCTGGCTGCGGTCCGCAACGGAACGAGAAGCGATGACGGCCGTCCAGGAGCGAAGTACTGGCAGCAGCGGGTGGATTACCGCATACAAGCGCGTCTCGAGCCCGCAACGGCCGTCCTGAGTGGACGCGGGACGATCACGGTGCGCAACGAGACGCCTCATCGGCGTGAGTCCCTGGTCCTGCGGCTATACCAGAACGTCTTCAGGCAGGGCACGGCACGGAACCGGTCCGTTGCGCTTACCGGCGGAATGAAGTTGGAGGGGCTTTCCGTGGACGGCGTGGAACTCGAGGAGCTGCCATCGTCGCGTTTCCGCCGCATGGCAGGGACCAGCCAAGAGGAGCATAAGCCAGGTTACAGAGTCGCCGGCACCTTGGCGACCATCGAACTCCCGGAACCCCTGGAGCCCGGGGCTCTGGTCCAGATCGAGGCGGAATGGTCCTTCATCGTCTCCGGCGGTGGCGGGTTTCGGCAGGGGCACCTGAATCACGAGGTGTTCAACCTGGCCCAATGGTACCCGCAGGTGGCCGTCTTCGACGACGTGTTCGGTCAGGACCGGTCGCCCTATCTGGGCCTTGGGGAATTCTACGACGACTATGGCGACTTCGAGGTGAGCGTGACAGTCCCCGAGGGCTGGCTCGTCGTGGGCACGGGGACACTGCAGAACCCCGATGAGGTAATGGGTGCGGAGGCCGCAAGACGCCTCGCGTCGGCTGCCGCGTCGGACACCGTGATCCAGGTTATAAGCTCGGCCGATCGCGACTCTGGGCGGGCGACGACGACTGCCGACTCCGGCGAGCTCACCTGGCGGTTCACGGCGAGCAGCGTTCGAGACTTCGCCTTCGCCGCCAGCGACAAGTACGTGCTGCATGCCACCGGCGCCGAGACCGGGCACGCGGGTGAACGGGCTCTCATCCAGAACGCGTACGATCCCGTTGTGGAGCACTGGGCCGAGGCCACGCTGTACGCCAAGCATGCCATCGAATTCTTCAGCGACTATGTCATGCCGTACCCGTATCCGCAGGCGACGACGGCTTATGGTCCTCCGCAAGTCGGCGGGATGGAATACCCGATGATCACCTTCATCGCCCGGTCGGGGCCCGGTCGGTCGTTGAACAGCGTGGTGTCGCACGAACTCAGCCACTTCTGGATGCCAATGATCGTGGGCAGCAAGGAGATGGCGTACGCCTGGATGGACGAGGGGTTCACCACGTACAATAACTCTCTCTCCATGGCGGACTACTACGATACAGAGCCACAGCGACCGGGACGGTATGAACAGTACTTGATGGCGGCTCGCGTGAAGTTCGAGGTTCCGATCATGGAGCATGCCGATTACACCGAGAACCTGTTCAGGCGGGAGCTGGCGGCCTACACAAAGCCTGCAATGCTGATGCACGTGCTCCGCCACATGTTGGGCGTGGAGAAGTTCGACGCGGCGTATAGGAAGTACGCGACGACTTGGGCTTTCAAGCACCCCATGCCGTGGGATTTCTTCGCCATGATGGAGGAGGCCGCCGGCGCGGACCTCGACTGGTTCTGGCAAGCCTGGTACTACCACACGGCGACCCTGGATCAGGCGATCGATGCGGTGTCCCCGGCCCCCGGGGGTATCCAGGTGACAGTAACGAATCTGTCGGACGCAGTGCTGCCGGTGGAGCTGGGAGTCGAGCTGGCCGACGGAAGCAACGAGACAATCGTCTGGCCCGCCTCCGTGTGGGCGGGGACCCGGACCGTCACACGTGACGTGCCGGTGGCCGGCAGGGTCAGCCGGGTTACGATCGACCCGGGCCAGTTCTACCCTGACACCGATCGCTCGAACAACGAGTGGACCCCCTCGGAAAACTGGCCGGAGTAGGGAGCTTTGGCGGTGGCGACACCAACCGAGAGCAGCACCGCAGCCGACGTCTGGTCGCGCTACTCAGCGTTCGCACGGGCGCAACCCGAGATCGTCTTCGAGTGGAACGATCACTTCAGCCCTGCCAGGGGCTGGCTGGTAATCAACAGCCTCAGGGGCGGAGCGGCGGGGGGCGGCACCCGGATGCATCCGGGGCTGTCCCGCGAGAGAGTGACCTTCCTGGCGAAGGCGATGGAGCTCAAGTTTGCCCTCGCGGGTCCGCCCATCGGAGGCGCCAAGTCAGGGATAGTGTTCGATCCGGCCGATCCGCGAAAGCAAGAGGTGCTCGCCCGCTGGTTCCGCGCCATCCGACCCGAGCTGCTGACCCGCTATGGGACGGCCGGCGACCTGAACGTGAGCGAAATCGACGAGGTCATTCCGCACTGTAAGGAGATCGGTGTGGATCACCCGCAGCTAGGGGTGCTGAGAGGCCACTTCGGTCTCGACGGCCAGGCTCTCGGCCGGCGCTCGCAGCTCATGCTCCTCGGTCTCGATCAACCAGTGCCAGACGAATACGGGCTTGTCGGCAAAGAGGCGCGCGTCTTCGCGATGGTAACAGGCTACAGCGTCGCGGCCTCGACTCGCCGCTTGCTGGAGTGCCAGAACCGCGATCCCGCTGAGGTCCGCGTGCTGTTGCAGGGGTTCGGCATGGTCGGCGGCGCGGCGGCCCTGTACCTGGCCCGCGCCGGGTTCCGCATCGTGGGCATCGTGGATGCAAGCTCGGGGGTCGTCGATGAGGAAGGCCTCGGCCCGCATGACGTCGAGGACCTCCTGCTGCGGCGTCATGGAAGCACGTTGCCGGACATGGGAAACTCGGCGGCAGCTCAGGCCGCCCGGGAGGAGTTCTGGAACACGCCGGCCGATATCTTCGTGGCGGCCGCGGGCTCCGGTACACTGGACGCCGAGTCCCTCGAGAGGCTGCAAAGGTGTGGTGTCTGCTGCATCGTGGCCGGCGCCAACCAGCCGTTCGCGGCCGCCGCGCTGGGTGATACTGCCCTCCAGCAGGAAGCGGACCACCGGTTCGCGGTCATCGCAGACATCATCGCCAGCTGCGGCACGGCTCACGCGTTCGCCTGTCAGAGCTGTTCGGACATTCCCCTTCATCCGCATGCCGTGTTCGAGTCGATCCGCACGACGGTGGACGAAGGAGTTGACGAGGCCGTCAGGAAGGCCGGCGGCGCAGCCCGCGGACTGCTCGCCGCCGTTCTCGAGTTGGCCATGGACAGGTGCGAGCGGCACCCAGCGGAAACGGAGACCGACAGTGAGTGAGATACTCTCATCATACGTACGGGCGAACCGGGAACGGTTCGAGGAGGAAGTGAAGGACTTCCTGCGCATCCCCAGCGTAAGCACGGAGGCACGGCATGCGGCGGACGTGGCGCGCTGCGCGGAGTTCCTGGCAGGGCGCGTCCGTGACGCGGGGGTGGAGAACGTCGAGGTGATCCGTACGGACGGCAATCCCTTCGTGGTCGCGGAGCAAATCGTGGACCCTGAGGCTCCAACCCTGCTCGTGTACGGTCACTACGACGTGCAGCCCGTGGATCCTGAGGAGCTCTGGGAGTCGCCCCCGTTCGAGCCTGTGGTGCGGGATGGTCGCATGTATGCCCGAGGCACGAACGACGACAAGGGTCAGGTCTACATGCACCTGAAGGCGCTGGAGGCCCGCCGGGCAACGGAGCTGGGCATGCCGGTGAATCTCAAGCTGTGCTTCGAAGGCGAGGAGGAGATCGGCAGTACCCATCTGGAGGAGTTTCTCCGGTCGCACGCCGACCGCCTGGCGTGCGATGCTGTGATCATCAGCGACACCGGGATGCTGGGTGCCGACATTCCCTCCATCGGGACCGGCCTTCGGGGCATCGCGTACGTGGAGGTGTACGTCGACGGCCCGGCCACCGATCTGCACTCGGGCTCCTATGGCGGGGCGGTCATCAACCCGGCCTTCGCCCTGGCCGGTATGATCGCGCAACTCAAGGACGAAAAGGGCCGTGTCACGATCCCGGGCTTCTACGACCGCGTACGGCCGCTAACGGACAGCCAGCGCCGCCAGGTGAGCGAGCTGCCCTTCACCGATGAGGAGTTCCTGGTGGAAACAGGAGCGCCCGCACTCGGAGGCGAGGTCGGCTACAGGACGCTGGAGCGCCTGTGGTATCGTCCAGCCCTCGACGTGAACGGGATGATCTCCGGCTTCACGGGGGAGGGTTCCAAGACCGTTCTGCCAGCCAGCGCCCGGGCCAAGATCTCGATGCGGCTGGTGGCGGACCAGGACCCGGAGGAGATCACGGAGCTGTTCATCCGGCACATGACTTCACTGGCTCCGGAGGGCGTTCGAGTGAGGGTCGAGCCGGCGCATGGGGGCCGGCCCTGGGCCGTTGATCCGTCGGGGCCCATTTACGAGGCTGCGTCCGCAGCCCTGGAGGCCTCGTTCGGACGGCGGCCCGTGTACATTGGGGAGGGCGGCTCAATTCCAATCGTTCCTCTGTTCGAGGAGATCTTCCAGAGCCCCGTCCTGCTCCTGGGATTCGCACCGCCCGGCGGCAACGCGCATGCCCCCAACGAGTGGATGGACCTCGACGTCTATAACCGCGGGATAGAGGCCATCGCACGCCTGTATGACGAGGTCGCGGCGAGAGGCATCTGACCTACGGCCGACTCCGGCTGCCGGACCGCCCAGCCTGCGCCCGGAGTCGCTCCAGGTACATGTCGAATGAGGCCGCCAGGTTACCCTGACCCTGCTCGGGTCGCTTCCATCCGAACACCGCGCCGGCCAGCGCTGCATGGGGGGTGAAGCCGTCCGGCGTCACGCGCTCGCCCAGGTAGACTTCTTCTCCCTGTATGACGCCGGATCCTGATACGTCATAAGCACTGTACCGAAACCCGGTGGAGTCCGTCGGCGCTACAGCCCATACGATGCCTTCCGGCAGATCCGAGAGGATTCCCACCGCGTTCGCGTCTTCGGGCCTGAGCACAAGACGACGATGCCGCGACCCGGACGAGACCTCGAACAGCGTGTCACTCACCGTGCGCGGCCAGATCCAGAGCCCGGACTTGGCGGGAGCTATCGATATCTGGCCCGGTATCGCGGGCACGCCGGCAAGCGTCCGCGGCCCGTTGGCGGGACCGAGCAGAGTATCCCGTCCCGAGCCCATGAGATCCGTCTGGATCACCACCAGTCGCGGGACGCTATCGTTCGCCCTGCTGGCTATCGCAAAGGTGAGCTTGAGCGGGTCTCGCGTGATCTCCATGACCGACGGACGGAATCCTGCCTCGAAGCCTCGAATGTGCACGCCGTCAGGGGTGAACAGGTCGACCATTCGGGTTGAGTCGTCGAAGGCAAAGACTCCCACGTCCGGTGCGACCGCAATGCGTACCGGATCCACGACCTGCCTCGGTTCCCGGTCGCCCCAACCGACAACGCCGTACCTGCCCTGCGGCGGACTGAGCCGGAAGATTCCCCGGAGCAAGCCATCCACCGCCCAGACGGTAGACGCCGAAGCGACCTTGAAGTCGTTCGGACCGTACACCCGCACCTCGATGCTGTCGGGCTGCGACCAGATTTCGTTGGCCACGACGGCGTCGTCGGCCGGAGCATCCCCACCGGCACACCCGACCGTCGAAGCGGCGATCAGGCCTATTGCGGGCCACCAGCCGCCGGCGAGCCGCCACCTCATCTGTGATAAGTCTGTCGAAGGGTGCATTGCCAGCTCTCTCTCCCTGATCGCATCGCTGCCTGTCGGTTGACATGCGGCAGCCGGTGCCTCGCAACCGGCTGCGGGTCGGATGATATCACCTTCTCGTCTGTCTTCAAGCGGCCACAGCCATTCGGATGAAACCATGCCCCGGACGCCCGCGCAGCGCTCGATACACCTCCTGCCGGCTCATTGATGATAGATTGATGATATGCGGTGTCCAGTTTGCCGTCGGGCGCTGACACTGCCCGAGCATTGAGATTTCGAGTCTCATGGCAGGATCAACGATGTTTCACATCCAGAGTCTCGGCGGCGTCACCATTCGCGATGACGGTCGGAACACAGTCCGGCTGCGCTCCAGGAAGCACGTGGCGCTGCTCCTTTATCTGGCGGCCAGCGGCAAGCGGGTGCTGACGCGCGATTACCTCGCTGCGTTGCTATGGACGTCGCCTCCGGAGCGAGCCCGTCACTCGCTCAGCCAGGCAATCTACGACCTGCGCCGGAACCTCGACGGAGCTGTCGTTAGTGGTGCCGGGGACGGGCTTCGCCTGGACCAGGCTCGCATAACGTTCGATGCCTCCGAGTTCGAGACCGCCGTAAGGAATGGTGATCTGGCCAGGGCTGTCCAGCTTCATCAAGGCCCGTTCGCGGATAACCTGTCAGGCGCGGGCAGTGATGACTTCGAGCGCTGGGTCGATGGTGAGCGGCTCCGTTTGAGTCGCCTCGGCGAGTTCGTGCTTCGCCGCTACGTCCGAGAGTGCGACGGAGCGGGCCGGTGGGGCGAGATGTGCGTGGCCGCCTTGAAACTAGTGCGGATCAGTCCAATCGATGAAGAGGCACACCGGGCCCTCATGCGCGGCCTGTGGTTACACGGGGACGCGACCTCGGCGATTCGGCACTTTGAGGAGACGGCTCCGCTCTTGGAGCGTGAGCTGCCGGGGGGTGTCTCCGAAGAGACCAAGGCACTCGCGCAGCGTATAAGGTCCGCGCCAGTCCCGGCAAAGGAACCTACACGCTTCGTCGAGCAGGAAACTCCCTTCCTGGGCCGGGAGAACGAGTTCAACCTTCTCCGATCTGTCGTGGAGACGATCGACGCATGCCCGACTACGGCAGTGATCGTGTACGGCGAGGCAGGTATCGGCAAGACGAGACTCTTCAGGGAGTTCACGACGCCTCTCGCTCTGCAGAACATCCGCCTGCTGGAAAGCCGCTGCTACCCGGCGGAAACAGACGTCCCGTATGGGCCTGTGGTGGAGGGAATCAGGCCGATTGCGGCCGAGGTCGCCCGCACGCTGCCTGCGGAGGCCGAGTGCTTCACCAGGTTAGGACATCTCCTGCCGGAATTCGAACACATCTGTCGCCCTCATGACGAAGGCATTGATCCAGCAGCGTGGCGAAGGAGGCTCTACGAGGAAGTGGCGAGCCTGGTCCGGCAGTCTAGCGCGGCAAAGCCAATTGTCTGGGTAATCGAGGATGTCCAGTGGATCGACGCCACGTCGGCCTCCCTTCTGCACTACATCACTCGCCGGCTCGAAGGAAGTCCGTTTCTTCTCATCGCCTCGCTCCGCACAGCCCGGGGAGAAGACCTTCCGTCAACGTTGCCGGTGAGCCCGCCCGGCCCTACGGAACTCACTAAGGCCCTGCACCTTTCTCCGTTGACGGAAGAGCAAATCAGGCAGATCGTCGTACACACAAGGCCCGACGCCGCCGATCACCCGGGGGTCGCACTGGCGCAGCATCTCTCGGCCGGTAACCCGTTGCTCGCACTGGAAGTCTTTCGAGCGGCCGTCGATTCCATGGAATGGGCCGAAGAAGCGCACTCATGGGATCCGCTAACCGATTCCCGCTTGGGCCGAGTGCTGGCGGTGCGCGTCGAAGGACTGACCCGCCCCGCACTTCGGTTGCTGCAGGCAGTTGCCGTCCTTGAGAGACATACCGGTCCACGTGGCGTGTCTACCGTGGCGGGGCTGTCTCTGTCGCAGGCAGCCGAGCACAGCGCCGAACTGTATACTCGCGGCCTCCTGGTGGACAGTGAGGGCAAGCCGGAGTTCGCCAACGACATAATCCGGGAGTATGTCTATGCCGACATGAGAACCCTCGAGCGCGCGGCACTCCACCTTGCAGCCGCGCAGTTCCTCGCAGGCAGTCCCGAGGCAAGCTCGGCGACTCTTGCCCGCCACTACCACCTGGGCGACGATCGATCCCCAACATATAAATATGCAATCGCCGCGGCTCGCGAAGCTGGAGAATCAGCAGCCCATCGCGAAGCGGCGGCCATGGCCAGGCTCGCGCTGGAGACAGCCAGGTCCAGCGCAGAGCGCTTGGCTGCCCTCCATCTGCTGGCTGAGTCGGAACTGGAATCGGCACAGCTCACCAACGCACGGGAGCATTTTGAGCAGATCCTTCGACTCGACACAAGAATGTCTGCCGAACGTCGGATCGAAGTGAAACTTAGAATTGTGAGGACTCTGGC
>JBDHHR010000032.1:0-25206 GCA_039589295.1 Gemmatimonadota bacterium | reverse complement strand
TGTCCCCGACAGCCCCAGCCGCCGCTCCACCCGGAACCCGTCCTCGTTACTCGCGTTGTCAAACCACGTCAGGTCGATCCGCTGGTAGTCTATCGCCAACGCCACAAGCCCCGACGGCGCCGCCGGAGGCACGGGCGGCGGTGCTCCCGTGGTGGCACAGCTCGTGTTGGAGAAGGCCGACCGCTGGCCGCCCTCCACCGCCTGGACCTTGTAGCAGTACTCCTGTCCCGCCGTCACTCCCACATCGGTGTATGTGACGACGTTGGCCTTCGTTCGCGCCACCTTCGTGAAACTGCCGGTTGCACCCGTGGTGGAGCGCCAGACCTCGAAGCCCTTCTCATTGGACGAGTTGTCCGTCCAACTCAGGTCGATCTGGCCATCAGACACTGCCAGGGTTGCCAAGTCGGACGGTGCAGCCGGCCCCGACGGGGGATCGGACGGCGGATCGCCTCCGCCACTCGGAGTCGCGCAACTCGTGCCCGAGAAGGCCGAACGCTGGCCGCCGCTCACCGCCTGTACTCTGTAGCAGTACTCCTGCCCCGCCGTCACGTCCGTGTCGCTGTGCGCGGTGAGGTTCGCCTTGATGCGGGCGAGCTTCGTGAAATCGCCCGCCGCGCCGGTGGTGGAGCGCCAGATCTCGAACGCCCGCTCATCGGAGGAGTTGTCCGTCCACGTCAGGTTCACTCCCGCCCCGGAGTCCAACGCCTGGAGGTCGGACGGAGCATCAAGAACGAGCGCTTCGAGTGTCGGCTCGGCACCGGTGACGGCCTGATCCAGCTGGAAAACGACGTTCTGTTCGATGAACCTGACGCGGGGGTTCTTCCGGAGCGCCTCCACCGCCTGTGGCGGAATCTGCGCCGAGAATCCCTTGAGTACATGCTGGTACGTGTGCCGCACCTGCATGCCGTGCTGCTGCTGGAGCCCGAGCGCCAGCCCGGTCGCGTCCTCGACACTGTCTTCGAAGACGACGATGTACTGGTCGGGTACAAACTGCGGAGGCTTCCGTTCAGCCTGCAGTTCGGGCTCCTCAGCTTGCGGAGTAGTCTCTGCCGCCTCCGGCTCTGACTCGACCGGCCCCAGTGGGGTTTCGGACATGCAGGCGAACAGAACCAGCCCCAGTGCGAGCTGAGCGCAGATCGGACGGAGCCACCTCAACATGAGCCCTCCAACGGCGAGGTCCGCAGTCGTGACACTACAAGCGCCCGGGGGGACATGCCCCCCATACGTGATTGTCCTATGGAAAGCCCCTTACCCGGGGCAGGCCGCTGAGACCAGATATCGTCAAGAGGAGTTTACAAGTTAGCGAAGGACGGCGACTTCGGCAAATGCACGGTTTGATAAAGCAGCTCGATGGAGAAGGCTATTCGAAAGGGCTACTTCGCTCGAGTCTAGTGAATCGATACGGTCGATCCCACTCCGACCAGTAGGTGAGATCAGGGAGGATGGAATTCTCTTCCCCGAAGTAATGGTTGAAGATGATGCGGAAAACGTTCACCGGAGTGATAGTGTCATACAGCCGGCGCTCGCCGTTCGCTGGCAGGTGATACGCGGCGAAGATGTCGGTCCGCTCCGCTACCTGCCCAGCGGTTGCTCGGTCGAGTGTGGGCGTGAGTCCGAAGGGCAAACGCCCGTAACCGTGGTCGGCCTGCAGCAAGATGATCGGGTGTTCGGCTGAGCGTGCCAGGATCCTGTCGACCAAGGCGAGAATCTTGGTGTTAACGCACACGAGCTGTTCGACGTACAGGGAGCGAACGCGAATGTCTTCACCCTGCCTGTCGTACCCCGGCCAGTAGGGCTCTCGCGAGCTGCAGTCTGACCTGAATCGGAACGGTCCGTGGGGAAGCATGAGATGAGCATACACGAACTTGGGGCTGGCGCGAGTCGCCAGTTCGGCGATCGTTTCCAGCTTCATCTCGACCTCCTCTACGTTCTCGGGGATGAACGGCCACTTGCGCATCCCGCAGCCGACTAGTCGGCAGGTGAGGGACAACACGGGGTAAAGGACCGTGGATTTCAACCAGTGAATCTCAAACTCGCCCATTACCCGCGACGGGATCTGTATGTCCGCCAATTGGTTGGATACCATCGGGGGATAGGCCGATCGAAAATAGATGAACTCGTACCCCATGTGTTTCAACGCCCGGACGGTGCGGTTCCGCTCCAAGACCCGGAACACCGGCTGACGGTCGACACTCTCGGCCCCGAGTCGTTCGGCTACGCCGTCCAGGTACTCCCAATTCAGCATGGCGGTCAGAGCCAGGTACGTGCTGACATAGTTGGCGCGGCTCGCCCTGGGCACGAAGAAACCTCGCTTCCGCAGCTCCCCCTCGAACGGCCGATTGTCGTGACCGTAGATCGAGTCAAGGGAAGCTCTACCGCTGTACGCGTCCAGCACGATGAGGTAGATGTCTGGTCCCACTTGCTGATCTGCCCCTTCGACTTCCGTTGATGACCTGGTCGGGGGCGGTAGCGGTCGTGACTCGGCAGCCGCCGTATCTGAGATGAGCGGAGCCAGCCGCGCGGACGGGTACACGAGCAACAGACCGCCCATGACCAGGAGAAAACGAGAGGCCCCTTCCATGCTTATGCGGATCCGCGCAACTGCGATGGCGAAGACGGCCATCAGGGTCAGTAGGAGAGCGAGTCCGAGGGTGAAGAACAACGTGCTAGTGCGGCCGCCGGGAGCCGGTAGGAACCAGGAGACCGAACCGTAGCCTGCGAAGGTCAGTACTGCGATGAGCGTATAGAGCCCCCTCCGGTGTGGGTCCCGAGCTATGCGGCCTGCCGCAAGCCAGGCGATCGCGGTGGCGCCCAGCGCCACCAGGAGTGGAAGCGCAAGGCTACTCAGCCGCAGACCCTGATGCACGTTCTCGGCGGCAAGGGCTAGGACAGTAAAGACTCCGAACAGGAACGGGTAGAGCGCCGCACGCAGCTGACCCGATTCGCCTTTCCATTCTGTCAAATCACCTTCAGGCGTCACGCTCACACTCCCGTGTGGTCATCCAGTACAGAGTTCTCTGAGTTCCAGTGATCGGCTCGGTGGCGACAACCCGGAACCGGCGCTCGAACTCCCGCTCGAACTCTGGCTGCGTGTACTTAGCGAACACGTCTTGGCGGCTCGTCAGCAGGCGCTGCGTCTGTGGATCGGCCTTGGGTACGAACTCAATGATCAGATGGCGGGCCACTCGCGCAAGCCAGTCGGCGATCCTCGGGAGCGGTACGTTACCTCCGATCGCCAAGTGATGTACGAGGGCGAGAGCCAAAACGACCTGGGCCGGCCCACGGGACTCCAGGGAAGAGCGCTCACGACCGGCCCAGCCAAGGCCCGGGCTCGGGTTTCTCAGGTCGACCAGTAGCGGCAGGATCGACCGCTCGTCCCGCCGTTTCACCTCACGGTAGTTCAGCTCGGTCGCGGCGGGGTCAGAGTCGATGGCGATGACTTTGGCTCCCATAGAGGCGGCGAGGCGGCTGTAAACCCCCACGTTCGAGCCGAGATCCCATACGACTTTGGGTTCGATCCGGCCCAGCATCCGTTCGGTGAGCCGTTTCTTCTCTGCCAAAGCCTCGTCGGAGTAGCCGTGCTCCGACGGGTAGTCTGCCCAGTGTGTGCCGGTAGGCCGCCAGTCGAGGCCATCCACCGCGGTCTCGAGGCTTCCCACTAGCCCGTCGAGTGACCTCCGGCTTACCGAACGGTCGAGATGTGAGCCGCGAATTGAACGTCGGCCGTATCGCTTCACTAACCACGCATGCAGGTGGATGTGTAGCAGACGCGAGAACCTGAGCCACGTCCGGCGCGGCAAGAGGCGGCTCGCAAGCGCAAGCGGGACGCCGTCCAGGTAGGTGGCGAGTAACCTTCCCAGGTGGATGTCGACCTGGCTCATCAGCAGCAGGGGACCGAGGAAGTGCTCGCAGAACTGACGATACGCAACCCACGGAGTATCCTTTTGATACTCCTCGAAAGAGAGGGTATCAATGTGGACCGGCCTCCCCTCGTCGTACTGGATGTTATAAGCGCTCGCGTCCTTGAGAATCATGCCATGGGCGAGGGCTTGCCGCTGTATGCGCAACGTCGTCAGCGCGGCATCGCGGAGCTGGCTGAAGCACCACTCGTACGGATAAGATACGAAGCCGACCGGCTCCGGTCGGATGACGCGGTACGCCTCAGCAGTCAGCGCGAGGTCGGCTGCCGCATCGCGATGCGATATGAGCAGTCCATCTCCAACCAGCGCGTCGTACAGCCCGCTTTCCAGAAGACGCTCGTGGTGACGCCGGTAGGACCAGTTAATCTGGCGATATAGCACGCCGTCTCGAAAAAAGAGAAAGCCGCTAGGGTCTCGGAATGAGGCTTCGGCGGGGCGGAAACTCACTGCCTGAAGCGCGAAAAGAGCTCTCGCACGGTCCTTCCCATCCACGTACGCAGCTTCCTTAGAGTGAGCGAGGCGGCCAGAATCGCGGCCGCCAGCACCTGGAGCACGATGCTGCCCGAGAGGGGGTCGATGTACGCGAAGGCCCTCCGAGGTGCGATGAGAGAGACAAGGAGCGCGACCGCAAGCAACCGTCCCCCGACCCTGAGAGCGTTGAATTCACCCTGTTCCACCGGCGCGGCCCACCTCTCAGCCAAGTTCGCTGATGTCGCTCCCGAGGTCAGGCTCCTCAGGAATCCCAAGAATAAGAATGTCCGTTTCCTTTGAACAAGGCAAAGGGCGTGCCACCATACGAGCACCATCTCGGAGGCCAAGACGTACTCCTTCAGTCAGGTAGCGGGCTCCGTTCCGAGGGGGAATGAGCGCTTCTCGTCGACTGCAAGGATTACTTGACAACCCTAAAGGCATTGGGTTAAAGGCTAGCGGTCGTTTCCTCGCAGAATGAGAACCGGGGTATTTTGCGCACGTTTACTCTTGATTCGAACCCGTGGTTTATAGCGTTGAAAGGCGAAGCGTATTGCAGAAAGCGCCTGTGGTAGTCACCGGATGACCCTGCGCAGGATGGGCTTAGCCGTGGCCCTGAGCATCCTGGTGGGCCTCTACGTGCTGGCGCTCCTCGCCCCTGCGGCAGGTTTGTATCATGACGATGCTATCTATGTGGTAACGGCGAAGGCGATGGCCGAGGGACAAGGTTATCGTGTTATCAGCCTGCCCGGGGAGATCGCGCAGACGAAGTATCCGTTCGTCTTCCCCATCATGCTCTCCGTGTTGTGGAAGCTCTATCCGGACTTCCCGGCCAATGTGACCGTACTGAAGCTGGTCCCGCTCGGAGCCTCGATTGCATGGCTGTTTCTGGTGTTCGCCTTGCTGAAGCGGGAAAGCGGACGCACGCATCTGGCCCTCATTCTTGCCATTCTCACCGCGCTCTCGCCGTGGGTTCTCTTTTTCTCCTCGGCCCTGCTCACGGAGACCCTCTTCGCGGCCCTGACCTGGGCCGCGCTTCTCTCCTGGCACCGATACGAGGCCCTCAGGAGAGAGCCCTGGCTGATTGTGGCTGCGTTACTCTCTGGAGCCGCCTTCATGACCAGAACCGTTGGCCTGTCGCTGATCCTGGCCGGAGTGCTCATTCTTGTCTGGCGTCGGGAACTGGCTGCTACAACACGTTTCGTGGCGTACTGCTTGCTTGCGGCTGCTCCCTGGTTGATGTGGCTGGTGCTGAAGGCCGACACGGCGGCGGGAGACACAGCATACTACACTGCCGCGAACTACGGCGCGTGGAATCTCCTCGCCGGCTTCACGTGGGCCGAGAAATTCCAGATCTTCGGATGGAACGTCGTTCAGTTCCTGGCTGCCATTCCCATTCTCCTCGGGGTGTTGTCCGGGACCTTGCGGGTCCTGCTTCTCCCACTCGGAACGTTGATGTTGTTGGGTCTCGGGCTGAGGTTCCGTCAACGAGTGCGAGTCACGGACCTGTTCGCGGCTACGTACGTAGGAATTGTCCTTCTTTGGGCCTGGCCGCCGACCCGCTTCTGGCTTCCGGTCTATCCGCTCCTGCTGCTTTACGCGTGGGAGGGGCTTCGACGGGCGCTTCGGTCGAGAAACATGCGGTGGGCCCGGCACCTGAGGTTGTCCGCCGCGTTGGCCACTATCCTGCTGGTAGTGGCCAGCCTGGCGGCCTTTCGTACCGCCAGGCTCATTATCCGTACGCAGACTGTCTGCCCGGAGGAAGGGTGCACGGGGAGCTGGTGGCAATATCAGTGGGCCTTCGACTGGCTGCGCTCGAACACGCCTCCGGACGCGGTGTTAACGGGCAACCTGGATCCGACGCTCTACCTGTACACGGGACGAAAAGCCGCGCGGCCGTTTACCGTCAACCCGTATCTGCTGAATTACTCTTTCGAAGAGGGACGCGAGCCGCTGGGATCGGCCGACGTCGTCGCTTCGCGAATTGTGGCCATGGGGGCCGACTACCTCATATACACCCCCAGCCCGACCTTCGGCGAAGACCAACACCTGGGCGAGCTCATTGCGACTCTGGAAACCCGCTCGCCAGACGGTCTCCAGCAAGTGGCCGAGGTTCCCGGGTCTGAATTCCGTATCTTCCGGATCAATCGGGCCGTGCTCGCAGCACCCGGGACGGCGGACGAGAATGCGGTGCGATGAAACTCGTCTCGATTCCAACGACAAGATGTTGTGGCAGTGATGCGTGCCGTAAGCCGGTCAGCCGACCTGTACGTGAACCGTATTCCCGTGTACGTAGACGATGGAACTGGTGGGGCGAATGTTCCGGCCACCCACATCGATGGAGCCAAAACTGCCATCCTCATGCCGCTGCATTACATAGCGGATAACCCCTTCGTGGACATCCACACCGGAGACCTCTTCAAACTGCAGTTCCTCTGCCCGCAAGACCATCCAATTCGCCATCGTGTCCGCTCCTTCGGTTTAGACGACCCTCCACCACGGCGCAAAGCACATCATAGGAAAGGGAAGCTCCGAGGGCAAGCTAAGTTGTTGTAAATAACGGTGTTGAAGTGGTGGCGGCGCGCCTCTCCCGCGCGCTGCTCGCGCGCAGGCGCACAGGCTGCTCTGCCCACCCGAGTCTGTCTGCCTAGCCGCTGAAGCCTGTGATGGTGATCGTGATTCCCACGTCGTCGCCCGAGGTGACGGAGACATCGGTCGGGAGCGAGGCATCGGTCGTCACTGTGTGGCCGTCCGGCGGTATCAGGTCGAGCGAGAACGGGCTGTCGCCGGGCACCAGGTACAGGAACGTGGCCGTCCCATCCTCAGCCAGCGAAAGCTCCTCAGTGCCTTCCAGGCTGACCTTGAAGTCCTCCAGCGCCACTCCTTCCGGCACCGTAACCCCGGCGTCGAACGCCACGGACACCGAGATGCTCCCCGTCAGCCCGAAGTCCGTCGTGTGGATCACGGGCGTCATGACCCACATCCCCGAAGCGCCAGCCTGATGGCCGAAGCTTTCGGACACGTCGAAATCGACCAGAAGGACCTTCTGGTCGCCGGATACCGCGATCGATCCGCCGAGGTTCGTCTTGATCCCCGTGTTGGCGAAGCTCGGAAGCTGCAGGGCTCCGGCCGGGGTTCCGCTGCACTCCGCGCCCATCGCGGAGTCCGAGGAGTAGATATACTCATCCTCGGGGGCCACCGCCTCGACCGAGATGCAGGCTTCGGGAATGATGAAGCGGAGCTGCGAATAGACACCTTCCGGAACGATGGCGTCTTCCACGAGCACCACGACTTGATTGCTCAGGTCGAGGAGATCACCCGTCCAGGGGTCGTCCCGAAGCACTAGCTTTCCTGATTCCCCGCCGTTCCCCACCAGCTCGATCCTCTCGATCGTCACGACCGCTTCCACCACATCTCCCGGTGCGTCCGTGAGGAGAATCGTGAGCTGCGTCGTCCCAGACGGCTCGGTCGCATCGCTGCAGGCCGCCAGGGCGAGCCCCGTCAGCAGCGGCAGGACTAGTCTGCGGACCATAGTCCCTCTCTTGTCCGGCTGTTCTCGAGTTCGGATGGTGATTACCCGCAATATAGTTATAGACGAGGCGAGTCGTCCCGAGGTCACTTTCCCCGCCCGTCGTGCAGCCGCGGCATGTTCGTCAACGCATTCGCTGGTACGTTCCGATGAGCTGCGCAGTCGCGAGAACGTGGCCGGCCATCGCCTGCTCGACCACGGCCTTCGTCGCTTCACCCAAGTCCGGCAGCGTCACATCAAGGGCGTAGAGTTTGTGGAAGTAGCGATGGCGGCCGATGGGCGGACATGGCCCACCGTAGCCCATCCGCTTCCAATCGTTCAGACCCTCTCTCGTTCCGGAAGGCAGGTCAGCCGCTGGTACGCCGCGGGGCAAGTGTGTGGCCGACGCGGGCAGATTGTAGAGAACCCAGTGCACCCACGTCATCTTCGGCGCTGCCGGGTCCGGAGCGTCGGGATCGTCCACGATGAGCACCAGGCTCTGCGTGCCTTCCGGCAGTCCTTCCCATGCCAGTCGAGGCGACACATCGTCCCCGTCGCAAGTGTGATCAGGCGGGATTTCCTGCCCTTCGGCAAAGGCCGAAGAGGTCACTTGGAACTTCATGGGTCCTAGGCTCCTTCACGGGTCGGAACGCGACCGGGCGCCAGCCCCGGCGTGCCTGCAGGCTACCTTCTCACCGGGAAGGCTCCGTCGGCGTGGACGACGCGCCCGTCCTGCCGACGCCCGGTTTCCTCGGGACGAACATAGGCACCCTACGCCTGTACTCCCGGTAGCTCTCTCCGAACCGGCGCTCGAGCTCCGGCTCCTCGATCAGCTTCAGTTCGATCACGTTTGCTACGACGAACACCGGCGTCCAAAGGAAGACCATCGACACCGAGTGAAGGAGGAACCCTAGCCCGAACAGGCAGGCGAAAACCCCGGTCAGCATGGGGTTGCGCACCCATGCATACGGGCCTGCCGCCACAAGCTCCCGCGGAGGGTTGAACGGCACGGGAGTCCCCTTCGCTCTCCTGAACCACACTACGCACCAGGCCCAGAGCACCAGGCCTGCCGCAAGGAGGGGTGCGGCGATGGCCAAGCCGGCTGTACCTGGAAGCAGCCCGGGTAGGTTCAGCGCGGCGTCCGTCTGCAGACTTCCGAACACGATCAGGAAGAGCAGGCCGAAAAACACCGCGAGCCCGACAGGTGTCAGTAGAGCACGCCGACGCTCGGACCCTGTCGCCACCTTATAGAACAGGTCGGCTGGCCTCACTCTCGGTCCTCGCTACTTGTCTTCGTCCGACTTCCGTCTGGCCTCTGACCCCCGGGATGCGGGAAGGACAGCCAACGGGGGATCCGCCTCAGACTCTTCCAGGCCGCTCCGGAGGACTCAGTGGCTCTCCTTGTGAGCCGACTTCACCTCGACCAGAATGACCTCCTGACGACTGTCGGTCAGGTTCTCGGGAAGATGTGCTCCTGCCTCGGCCCAGATAGCCTGGCCGAAAGCGGCCTCCAGTTCTTCGGTCTCCCCTTCCTCGTTGGTCATCTTCCAGATCTGGTTGTCTGTAAGCATAACCGCGATGCTGGCCAGATGCTCGTGCATGACCGATTTCTCGTGAGGCCCGTAGGAGATGCGCAGTACCCGAACCTGGTCATTCTCGAACTCGACGATGTAGTGGTCCGGATCGACGACGGTGGCGTCCTGCCCCCTCGCGCCAGACGTCATCAGGAGCAAGGCGGCTCCGGCGAACAGGAGTGGGAAGTGATTGCGCATGATGCCTCCTTGGCAAGCGGGATGCGGGAAAACGGGACCCTCTACTCTACTCAAGAATCAGGATCTGCCGTAGTCTGAGGCGCCGTCCGCAGCCCGCCGCCCGCGACTGGGCGCAGAGAAGAGGCAACGAACAGCGCCCTCCATACATCCGGTCACTGTGGTTTTTGATCATGTGGAGCTCCGCACCACGAACCACCCCGCAACCCACAGGGCCCCGAGCATGGTCGCCGCGCCGAGGGCCAGCACCGGCTGCGTCCATACGACAATTGCGAGAACCAGAAAATAAAGCAGCAAGGTGGCAGCCGGTAACCAGGGATACAGCGGAACCTCGAGTGGTCGCTCCAGGTCCGGGCGAAGCCGACGAAGCCGGAAGATACCGCTCAGCACGACGAGGTCCACCGTTATCGCGACAGTCATCATGAAGCGGATCAGAAACTCGAAGGCGCCGGTCACGGCAAGCGCGAGAATCGCCGCAGTGACGAACACCAGCGCCGGCCCGGGTGTGCCGCTCTTCCCAACTCGACTGAACCGGGACGGTGCCAGCCCGTCTCGAGCCAGGCCGAATGCTACCCTCGGCATCCCCAGGAAATTGACGTTGATGGAGCTGAGAAGGATTACGAGACTGGCCAGGGTAACCACGGTTCCGGCCGCCGTTCCTAATGTCCCGCGCAAGGCGTCCGCTGCGACCAGGGTGGATCCAGCCATTTCTTCAGGCGTCAGCGCACTCAGAAAGGCTACGTTGATCAACATATACAACCCGGCGACGGTAACAGCGCCCCCGACCAGGATCCGCGGAAGGCTTCGCCCGGGGTTGCTGGTCTCCTCCGCCATTTTCGCCGCATCCTCCCAACCGTAGTAGGCGAAGGCGACTGCCTGGTACGCCAGGGCGAAGCCAACCAACCCGGCAAACTCGGGGGCCACCTCCAGGGTGGCGCCGAATCCGCGACCGTCGCCGGCAAGAACCCCGGCGGCGCCGATCGCGAAAAGAATCAACACCTTGGCAACGGTAGAGATGTTCTGGAAGCTTCTCCCCACCCGCAGTCCCCGCGAGTGAAGGAAGAAGAACCCGATTACCACGGCGGCGGCCAGCAGGCGTACCGACCCCCGCCCCATCAGCAGCACCAGGTACTCGGCGATGACCACCGCCTTCGCCGCACCAGAAAAGGCGCGGTTCACCAGGAGCTCGGACCAACCGGCGAGGAAACCGACCTGTGGCCCGTACGCCTCTCGTGCGTACACATACTTCCCGCCCGCCTCGGGCAGTACAGCGGCCATCTCGGCCAGGACGAGGGTGCTGAGAGCCACTACGATGCCGCCCAGGAACCACACGCCTAGTATGGCCAGAGGGTGGCCCAGGTATCCTGCTATCAGGCCCGGCGTGCGGAGGATCCCGGCTCCGATGACGATTCCGACGGTGACGGCCAACCCGTCCCGGACGCGCAGGATCCTCTGGAGCTCTCCTGGCCGCTCGTGCGCGTCCTCCGACTCCGACCGCAGCCTCTCCCGGGACCGACCTGCACGCATACGATCGTCACTCATCGCCCCGTCCTCGGTTTACACCAACGACCGGCGGGAAGTGAGCGGACGCGACTGGCGACTACGCTCTCCTGTTCCGCAGGCTACTGTAGAGCACGCCGATGAGCGTGCCTACCGCGAAGGCGGCCGGCGCGAAGAGGAAGGCACCCAAAGGACCCTGACCGGAATCCGGTATTATCCCGCGTGCCATCAAGATGAGCGGCCCGAAGAACAAGACCGCGAAAGCAGCAATCGAGAACCACATGCCCGCGAGACAGCCAATCCTCACCGCAGCCCGTGTCCGGGGTTTGTGCCCGCGAAGCGCCAGCCACCCCAGGACAGCTGCGGCCGTGGCCAGCGGGACGCCGAAGATCAAGAATAAGAAAGCATCCGCGGGGTATGGCGAGGCGACCACATCGCCCCACAATCTCCGCGCGGCGAGGAAGGCGAAGACGCCGGAGCCGGTGGCTGCTGCGACTCGCATGACGGCGTAGGACCCATCCCGGCCAGACATTACCTGTGACAGGTAGCCCTTTCCGTGCCGCCTCAGGAGCCTGAGGAAACCCCATACGATGGCTAGCGCTATGGCTGCCGCTACTTCCACGACGACGTGGGACACACCTCCGTCAGGCATGGGCTTTGATAGGCTGCCTACGTGGACGGTGTCAAGCGCCGCCCACCCGCCGCCCGGCGAGCAGAAACGTGATTGGATGTGCGCCTACCAGTGGCGCCGGCGCCTCCCAGCCTACATCGTTGGCAACGCCGGGGTAGGTAATCCACGGAATGAGGCCGCGACAGGTTTCAAGGAGGAGCGCATGAGACATTGGGCACTGCGGTCATTTGCACTGGCCCTTTGCGTCTTCACGGCAGGGCCCGCGTTCGCACAGGACGTGGAGACGAGCTTGCAGGAAGCGAGGGAGGACGTTCAGACCGCCGCGGCGCAACAGCTGCACCTGATCTCTCCGCGGAACTTCGAGGAGGCTACGAGGAAGTTGTCAGAGGCTCAGGATCTTTACGAGAGCGGCGAGCGCATCGAGAACATTCGTCGCCGGGTTGCGGAGTGCCGCGCAGCGCTGGAGAGGGCTCGAACTTTCGAGGACGTAGGGCGAGTCCTTCTGGCCGAGGCACTGCAGGCCAGGGGCGACGCCCTGGCCGCCAACGCGCCGGATTTCGCCCCGGAAGAGTGGGGCGACGCTCGACGGGAAATGCACGATGCCGGGCGGGCAGTAGAGAGGGGAGACCAGAACGAGGCGCGAGCCAAGGCCGCACAGGCTGCGCGCGAGTTTCAGTTAGCGGAGATCCAAGCCATCCGGCGCGACGTCATCGGCCGCGCCCGCGAGCTCCAGGCCGAGGCGAAGAGGCGAGACGCGAACGAGAAGGCGCGACTCACTTACGACAAGGCCGACTCGCTGCTGTGGCAGGCCGAGCGCACGATTCAGCAGGGGGGGAGAGAAGGACGAGCCGAGGCTGGTGAGTACGCCCAGGCGGCTGCCGAGGCGTACCAGCACGCCGCCCGTATAGCGTCATTGGCGGACGTGGTGAGCCGCGACGAGAAGCGCGAAGTCGAAGCCCTGATGCTCTCCTATGAGAAGGAGCTGCAGAAGATAGCCCAGGCGCTTCGCTTCACCTCCACCTTCACCGCCGGACCCGAGCCCGTCGCTGACCAGGCTGTGGCCGTAGTCCAGAGCCTGTATGAGGACCGGCAGAACCTGCAGGAGAACCTGGCCGCGGCGAGCCAGCAGGTCGATTCTCTGCGGGTGCGGGTCGCCACACTGGAAAACCGCATGATCGAGCTCGCCGACTCTCTTGGCGTCGAGCAGGCGGCCGAGGCGGAGAGGCGACGCCAGTTAGCGGCAGAGTTGCGCGCCCGCGAGCTGCGTGAGAAGAAGATCGAGGACGTCAACGCCTACTTCCTGCCCGAAGAGGCCGAGGTCCTCGTCCGCGGAAACGATCTTCTCATCCGGCTGTACGGGATTGACTTCCCCGTCGGTGAGGCCCTCATCAACCCGGAGAGTTTCCTGCTGCTGACCAAAGTGCAGAGCGTGATGCGCGAGTTCCCGGGCGCACCGGTCACCGTCGCCGGCCACTCCGACGCCCAGGGGAACGACGAGTTCAATCAGAAGCTCAGCGAGGACCGGGCGATGGCCGTTCGTACCTATCTCATAGCCAACATGAACGTTCGCCCGGGCCAGATTACGGCCATCGGCTATGGGGAGTCGCAGCCTGTGGCTTCGAACGAGACGGCCGAGGGACGGGCTAAGAACCGGCGTATCGACGTCAGTCTGACGTTGCCCTAGTCCGACACCCAGCCAGCCAGGGCGCGCGAGCGAGCGAAGGCGCCCGGCGCGCCCTCTTGAGCCCGCGCGGCCCTTCTTACCGCCTGCGCAGCTCGTCCCTGAAGCCGGAGAGCAGCAGGGCGATCGCGAACACCATCAGCATGGTCGCGTACTGCGCCAGATCCGAAGGCAGGTAGGCGGTCCGGATCATCGTCTGCCCCTGCAGATTCGCGATCTTCTCGCCCGCGGCCAGCGCCAGTAGCGCGAAGCCGCCCAGCATGAAGAGCCGCCTCGCCAGCTCTGCCACACGGTCGATGCTCATCTGAACCTCCTCGCGCTACGGGGTGGACTGCGGAGTCACCGGCGGCGCGGCGCTCGGCGCTCGGTCGATGACCACCACTGCGGACGCCGGGTAGCTCATGCCCGGACGCCACACCTGTACCAGCGTGACACGGCCTGAGACGGGCTCGCTGAACCACAGCTCGTACCAGTCGGACGGCCCCGACCGGCCGAAGTGGGGCGTCACGGCCACCAGTTGTCCGTACTCGGCCGGGAGCGAGTCGAGGGGGACGAAGCCAAGATTGTCAGGCTGCACCTGCTGCTCTTTCTCGGGGAGCGGCTCACACCCCCCGATCAGCAATAGAGGCAGGACGAGGGCGAGCAGGGGCTGGTATCGCATCGCGGCACCTCCTCGGAAGGACCCGGGCACATTCGCTCCGGGGATTGCCAACCAACCTAGCGAGACACGACGGGAAAGGGCAGACCGCCCTTCGAACAACCGGGCGCCGCGCCAGAACCTGCCTCCAGTTGCGTGGTGGCAGAAGGTGGACGGGGACGCTAACGCGTCCGGCGTGATGCCGTAAAGAGTGAGGGTGGACCGCACCGGCCGCCGGGAGTCGCCCCAACCTTGCTCCCGTAATGCATCCTCAATCGCAGCAGGTGCCCTTTCCTTCTCCTCCCCCGATCTGCTGGGCGGCGTCCACGAAGAACTCGCTGATCGTCTGACCCGTGAGAGACACGGCGACTACAACGACAAGCGCAATCAAGGCAACAAGGAGCGCGTACTCGGCCAGGTCCTGGCCGGACTCATCTCTCCGGAGCGCGACGACCAGGTTCAACCTCCGTAAGTGTGGACAAAGCCCCCACGGCTGTGAGCCCGAAGGCGCGGCGCCCGAACCAACAGGACCCGCTGTGCCTCCGCGCGCCTGTTGGCCGGCACCCCACATCCGCCGCTAGCGCTCCCCACCAATCCGCCAGCCGATCCACTCCTGCTCCGCCGTGGCGCGCTCTGCCCGCTCGACCTGGAGCTCGGCCGTCACCCGATCGAGCTCGGCCTGAAGTTTCACGAGCCGCCTCTGGGTCTCCTGCGGGTCACCCAGTTTTCGGAGCGCGATGCGAAGACCCACGCGGTGAATCGCGTACAGGGTCAGCAGCAACGTCGCCAGGTTGTACACGGGGTTGGGAGCGACGAATACCAGAACGCCCGTCGCCGCCGCGACGGCGCTGATCGTGAGGAGGAACGCGAAGCTGACGGTGGGTATGGTCTTCGCTGGCTTCAAGCCGTGAGGGGTCTCGTACATCACAGGTACCGCCGCTCCGGAGCTCGGTCTCTTACAAACCCTGTTTCCTCGGGCCAGTCTTGCCGCGAGCACCGTGCCGCCAGAACATGACAAGGGATAGATTTGTAATCGCCTGTCTTTCAAGGAGATATAGCGTTGAGTAGAACCGCGGATTCTACGCCGATCTTGTTGCGTCGCGTCGTCATATGTTGCGCCTCAGCAACAAGTCCAGGTGCGACAGGCAACCCGCCCGCCGCCGCCCTCGGAACCAACAGCGCCCGGCGTTGGGCGAAGTGGCGCGGACCCGGTCGAACATTTGGCGGTGGTGAGTCTTGCCTCAAGGTCCCTTACTGCTCGAACTCCACGACGTACCCCTGCGGGCTCTGGACATCGCCAACGAATTCGACACCTGCTTCGGTGAAGTCCACCGGCGGGTTGTTGGGCATGTCGTTCCACCCGCTGGCCCTGCTATCCAGTCCTATCCCGAAGAAGTGCCCGAAGTGCTCGACGCCTCCCATGTCGTTGGGCTCCGGCTCATCGACGTCCGGTTGCTGCGACCAGTTGCTATAGTCCATGGTTTCACCGGTGACCCAGGTCCATCCCCCGGCCGGCTCGGGTGAGCCAGGCGGCTGATAGAGTCCGATCCAGGGACCGAGCGAGACCTGAAGGGGATTCTCTTCGCCATCGCTCATCACGGTGACGTCCACGTTCACCCAGATATCGGGATCTTCTGCGATCAGGCCGTAAACAATCTCGTTTTCCTCTGCCGAGGCAATGGTGACGAGGTGTCCGCCATCCGCCTCTGCGCGTTGCTTGGCCTCTTCCCACGTGAGACCTTCCGGAACCACCACGACTCGATATCGCTCACCCTCGCCACCGGCCGCGGCGTCTGCGTCGGTACGACTCGCCTGGTCTTGAGGGCCGCCGCAGGCCACCAGCGCGACCAAGCCCACTGGGAAGAGGATGGTACTCAGCGTTCTCATGATTTGCACCGGAACCTCCTGGCTTCGCGTTTCGGACGCCAAGCTATGCCTTGGCAGTCGTCCGCCCAGCATATCGGACTTACGGCGCCGCGTCGCCAGCAGCGGTGATTCCGCCCGCAGGCAAGACCGTATAGTGCGCCTGCATGCCCGCCTTGAGATGATCCTTCACGTGACAGTGGAAGAGCCACTTGCCTGGGTTGTCCGGGACCATGTCCGCCACCTGCATCCCCATCGTCTGAAGGTCAGTGACGTCAGTACGCATGCGGTTCAAGACCACCGTGTTGCCGTGCCAGTGGGGAGCGTGCACCTCAAAATTCGTGTTCGCCATCAGGTACCAGCGGACCCGCTCCCCCTCCCGTACCGTGAGCCCCTGCAGGTCCCCGAACAGGAAGCCGTTCATTGACTCCATGAAGTTGCTGAACCCGAAGGGATGGAAGAATGCTCGCTCCTCCTCGCTCACCGTCTTTTTCTCAGTGGCGTAGGTCTGGAGATTCTCCTCCAGGTAGTGGCTTACATTCTCGTCGATCTCGTGGAAGGAGACGATGAGCTCACGGTCCACATCCTTCGGCGTCAGATCGGCCCGTGCGTCGTTGCGCCGCGTCACGATGATTGGGGCCATGAGCCCCGCGTTTACGTCCGCGGCCTCGTTCACGTGGGAGTGATACATCCAGAGGATGGAACTCGGGTCGCCGTCGGCGGGCCCGGCTCGCTCCGGCACCGGCCACACGTAGGTGTGGGTGCCACCTGCGGGAACGCCGTCATCCGCCTTGTTTGCGTCAGCAGTTCCGTCGTCCGATGGTGCTCCCTCAGAGTCCTTCGTGTAGAAAACCCCGTGAGGATGCAGGCTCGCTGGGAAGGAGGCGTTGTTCCTGAAGACGACGACGATCGTGTCGCCGACGGCAGCCCGAAGCAGTGGGCCGAGCATGCCCAGGTGTTCCCATTCCGGAGCCCGAGGCACTAGCTGAGTGAAGGTGTCGTCAGTGTACTCCCGGTAGATCGCCTTCTTGTAGACCCTCCCGATCCGATCGGGGCCACTCTCGACGATAAGTCTGGCGTGGCCGTCGAACTCGCGGCCGGTGATCCTGTCCATTCCGCTCGGGACGTAGTCCCACACGACCTCGTCCGCTGCGATGTAGTAGTCATGAGCTACGCCTCCTTCACGGGCCGGTTCGCAGGCGCCGGTGGGGAGCGCGATCAGAGGCAGGAGAAGTACCGAGCGGCGCATGAAAACCATCCTCTGTTGTGAGTTGTCTCGAGGCGACGCGGTAGAGCCTTTCCCCAGGAAGGACAAACCGAGCCGCCTTGTCAACAGCCGTGCCGTCTCGCGAGCGAGGCGCGACCCGGCCGCGCCGCTCGCCTCCCGCGCATCCGCTTGACAGCCCGGACAAAATTGTCGTCCCTGGAACGAAGCTTCAGACGGGCGAGCGCGCCCGGCTATCGTCAACAGGAAAGGAGAAAAGGCCATGTCGGATAAGAAGGTCATCGCGGTGGTGGGGGCGACCGGAGCCCAGGGAGGCGGGCTGGTTCGCGCGATCATGGAGGACACGGACGACGAGTTCAAGGCCCGTGCGCTCACGCGGAACCCGGATTCGGAGAAGGCCCGGGCGCTGGCCGCCCTTGGCGCCGAGGTGGTGGCGGCGGACGTGGATGATCTCGAGAGCCTGAAGGCGGCGTTCGAAGGGGCGTACGGCGCGTACTGCGTCACCTTCTACTGGGAGCACTTCTCGCCGGAGAAAGAGCTCGAGCATGCCCGCAACATGGCCGAGGCAGCGAGCGCGGCGGGCCTGAAACATGTCATATGGTCCACGCTCGAGGACACCCGCCAGTGGGTTCCCCTGAGCGACGACCGCATGCCCACCCTGATGGAGAGCTACAAGGTCCCGCACTTCGACGCGAAGGGCGAGGCGAACGGCGTGTTCACCGCGGCCGGCGTGCCCACGACGTTCCTGCTGACCTCGTTCTACTGGGACAACCTGATCCACTTCGGGATGGGGCCCCGGGCGGACGAGGACGGAGACCTCGGCTTCGCCCTCCCGCTGGGTGACGCGAAGCTCCCGGGAATCGCGACCGAGGACATCGG
Source organism: Gemmatimonadota bacterium (assembly GCA_039589295.1). GTDB lineage: Bacteria > Gemmatimonadota > Gemmatimonadetes > Palauibacterales > Palauibacteraceae > JBDGYE01. Next base: position 7,125 of record JBDHHR010000032.1, on the reverse strand, counting down.
CCGCTGTGCCTACGGCGTCTTCAAGGCCGGCGACGAGTACATCGGCCGCACCGTGGGAATCGCCGGCGAACACCTGACAGGTGCCGACATGGCCACCGCCCTGAGCGCCGCCTACGGACAGCCCGTGAGCTACATCGCCGTTCCCTTCGACGCGTATCGCGAGCTGGACTTCCCGGGCGCCGATGACCTCGGGAACATGTTCCAGTTCAAGCACGACTTCGAGGACTACTACTGCGGCGCCCGGAGCCTCGACTTCTCGCGGTCCGTCAACCCTTCGCTCCAGACATTCGAGGGGTGGCTGGCGAAGAACAAGGAGCGGATCCCAATGGAATAGGGTCGCCGTGGGGATTGCGAGGCCTTGCTCTCGGCGACTGGAAACGGGAGGACTTCGGGCGCTTCCGAAGAAAAGTAAGCGATAACCCTACACCAACATGGCCAAGACCCGACAGCATTCCTACACCACCACCGAGCCCGACCTTAATCCGGCGCCGGAGACCAGCTACGCGGAAAGGTCGCGCACCTTGCTGCATCTCGGCAAAGTCGGAGTCCTATCTACACATTCCCAGAAACAAAAGGGCTTCCCCTTCGGCTCCGTCATGCCCTACGCCCTCGATGCCGCGGGCAGCCCACTGTTCCTTATCAGCGGCATGGCCATGCACACGCAGAACCTCGTGGGTGACCCGCGCGCCAGCTTGTTCGTGACCGTGCCCGAGGCCAAGGGCGATCCTCTGGGGGCAGCGCGTCTGACTGTGATCGGCAAGGCGAGCAAGGTGCCGAAGGCGGAGCTCGAGGGCGTGCGAGAAGCCTATCTGAGCCGGCACGAGAATGCGCGCTACTGGGTGGATTTCAAGGACTTCGCGTTCTACCGGATGGAAGTCGTGGACCTTTATTTCGTGGGCGGCTTCGGTGTGATGGGCTGGGTGGAGAAAGATGAGTTCGGCAAGGCCGACCCGGATCCGTTGGCCGAGGCCGCGTCAGGCATACTGGCGCATATGAATGCGGACCATGCCGCGGGGCTTGTCCTCATCGCGCGCAGCGTCAAGGGCATCGAGGCCGAGGAGGCCAAGATGACCGCGGTGGATCGTCTCGGTTTCCATGTCCGCCTCAAGACCCCTAAGCGGGTGCGCAGCGTCCGCATAGGCTTCCCGTTCGAGGTCCGCTCGTCTCAGGACTGCCGCGATGCCCTCGTCGGCATGGTTAAGGAAGCCCGGGAAAAGGTCGGCGGGGCAGCGAGAGGAGGAGAGCTTTAAGGCAGTAGTTTGGCCGCAGCCCGGCCCCTGCGCCTTCAGCCGGTGGCGAGCGCCGTGTCTGGAGGCAGTCCGTCGATGTCGAACATGATGATGTGGTGGACTTCAAGCTCGTCCTCGTACACGCCGAACACGCGTTCATTCTCCAGGGAAAGTTGCTCTATGCGAACAGAATCTGAGGGGTACGGCATGGCTCGCTGGATCAGCTTCGATCTATGGCGCCGCCCTCCGCCGCGCGAGCAAAGCGAAAAGCCAGGCGTGAACCGGGCGCTAGGGCTGATTGGGCAGTGCCTTTACGGCTCTTCCACCCATAGCTCGTCCACGTAGTAGTCCGGAATGGGGTGGAAAGGTGTGTTCAGGCCCCCGGACCCGGCGGTGGACGAGCCAGTTGGAAGCGCAGGGGATGAGCCGTGTGACCGGCATGTCCGCGCGGTAGCGGCAGCAGTCGACGAATCATCACTGCCTCCAGGGGCCGCGCCCGTCTATGGCCCCACCGTAAAACGGACTGTGTCGAGCGCGGGCGGATCGAGGGGCACATGCGCCCGGTCCGCAAGGACGGCAATCACCGTGTGCTCTCCGGCACCAAGCCCTTGGAGCAGGAACTCGGTCTGACCCCGCCCAAGATGTAGGATTCCGGTGACCCCCGAGGGAATCGTGTCGCCCGGAGGCGTCAGATCGCGGTCGACGAACAGGTGATGGTGTGCTGTGCCCTCTCGCTCGTCCGAGGCCGGAGCGATCTCGACACCACGCGCGGCGAGAAGGACTCTGACCTCCGGACCGGTCACCAGCGCCGCGTCAGCGGGCTCGACGATCTCAACGCTCCTCGTCTGCCCCACGCCGCCGCAGGCAAGCGCCGATAGAAGCAAACCCAGGAAGAGGCGGCTCGTGTACTGTGCCAGCCTGCGCATCTGTACTCCTGTCAATTTCGCAGCGGTCCGGCGCTACGGACTCAACGGCCCATCATGATGATGGGCGCTCGCAGGACGTTACGCGACATAAACGTCGATGTTCTCGCCTTCGATAACGACCTCGTACGTCGGCACGCTCTTCTCTGCTGGCGGTCCAACAACCTGCCCTGTGGTCACGTCGAACTGGGCTCCGTGCCAGGGGCAGGTGATGACCGTCCCCTCCAACTCGCCCTCGCCCAGAGGACCACCCACGTGGGTGCACGTCCCACCGATTGCGTAGATCGTCCCGTCTACGTTGAACACGGCCACCGCCCCGCCGCCTGCGTCCACATGAAGGCACGTACCGGGCGGAACATCGCTCAGCGTCGCGACCCTAATGTGCTGACTCATCAGATCGAAACTCCTCCCCTCAGGATTCGCGGCACATGTCATGCGGCCAAAGATCGCGGCTGAGGGACACGGTGGGAAGGGCCATCCCCGCGCTTATTCGCCGCCGTGCGAGCGAGCGAAAGCTCCCGGTCGGGGGATATGCCGAAGGTTATCCCATCCAGAAGCCTTTGCGATGGGACATGCCCAGCACCTTTCGGCAGTTGCCGCAGAAGTAGACGAAACGCTTTCCCATAACGCCGCCAAGCTGCTGATACCACACGGTTCGCAGTTCCGTTGAGCAATGTGGGCACATGGGTCGAACATCATCACGCTTGGAGCACTCGATCATGACGGTCTGTCCTGCTGCGGGTGATGCGGTGGGACTTCCCGAGCAAGGTAGCACTGGATGAGCTTCCCTACATGTGCTCGGCACGCCGTGACCCGCAGCCGTGCGAGCAAGCGAAAGTGGCCGGCGTGACTACCGGGCGCTGGTTGAGGCGGCCCGCGCCGGGACTGCCCTTCGGGGATTGTCCCTATTGGATGTAGCCCAGCGAACGAAGCGTCTCCAGCTGCTCAGGGGTGAGCTCGACGTCGCCGCCCGGCGTGAAGTGTTGAGCGAGAGCGCGGTGGGCTTCCCACTGCGTCTCGAGGAACTTCGTGTACTTCTCCACAAGGTCTGGATGCTCATCGTTCACGGGCTTCAGGCACCACGGATCGTTCCACAGATCGAAGAGCAACAAGGGCACAGGCCTGCGCAACTCTTCCTCCTCGGGCTCCGGCCCGATCCAGAGTGACGCGCCCCAGCGGCCATCGACCACTTCGATCGTGCCCTGGAGCTCACCAGTCGCAGCGACGGATGATCCGTAGAGACGTTTGCGCCAGAACTCGTCGAAGATGACCGGTCGCGGCTCGACGTTCCCCGTTCCCAGAAGAAGTGGCGCCAGCGATCGGCCCTGCTTCGCTTCCGGCTGCGGCAGCCTGACCAGGTCCAGCACAGTGGGCAGCACATCGATCATCGAGACGGGATCGCCGAAGCGCTGACCACCGTCTATGTGTCCCGGCCACACGAAGATCAGTGGGACCCGGCTGATCGAGGGTCTGAATATGGCATGAACCCATTCGGGCGGCAGCGAGTCGGCGAGCGCAAGGCCCATGTCGTCCATGGCTGCGTCCGTGCTGTGGTCGGCGCCGATGATCAGCAGGGTGTTATCCCACTCGCCTGTCGCCTTGAGACGTTCCACCAGCCGCCCCAGCTGGTAATCGTTGTGGGCCATGGTCTCGTCGTACAGGCCCTGGTGGAGGGTAAAGAAATCCACCCGGCTGAGGCCTGTCTTCTCGTAGGCCTCCGAGTGGACCCCGTGGCCGCCCTCCTCATCGAGGCGCTCGTCCCATTCCCGCCACGTCTTCCGCTGTTCGGGACCGACGAACATGCCGCCAAAGGGTGCCACGGCCGGGAAGTCCTCGTGCACGTCGGTGGTCTGGAAGTGCACCCAGTAGGGCTCACTTGGGTAAGCCTCGCGCCAGTTCCAGTAATCCTCATGGAGCTCGACGGAGGACGTCGCGTCGTTGTCGGCCCCCGCCTCGCGCATCACGTCCACGCCCCGGTCAAGGCTGCTCAGCGAAGCGGCCCAGGCATTCGAGGTGAACACCGCCGTCTCATAGCCCGCCCGGTGGAAGTGCTCGGCCATCGTGATGGCCTCCTCAGGCAGCGGATCGAAGCGCCCCCGGGTGTTACCCAGCACGCTGTTCTGGAGCGAGGTCATGAACGAGGTCGTTGATGGTTTCGACCAGCTGGAATTGCTGTAAGCGCGCTCGAATACCGCGCCCTCTCGCGCCAGCTTCTCCATGAACGGCGTGGTCCGCCGATTATAGCCGTAGACGCTCATATAGTCGGCGCCGCCGCCGTCTAACACATAGAAGATGACGTTCGGCATCCGTTGCTGACCGGCGCTGGTAAGGGTCGGCGCCGTCCAGAGGGCGACGTTTCCCGATTCCTCAGCATCAGCCTCCAGCGCCAGCGTGACCGTCTCGCCAGCCATAGGGGACAGGTCCACGGATCGCTGAGCCCACTTCTCTTGATCGGCGTATGTCTCCTCGAGCAGCGTTTCCTGCTCCCCGCCACTTGGTGTGGCCGTGATCCGGAAGTTCACAGGCACGTCATCACGGAGCACGCCGAGCCCGACATCTAGCCGCGCCGACTGGGGCACCCGCACACGGTACTCGATCCGGCCAGGAACGTGTGCATAGAGTGCACGGCGGTGCGCATCGCTTCGTATCTCTGTACGCACACCGACGGGCGCATCGATGTAGAGCGCCGCTCTGGGGACGATCGTGACGGAAAGGATATCGAAGCTCGAGGGTTCGCCCGCATTGATCCAAAAGCCGAGCTCGCGCCACGGACCCGCCCATTCTTCAAACTCTCTTTGGGGCCCCCTGAGCCGGTAAGTCTGGACCGTGCCGTCATTGACCACCGGCGCGCCGTCCCCCCCAAACAAGCTAGGGCCCTCCATGTCCGTGCTGTCGCCCGGCGCGCGCAGATTGAGGTACATCCCGATACGGCGAATCTCCTCCGCGGCACGAGCGCGCACGAGCACGTGGCTCCAGTCTGACCGTCTGAGGTCAGGCAGTTCGACGTAGATGTCACCGTGCAGCAGGTCACCCCGAGGATCGCTATGCGCCTCAGTCAGACTGACGCGCAGCGCGTCTTCGGTCTGTTCGATCTGTGGTGGTGGAATTTCCGGGTTGAAGTGATCCAGCGCCTTCCACTCCGGCTGCCGCTCGCTCAAATCCCACACGAGCGGTTCGGGCGCGTCCTCCGGCACTTCGGAGACGACGATGCTGGCGGCATCCAGGTGCTCCTCCAGGTGCAGTGGCATGTCGGCCCGTAACACTGGAGAGCCGGCATCGCCGGGGGCACATCCCGGCACGGCGATCAGGCCAAGCAGCAGCGCGCCACAGAGTAGTGCACGGAACGGAGCAAGGTACCTGTCCATGGTTCGGACCTCCGTAGTGGAGGCTGGGCAAGCGGACACAGCTACCAGGAGAGGGATTCCGGCAAGAAACGACATTGTGCTGGGGCCACAGCCTCAACTCAGACTATAGCAGCCCACCCGCCGCCGGGCGAACAAGCGAAAGCGCCCGGCGTGCGCCGGGCGCTAAGAAGAGTGTGCCTTGCGCTGCGCCACCTCAGTGAGTGACAGTGGTAGGCATGGCGGGAGTGTGGGCACCATCCACCTACCTTTAGGCTGCGCCCCGCCCGGCATGTGACCACAGGGGACACCGACCGGTTATCCTGTTGCCGGTGAGCCACACGTTCTGGAGGCAACGTTATGCGCCCTGTACCGCTCTCTGTCAGCCGTGGACGCCGAGCATGCTGTGTCCCCCTCCGCCTATCCCTAGTCGCCACCACGATACCCCTGATGGTTCTCGGCTGTCACCGAGAATCACCGTATGGCACCGAGCGTGTGCTCGGTGCCGCTGCCCACGTAGGGGCTGCAACGGCGTCGTCTTATGCCAAGTTCGACGAATTAGGAGCGCCTCTCGCAATTGGGCTAGCGTTCTCCGCGAACTTCTTCGACGAATTGCCCTCGGAACCCTCTGATCTTCACCAGTGCTTCGACCGAGATAGAAACGGCGTGGTCGAGCGACCTGCCGAGTGTAACCACTGGCACGAGTGGGTCATCCCACTTCCCAGTGCCGCTGCGACCAGGGACGACATACCGTTCAAGTGGGCTCTCTTGAACTGGAATCCGGTCGGTCATATTCCGCCAGGTGTTTACGATGTCCCTCACTTCGACATTCATTTCTACATCGATCCGATCGAAAACGTCTTCGCGCTGGAGCCAGGGCCGTGTGGGCCGGAGTTCATTCGGTGCGACCAGTTTGAGGCGGCGAAGAGGCCAGTTCCACCGAATTACGTCGCACCTGACTATCAAGATGTGGAGGCGGTCGCGCCCGCCATGGGGAATCACTTGATCGACCTGACCTCCTCTGAGTTCCACGGTGAGCCGTTCACTCGCACCTGGATCTACGGAGTCTACGACGGAAGAGTCACGTACTACGAGGAAATGGTGACGAAGGCGTTTTTGTTGGGGCAGCCGTCGGAGTGCTTCCCCATCAAGTCGCCGCCGGCGGTGGCGATCGAGGGTTACTATCCAACCTCCTCATGCCTGCGCTTCAACTCGGAGGCTAATGAGTACACCGTGTCTATGGAGGACTTCGTCTTCCGCGAGGCCAGTCCTCCGGAGCCCATACCGGTCCAAGGGGAAACAGGCAGTTAGGCAACGACCGAAGCGCCGCGCGTCTTACCTCGGCCTGACCTGCGTGCGTTCGGTTCAGCTCCAGTCCGCCGTCGCTGCCCATTCCGCGAACGTGGTCGGCCGGATGCCGTACATGTCGCTGTTGCCGGCTATGTCCACGTCGTATCCCACGCGGTCGAACCACTCCAGCATGAGGGCGAAATCCTGGCTGAAGCTACGTACCTCTTGGATCGGCACCGAGTAGAACGAGACGGTTTGCCCTTTCGCTTCGCTGAAGATCCGAGCAGCCTCGGGCATTGTGAGCTCGTCGCCCGCGATGTCGATGGCCTTTCCGTTCAGTGT
>JBDHHR010000031.1:0-27590 GCA_039589295.1 Gemmatimonadota bacterium | reverse complement strand
GAAGCTCAGCATTGTCAGCCTCCTTCGCTGGGGGCGGGGCAGTCCACCGCTGGTCGTCCTGTCAGCCCGATCCGGGCTGGCCTGAGTGGCGCAGATGCGGCCGCGTAAGGCGACGGCACCCCGTCTTTGCAACCTCCAGACGAGAATGGGGCTTCCCGGGTTTCACCGGCGGTTGGCACACGGACGCCCGGGCGACTGGCGGTCCTTACTCCTCGAGCTCCGCTCGTATCCGCTCCAGGGCAGCTGCCGGTTCCGGCGCCCGGGTGACGGCCCGCCCGACAACCAGATAGTCCGCACCGGCTCTTGGCCCGCCCGACAACCAGATAGTCCGCACCGGCTCTTCTGGCCACAGCCGGCGTAGCAACGCGCTTCTGATCGTCGGTGTCTCCACCGGCCGGCCGGATACCGGGGGTCGCGACCAGGAAGTCCGGGCCGCAAGCCAGCTTGACTGCCCTGCATTCATCGACCGACGAGACAACGCCGTCGATTCCACACTCTCGGGCGAGGCCGGCCAGGCGCCCGACAGCGTCCTCAACCAGGGCGCCGGGACCCATAACCGGTGCCAGGGACTCGTCGTCCAGCGAGGTAAGCACGGTTACGGCAAGCAGTCGCACGTCCTCCCCCCCACGGCTTCCATCACGGGCCGCTTCGACTGCGGCCCGCAGCATCGGCTCGCCCCCGGATGCGTGCAGGGTAACAAGCCGAGCCCCCAGCCCGCGTGCCGCGTGGACCGCACCGGCCACCGTATTGGGGATGTCGTGCAGCTTGAGGTCCAGGAAGACGTTCCTTCCCTCGCCCACCAGACGCTCGACCGTCGGCGGTCCGGCCCGGGTGAAGAGCTCCAGGCCCACCTTGTACCAGGTGCAGGTCGGAAGCCGTTCTACCATGGAGAACGCCTCTGCGGGGTCTGCGTAGTCGAGAGCTACGATGATTTCGGGTCCCTGCCCGGCGCCGGCTTCACTCATCACGCGTGTGATCTCCACTCGGCAGCGGGCATCGGCCCGCCCTGCCCCGCCCCCGGAATACGCAGTCCGCCTACGGCGTCCGCCAGGGCCGGAATCTCCTGGCGGTCGAGCCAGGCGCCGATGCCCCGCTGCACCTCGACGGCCACCTGCGGATCCACGAACAGTGCCGTTCCGATCTGCACCAGACTCGCCCCGGCAAGCATGTACTGCATGGCGTCCTCCGCCGACCGGATGCCACCCACGCCGATGACGGGCAACGATACCGCCTGCGCGGCCCGCCATGTGGCGTACACTCCCATCGGCAGGATCGCCGGTCCGCTCACGCCACCCGTGACGTTGCCCAGGACCGGCTCTCTCTTCTCCACGTCGACCAGCATTCCGGGGAAGGTGTTGATCGCGCTCAGGCCGTCGGCGCCGTTCTCCTCGCAGACGCGAGCGTAGACCCCGACATCGGGAACGTTAGGGGTCAGCTTCACCACCAACGGCCGTTCCGTGAGACCTCGTAATCGGGAAACGAGGCGTCCGAGGGCCGCCCGGTCCGTTCCGAACAGAGTTCCGCCATCAACGTTGGGGCAGGAGACGTTGATCTCGAAGCCGAGGTACCCGTCTTCTCCATCCAGTCCGGAGACCACGGCGGCGTAGTCCTCGATGGTGTGTCCGACCACGTTCACCAGCACCTGGGCTCGCGTGAGCGTGTTCCGCAGCCATGGCAGCTTTTCCGACCTGAAGCGCTCCATGCCGACGTTCTGTAGCCCGATCGCGTTGAGCATGCCGGCCGGTGTCTCTGCAATCCTGTGTGGCGGGTTTCCGTCCCGCGGCTCGAGGCTGACGGCCTTGGTAACCAGCCCGCCGAGTTCGTCGAGCGGTATCAGCCCGGCATACTCATCCCCATAGCCACAGGTCCCGGAAGCCAGCAGCACGGGGCTCTGGAACTCGGCGCCTAACACTACCTGTTTCAGGTCCGCCATCTCAACTCGGATGCCTCGAACACTGGACCTTCCGTGCACGACTTGATCCAGCCCCCTCGCGCCCCGGGGACCACGCACCCCTGACAGGTTCCCACCCCGCAGCCCATGTGCTCCTCGACCGACACCTGCAGGCCGAATCCTTCCCGGGCGGAGCGGTGGGCAAGAGAACGCAGCATCGGCGCCGGTCCGCAGGCCAGCACCTGTGGATCGTCCGCGAGATCGAGGCCCTGGACCACCAGCCCCCGCTGTCCGGCGCTTCCGTCCTCCGTCCACACCTCAACGGGACCGTCCGTAAGATCCTGGATCAGAGCGGGGTCGAAGACCAGATCGGCGCTGCGCTCACCGTACGCGATGCGGACTGTCCCCCCCGATCGACGTGTTTCCGTCGCCACGAACAGGAACGGCGCGAGCCCTACACCCCCGGCGATGCACAGGGTCGGCCGGTCCGCCGAGATCCGGAAACCTCTGCCCAGCGGGCCGAGGAGGAGCACCCGCTCGTTCGGTTCGAGCACGGCGAGCCTTCGTGTTCCGATTCCGTACTCCCGTACCAGCAGGCCGATCGCACCTTCGGTCGAGCGCCACCCTACGCTGAACGGCCGCGGCAGCAGTGGTGCCGCCACGTCGGCCAGCCCGTAGCCCACCATGAGGAACTGCCCGGGTCGGGCCGCGGCCGCTATTGCCGGGCTGTCCAGGAGGATCCATCTGGTCCCCCGTGCCACCTCCAAGTTCTCGACCACCGCCGCCAACGAGCGAATCGGCTTCGTCACGGGATGTTCTCGTCTTCCTCTCCCGCGACTATCGGTTCGCGAGCCTCGGCTGCCGTATCCGGGGCCGCCTGGACAGTGTCGGCCAAGGCCCCACGCCCCGCTACGGGATCGAAAAGCATCTGGATCCCCGCGATTCGGTCCCTCAGGTCCCTTTCCGCTCGGACGTACAGGGAGTCGGTGAGCGGCGTACGGTGAGCGGCGCCGGCGAGGTCCATGCGATAGGGATCATCTGCCGGAAGGGCACGCAAGCGACGGCGGAGCACCTCATCGGTACGCTCTCCGTCGTCCTGCACCCAGTCGCCCGGCCGGTGCTCCGAGTAGGCCAGCGCTCCGCGAAGCGCCTTGGCCGCCCACGGCGACTCGGGGGCCAGTTCCAGGTACCGCAGATACAGCCCCCTGGCCAGCGCAGGCGAGCGCAGCTCGGTCCCGGCCACTTCCGCAGCCCGCAGCACCGCCTCCGCAGCCGAAGCGCCCCGACTGTCGTAAGCCTCCATGAGGAGATCGAAGCGCCGGGCCCAGTACTCCAACCGGCGGGCGTGCGTTGCCACTTCGCGACGCCAGGAGCGGGTCGCGAGGCCCAAACTCGGGACCGTCTCGCTCGCTTCCTCCGGCCCCTTGGCATCTCTGAGGCGCTGACGCGCGGCGTAGTATGAGGCGTCAGCAGCGAATCGACTGTTGGGACTCGCCGTAACCGCGCTGTCGAGCATCACGAGTGCTCCGGTCGTATCCCCTGCGTGCTGACGGGAGCGGCCCCGTAGATAGAACAGCATCGAGAGTTTCGTTGACTCCGTCACCGGTTGGCGGGTCAGCTCGGCCAGCATGGCGTCGACTCTCGACGGGGCACGGCGGCTCAGGGAGTCCAGGTGCACGCGCATGGCGTCGCTGAGGTCCCCGCGCCGGTTGTTCTGCAGGAGTTCTTCCGTCAAGTCTATGGCCTGGTCGATCTCGCCGATCCGCGCCAGCGCCACAGCGAGATCCAGGCGGATTTCGTCGGACAGGTCGATCTGTCGCGAGGCAGTCCGCAGGTCTTCGGCCGCGGAGCCGGGCTGCTGCAAGCCCAAGCGCACCTTGCCCCGATTGAAGAGGAAGACGGCCCGGTCGTCGGCGCTGACCTGCCCCTCCACGGCTGTGGAGAGGAGCGAGTCCGCCCGCTCGAGCTGGCCCAAGTTATAGGTGGCGATTCCCTGGAGACCGTTCGCCACCTGGACCCCCGCGCCGTCGCTTGCCAGCTCTCCGGCAAGCACGGCCGAGGCCGAGGCCGACTCCCACAGTTTGTTGTGGAGCTCGGAGCGCGTCTTCAGCAGGGCGGCGTCGTCGGCGTACTTGCTGTCAGCATGTTTTTCGAGCACCCGCTCCGCCTTGGCGATTACGCTGTCGAAGGCGATCCGCGCCTGGACCTGATCTCCGTCACGCAAGGACCTGATTCCCCGGTCGTACTCCTGCTGCGCGTTGTACATGGTGTTGAAGTACACGCACGCGCCGGCGAGTACGAGGGCCGGCAGCACGGCCAGCCGACTCATCCTCTTCCCTCCATCACGGCTGTTCGCCGTCCCCTTTCCTCGAAGTAGCTCTGGATGGTGGCCGCCAGGGCCCTGGCGATCTCTTTCTGCTTCGCCTTGCTGGTCAGGCGTTTCGCCTCGGCCGCGTTGGTGATGAATCCGAGCTCCACCAGTACGGTCGGCATGCTCCCGTTGGTCAGCAGCACATAGAACGGTCCGGGCTTCACTCCCCGGTCCCTGCTGCCCATCACCGTCCGCAGGCTGTTCTGAACGTGGCCCCCGAACCTGCTGGATTCGTCGCGATTCACGTCCTGGTTCCAGCCCGACAGGATGAACTCTACCGGCTGGGACGGTTCCCCGCCGTCCTCGAGCGCCACCACGGCGTTCTCACGCATGGCCACGGCGCGCGACTCCTCCGTTCGCGCCCGCCCGAGGTAATACGTCTCGAACCCGGACGCCGATGTGCGCCGGCCGGGCTCCGCGTTCACGTGAATCGAGATGAACAGGTCCGCGTCCAGGGCCATGGCCTTCCGGGGCCGCTCCTTCACCTTGACGAACATGTCCCGGTCCCGCGTCAGGTGTGCCTCGACCCCCCGGCCCCGGTCCAGCTCTTCGAACAGGTAGCGCGCCACCCTCAGCGTGATGTCCTTCTCCCGCGCTCCGGTGCGCCGATTCATCGTCCCGGGATCATGGCCCCCGTGACCGGGGTCGATGACCACGCGCCAGGGTCCCGCGCGGCGATCCAGGACAGGACTCACACGGCCAGCGCGATCGACGTTCTGCTCCTCTACGGCGGCCGGTCGACGGTCAGCACGCGCCGCTGTCGGAAGCCAGTCGGTGAACAACTGCAGCGGCACCCAGAGATCGTCGCCCTCCAGGTATGGCGCGTTGGCAAGTTGAAAGGCGCGATCGCCATGCCGACCGAAGGGTGATCCCGCATAGATGAGTAGAGGCTCACCTGCGCTCACCGCCGTCGCCAGCGAGCCTCGACGTAAGGGGGCCTCGATCAGGCCCTCCGGCAACTTCGCCCAGCGGACGGCCGGATAACCGCGGTGGCCGGCCACCGCGAGGCGGTAGTCCCGGCCCGCCACCCTCACCACCCTCGACTCCATGGAGGTCTGGGCAGCCACTCCGCCTGCCGACAACGTCAGGCAGGCCGCCACCAGGATACAGACGCGTTCCCGCGCAAGATCCCCCTGCAGGCCCCGGTTATTCCTTCTCGGTACTCGCTCGCAGTGCACGCTCGACCTCCCGCCGCATGTCATCGCGCTTCAGAGACTCGCGTTTGTCGTGCATCTTCTTACCGCGCCCCAGGGCGATGGTCACCTTGGCCAAGCCGCGCGAGAAGTGCACGTCCAACGGCACGATGGTCAGTCCGCGCTCGGCGGTCCGTACGGCCAGTCGCTGGAGCTCGCGGCGGTGAACCAGGAGCTTCCGCGGCCGTAGCGGGTCAGGAACGTCAATGCTCGCGGACCCGTAGGGGGCGATGTGCAGGTTATGCAGCCACAGCTCGCCTCCCTCGATGGCCGCGTACGCGTCGGCGAAATTCGCCCTTCCCTCCCGAAGCGACTTCACTTCCGCGCCCCGCAGAACGAGACCCGCTTCGAGCTCCTCGAGAACTTGGAACTCGTGACGGGCTTTCCTGTTCCGCACGATGATCCTTCGGCCGACGGCCGATCGCGCCACCTGACCTCCCGTGCCACAGCGCGGTTGGACGAGACGGCGGGAATCTAGATTCGCCGCGGGAGCGGCGCCACCGAAGGCCGGCCGGGCGAGCGCCGTGATCCCCACCGGAACCGCGTGTGACTCAGACCTGATCGAAGAGCTCTCTCTGTCGCCGCATCACGCGGCGGAGACCATACACCTTCGCCACCTCACCCCCGAGAACGAATATGACCGCGGCGTAGTACACCGAGATCACCAGGATCACCAGCGTTGCGAAGGCGAAGAACACTCGGGAGAAGTCGGCGACATCGGACAGGTACCAGCCGAGCGCCGTCTTGACGAGCTCGAAGCCAGCCGCCGAGAAGAGGGCTGCGATTGCGGCGACCGGCCAGCGGAGGCGGGTAGACGGAACGAACTTGTAGATGAGCAGGAACATCAGGAAGATAGCCGCCCAGGCGGCAGCGAAACCCACCAGACGCAGTGGCTGAGCCGTCGGAACGTGAAGCTGCAGCAACATCTCGCGGCTGACTGCAGCCAGGGCAGCCGTGATCCCGATGTTAGCGGTCAGCAACACGGTGGCTATCACGACCATCTTCACGTCCAGAACCTTCCCCATGACGATGCCCGGCCCTTCGCGGAAGTCGAACACGGCGTCCAGCACGGTGCGCAGCGCCCCGAACAACCGGGTGGAGAACCACACGAACAGAGCCGCACTGATCAGCCCGAGAGAACGGGACTCCACCACGGAGGCGAGCTGTTCCAGGACCTCCTTCTGCATGTCGGCGGTGACGGGGAGGATGCTCCTCAGCCAGTCCATGACCGCGCTCTCCGGGGCGGCGATCTGCGGGGCCAGAGCGAGGCCGGCCAGAGAGAAGACGAGAAACAGGAACGGAATGGCGGCAAGAAGCAGGCTGAACGTCAGCCCGGAGGCGAGAAAGAAGACGTTGTCGGAGGCGGCCTGGTCGTACACCTCCTTCACGTACTCCCACCCGCCCCGGAAACCGCTGCGGAACCCAGGGACGCGCCGCGGACCGCTCGGGGCCCCGACTCTCAACACGCCGCCGCCCCCAAGAAGAAGCGGGCCCACGGCGCCGCCGGCGCCGCCTGGGCCCGCATCACTCGTCGCCCGAGTTCATACGCTGAATCAGTCGGCGGTCGTCTCCTCGACGGGCTCTGCGGCCTCCGCCGCCTCGTCGGCGGCCTTCTCCGAAGCCTCGGCAACCCTCTGCCGGTATTCCTCTCGCGACTCGGAGACGCGCTGCTCGAGATCCGCGCGCGCCTTTTGCGCCGCATCCCTGCCGGCCTTGACGGCCTCCTCGGCCTGGAACCTCCGCTGGCGCACCTCTTCGCGAGCTACCTCGAGCCGCTCGGAGACGTCTCCCCGTACCCGTTCATAGCGGCCTTCGACGTCCTCGCGGAGATCCTGGAACCTCTCCTCCGCGTCTTCCCGCAGGCGCCGAACCCGATCGCGGATCTCGGCCTTGGTCTCCTCGCCGGTCTTGGGAGCGTACAGAAGGGCTACCACGGCGCCGAGCACGGCACCGCTGAGGAACGCGCCCAAGCCCGAAGCACGTCGCTCAACGATCACTACTGGATTGTCGTCGTTCGCTGGCATCGAAACCATCCGCGCTTAATCGGTGGATCGGATCGTTGGTCGGCGAGATTCCGCCGCCTCGACCCGGCCCGCATCAATCTAGGCCGCGGCTCGGAGGCAAACAACTTCACCCCCGGGTCCCCGGCGGGAGTCTCAGGATCGAGGCGTTTCTACGACTCTCTCGTAGGCCTTCGGATCCCACGACGGCGGCTCATCGCCGTTCGCCACCTCGAGCCCCAGATAGAACACCAGTCTTCCGATCCGGGACATCTTCTCATAGTCGATCTTGTCCGCCTCGTCTGACGCCCGGTGGTAGTCCTCATGCGTGCCGTTGAAGAAGAACAGGACAGGCACTCCCTTGCGGGCGAAGTTGTAGTGGTCCGACCGGGTGTAGAAGCTCTCCTCCGGCCACAGGTCATCGATCACCGCCATGTTCAGCTCCGGGTGCTCCGCCGATACCCGCTCCACCAGGGGCCCCAACGACGACTCGTCCTTGCCGATGGCCACTATCGTGTCCGGCCAGTTCCGACCGACCATGTCGATGTTAATGTTGGCCACCGTCCGCTCGATCGGGAAGGCGGGGTGCTCGCTGTACCAGCGCGAGCCCAACAGCCCCTTCTCCTCTCCGCTGACGGCCATGAACACGAGCGAGCGGCGGGGACGGCTCTCGAGGGCGGCGAACGCCTCAGCCAGCTCGATGATCGTCACGGTGCCGGAGGCGTCATCGTCGGCGCCGTTGTAGATGGAGTCGCCGTCTACCGGTCCTCCGACCCCTACGTGATCCATGTGGGCCGTGAAGAGGACGAATTCGTCGCGCAGCCGCCGGTCGGATCCGACGAGCACTCCAACCGTGTTCGGCGCCTCGATAACCGCCGCCTCGCTCTCGGTGCGAAGGCTGGCGGACCAGCCGTCCGGCACGGAGCCGCCCCGGGTCAGCTGCGCCGCGAGCTCGCCCGGTAACGCAGCCTGTGACACGAACACAACCGGCGGACCGTCGTCTTCCAGGCGGCCGTAGGATATCCTCTCGCCGCTCAGGAAGCCTCGCAACAGCTGAAAGAACTGATCCGGGACGTCCAGCACCACCACCAGGCCGGCGGGCCTCGCCGCAGCGAGAGACTCGCGCAGGCCGCCGCCGAACACCTGTCGAAGGTTAGCCGAGGAAACCCGGATCACCGCTATCTCGCCTGCCGCTGTCTTTCTCTCATCGGGCGAAGCGATGCCGACGAGCGAGCCGGAAGCGTCGGCCATGGCGCTCGTGTGCTGCGCGAAGAACTCTTCACCCCAAACAAACTCACGTGAGCCGGCGGGGCCGTCGATCTTCAGTTGCTGCTCTCCGCTGGCCGCCGGCCGCATACGGGTAAGCGGATACATCTGCAGGTACCCCTCAGCGAGACCGGGCTCCAGCCCTGATGAGCGAAACTGTCGCTCCACGTACCGCGCAGTCTCCATGAGCTCCGGGCTGGGAGTATCACGCCCTCGCATGGAGTCGTGCGCCAGAACCTCCATATGCTCACGCAGGTCCGCCATTGTTATGGACTCGGCGGCCCTTCTGACGTCCGCCCCACCTCCACTCATCTGAGCCGGCAGTGAACTGCCGGTCAGGAGAACGGCGACGCCCCCCATGACACAGCTGAACCGGTTCCGCATCCGCATCTTCCAGCGCCTTTCCCGAGTTTGTCGTGCCCGCCGGTCCATGACCCGGTGTCATCGACCGGAACATTCCACCCGCGCCGAGGGTGCTACTCGACTCCCGTCAAAGAGTGCCGGACGTGCCGAAGGCTTGCACCCGGCGGGAGGCAGTGTCATTTAGGCCGCATGGGCCATGCCGGCAAACGCCGAACCGTATACCGATGAGAACACGCGAGCGCGCGCGATGGATGCCCGATGCGGACGGCCCCGGCCAGTCGTCGGGGCGGGAGGCCTACGCGCGCCATCGGGCGGACAGGCTCGAGCCGGCCGCGCTGGCCGCCCTGGGCAACCTCGAACTGGTAGCTCGCAACGTGGTCGAGGGATTCCTGTTCGGTCTGCACCGCTCGCCGCACCGCGGCTTTTCGGTGGAATTTGCCGAGAACCGGCCGTATTACGCGGGAGATGACATCAGGTTCGTCGACTGGAGAATGTACGCCCGCTCGGATCGCTACTACGTCAAGCAGTATGAAGAAGAAACCAACCTGCGGGCCTACCTCGTGGTGGACACCAGCCGCTCGATGGCCTGGAGTTCTGACCCGGAGCGTCTCGTAACGAAACTGGAGTACGCGCGGCTTCTCAGTGCCTCCCTCACCCTACTTCTGCTGCGACAGGGTGACGCCGCCGGCCTGCTGACCTTTGATGACCGGATCCGCGAGCACGTCGCGCCGCGGGCGGTACGCCAGCACCTGGCCATCCTTCTCCGGACTCTGGTGGAAATGAGAGGAGGTGGATCGACGGACGCCGGAGAGGCGATACGTGAGGTGGCGGTCCGGCTCAGAAGGCGCGGCCTGGTGATCTTCATTTCCGACCTTCTGGCGGATGCCGAGGAAACGACGAGGGCTCTGGGTTACCTTCGCCACCGCGGGCACGAGGTGCTGGTGTTCCATCTGATGGACCCCGCAGAGCGCGACCTGCCTCCGGCCGGAGACGCCATCTTCTTCGACACGGAGAGCAAGGGAGAGCTGAGGACGAACTCGGCGGCGATCCGGCGGGAGTATCGCCGCTCGGTGACGGAGGCGATCCGATGGTGGCGAGGTGAGTGCAGACGCATGGGTACTGATTACCACGTGGTCACCACGGACACTCCGTTGGGTTTGCTGCTCAACGGTTACCTGGAGAAGCGGGGCCGCCTGGGGTGAGCTTCCTCCATCCCTGGGCGCTCGCGGTGGGCCTCCTGGCCGCGGTGCCGGTGGCCCTGCACCTCGTGCGGCGCGAGATGAACCGGCGGGTGCCGTTCCCGGCGCTGCGCTATTTGCGGAGCGCGCAGCAAAGGACGGCCAGGTCGCTGCAGATGCGTGACCGTTTGTTGTTGCTGACCCGGGTCGCACTGCTCCTGGCGGTGGCACTTGCGGCCGCGGTCCCCCTGGTCGGCCGTGGAGGAGCCGCCGACCATCGACCGACGGACGTGCTGCTCCTGATCGACAACTCCGCCAGTATGTCCAGGCTGGAGGCCGATCGGCCCGCGCTCGAATCACAACTCGAAAGGGCGAGCGCCACCCTGGCGTTCGCCGGGCCGGACGACCGTTTCTGGATCTACCCGACGGTTGGGCCTCCGGTGGCCGTGGGGGCAGGAAGGCGAGAGTCTGAGCGGGCGATCAGCCGCGTACAGGCGACGGATGGCAGGGGATACGTAGCCCGGACTGCCCGAGAGGCGCTCCGCCTCATCCCGGGCGACGTCGATCGTTTCCGGGAGGTCCACCTGTATGGGGATCTTCAGGCCGGAGACTTCCGGGACGAACCCCTGTCCGGTATCGCCGATGGAGCGCTGGTCGTCTCACGGTCGAAAGTCGGCCAGCAGGTGAACGAAGCGGTCGTGTCGGTCGAGCTTTCAACTGGATCTCGCGCCGGCTTCGGGAAGGTCGTCGACCTGGCCGCCCGCGTCGAGAGTTACCCGCGTCCGACAGCGGTTCCGCCGGATACGATTCCGCTTCGCCTGGAGCTGGATGGCGAGACCGTGGCACTCGTGCCGATGGCGGCGGGGTCGGAGGCCATCCTCCGCTTGCCGACCATGGAGCCAGGAGAGCACGGCGGCAAAGTGGCAATCCCGCCGTCGTCTCTGCGGGCCGATGACAGCCGGTACTTCACCCTTCGCGTCGAGCCGCCTCCAGCAGTTCTCCACCTCGGGGCCGGGGAGGGCTTCGTCGAGCGTGCGCTGGAGACGCTCGAGGCGGATGGCAGAATCGCCCGCACAGGAGAGTCGGAGGTTGTGGTCGTGGAGGGGGTGCCGCGGCACCCGGGAGACCTTTCGCTCCTCCGCAACGCCGAGGCGCTGGTTCTGGTGCCGCCGTCGGATGAGCTCGACCTTCCACCCTTCAATCAGTTGCTCGGCTCTCTCGACGTCCCGTGGAGACTCGCGGGACGGCCTGCGCGGGGCGGGCTTCGACTCGTTGCCGAGGACGGGTCGGAACTGGCCCGGGCGCGCGTGTCAGAGGTTTTCGCGTTTCGCAGGCTGCCGGTCGCAGGGGGGAGGGACAGCGCGCTGATACGAACGGAGGACGGCAAGCCCTGGCTGGTCCGGGGAACTGCGGGTAAGCAGGCGTACGTTCTTCTCGCCTCGCCGCTCTCATCCCAAGCGACATCGCTGCCCTTGAGCGTGTCAATGATTCCGTTTGTCGAGGCCCTTCTGAGGTGGGGACACCTTTCCGGTTGGCCGGAGTCAGGCCTGGATGTCGGGGAGTCAGTTCGCCTCCCGGCACGGGCGGACTCGGTCCGAGGGACGGACGGAGCAACCACTCGAGTAGACGGCGGGGCACTTTTTCGTCCTCTCGAGGCAGGCGTGTATCGAGTGTTCCAAGGGGGTACCACGAGAACGCGGCTCTTCGCGGCGAACATCCCGACAGCCGAATCCGACCTGGAGACCATACGGCCCGGAGCCTTGAACCGGCTCTTCCCGGACCTCGAAGTGGTGGTCGCCGGAACCGACGATGAATGGGAGGAGGCGATCTTCAGGGCCAGGCGCGGAACCAACGTGGCGATCCCACTCATCATCCTGGCTGTGCTGCTGCTCGGTGCGGAGGCTCTACTGGTCGTTCCGCCACGCCGGGACTCCGACAGCTTCAGACGGCTCGCGAGAGGGACCGAGCGCAGCGGGCGGAAGGCATGATACTCGACAGCTTCCTGCAACTGGTCCGGGAGTCCGGTCTCGAAGAGGCGCTCCCCGAAGCCGGCCGGCGAGTCACCACGGTGGGCCTGCCCGGAGCGGCACCGGCGGTGTTGGCGGCCGCCCTGGGGAGCCTCGGCCATCCGCTGGTGGTCCTGGTGGCAGACTCACCGGGAGAAGCAGAGCTGCTGCACGCCGATCTCCTTTACATAGGTGCCGACCGGGGAACCCACTACCTGCCACAGAGGGAAACGCTCCCGTACGAGGAAGTCGATCCGCACGTCGAGATATCGGGCCAGCGCGCGGAGGCGTTGACCGCGCTTATCGGCGGTCGGGCCCGACTCCTGGTCACGACTTCCCGGGGCCTGGTGGAGCGATCGCCCGTGGGACCCTCCGGAACCCGATTCGAGCTCCACATCGGCGTCGGCGACGCGTGGCACCGGGATGAGCTGGCCGAACGCCTTGCCCTGATGGGGTTCGAGCGCGCCACCTCGGTCCAGGAGTTGGGCGACTTCGTTGTCCGCGGAGGCATTGTGGACGTCTTCCCGTTCGGTCACGATGACCCACTCCGCATCGAGCTGTGGGATGACGCGGTGGCGTCCCTCCGCCGCTTCGATCCGCTGACTCAGCGCTCTTCGGAGCGGATCGACTCTGCGGATATCCTGCCACTGACCCTCGAGCCCGGCCTGGTGCGGGAAGTCGGCGGTGCAGTCGAGCGGCGGTCGCTCCTGGAGTTGCTGTCCGACAGGACCACGGTGATCGAGGTCGGGCAGGCAACGGCACCGGCGCGGCGCGCCCGCCTGTGGGCGGAGATAAGGGAAGCGCGCTCCGCCGCGGAAGACGCTGCGGCGATCGCACCGTCGTCGCTTGTGTTGCCGCCTGCGGAAGCTGAGTCCCGGCTGGCCGCCGTGGCCCGCCTGGGACTACACCGTGACGGATCCGAGCCGGCGGCGGGCTGCGAGCGACTGGACTTCGGGCTGGAGCCGCACCCTCCGATCGAGAGGCAGATGGACCGGCTGGCGGCGGTCATCAGGGATTCGCGCGCGCGAGGTCACAAAGTACTCATCCTGTGTGACAACGAGGGACAGCTGGAGCGACTCGAGGAAATCCTGGAGGACGCCGGCGGCCACTCGCTGGCCCATGGGGCAACCCTGGCTCTCGGCGGGATCAGCGGAGGCTTCCGTATCCCGGGCCCGAGCCCGCTGCTCGTGCTCACCGACCACCAGATCTTCCACCGATCGAGGCGGCTTCGCAGGAGAACGCGGCTCCATGGGATCGCATCCCTGGAGTCGGTCGCCTCTCTGTCTCCGGGAGATTACGTAGTGCACATGGATCACGGGATCGGGAGGTACGCCGGAATGGAATGTGTGCACGTAGCCGGCGAAACGGTCGAGACTCTCAAGATCGAATACGCGGAGGGCGAGATCCTGCGGGTTCCCCACTACCGCCTCGACCTGATCGAGAAATGGACGGGACTCGGGGACGGTGAGGAGCGGGCCGCGCCCCCTCCGGTTCACAAACTGGGCGGAAAACGCTGGAAGGCCCTGAAGGCGAGGACGGTGGAATCGATCCGGGCGATGGCCACAGAGCTGCTGGAGCTTTACGCCCATCGGCAGGTGAGTGACGGCTTCGCCTTCTCTGCCGAGACCCGTTGGCAGCGGGAGATGGAGTCGTCGTTCCTGTACGAGGACACCCCCGACCAGCGGTCCGCCTGGGAAGATGTCAGAGACAACATGGAGTCGCCGGGCATCATGGACAGGCTGGTGTGCGGCGATGTCGGCTACGGGAAGACCGAAATCGCGATCCGGGCGGCTTTCAAGGCAGTGCAGGACGGAAAGCAGGTCGCCGTGCTCGCACCGACCACTATCCTGGCCGAGCAGCATCTGCACACGTTCCGGGAGCGGCTGGCAAGCTTCCCCGTCGTGACCGAGACGCTCTCACGCCTGCGCACGCCGCGTCAGCAGACGGAGACGCTGGAGGCGCTGTCAGCGGGGAGAATCGACATCGTTGTCGGTACGCATCGCCTTCTCTCAGGAGACGTCCAATTCAGGAATCTGGGCCTGCTGGTGGTGGACGAAGAGCAGCGGTTCGGAGTTCGGCACAAGGAGCAGGTCAAGGAGCTCAAGCGGTCGGTCGACGTACTTACGCTCACGGCCACGCCGATCCCGCGAACGCTGCAGCTGGCCCTCGGAGGCCTGCGGGATATGTCTCTTATCGAGACGGCCCCTCGGGACCGGATGCCGGTGATCACGCACGTGCTGCCGTGGAGCGATTCCATAATCCGGGACGCCATGTGGCGAGAGCTGGACAGGGCCGGACAGATCTTCTTCGTTCACGACCGGATCGAGACGATCGACTCGCTGGCCCAGCGGGTTCGTCGCTTGCTTCCGGAGGGAAGGGTCGCCGTGGCACACGGCCGCATGCCGGAACGAGAGCTCGAGCGAACGATGTGGGAGTTGATGAACCACGCGATCGACGTGCTGGTGTCGACGTCCATCATCGAGAATGGTCTCGACGTCCCCACGGCCAACACCATGATTGTGCACCGGGCGGACCGCTTCGGGCTGGCGCAGCTGTACCAGCTCCGCGGTCGGGTAGGGCGATCGCACCACCGGGCGTACTGCTACCTCCTGGTCCCGCCGAATGTCACGCCAGAGGCTGTCCAGCGGCTGCGCATCCTGGAACACCACACGGAGCTGGGCTCCGGCTATCGGGTGGCCCTCAAGGACCTGCAGCTGCGGGGCGCCGGCAATCTTCTGGGAGCGGACCAGTCGGGATTCGCCCAGGCGGTAGGGTTCGACACGTACCAGCGTCTCCTCGAGCAGACCGTCCGACGCATGCAGGGAGAGGAGCCGCGCGTGAAGCGGGCAGCGACCCAGGTGGCAGTAGATGGCGACGCGTTCCTTCCGGACGAGTACATCGCCGGCTCCGACCAGAAGCTGCACCTCTATCGACGCCTGTCGCGCCTGGAGACCCCGGGCGAGGTGGACGGACTTGCCGAAGAAATGCGCGACCGATTCGGTCAGCTCCCGGAAGCGGCCGAACGGCTTCTCGCCTCAGTCAGACTCAAGCTTCTTGGTAGCAGCCTGGGCCTGGAGTGGGCGCGCGTCTCCGACCGCACGGCGCGTCTCAACTTCCGCAGCGATGCCCTCCCCAGTCTGAAGCCCTTGCGAGAAGCCTTCAGCGACCGTCAGGTAGCGGTTGAAGTCCGGCGCACTCTGCCGTTATCCTTGGTGCTTTCTCGGGCCGGGGTGGAGCCCCTGCTTCCCACGCTGATCGAGTCACTGGAGCTGCTCGAGGGCTCGCTGGCCGGTCAGAAACCCGCAGGCAAGAACGAGCGCGCGTGATGTGTGGAAGGCGGATGAACAGGACCCAGGCAATGTTGGCGGTCGCCGCGACGCTAACGGGGTCGCTCGCGGCGTGCGACACCCTGGACGACGCTCTCACCTCTCACTCGCGGCCGGTGGCGGAGGTGGCGGGCTACGAGCTGAGTGTCGAAGAGCTGGGCCGGCTCATGGCCGCCTCCGAGATCCCGGATACGGCTCTTTCTGGCCACTGGGCGGCACAGCTGGGCACCTTGTGGGCGGATTACGTGGCACTCGCCGTCCTCTACGAGAACCAGGACACGACAGCGGCCCTCGACTACGGGCGGCTGCTGGAGGATCAGCGCCACTTCGCCGCGCTGGCCGTCGAGCGATACCGCGACAGCGTCGTGCTCCGCGGCCTCGAGCCGACCGAGGAGGAGGTGCGAACGTACTTCGACACCCGCCAGCCCTTCACGCGCATCGACGTTCGCCGAATCGTGGTCGAGGCCGAGCCGTCGGAGGACGCGGCGGCCCGCGAGAGAGCGTTCCGGCGCGCCGAAGAGATCCGCGACCAGCTAATGGGCGGGGCGGACTTCCTCGAGGTCGCGCGCTCGCGCAGCGACGAGCCGGCGGAAGCCCGGGGCCAGGTTCTCGCATACCTCGGCCATGACGCTTTTCCCCCCGCGGTAGACAGCGTCGTGTTCCGGCTGCGTCCGGGTGAAGTCAGTCCGGTGCTCCCGACGGCCGGGGGGATGATGATCTACCGGATCGAGAGCCGACACGTGCCGGAGTTCGAGCCGGCGCAAGAGCAGGTGCGCGAACGCATGGTTGGGGAGCGGCAGGCTCGGCGCTCACGCGAGGCGCTCGACTCTCTGGTGGGGAACGCGCGCCGGGCGGTCCTGGAAGGTGCCGTTGCCACGGCTCGCCGGGTGGCCGCCGCTCCGGACATGGCGGCGGACCAGGTTCCCGAGGGTGTGGAACTGGTGACCTGGGGGAACGGAGAGCTGACGGTGGGCGAGATCCGCCGCTTGTTCCAGGTCCGGGCGGACATCCAGGAGACTCTCGCTTCGGCCAGCGACGACGATCTTCACACGTACCTCATGGAGCTCGCCAGGGACGAGATACTCATTCAGGCGGCCCTGTCCGAGGGCGCCGGTCCGACCGACGCGGAGCGGCAGCAGCTGGCCCGGGCCATGTCATACCAGCTCGCCAGGGTCGCCTCCCGGATGGGCCTCAGCCACGCTCTGGTGACTCACCCCCGCTACGACCTTGGAGCCGAGGGCGTCCACTTCCTGGAGGGAGCCGTTCGCCGGGCGCAAGCTCTCCCGTGGCTGGGTGTTTTCCGGCAGACACTGGACCTGGAAATCAGGATCCGGGTAGACGAGAAGGGTGCCGGGACCGCGGCACGGATGGCCCGGGAACTCCGACAGGAAGGGGTCGGAGGACCGCCGGTCGGCGACGCCGAAGCGAAGGACGCAACACCCGGCGAGGAGCCGACCGCGGAGGACGACACCACGACGGGCGGCCACCAGGGCGGCTCGGGGTGAGGAGAATCGGTGGCGGTGAACCCTGAAACGATACTGTTCCGCGGAATCAAGTTCGCAGGCTTACTTACACTGGTGCTTGGCAGTGCAGTGAGCCGGACCGCAGTGGCGACTCCGCGACCCGGTCCGCAATCCAGTGAAGCGCCGGCTGATACGATCGAGTTGGTGGATCGGGTCGTTGCGGTGGTGGGTGATACGGCGCTTCTGTGGAGCGAGGTGCTCGAGACTCTGGTGCAGATGCGCGCGCAGGGCTTCGATGTTCCGGCGACCGGGACGCCCGGCTTCGACTCGCTGGTGATCCGCACGAGCGACGACCTGGTCGACCAGCTCATCCTGCTGCAGAAGGCGAAAGAGACCGAGATAACGGTTCCGCCGGAAGTGTTGGACGGCGAGACGGACCGGCGTTTCCGCGAGATCCGAAACAGTTTTCCCACCGCCACTGCCTTCCAGGACGCGGTCGCCCGGTCGGGACGGACGCTGGTCCAGTACCGACAGATGCTGAGGGCGCAGGTCCGCGCCCAGCTGATGATCGACGAGTTCATCCAGCAGAACAGGGAAAACCTGCCCCCGGTAGCGGTGACCGAGGAGGAGATTCGGACGTTCTTCGATGAGCGCCTCAAAGGAGAGACGCGGCCCGCCAACCTCACCTTCGAGCAAATCGTGGTCGAGCCGGAGGCGTCGGAAGCCGCTGCCGACAGTGCGCTGGAAACGGCGCGGACCGCCTTGCGCGAGATCAGGGAGGGAACGGACTTCGCCGTCGTCGCCCGAACGTATTCGCAGGATCTGTCCAACCGTGACCAGGGTGGAGAGCTGGGCTGGGTGAATCGCGGCCAGTTGGTCGCCGATTTCGCTCGGGCGGCGTGGTCGGCGAGAACTGGGGAGCCGGTGGGCCCTGTCAGGACGCGCTTCGGTTTTCACATCATCCAGGTCGAGAACGTGCGGGGTGGCGAGCGCAAGATCAGGCACATCCTCGTCCAGCCGACGATGACGCGGGCCGACTTCGAGCGAGCCCAGGAGCTGGCCGCGGCTCTGGCCGACAGCGTGCGCGGAGGACGAAGCGTGGGTGAGCTGGCCGAGCGCTACGGGATCGCCGAGATCCCGGTGCGCCTTCCAGATGTGCCTGTGGATGAGATCGAGACGCGCCTCGGAGCTGCCTATGCCGCGGCCCTGGGTCAGCCCTTCCCGGGCCAGGTAGTTGGACCGTTCGTCGCCGAGGGCCTGCTCCAGGATCGTCCGGTCTATGTCGTCCTGAGGATCCTGGAGTTCAAGCCGCAGGGAGAGTATGACCTGGATGACGTTCGCGAGGATATCCGCTCCCGGCTTCTGTTCGATAAGGGCTACGAGCGGTTCATCGAGGAGCTGAAGAACGAGATCTACATCGAACGTCGTCTTTGAAGGGCCGGGCGTAAGTGGCCGCTCCCTTCCATCCCACGGCACCGGCGAGGCCGGCCGTCCCCTGAGCATAGCGGTGACCCTGGGTGACCCTCGGGGAATCGGACCCGAGATAGTCGCCGCCACCCTTTCGAGTCCGCGGGTAGCAGGCCTGACCCGCTTCGTGGTCATCGGCGCCGAGGGTGCCTTCCCGCCGGGCGTGGCGCCGCTGCCGTCCAACTGCGACTTCGAATCGATTGGACGCTGGCGGGAAAGCGGACTCGTGGAGGCGGGTGAGCTTTCCGGCCTGGCGATCGAACGGGCTGTAGAGCTGGCTCTTGCAGGAACGGTGGACGGCATCGTAACGGCGCCGATCTCCAAGGCGGCGCTTGCCGCCGCGGGCTACCCGTTCCCGGGGCACACGGAGCTCCTGAGGGAAAGGTGCGGCGTGCCGGATGTCACGATGATCATGGCCGCGGAAGAGACAACATCGGGAGGCCCTCTGCGCCTGGCCCTGCTCACCACGCACATCCCGCTGCGGGAAGTTCCGACGGCTCTCACGGTGGAGCTGGTCGTACGCCGGACGGCCATCGCCGTCCGTGCTCTACGGGAGTGGTGGGGTCTCCCACGTCCGCGTCTTGCGTTCGCGGGAGTGAATCCACACGCTTCCGAAGGAGGCCTGTTCGGCGACGAGGAGGCGCGCGTTCTCGAGCCCGCCATGCAGTTACTTGGCAAACAGGAGCATACTGAAATGGTGGGCGTCTTTCCGGCCGACTCAGTGTTCCGCCGCTGCCTCGACGGGTCGGTGGATGCGGTAGTAGTGCCGTATCACGATGTGGGCCTGGCCGTGTTCAAGACGGTGGCGGGCGGCAACGGCATCAACGTGACGGCCGGCCTTCCGTTCCCGCGCACCTCGCCGGACCACGGAACCGCGCTCGAAGTCGCGCGGCGCCGAGTGGCGGAGCCCGCCTCGATGATCGCGGCGACCCTGCAGTGCATCCGGTTCTGCCAGGTCAAGGGGGAGTCGACCGCGTGATACAACTCCGCTCGGTCACCAAGTTCTTCAACCAGTCGGATCCCGCCCTCGAGGACGTCTCGTTCCACGTGCGGAAGGGGGAGTTCGCCTTTCTCACCGGCCCGTCGGGCGCCGGGAAGACCACCGTTCTTCGCCTGATCCACATGCAGGAGATGCCCTCTCGGGGTGAGGTGAGGGTTTCGCGGTTCAGTTCGGGGCGTGTGCGCCGGCGCGATCTTCCCCAGCTCAGGCGGCGAGTCGGATTCGTCTTCCAGGATTTCAGGCTTCTGGAGAGCCTGAAAGTGGCGGACAACGTGGCGTTCGCCCTGGAAGTGACCGGGGCTCCGCGCTCCAAGATAGGCCCGAGGGTCCAGAAGCTGCTCGGCCAAGTGGGTCTCGCCGCCCGTGCACGATCGTATCCCAGAGAGCTGTCGGGAGGCGAGCAGCAACGGGTGGCCATCGCCCGGGCGCTCGCAAACGATCCTCTGGTTCTCCTGGCCGATGAGCCGACGGGCAACCTCGACGAGCGCGCCTCCGCCGGGGTGCTCAGGTTGTTCCGCGAGATCAACGCCATGGGCACATCGGTCGTAATGGCGACGCACGACGCGGCTCTGATCCGGCAACACCGTAACGTGCGGCTCATCGAACTGGAGAACGGACGGGTCGTCTTCGACTCGCGCCTGAGCTCTTGAGGGAGGCCCGGTCGTGAGGATCGTTCGTGAAGCTCTGGCCGGTCTTGGAAGGGCACCACTGCTGTCGGGACTCTCTGTCACCGCGATCGGACTCGGCGTCTTCATAATCGGGCTCTTCGCCCTCACCGCGCACAACATAGACGTGGCCCTCTCCGGCGTCGAAGAGAGGGTGGAGGTGGTGGGGTATCTCGAAGAGGATGCGTCCAGCCAGCAGATAGAGGTAGCGCGGGGTGAGATCGGCCGGTTCCCGGAGGTAGAGGATGTCGAGTACGTGACGAAGGTCGAGGCGCTGTATGAGGCGCAGCGCGAGCTCACGGAGTTCTCGGATGTCTTCTCGGACCTCGAGGTGAACCCCCTGCCGGCTTCCCTCGAGATACGGCTGAGACCTGGCTTCCGGACTCCCGACGACGCTGCGGCCGTGGCCGACCGGCTGGCGGCCTACGGGTTCGTCGAGGAGGTCAGATACGGAAGGGAGTGGGTCGACCGGATCTACGCTTTGCGGCGGATAGCGGGAGGCTCGGCGCTCATCCTGGGCGGCAGCTTCGCGGTCGGCGCAGCACTCCTCATCGGGATCGCGGTGCGGATGGCCGTGCTGGCCCGGGCGCGGGAGATAGCCATCATGCAGACGGTAGGAGCCACCGACGGCTACATTCGCCGGCCGTTCCTGGTAGAGGGTCTTCTGACCGGTCTCGCCGGCGGGCTTCTCGCCCTGGGACTCACTCGCCTGGTCCACACGGCGGTAGACCGTACCCTGCTCTCCGTGGAGTGGCTTCCAAGCTCCTGGGCCCTCGCCGGTGTAGCATTCGGCGGTCTGCTGGGCATGGCGGCGGCAGGGCGTGCCGTACGTCGGGAGCTGCGCAGACTCGATGCGTTCTGACCGGGGAGCCTGCCGCCGCCGCATTATCCTCGCGGGCGGTCTTCTCACGGCGGTGGCGATCCAGCCGGCCGCAGCCCAGGACGCCCTGCGTAACCAGATCCGCGACAGCCAGGAACGTCTCGAGCAGATCCGGCGAGAGCGCCAGCAGCTCGATCAGGAATACGCGCAGCTCCGGGGCCAGGTGCATACGGTCTCCGAGGAGCTGCAGAACATTGAGAGGCGAATCGGCAGCTCCGCCGACGTCCTGGCGGAGCTCGACGTGCAGATAGCGGCTTACGCGGAGCAAGTAACGGAAACGACGACTGACCTGTTGCGGACTCACGACGAGCTTGTGGTGCGCCGGACCGAGCTGCGGGAGCGACTCCGGAACATCTACCAGCGAGGGCGGCTGCACGCTTTCCAGGTGCTGCTGGAAGCGCGGTCCTTCGGTGAGCTGCTCGGCCGCTACAAGTACCTGCATCTGGTCGCGCGGTACGACAGGACGCTGGTGAGCGAGGTGCGAAGACTAGAGGAGCGCCTGGCGGAGCAGCGCTCCAGGCTGGCCAGCGAGTACGCACGGCTGCAGGGACTGCGTGCCGAGAAGGAGCTCGAGATAGACGACCTGGAGCGGCTGGAGCGTCAGCGTCGGCGGCGGCTCTCCAACGTGCAGCAGCGAGTCGACCAGACCGAGTCTCGGCTCACCGCGCTGGACGAAGAGGAGAAGCGGCTGGGAAGTCTGCTGGTGGAGCTGGAAGCGGCCCGCCGGGAAGCCGAGAGGCTCGCCGGCACGATCAGCACTTCGACGCTCCGGACTTCGGATCTCGGCCAACTCGACTGGCCGGTGGAGGGTGACGTCGTATACCGGTTCGGCCAGAGGAAGCCCGACGTGGAAGACGTCTGGAAAGGCGTGGGAATAGGCGCGCCGAGGGGTACGCCGGTAGCCGCGGTGGAGGCCGGCGAGATAGCGTGGGCCGGTTCGCGTGGGCTGCTGGGACAGACGGTGATCGTCGATCACGGTGGCGGCTACTGGTCCGGCTACCTGTACCTCCAGGAGCTCCGGGTGCGGATGGGAGACCGGGTGAGTCCAGGGCAGGTCATCGGCCATGTGGGAGGGGAAGAAGGTTCTCCCGAGGGAACCCACGTGGAGTTTCAGATCTACGAGCCGGACGGCAACGGCGACCCGAGGCAGGTGGACCCGGTGCGCTGGCTGCGCGGCCGCTCATGAGCCTCCTCCCGCTCGTCGGGCACCACGATCTCAGGGCCCGGCTGCGTAACGCCGCTTTCACGGGACGGCTCCCGCAGTCGCTCCTGTTTCACGGCCCGCCTGGAGCAGGCAAGCAGAGACTGGCCCTGTGGCTCGCTGCGCTGGTGCTGTGCGACAGCACGGAGGACGATGAGCGGCCCTGCGGAAGATGCCGCTCGTGTCGGATGGCGGACGGCCTGCAGCATCCAGACATTCACTGGTTCTTTCCGCTGCCATCGCCGAAGGGGGCGTCAGGCCCGGCGAAGAGGCGTCAGAAACTCGAGGAGGCGCGTCTGGAAGTGCTGGCGATGCTTCGCCAGAATCCGCTCGAACCTGCTGTCATGGACCCGGCGGCTTCCATCTTCCTGCCTATCGTAGAGGAGGTCAGGGCCCGGGCGGTGAGACGGCCGGCCATGAGCCGGACAGCCGTATTCGTGATCGCCGGCGCGGAGCGACTGGTGCCGCAGGCATCGAGTCCGGAAGCCGCCAACGCGCTTCTCAAGCTCCTCGAGGAACCGCCGCCGGACACGCTGCTCTTTCTCACGTCCAGCCGGCCGGGAGCACTCCTGCCGACTATCCGATCACGGCTTCTGGCGGTGCGAGTCACGCCGCTGGACGAGGCGACTGCGGTCGCGTTTCTCGAAGATCACGCCGGCGTGGGGGCGGAGGAAGCCCGGCGCCTGGCGCGCAGAAGTCAGGGATCGGTCGGTCGGGCCCTCGAACTGGCGGGCAGAGCGGACGGGGACCCGCGCGAGAAGGCGACCGGGCTGCTCGGCTGCGCCCTGATCGGCTCCTGGAGCGACCGGCTCAGAATGGCGGCGAGCTACCCATCCACAGGAGGTCGCGGTACATTCTCGGCCGTGCTGGGAGCTCTGGACGAAGTTCTCAGGGACGCTCTGAGCCGCTCGGCCGGCGCCGGCGAGGCGGCCTTCGATCCGGAGCTACACAGTCGTCTTCCGGCCATCCGCGCCGTTGAGCCGGAGGCCCTTCTCCGCTCCCTGGCGCACCTCGACCACGCGCTGGATGCGGCCGCCGGTAACGGAAACCCGCAGGCGATAGCCGCGGTTCTCCTGGCCGGTATGGCCACGGAGCTTCAGGGAGCCCGGGGCATGGCCGAGTGACGGAACGAACCCCGGGGTGGCGGGTAGCCGGTCTGATCATGAAGAATTCGAGTGCCTTCACGCACCTCGACCCGGCCGGAAAAGCGCGCATGGTGGACGTGAGCGACAAGGACGTCACGCGCCGGAGGGCCATGGCGGAAGGGCTTATCCGCATGGAGCGATCCACCCTGGCGGCCATAGAGGCGCGTGATGTGGAGAAGGGAGATGTGATAACGGTGGCGAGGCTTGCGGCGATCGGCGGAGCGAAGCAGACTGCGGACCTGATTCCGCTATGCCATCCGCTGGCGCTGGAAGCGATCGACGTCGAAGTCGATACGAAACCTTCGTTGCCGGGTATCCGTCTTACGGTGGAGGTCACGGCCGAGGCGCGGACCGGGGCGGAAATGGAAGCGCTGTGTGGCGTTTCGGCAGGACTGCTGGCCGTTTACGATATGTGCAAAGCCCTCGATCGCGGGATGGAGATCGGGCCGATCCGCCTGCTCTCCAAGGAGGGTGGAGCAAGTGGTGTGTGGCAGAGAAAATCAGGGTGAGCTGGAGAATACATATATGAATGGGATGGTCAGGGACGGTCGGTATGCGGAGGCGCATGCCGGCAAGATGGCCCAGCGGTTTCGGGGGTTCCGGTACCGGGCGCTCCGGCCGCGGGCCGTGGTGTACGTGTTCGCGCCGGTGGCGCTGCTGGCGTTTGGCGGGGCGATGCTGTGGGGATTCGCGGGACCGAATCTGGAAGCGGCGGAGCACGCTACCGCAACCGCAAGGGGGGCGGAGCGGGATGCTCGTGGGGAGATCGCGCTCCTCGAGTTGGAAAACGAGAGGCTTCGCGCCGTGCACGGGTTCTCCGCAGACTATCGCATCCCGGCGGATCTGGCAGAGGTGATCTACGATGTCGCGCTGGCAGAGGGACTGCGCCCGGAGGTGGCCTTCGGGCTGGTGCAGACTGAGTCGTCCTTCCGCCGCTATGCGGTGAGTGAGGCGGGTGCCACTGGCTACACCCAGTTGCTCCCGAGCACCGCGGTGTGGTTGGACCCGACCATGGCGGATGCCGATCTTTTCGATCGGGAGACGAACCTGCGGCTGGGCTTTCGCTACCTGCGATTCCTGCTGGAGGGTAACGGCGGAGACCTGCGGTTGGCTCTGCTGGCCTACAACAGGGGTCCCGGACGGGTGCGTTCGATAGTGGCGAGGGGCGGCGATCCGGCAAACGGCTATGCCCGACAGGTCCTCGGCAGTGACTGAGGCGGGCTGCTGAAGAGGTACATGAGCCGACAAAAGGGATAGCGGCCGGCTGGACGGACCCAGCCGGCCGTTCCCGCATCCCCGCCGGTTCGGGACGCCGGGGCCTGCGCCGACCACAGAACAATGAGCGTCGGGGTTCATATGTCACGAGAGACGGAGCTTCTTGCAAGGGTCCGATCCCACCAGGCACTGGTCGGGATAATGGGCCTCGGGTACGTCGGGCTGCCGCTGGCAGTGGCTTTCGCGGAGGCGGGATTCCAGGTGCTGGGGTTCGACGTGAAGGACTCCGTGGTCGACGGCGTGAACGCGGGCAGCTCGCACATCACCGACGTGGAGCCCGAGCGCCTGACAAAACTCGTGAAGCGGGGCTCGCTGGCGGCAACCAAGGACCTGTCGCGGCTGGAGGAGCTCGACGCGATCATAATCTGCGTCCCGACGCCGCTGTCGAAGACGGATGACCCGGACCTTTCATACGTGCTCTCCGCCACCAGTGCAGTGCGCGCGCATCTTCGTCCGGGCCAGCTCGTGGTTCTGGAGTCGACGACGTATCCCGGCACGACCAGGGAGTTGTTGCACACGAGCCTGGAGGAATCGGGCCTGACGGCCGGTGAGGACTTCTTCGTCGCCTTCAGCCCGGAGCGGGTGGACCCGGGGAACCCTGTGTGGCACATCGAGAACACGCCAAAGGTGGTGGGCGGGCTGACCCCCGCCTGTCACAGGATCGCCGTGGCGTTATACGGAGAAGTGATAGACACGGTGGTCGAGGTTTCCACACCCGAGGTGGCCGAGCTCGCCAAGCTCCTCGAGAACACGTTTCGTGCCGTTAACATAGGCCTGGTCAACGAGATGGCAGTGATCGCCGATCGTCTGGGGATCGACGTGTGGGAGGTGATCGACGCCGCTGCATCCAAGCCCTACGGATTCATGGGCTTCTTTCCGGGCCCGGGGCTCGGCGGCCATTGCATTCCCATCGACCCGCTGTTTCTGGCCTGGAAGATGAAGACGCTCCAGTATCGCACGCGCTTCATAGAACTGGCGGCCGAGATCAACGCGGAAATGCCGCGCTACGTAGTCGAACGGGTGGCCGAGGCGCTGAACCACGACCGGAAGGCGGTCAAAGGAAGCCGGATCCTCCTCTTGGGGGTCTCCTACAAGGCGGACGTGGACGATACACGGGAGAGTCCCGCCCTGGACATCATGCAGCTGCTGGCGAATCGGGGTGCGGCCCTGGAGTACCACGATCCTTTCGTGCCGGAAGTGTCGCTGGAAGCCGGCGTATTCCGTTCCGTACCGCTCACGGAGGAGAGGTTGGAGGAGACGGACGCGGTGCTCATCACCACGGACCACTCACAGGTGGACTACGAGCAGGTAGCGCGGCATGCCAGGATCGTCATCGACCCGCGCAACGCCGTTGCCACCCCCGGCAGCGCGACCGTATACCCCATCGCCGGACCACCGCGTAAGGGGGAGCTTCAGCACCCGGAGGACCCAGGGCAGGAGTGAGGGGCGGGGCTACCGCGTCCGACTGACGCGAAGGCCGGCTCGCCGGGGGGGCGCCGTCCGGCCCTGGCCGGAACCGTCTGTCAGTAGCGGACCGCGGTCGCGCCGCGTCGGCCGCAGGACGACTTGGGCAGCGTTCGCCACCCTGTTCCCGCAGGTGAACAGGTGCAGGAAGGGGCTGCTCAGCTCGCCCGCCACCGGTCGTCCGGCCGGCGCCGACTGCAGGAACTCCGCCAGTCCGCCGAACGACGGCATCACGGTGTACGCGCGCCCGAGCTCCCGAACCGTGTGCGCGTCAGAGCTGGCGGCTGCCGGAAGCCCCCTCACCCGGGCCAGCTCGCCGGCCTGCCGATTCCAGCGGGGCAGGAAGGCCCGCGAGTTGAAGATCTCCACCACGTCTGCCACCTCCATGGCACGTCGTCCGTGCCAGGCGGCTCGCACGGCGTACGCAAAGGGGTGCGGCGCGTATACGGCCCCGTGCTGGTCCCGAATCCGCTCTATCGTCTCCTGCAGCGTCAGCCCCGTCGGGATTCGTTCCGACAGGAAGAGCCCGATGATCTCCGTGCGGCCGCGGCAGCGGATTTCCTCGCCGACGATGACGCGCTCCGGGTCGAGAGTCTCCGCCAGCAGGGCGCCCTCGATCTCCCCGTGGTCGGTGACGGCTATCCGATCCAGACCCATCTCGGCGGCTCGCTCCACCAGGTCGGCCGGCAGCGTACGGGAATCGCTCGAGAAACAAGTATGTGAGTGCAGATCGACCCTCAGGTCGACCCGCAGATCGACCCGCAGGGTCGTTGCGGGAGTGACGCCCGGGCTCTCGGTATTCGAGGTCACCCTGCTCAATCCGGGATTCACCGAACCACGGTTATGATTCACCGCACCACGGTTATGCGGTCCCCCGGGTGGATCCTGGAGGACGTGAGCCCGTTCAGCTCCATGAGCCTGCGGGTCGACACGTTGTAGCGCCGGCCGATGGCCCACAGCGTGTCGCCCCAGCGGACCGTAACGGTGACGGGACCGGCCGGAGGTGTCGCAACGGATGCGGCTGTGGCGACCCTGCTCGGGGAAGCGCCCGAGCGCGGGATGATCAGCTTCTGGCCTATCTGCAGGCGCCGCGGGTGGACGTAGTTGTTGGCGGCCCGGATGGCGGTGACGCTCGTGCGGTATCGCCCCGCGATATGGGAAAGGGTTTGTCCCCTTGTGACCACGTGCTCCAGCCACGTCACACGTTCGTCGGGAGGAACCATGGCATAGTTCGCCGCGAAGAGCTCCGAGGTACCATGTGGCAGGCGCACCGTCGCCCGTTCGTCCGGCGGCGTAACCAGTCGCGGGTACTGTGGATTAAGCTGGCGGATCAGGCCCTCGTCCACGCCCGCCGCGTCCGCCAGGACGTCGAAGCTCGTGGCATCAGGTACCTCCACTTCCTCGTACTCTACCTGGGGCTCCGGCGCCACGCCGGA
>JBDHHR010000030.1:0-28129 GCA_039589295.1 Gemmatimonadota bacterium | reverse complement strand
CATGGACGTGGAGCTGATAACGCCGATCGCCATGAACACAGAACTCAGGTTCGCCATCCGCGAAGGCGGCCGCACCGTCGGCGCCGGCGTCATCACCGAAATCGTCGAGTAGAGAGCGCGATATGGCGGAGAAGATTCGGATCAAGTTGCGGGCATTCGACCCGGCCGTTATCGACCAGACGGCGTCGGACATCGTGCGCACGGCGCAGAAGACAGGAGCGTCCGTCCGGGGCCCGATTCCGCTTCCCACGCGCCGGCAGCTATTCACGGTTCTGAAGAGTCCTCACAAGGACAAGAAGTCCCGCGAGCAGTTCGAGCTGAAGACTCACAAGCGCCTGATAGACATCTACGACACCCGCCCGCAGACGATCGATGCGCTGACGAAGCTCGATCTGGCTGCCGGGGTGGATGTCGAGATCAAGGTCCAATGAAATGGCTGGGTTGATCGGGAAAAAGCTGGGGATGGCCCAGATCTTCACCGAGGATGGAAAGGCCGTCGGTGTTACGGTCCTGGAGGTGGGGCCATGCCCCGTGGTCCAGGTGAAGACACAGGAGACCGACGGGTACGAGGCCGTGCAGCTGGGCTTCGGTCGCCGGAAGGATAGCAGGGCCAGGAAACCGGATGCGGGTCACGTGGCCCGGGCCGGGCTCGATTACGTTCCCGCGGTTCTGGCAGAGTTCGAGCCGGAGGACGGGCGTGAGTACGAGCCGGGCGAAGAGCTCACGGTGGAGCTGTTTGAGGTCGGGCAGAAGGTCAAGATCAGCGGACCCATCAAGGGACGCGGGTTTCAGGGGACGGTGAAGCGCCACGGGTTCGGGGGTGGTCGGGGCTCGCACGGAGGCACCTCAGTCATACGGGGGCCGGGCTCCATAGGCCCCGGAACCGATCCGTCGCGGGTCATCAAGGGCCGGAAGATGGCGGGACAGATGGGCAACACGAAGCGGACGGCATTGAACAGGCGGATCGAGGGCATCGATGAGGAGCGGAACCTGCTGCTCATCCGTGGATCTGTGCCCGGCGCCCGCAACAACGTGGTGATCGTTCGCACCGGTTGAAGACGGAGGCCCTTCCGGGCCGGAGCGGCTCGGAAGGTCGGAAGAGGGCGAGCATGAAGGCGAAAGCGTACACGACAACGGGAAAGGCGCGCTCGGCGGACTACGAGCTGCCCGAGGCCGTCTTCGACGGGACCGTGAACGAGTCCGTTCTGCACCAGGTCGTTACGGCCTACCGCGCGAATCGACGGCAGGGCACGCACGCCACCAAGACCAGGAACACGATCGCCGGCGGCGGGCGCAAGCCGTGGCGGCAGAAGGGGACGGGCCGTGCTCGGGCCGGGACGATCCGCTCGCCGCTGTGGCGCGGCGGCGCGGTTATCTTCGGGCCGCAGCCGAGGGACCACTCGACACGCGTTCCGAAACAGGTGCGTCGTCTGGCCATCCACTCGGCGCTGAACGCCCGTGCCCTCGAGGGCGCTCTGGTGGTCGTCGAACCGTTCGGCCTGGATAAGCCGCACACCCGGACGCTGGTGGAGTTCCTCGAGGCCCTCGACGCAGAGCGGAGGAACATCCTGATCCTGACTGCGGGAGTGAAGCGGGAAGTCTATCTGTCGGCCCGGAATATCCCGGGTGTCGAAGTGCGACCGTGGGGAGAGGCTTCCGCCTACGATCTTCTGTGGTCGGATCTGGTGATCGTGGAGGAGTCCGCACTGCGGGAACAGACCG
This sequence comes from Gemmatimonadota bacterium, assembly GCA_039589295.1. Classification (GTDB taxonomy): domain Bacteria; phylum Gemmatimonadota; class Gemmatimonadetes; order Palauibacterales; family Palauibacteraceae; genus JBDGYE01. The sequence goes on along the minus strand of JBDHHR010000030.1, from coordinate 26,407 downwards.
GTAGCGAGGCCGCCGCGGCCGAGGAGGAGGCATGAGCCGTGCCCCGCGCCAGATCCTGATCAGGCCCGTGATCACGGAGGAATCGTCCCGTCTGCAGTTCAACCCGGGACGGGTGCGGGCGCGCCATCAGGACGAAGAGCAGCACGTCCGGCCGCAGTTCGTCTTCCGGGTTGTCCGGGACGCGACCAAGGTCGAGATCAAGAGCGCCGTCGAGAAGATGTTCGAAGTGCACGTCGAAGCCGTTAATACGATGAACTGCTCGGGCAAGGACCGGCGAGTAGGCAGACACGTGGGGAAGCGACCTGACTGGAAGAAGGCGATCGTGACCCTCGCGGAGGGCGAGACGATCGACATGTTCGAGGGAGTCTGACATGCCGCTGAAGAAATTCCGACCCGTAACCGCCAGCCAGCGATTCCGGTCGGTGTCCGGGTTCGACGAGATCACACGGACGACTCCCGAGAAATCGTTGACCGAGGGGCTAGGCAAGAAGTCCGGGAGAAACCACCACGGCCACGTCACCAGCCGTCGGCGTGGCGGCGGTCACAAGCGGCGGTATCGTCGGATCGACTTCCGACGCGACAAGCACGGTGTCACCGGTCGGGTAGCGGAGATCGAGTACGATCCCAACCGCTCGGCGCGAATCGCGCTGATCCATTACGCGGATGGGGAGAAGCGGTACATCCTCCACCCGCGTGGGCTCGCCCAGGGGGCCGACGTCGTTTCCGGCCCCGGCAGCGAGCCTCGGCTCGGGAACTGTCTTCCCCTGGGCGAGATGCCGCTGGGCACCACGGTACACGCCGTGGAGCTTGTGCCGGGGAAGGGTGCGCAGATGGCCCGTTCGGCGGGATCGGCGGTGCAGGTGATGGCCAAGGAAGGCGGTATGGTGACGCTGCGGCTGCCGAGCACCGAGGTGCGCATGGTACGCGGCGAGTGCATGGCCACGGTTGGACAGGTCGGTAACGTCGACCACGAGCTCATCCGCTCCGGGAAGGCCGGCAGGTCTCGCTGGCTGGGGCGCCGCCCGAAGGTCCGCGGCGTGGCCATGAACCCGGTCGATCACCCGCTCGGCGGAGGCGAGGGTCGGGCCTCGGGCGGCCGTCCGCCAGTCTCACCGTGGGGAAAGGCCGAGGGCCGTAAGACCCGGAAGAAGCGGAAGGGCAGCAACAAGTACATCGTCCGCGGACGGAAGCGCGGCAAGGCCACGCAGTAGGCGGAGCAGGAGAGACGCATGGCGCGCAGCATCAAGAAGGGACCGTACATCGACCTGAAGCTTCACGGTAAGATCGAGGCGATGAACAAGTCCGGCGAGAAGCGGGTCCTGAAGACATGGTCCCGCGCGTCGACGATCAGTCCGGAGTTCGTGGGACACACACTGGCGGTTCACAACGGCAACAAGTTCATCCCGGTGTACATCACCGAGAACATGGTGGGGCACAAGCTCGGTGAGTTCGCGCCCACCCGGCTCTTCCGCGGGCACGGTGGGAAGCTGGCCGACAGGCGGGCGCGGCTGTAGCCCACGGATATGGACGCAACAGAGAAGAATAACGGGACGGGAGCGATGGAAGCGCGAGCGATCTCGAAGAACATCCGGATGTCGGCCAGGAAGATGCGCCTGGTTGTCGACCAGATCCGGGAAAAGGAAGTGAACGAGGCCTACTCGATCCTGCAGTTCTCGAAGAAGGCGGCAGCGCTGCCGATCGACAAGACGCTGCGTTCCGCGGTCGCCAACGCCGTGTACCGGGCCGACGAGCAGGGCGATGTGCTGGACGTGGATGAGTTGTACGTCAAGGAAGCCTTCATCGACGAGGGGACCACTCTGCGGAGGTACCGGGCTGCCGGAATGGGGCGCGTTTCACCGCTTCGGAAGCGCACGAGTCACGTCACGATCGTGGTGGACACAAAGGAGTAGTCGTGGGGCAGAAGACACATCCATACGGCTTCAGGATCGGGCTCGTTAAGCCTTGGAGATCGAGGTGGTACGCCAAGGGCAGGGATTTCCCGATTCTCCTGGCCGAGGACGAGCGGTTGCGAAAGTACCTGCACGCGCGTCTTGAGCACGCGGCGATCTCCCAGGTCGAGATCGAGCGCAAGCCGTCCAAGATCGTGGTGACGATCCACACCGGCAGGCCGGGAGTGGTCATAGGCAAGCGCGGCGCCGAGGTGGACAAACTGCGCGACGAGCTGGCGCTGCTGACCGATTCCGAAATCTCCATCAACGTGGAGGAGATCCGGCGGCCGGAGGTGGACGCACAACTGGTGGCGAACAACGTCGCTCACCAGCTGAGGCAGCGAATCAGCTTCCGGCGGGCCATGAAGCGAGCGCTTCAGGCAGCTGTCCGGGCGGGTGCCGAGGGAGTCAAGATCCAGTGCGGTGGTCGGCTGGGCGGGGCGGAGATCGCGAGGACGGAGGGCTATCACGAGGGGAGAGTGCCGCTGCACACCATGCGCGCGGACATCGACTACGCCTCGAAGGTGGCCAAGACCACGTACGGGACCATCGGAGTTAAGGTGTGGATCTTCCGCGGTGAGGTCGTGGAGGAGCGCCGCGGCCAGACGTACACGGCCGGCGGCAAGTCCTGAGGAATGCGACGGATTGCGACTGCGTAGGAATACGAGATGCTTCAGCCAAAGCGGGTCAAGTACCGGAAGCAACAGAAGGGCCGGTCGCGGGGAAACGCGACCCGAGGGAACAGGATCGCGTTCGGTGACTTCGGCCTCCAGACGCTGGAGACCGGGTGGATCACCAACCGGCAGATCGAGTCGGCTCGTGTAGCCATGACCCGGCACATCAGGCGTGGCGGAAAGGTCTGGATCCGCGTCTTTCCCGATAAGCCGATAACGGCCAAGCCGGCCGAAACTCGGATGGGAAAGGGGAAGGGAAACCCGGAGGGATGGGTCGCTCCGGTGAAGCCGGGCCGGGTAATGTTCGAGTTGGAGGGTGTGCCGATTTCGGTAGCGCGGCGTGCCATGGAGCTCGCTGCCGCGAAGCTCCCGGTGAAGACCAAGTTCATCGTTCGGGAAGGGTGACGCGATGGAACCCAAAGATATTCGCGAGCTCACGAACGACGAGATCGACACCGAAATGGAGCGGGCGCAGGAAGAGCTGTTCAACCTGAGGTTCCGAGCGGCATACGAGGAGCTCGAGAACCCGTCGCTCCTCAGAGAGGTGCGCCGGGAGATCGCCCGGCTCAAGACGATCCGGCATGAACGCGAGCCGCAGGCCGCGGGAGAGGGTGATGCCTGAGGACACGAACAAGGCGGTCGGCCGCCGGAAGACCCGCCGGGGCAGGGTGGTAAGCGATGCCATGGACAAGACCGTGGTGGTATCGGTGGAGCGGAAAGTCGCACACCCTCTTTACGGCAAGCGGGTGACCCGGCGCAAGAAGTACTACGTGCACGACGAGACTAACGAGTACCGCGCGGGAGACGTGGTGGTCATCGAGGAGACCCGACCCCTGTCGAGAAAGAAGCACTGGCGGGTCGTGCAGCTGATCGAGCGGGCCTTGCGAGAGGGCTAGGAGCATGATCCAGCAGGAATCCGATGTCCGAATCGCGGACAACTCCGGAGCGCGCCGCGCCCGTTGCATTCGCGTGCTCGGCGGCTCGGGACGCCGCTATGCGGGTCTGGGAGACGTGGTCGTCGTTACTATCAAGGACGCCATTCCCGGCGGCACGGTGAAGAAGGGCGACGTAGCGAGAGCGGTCATCGTTCGCACCGCAAAGGAGAGCCGGCGCGCCGACGGTAGTTACATCCGTTTCGACGAGAACGCCGCGGTGATCATCAGCGACGCCGGCGAGCCGCGCGCGACCAGGATTTTCGGACCGGTGGCAAGGGAGCTGCGCGAGAAGAGGTTCATGAAGATCGTCTCGCTGGCGCCTGAAGTGATCTGAGGAGTCACGGAGATGAGTCGGCACACGAGGAAGAAGACGAACAAGTTGCACGTGCGCAGGGGCGACCAGGTCCAGGTGATCTCCGGGAACTACCGGGGCGCGCGTGGCCAGGTGCTGCGGGCCATCCCGTCTAAGAACCAGGTCGTCGTGGAGGGCGTGAACATTCGGAAACGCCACTCGGCCCCGTCCCAGCAGAACCCCGAGGGAGGGATACTGTCGTTCGAGGCGCCGATTCACGTTTCGAACGTGATGTTGATCGATCCGACGACTGATGACCCGACCCGGTACCGGACCCGAATCGACGCCGACGGGACGAAGGAGCGCATATCGGTTCGGAGCGGAAACCCGATTCCGAAGACGTGAGCGAAAGCTGCGGACACAGGATAGAGCGTTGAGAGGATGAAGTATCGGCCCAGGCTGCGAGAGCACTACGAGACGCACGTTGCCACCAAGCTCCGGGAGACTTTCGGGTTCGCGAACCAGATGGAAGTCCCGAAGCTGGACAAGATCGTGATCAACGTAGGCCTCGGAAGCGCGAAGGACGATCCGAAGCTGCTGGACTCGGTCATCAACGAGGTCGCCACCATCAGTGGCCAGCGGCCGGTAGTGACCCGAGCCCGGCGGGCAATCTCGAACTTCAGCCTGCGCGAGGGTATGCCCGTCGGGGTCAAGGTCACCCTGAGGCAGTCGCGCATGTACGAGTTCATGGACCGCTTCATCAGCTGCGCGGTGCCGCGGATCAGAGACTTCCGCGGCTTCAACAGTCGTGCCTTCGATGGGCGCGGGAATTACACCGTCGGGATCCGCGAGCAGATGGTGTTCCCGGAGATCGACTACGACGACATCGTCAGACTGCACGGAATGGACATTACCTTCGTGACCAGCACGGACAGGGACGATGAGGCGCTAGTCCTGCTGCGGGAGCTGGGAATGCCGTTCCGCGGAGAGACGCCGGTAGTGGTCTGAGATCGTGAACCGGCCGGGACAGACCCGAAAGATGCCAGATTCATAGTAGGTCGGAGAAGAGGATGGCCAAGAAAGCCCTGATCGAGAAGGCCAAGCGAAAGCCGAAGTTCAGCGCGCGCAGAGTGCAGCGCTGTCAGCGGTGCGGGCGCGCGAGGGCGTACATCCGCAAGTTCGGGCTGTGCAGGATATGCTTCCGCGAGATGGCCCTGAAGGGAGAGATCCCAGGCGTTCGGAAGGCGAGCTGGTAGCCGATGAGCATGAATGATCCCATCGCAGATATGCTGACCCGGGTTCGAAACGCGAACCGGGCTGGTCACCGACGCGTCGACATGCCGGTGTCGAAGCCGAAGATCGAGATCGCGCGGATTCTGACGGAGAACCACTTCGTCCTCGGTTACAAGCTGCTCGACGACGGGGTCCACGGTGTGCTTCGCGTCTACCTGAAGTACACCGATGAGGAGCGCCCGGTGATTCGCTCGCTGAAGCGCGTTTCTCGACCGGGCCTGCGAACCTACGTCGGTGCTGACGAGATACCGAAGGTCCGGGCGGGCATGGGGATCGCCATCCTCTCGACTTCGAAAGGAGTCATGACGGATCGGGATGCCCGGCGAGAGCGCGTCGGCGGCGAGGTGATCGCCACGGTCTATTAGGCGGCAGGCGGGCTGGGAGATAAAGGATGTCCAGAGTCGGGAGAATGCCGGTGCCGGTCCCCGAGAGAGTCGAGGTCGACATCGACGGGTCGCGGATCAGCGTGCAGGGCCCGAAGGGAGAGTTGAGGGGCGAGTTCGATCCGGATATGCAGATCGAGCTGGTCGAGGGTGAGATCCGCGTGTCGCGGCCCACAGACACACCGCGGCATCGCTCGCTGCACGGGCTGACCCGGAGCCTCATCGCGAACATGGTCGAGGGCGTTGACCAGGGCTTCGAGCGGTCGCTGGAGATTCACGGGGTGGGCTACCGGGCCAGGCAGAAGGGGCAGGCTATCGAGCTAACCGTCGGATACAGCAAGCCGGTCACCTTCGAGGCCCCGGAGGGAGTCCAACTTGTGGCGGAGAAGCCCACCCTGATCCATGTCCGGGGGATCGACAAGCAGCAGGTTGGTGCAGTGGCGGCCGAGCTGCGCCAGGTGCGGCCGCCGGAACCTTACAAGGGTAAGGGAATTCGCTATCGCGGAGAGCACGTCCGGCGGAAGGCCGGTAAGGCCACCGCGGTCGGCGGTTGATGCGTTCGAGCGAATCCACAGCAAGTCGCTCGGCCTGAGGGGCGAGCGGATCGAGTGCCTCGGAGGAAACCAGATGGCGTTGAGCAGAGCGGCCGGACGGCGGGAGATGCGCGCCAGGCGTCACAGGCGGGTCAGGAAGAAGATCAGCGGCAACGCGGAGCGTCCGCGACTGGTGGTATTCCGCAGCCTGCGTCACATGGAAGGCCAGCTGGTGGACGACGATCGGGGAGCGACGCTGGTGGACGTCTCCACGCGGGAGAAGGACCTGGATACCTCAGAGGTCGAAGGCATGTCGGCCAAGGTGGCAACCAGCTTCGCCGCGGGACGCCGCCTGGCCGAGAAAGCGCTGGATGCGGGCATAGACAAGGTCATATTCGACCGAGGGGGCTACAAGTACCACGGACGTGTGCAGGCGTTCGCGGAGGGAGCCCGCCACGGCGGCCTGAAGTTCTGAGCGACGATTTCATGAGGGTTCCGGCCTGGATGGCAGGTCGCGTCTCGGAAAGCTAGGGGAATGGCGAAGAAACAGAGTCGCAAGCGTGACGAGGGAGACAACCTTCGCGAGAACGTGATCTACATCAACCGTGTCTCGAAGGTGGTCAAGGGAGGACGGCGGTTCTCCTTCACCGCCCTGGTTGCTGTCGGGGATGGTCAGGGCCGCGTGGGAACGGCCCTCGGGAAGGCGAACGAAGTTGCCGAAGCGATCCGGAAAGGTCTCGAGCGGGCTCGCGGCGTGATGATCGAGGTGCCGATCGTGGGCGGTACCATCCCGCATGAGCTGATCGGGCGGCACGGGGCCGGCCATGTGCTGCTCAAGCCGGCCGCCCCCGGTACCGGGGTGATCGCCGGCGGCCCGGTGCGCGCCGTTCTGGATTGCGCGGGCGTTCAGGATATCCTGACCAAGAGCCTCGGCTCCAACAACCCGCTGAACATGGTGCAAGCGACCATGCAAGGTCTCCGCAGCCTGATGACGCCGGAGCAGGTGGCACGGGAGCGAGGTGTGGACGTCGAGGTGATCAGGGAGGCGATGCGTGGCTAAGCGTCTTCGAATCAAGCAGGTTCGCAGCGGCTGCAACGCGATGAGGTCACAGAAGGATACTCTCAGGGCGCTGGGGCTGCGGCACCACCAGGCCGAGGTCATCAAGGACGACAATCCCGCCATTCGCGGAATGGTCCGGGCCGTCGCGCACCTGGTCGAGGTGGAGGAGGTCGAGTAGGCCGATGAAAGAGAAGAAGAGACTCGGGCTCGACAGCCTGAGCCCTCCCCCTGGGTCCCGGGCGAAGAAGAAAAGGGTGGGTCGCGGCCACGGCTCCGGTCGCGGCAAGACCTCCGGAAGAGGGCACAAGGGGCAGAAGTCCCGTGCGGGAGTGTCCATACCAGCGTGGTTCGAGGGAGGGCAGATGCCTCTCTATCGCCGGGTTCCGAAGAAGGGATTCAAGCCGCCGACGCGACGCCGCTATCAGGTCGTCAACCTGGAGGCCCTGTCGGAGTTGCAGGACGGTGAGATCGGCCCGGAGGAGCTCGCGGCCGGCGGCCTGATCCGGTCGGCCGATCAGCCGGTCAAGATCCTGGGGGAAGGTGCCCCCGGGCGTGCGCTCACGGTGCGGGCCCACGCCTTCAGCGCGTCGGCCAGGGAGAAGATAGTTGCGGACGGTGGTCGTGCGGAGCTGATCGGCTGACATGGCGAACGAGCGCGCGCAGGCCATCCAAGCCGCCCAGAACCTGTTCAAGATCCCGGAGCTGAAGAGCAAGATTGTCTTCACGCTCCTGTGCCTCGCCGTGTACCGCCTGGGCTCGCACATTCCGACGGCGGGCGTCGACGTGCTGGCGTTGCAGCAACTAGCCGGGCAGCTTCAGGGCACCCTGTTCGGGATCTACGACATGTTCGTAGGGGGCGCGCTCCAGCGGGCGACCATCTTCGCCCTGGGGATCATGCCCTACATTTCGGCCAGCATCATCTTCCAGGTGCTGGGCTCGACCTTCCCCACCATCGAGAAGCTCCAGAAAGAGGGCGAGGAAGGCCGCCGCAAGCTGACCCAGTGGACGAGGTACACTACCGTGGTGCTGTGCGTCATGCAGGCGTACGGCTACTCGATCTTCCTCGAATCGCAGCCGGGCGTGGTAGTCGATCCGGGGTTGGGCTTTCGCATGGTGACCGTTCTCCTGCTCACTTGCGGCGGTGTCTTCGTCATGTGGCTGGGAGAGCAGATCACCGAGCGCGGAATCGGCAACGGCATGTCGTTGCTGATCTTCTTCTCGATCTTGCAGGGCTTTCCCGGCGCCGTCTTCAACACGCTAGAGCTCTTGCGGGCAGGAGGAATCAACCTGTTCAAGCTGATCCTGCTTGTCGCCACGCTGATCCTCATAACGGGCGCGGTGGTGGCGCTCACCATGGCGGCGCGACGGATTCCCGTGCAGATACCACGCAAGGTTGTGGGACGTGGGCGGGTGCGTGAAGGGCAGAAGTCGTTCATCCCGATCCGCATCAACTCGGCCGGCGTGATGCCGATCATCTTCGCCCAGGCGATCATCATCGTGCCGGGCACCCTCTACTCGTTCACCGGTGGCCAGGCCGGTCCGGCGGCGGCCGGAGTCAGGGGTTTTCTGTACGACCTGAACCAGATCTTCCAACCGGGGACGAACTGGTATTACATCACATACGGGCTGCTGATAGTCGTATTCACCTACGTGTATACGGCCATCATCTTCAACCCGGTGGACCTGGCCGAAAACCTCAAGAAGCAGGGCGGGTTTATTCCCGGCGTCAAACCGGGGGTCCAGACGGCGGAGTACATCGATCACGTGCTGACTCGTGTCACCCTGCCGGGGGCGATCTACCTGGCGCTGATCGCGATTCTGCCGTTCTGGATCTTCGCAGCCTTCGATATCCAGACGTTCTTCTTCGGGGGTACCTCACTCCTGATCGTGGTGGGCGTGGGTCTGGACACGGTACAGCAGATGCAGCAGCACCTTCTCCTGAGGCAATACGAGGGTTTCATGAAGAAGGGCCGAGTCAGGTACCGGGGCCGGCAGAGGTACATGTAACACGGGATGAGGCTCGTCATCATAGGCCCGCCCGGAGCGGGGAAGGGCACGCAGGCGGAGCTCCTGTCCCGGGAGTTGGCGGTGCCGCATTTCTCAACTGGGGACATCCTGCGGGAGGCGCGCCGTGCCGAGACGGAGCTCGGGCGCAGGGCCCAAACGTACATGGACGCCGGTGAGCTGGTGCCCGACGATGTGATCCTGAGAATCATGGACGAGGCCCTGCAGCATTCCGGAGGGTTCCTGCTGGACGGGTTCCCGCGCACGGTGGCGCAGGCCGAGGGCCTCCACCGGATTCTGGCGGCCCGGGACCAAAGGCTGGACGCGGTCATTAACTTGGCCGTGGCGGACGAAGAACTCGTTCGTCGGCTCTCGAGCCGCCGGATCTGCGAGGACTGCGGCGCTGTGGCGCAGGCGATCGACCGTCCCGCTTCCGGCGTCTGCAGCCAGTGTGGCGGTAAGCTCGTGCAGCGGCCCGATGACGGTCCGGAGACGATCCGGCGGCGGCTGGAGGTCTACCGGTCTCAGACGCAGCCGGTGCTGCGCTGGTATCGCGGCTCGGACGTGCCGGTGCTGGATATCGAAGGGCTCGGAGGCGTCGAGGACGTACAGCGGCGCGTGGCGCACCGGTTGGAGCATTGATCCGGCTCAAGACTCCGGCGGAGATCGAGACGATAGCCCGCGCCGGAGAGATCGTCGCGGGAGTGCTGGAGTTGGTCGCCGAGGCCGCCCAGCCGGATGTCACGACGGGCGAACTGGATCGGCTGGCCGAGGAGTACATCCGTAGTCACGAGGGCGCCAAGGCGGCCTTCAAGGGTCTATACGGTTTTCCGGGGACCCTCTGCACGAGCGTGAACAGCGAGGTCGTGCACGGAATCCCCTCGGCAGACCGGTCAGTCGAAGAGGGAGCGATCCTCAGCGTGGACGTTGGTGTGATGTTCGAGGAGATGTTCGCCGATGCGGCGATCACGGTTTCGGTCGGAGAGCCGACGGAGGAGTCGCGCAACCTCATACGGGTGACCCGCCAGGCCCTCGACGCCGGCATCGCGGAAGCCCGGTCAGAAGCCCGGCTGGGCGATATCGGCGCCGCAATTCAGGAGGTCGTGGAGTCGGCTGGCTACAGCGTGATTCGCGAGCTCGTCGGACACGGCGTGGGACATGCCGCGCATGAGGAGCCACAGGTGCCCAACTATGGCCAGCGCGGGCAGGGGCTGGTGCTGGACGAAGGGCTAGTGATTGCCGTCGAGCCGATGGTGAATGTAGGCCGGCGACACATTCGGACGCTGGAGGACGGGTGGACGGTCGTGACCGCCGATGACAGCCTGTCGGCTCACTACGAGCACACCGTAGCAGTGACTGCCGACGGACCGAGGATCCTGACGCACCGCCCGGAAGAGAACGCGAGGAGGGACGGCTAGCTTGGCGAAAGAGGAACCGATCCAAATGGCGGGAGAAGTGGTCGAGGCTCTGCCCAACGCGATGTTCCGCGTGCTGCTGGAGAACGGCCACGAGATCACGTGTCACGTATCGGGGAAGATACGCATGAACTACATCCGGATCCTTCCCGGGGACAAGGTGACCGTGGAGATGTCGCCCTACGATCTCACGAAGGGACGCATCACGTACCGGTTCAAGTAAGCCGGCGCTTTGGTCCGATTGAGACGAGACCAACGTTGATCTCGAAACGAGAAGCGGCTATCTTCACCAGCTATATCGTGAACGCCAGGGAGGACGGATTGAGACATGAAAGTGCGTTCCAGCGTCAAGCGGATCTGCGAGCACTGCAAGATCATTCGCCGCCGCGGGGTGGTGCGCGTGATCTGCAGCCGCAACCCCAAACACAAGCAGCGGCAGGGGTGAATCTGAAGCGCGTGGCCGCGATCGAGGTCGCGGACTCAAGTTCGACAGCAGTGGCGGGTGGTTCATGGCGAGAATAGCTGGCGTCGATCTGCCGCGGGACAAGCGGATCGAGATCGCTCTCACGTACATCTACGGAATCGGCCGGCCGACGGCTCAGGCGATCCTGGCGGAGACGGCGGTTGACCCCGACTTACGGGTTAACCAGCTCTCGGACAAGGACGTCAACAAGCTGCGGCGGGTCATCGAGAACCGATACAAGGTCGAGGGTGCGCTGCGCACCGAAGTGTCGATGAACATCAAGCGGCTGATGGACATCGGGTGCTACCGTGGTCTCAGGCATCGGCGCGGCCTTCCCGTGCGGGGGCAGCGGACCCACACCAATGCGCGCACCCGCAAGGGACCGCGCCGGGCGGTGGCGGGCAAGAAGAAGGCGCCGAGGAAATAGGAAGACCGGGGATGGCGAAGCCGAAAAGCGGAAGGCGCAAACGTCAGGTCGATGCGGAGGGCGTGGCCCACATCAAGGCCACGTTCAACAACACCATCATAACCATCACCGACATGAACGGTGCGACCGTTGCCTGGGCCAGCGCCGGCAAGGCCGGGTTCAAGGGCTCGAAGAAGTCGACGCCGTTCGCTGCCACCATCGCGGCGGAGACGGCAGGCCGGGAGGCGGCCTCGATGGGGATGAAGCGGGTGCACGTCCGGGTGCAGGGTCCGGGTTCCGGGAGGGAATCGGCAATCCAGGCGCTGCAGGGGGCGGGGCTCAACATCCGTTCGATCCGTGATGTTACGCCGATTCCGCATAACGGCTGCCGCCCGCCGAAGAAGAGGCGGGTCTGATCCGGGGACCTGCACGGAACGGGATACGGCAGGAGAGTCGAAGGGAAGTTCATGGCACGTTATACAGGACCCGTATGTCGGCTCTGCCGGCGTGAGAACGAGAAGCTGTTCCTGAAGGGCAAGCGGTGCTTCACCGAGAAGTGCGCCATGGAACGGAAGGCCTATCCGCCCGGTGAGCACGGCACCTCCAGACGACGCCGGCGGCGCTCGTCGGAGTATGCGCTGCAGCTTCGCGAGAAGCAGAAGGTCAAGCGGATCTACGGTGTGGGTGAGAAGCAGTTTCGGACCCTGTTCCGGAAAGCCGCACAGGTGAGGGGTATTACCGGCGAGAACCTGCTCATCTCCCTGGAGTCGCGACTCGATAACATAGTCTACCGGCTCGGGTTCACAGCATCGCGCAAGTCCGCACGGCAGCTCGTGCGCCACCGGCACGTGAAGGTGAATGGGGCGACGGTCGATGTACCGAGCTTCGTGGTTAGGCCGGGGCAGGAAGTTTCCGTTGCGCCGCAGGCTCGAGAGATGCCTCTGGTCCGCGAGGCCGTGGCGGACAGGAAGGGAAAGGACCAGCTCTCCTGGCTGGGTGTGAACTACGATAACCTGACCGGCCGGATGCTGGAACGGCCTAGCCGGGCAGACATTCCGCTGGCGGTCCAGGAGCAATTGATCGTCGAGCTGTACAGCAAGTAGTCGAGGTATGACCCATATGTCAGTGGCATTGGATCTGACCGGGCTCGTCCTGCCCAGCACCGTCGAGGAGCACAGCCGCTCCGATGATGGCCGGCAGGCGGAATACGTTCTTCAGCCTCTGGAGCGCGGTTTCGGCCACACGGTCGGCAACTCGATCCGGCGGATGTTGCTCTCCTCACTTCCCGGATGCGCCATCTGGGCGTTCCGGGCCGACGGAGTGCAGCACGAACACCAGACGATCACCGGCGTGGTAGAGGACGTCCACCAGGTGATTCAGAACCTCAAGCGGCTGGTGATAGTGCTCGATGCGGACCTGGAAGAAGCGAAACTGGAGCTGGCGGTCTACAAGGCCGGAGTGATCCGAGCGGCGAGCATTAAGAAGCAGGGTGGTGTCACCGTCCTGAATCCGGACCAGGTTCTCTTCACCCTGCAGGAGGATCTGCCGGAGAACCGACCGCTGACGTTCGACTTCTGGATCAACCGCGGCCGCGGCTTCGTCGTCGCCGAGCAGCATGCGAAGCCCGAGGACGCTCCGGTTGATCTCATTCGGATCGACTCGATCTACAATCCTGTCGTCCGGGCGAACTTCCTGGTTCAGGAGACACGCGTCGGCCAGCGAACCGACTTCGATCGCCTGACGATTCAGGTTGAGACCGACGGCTCACTGGATCCGGGAGACGCGATCGCCTACGCAGCGGAGATCGGGCAGGCACATCTCGGGTACCTCACTCAGTTCCGGCGCGCAGGTAACGGCGCGGGAGTCGGTGTGGCGGAGCGTGCCGGTCGCCGGCCGGTGGGCGAAGAGCTGAAGTCACTCCTCGAGTCGCCGCTCGAGGCGTTCGACCGTATCTCGATCCGCTCGCGGAATAACCTGGAGAAGGCGGACATTAATACCCTGCTTGAAGTCGTAACGAGAACTAGGGACGAGATCCTGAACGTTCCCAGTTTCGGCGAGAAGTCGCTCGAGGAGGTTGCCGAGGCCGTGGCCCTCAGCGGGCTGCGCTTCGGCATGCGCATCGAGAGTGACGACGCCGGCCTGTGGATCGTGGAGGATCTGGAGGCGGAGCGGGACGCCGCGGACAAAGCCGATGAGGCATAGGAAGAAGGGGCGGCAGCTCAGCCGCACCGCCAGCCATCGGTTGGCTGTGCTGCGGAATCTGGCGACCAGCCTTATCCTGCATGAGAGCATTCGCACTACGGAGGCCAAGGCCAGGGAACTGAGGCCGTTCGTGGAGAAGCTCATCACACTCGGAGGAGTGGACGACGTTCACAGCCGCCGGCGGGCGCGAAGGCACATCGCCGACCGGCAGGTACTTCAGAAGCTGTTCGACGAAGTCGGGCCGCGGTTCAGGGATCGCCCTGGTGGTTACACGCGGATCGTCAAGCTCGGAGCGCGAAAGGGAGACGGCGCCGAGCTGGCGATGATCGAACTGATCGAGAAGAGCACCTAGGTCCGGCCATCGGGTCGGGAAAGGCAGGGACCGATGACACGCAGGGCTTCGTCGCTGCTGCTGGTTGTGGCGATCGTTGCGGTGGTCGGGTTCATGTACTGGCTGGAAAGGACCGCCGCCTCGCTGGACGCGGGCGTGGAGCCCGTGCTGGTTGCGGGGAGCCCGGAGCTCGTGGAGATCGCGGCCGAGGACCTGGCGGCCGACCCTGCCGCGGCGGTCGGAACCTCGGGCGTGTTGCGCACGGTGACGGTGGCGCAGAGACTCGGTCGCGGTGCCTTCTCGATCCAGCTGGACAACACGACGACCTATCCGGTTCTCCTGTCCAATGACCTGATTCAGCTGGGCACGGAAGTGTACGGGCAGGATCGAGTCACCTTGTACGGGCACGTGTTCACGTTCACCGATTCCATCGGCGCGGAGTGGGTGAGCCAGACGGCTGTGGATGCGGAGAACGCGGCGGCGATTCCTGCCACGCCCAGTTTCCTGATGGCGGATTCGCTGGCGTTCAACTGATACGAGATACAATGGCGAACTTCTGCTACGTCTGTAATAAGGGACCTGCCACGGGCAATCGCGTGAGCAAGGCCAATAACAGGCGGAAGAGGCGTTTCATGCCGAACCTGCAGCGGGTCCGGATCATGGAGGAGGGGCGATCCCGGCGGGTCCGCGTATGCACACGTTGTCTGAGGGCGGGCAAGGTACGAAAGGCTTCCTGACGCGGCGGCGCGTTCGGCCTTCGCTCCTTCGCGTCGAGCCTGTTGAGACGAACGGGGAAGGCTCCGCCAGAAGGTGGAGCCTTCTTGTGTTGCGAAGGGTGTGACGATGACGGGCGGTGGCGGCAGCCGGCCCATGGGAATGGCGAGCTGATGAGAGCACTGGTTACGGGCGCCGACGGTTTCGTCGGCCAGCACCTCGTAGTCGAGCTTCTGGACCGCGACTGCGAGGTCACGGCGTCGACACTCAGTCTGCCGCCGAGCCGGTCTACGCTGACTTCGGAGCAGATCACTTCCGTCGACTGGAAGGCGGCGGATGTCAGGGATCATAACGCCCTCTTCCGCATGATCTCCGCCACGCTTCCCGACCACATATACCATCTGGCGGGGTTCTCTTCCGGCGCTCTGGCGCGGGAGAACGCCGGGGAAGCGGTGACCGTGAATGTCGGCGGCACGGTGAACCTGTGTGAGGCCGTGTTCAGGGTTCGCGAGGAGTTCCCGGGCTTCGACCCACGGATTCTGGTCATGGGTTCGGGCGACGCCTATGGCGACGCCGCCCGCGACGGAAAACCGCTGGTGGAGGATATGGCTCTCCGGCCCGTGTCGGCGTACGGCCTTTCCAAGGCGGCTCAGGAGCTGGCCGCGCACACCTACCGGCGGGCATATGGTCTGCGACTCATGGTCGTCCGCGGCTTCAGCCTGGTAGGGCCAGGCCAGGAGCCGCCCTTCGTGGTTCCGGAGTTCTGCACTCAGGTGGCGGCCATCGCGCAGGGCCGGGCCGAAGCGGTGCATGTAGGCAACCTCGAGGTCGCGCGCGACTTCACTGACGTTCGCGACGGGGTTCGGGCTCTCCGGTTGGTGATGGAACTGGATGACCCGCGTGCGGCCTACAACGTCGCATCCGGAACGCCAGTGCGGATCGGGTCGATCCTGGAGTGGATCCTGGACGAGGCCGGCGTAGAAGCGGAGGTCCGGGTGGAGACGGCCAGAGTGCGCGAGGAAGAGCTGACCACGGTGGTGGGAGTGGCCGATGTACTGAGAGATGATACCGGATGGGCTCCCGCGAGACCGGTGGAGGAGACGGTGCGCGAGGTCTACCGATGGATCGCCGGCGTGTAGCAATGGCATACACACCTTTCTGTCTTGAAGCGAGGGAATCATGAGGGTCACGGTGATCGGAAGCGGCTACGTCGGCCTCGTCGTGGGCGCGTGCCTGGCCGAGACCGGCAACCGCGTCGTGTGCGCCGACATCGACCAGGCGAAGATAGATCTCCTGAGCCGGGGCGGCGTGCCGATCTACGAGCCGGGCCTGGACCGGCTCATCCAGCGGAACCTGGAGGAAGGACGGATCCGCTTCACGGCCGACGTCGCCGACGCGGCTCGGTCGGGTCTGGTAATACTCATCGCGGTGGGGACACCGCCGGGAGAGGACGGGTCGGCGGACCTGCAGCACGTCCTCGAGGTGGCCGGCGTCATCGGTCGGAACCTGAACGAGGAGAAGGTGATCATCACCAAGAGCACCGTTCCGGTGGGGACGGCCGCCAAGGTCCGCGCCGAGATCGAGAAACACACGAGCGACACGTTCCACGTGTGCTCGAACCCGGAATTCCTCAAGGAGGGGGCGGCGATAGAGGACTTCATGCGCCCCGACCGTGTCATATGCGGGATAGAGTCGGACGGTGTTCGCCCGATCCTGGAGGAGCTGTACGAGCCGTTCGTGCGCAGCGGCAACCCGCTGATCTTAATGGACATTCCCTCCGCCGAGCTGACCAAGTACGCGGCCAACGCCATGCTCGCGACCCGCATCAGCTTCATGAACCAGATAGCCGGTCTGTGCGAAGCGACAGGTGCGGACGTAACGCACGTGCGGAGGGGTATCGGATCCGATCCCAGGATCGGGCCCTCGTTTCTGTACGCTGGCGCCGGCTACGGTGGGAGCTGCTTCCCCAAGGACGTGCTTGCCCTCTTGCGGACTGGCGAAGAGATGAATGTCGACCTCTCGATTCTCGGGGAAGTGCACCGGTCGAACGAGAGGCAGAAGAGGATCCTCGGGACCAAGGTGAAGTCGCGTTTCGGCGAAGACCTCTCCGGTCTACGTTTTGCCGTGTGGGGTCTGGCGTTCAAGGCGGAGACGGACGACATGCGGGAAGCGGCCTCCGTGACCCTGATCGAGGAGCTTCTCGATGCGGGGGCGAGTGTCGTCGCCCACGATCCGGTAGCGGGGGAGGTAGCCCGCCAGCACTACCTGGGCGATCGCGTCGAGTACGCCCCTGACGAGTACGCGGCGTGCGAGGGCGCCGACGGACTCATCGTGGTTACGGAATGGCTGCAGTACCGCCGGCCGGACTGGCAACGTGTGGGCTCATCTCTGGGCCGGAAGATCGTGTTCGACGGCCGCAACCTGTTCGACCCGGATCGTATGCGCCGCCACGGCTTCGAGTACTATCCCATCGGCCGGCAGCGGGTCACCGCGGCGGAGCTTGGTGCGGAGAGGTCGACATGAGAGTCCTGATTACTGGCGCCGCGGGCTTCCTCGGCTCGCATCTCGTCGATCGGTTCCTCGCTGACGGTCACCAGGTGCTCGGAGTGGACAACCTGATAACCGGGTCGACGGACAACCTGGCGCACCTGGCGAGCCATCCCCGCTTCGAGTTCGCCGAGCGGGACGTCACTCGGTTCATAGACGTGGAAGGCGAGCTCGACGGCGTGTTGCACTTCGCATCCCCGGCCAGCCCGGTGGACTACCTCGAGTTGCCCATCCAGACTCTAAAGGTGGGCAGTCTGGGGACGCATAATGCGCTCGGGCTGGCAAAGGCCAAGGGCGCGCGCTTCCTCCTGGCTTCCACTTCGGAAGTGTACGGTGACCCACTTGTCCATCCGCAGCCGGAGAGCTACTGGGGGAACGTGAACCCCGTCGGCCCGCGGGGCGTGTACGACGAGGCCAAACGATTCGCGGAGGCCATGACCATGGCCTATCACAGATACCACTGCGTCGACACTCGCATCGTTCGTATCTTCAACACCTACGGTCCTCGCATGCGACCAAGCGACGGACGGGTCGTATCCAACTTCATCGTGCAGGCGCTGCTCGGTGAGACGCTTACCGTGTACGGTGACGGGTCGCAGTCCCGGAGCTTCTGCTACATCTCGGACCAGATAGAGGGAATCTACGGCCTGTTTCATTCCTCTGAGTACTCGCCCGTAAACATCGGGAACCCGGAGGAGTTCACCGTGCGACAGCTGGCGGAGACGGTTCTGACCCTCCTCGACTCTTCCGCGGGGATCCGCTATCTCCCGCTGCCGACGGACGACCCAAGGGTGCGCCAGCCGGACGTCAGCAAGGCACGGCGCATCCTCGGCTGGGAGGCCAGAGTATCGCTCGACGTCGGCTTGGCCAGCACCAGCGAGTACTTCCGATCGCTGCACGAGAAAGGACACCTCAGCACGCCGCCCGTCCTCACGGACGGGGAGTCCTGACCGATGTCCGTGACCTCGGGGCAGAGCGTCTCGGTGGTGATGCCCGTCTTCAACGAGCGCCAGACGGTAGAGGAGATAGTGCGCCGTGTGAATTCGGTGCCGCTCAAGATCGAGCTGGTGTGCGTGGATGACGGGTCCACCGACGGATCGCGCGACATCCTCGGTCGGCTCGAGGCCGAGGGATTGATCCAGAAACTCATACTCCACGAGCGGAATCGCGGGAAGGGGCGTGCCCTGGCAACGGGTTTCGCGGCGGCCGGTGGGGGCGTCGTGATCATTCAGGACGCGGACCTGGAATACGATCCCACGGAGTATCGGAAGCTCCTGCAGCCGATCCTCGACGACCGGGCGGATGTCGTGTTCGGCTCCCGCTTCCTGGGCGGGGAACCCCACCGCGTGCTGTACTTCTGGCACTATGTGGGGAACCGTTTCCTCACGCTGCTGTCCAACATGATAACGAACCTGAACCTGACGGACATGGAGACGTGCTACAAGTGCTTCCGCAAGGAAGTGCTGGCCGACCTTCGGATCGAGGAGAAAGGGTTCGGGATCGAGCCGGAGCTCACGGCGAAGATCGCCGGGGGCGGGTGGCGCGTATACGAGGTCGGAATCTCTTACAGCGGCCGGACGTATGCGGAAGGGAAGAAGATAGGGTGGAAGGACGGCGTTCGAGCCTTCTATTGCATCGTTAAGTATGGACTCGTCAGGCGTCTTCTGGGTCGCTATCGGTCGCCGGCCCGCCAGCGAGTGAGTGGTGTGGCGGCATAGCGCGGGAGCTGTACCGTGGCTGGCGGTAGTCACGGTGGCGTGCTCGGGCGCACCGCGGGAAGCTCTCGAACGGGGAGACCTTCTGTACGGTGCCGGACAGACCGATGCGGCGGTGGCCGAGTATAAGCTGGCCCTCCGGCAGCGGGGAGAAGAACCGGCTGTACTCCTGCGGCTGGGGAACGTGTACGGGGACCAGGGGGAGGTGGAGGCCGGGCTCCGCTACCTGAGGCGCTTGATGGAGCTCGACTCCACCTACAGGTACCAGGCGGCGGCCGAGCTGGCGAACGCCGCCCGGGTAGCCCGAGATCGGGGAGCCCTGGATAACATGGCCCGGGCGATGCAGCCGGTGGAAGCACTGGGTCTCGGCATGGTTCCCGCCGATCTGAGACTTTCGATGGCGCGCTACTACGCCTCGCTCAGCGACTACGGTCGGGCGCTGCCCCTGTACCTGGCGGCGGCGGAAGGGGACTCGCTGCCGGACGCGGCTGACTACGAGACCGCCAGGGCGTTTCAGGAACTCGGCGGGTGCCGCGAGGCGCTCGCGTATTTCGAGAGCTACCTGGAGACCCGGGGGCTCGAACAGTCGGATCGTTCCACCGCGCGCTGGCAGTATGGCACCTGCCTGTTCGCCGTGGCCGAGCAGGCGGTCGCGCGGGGAAGAAGGAGAAGCGCGCGAACATACTTGGACCTGCTGATCGAGCAGGGTGTTCCACGCACGCTGCTGGACCGAGCTCACTTCTCACGCGGCGAGATCCTTCTCGCAGGTGGCGAGATCGAGGAGGCCGAGCGTGCCTTCCTCGCCGTCCTCCGGTTGAACCCGGCGCGAAGCGGGCCGCTGGTCCAGATGGCCGAAGAGAGGCTGCGGAAGATCCGCTTTGGAAGATGACGTCGATCATGAGTGACCATAGAGAGTCTTCAGGCATCCGTAACGGGCTCCTCCGGGTCGCAGGAGCGGCGGCAGTGGCCGGTGTCATGGAGGCCTGCGCAGCCTCCATGCCTCCGGCCGACGCGGGATCCCGGGACCGCTTCGCATGGTCCGTCGAGAGATTCGAGGTCGATAAGTACCATGCCGCGATCCGTGGCCTGAGGGACCACCTCTTCCGGGATCCTCTGCATTCGACCGCGGACAGCGCGCGCTACCTGCTGGGCGAGTCATACCTGCGTACCGGGCAGGAGTTGCTGGCCGCCAACGAGTTCAGGCAACTGGCGACCTCCCGCCCCAACAGTCCGCTGGCCGATGACGCGCAGCTCGGCGTCTGCCGCTCCTACTGGATTCTCTCTCCGTCCTTGCCGCGAGACCAGGAGTACACGCGCCAGGTTATCGAGGAATGTACGCGGCTCGTGGAGTTCTTCCCCCGCAGCCCATTGCTGGGAGAGGCGCGGGAGATAATCGCCGCAGCAAGGCAGAAGCTGGCCGCCAAGGACCTGCGAACCGGGCTGTTCTATCACGGGAACCGCGCGTACGAGTCGGCTATCATCTACCTTGAGTCGATACTGCGGACCTATCCGGAGGCCGATGTCCTGCCGCAGGTCCTCCTCTTGCTGGAGGACAGCTACTCCCGGGTGGGCTTCCGTGCAGAGGCCGACGCCACCCGGCGTTATCTACTGGATACATTCCCGAACAGCGAAGAGGCCCGAGAGTTAGCTGCTCGACACGACTCAGCGGGGAGCTGAACATGCCGGGTCGAGTCGGTCTTCTGGGAGGGACGTTCGATCCTCCACACGTGGGCCACCTGGTCGTCGCGCAGGACGTTCACGAGCGACTGCGGCTGGATCGGATGGTTATCGTGACGGCCGGTCGTCCCCCGCACAGGACGGCGGCGTTCCCCGCCGACGACCGTCTCCGGATGGTGCGGGCGGCTTTTGCCGGCGACGATCGTTTCACCGTCAGTGATGTCGAGCTCCGGCGTCCGGGTCCCTCCTACACGCTGGACACTCTCGAATGGCTGCATGACGAGTTCCAGCCGGAGGTACTGTATCTGGTGATCGGTGCCGACCAGCTGCGTGCCCTGCACACCTGGCACGAGCCCGAGCGAATCCTGGAGCTGGCGACGCTGGCAGTGATGAGGAGACCCGGCGAGGAAGTGATGTTCCTGCCCAGGCCGTTGCCGTTCGAAGCGGTCGAGGTCACGGCCGTGTGGCTGTCCAGCACGCGTGTGCGACAACGTCTCGCCGATGGGCAGTCGATCCGCTATCTCGTTCCCGAGGCAATCCGCCAGACGGTGGAGGAGCTGTGGGCGCACACCGCATCGAGTGACAGGGAAGCAAGCAGGGCATGTTGAAATCGATCGTAAACCGGGTTGTGGGCACGCGCTTCCAGCGGGAGATGAAGAAGCTCCAGCCCATAGTCGACGCGACCAAGAGGCACGAGGAACTCCTGTCCGGGGTCAGCGAGGAGGAGCTGAAGGCGCAGACGGACATCTTCCGCAGGCGCATTCGCGAGCGCACCGAGGAGCTCGAGGCCGAGATCGAGCGGTTGCGCGAGGAACGGCGGTACACCGAGGACCCGGGCAAGCGCCTGGATCTGACGATGCGGATCGGCGGCGCGGAGGACGAGCTGCAGGAAGTCACCGACGAGGTGCTGGATGAGCTCCTTCCCGAGGCCTTCGCCACGGTGCGTGAAGCCTGCCGGCGCCTGTACGGAAGCGAGATCGAGGTGACCGGACACCGGATGGTCTGGGACATGATCCCCTACGACGTGCAGCTCATCGGAGGGATCGTACTCCACCAGGGCAAGATCGCCGAGATGGCCACGGGCGAAGGAAAGACTTTGGTCGCGACGCTGCCTCTGTACCTGAACGCCCTTCCTGGGAAGGGTGCCCACCTGGTGACGGTGAACAACTACCTGGCGCGGCGCGACTCACAGTGGATGGGGGCGGTCTTCCGGTATCTCGGCCTTACAGTCGGATGCCTGGACGACACTCAGCCAGGCTCCGAGGAGCGCCGCGATGCATATACCTGCGACATCACCTATGGAACCAACAACGAATTCGGCTTCGACTACCTGCGCGACAACATGGTGGTGCGTCTTCAGGATCTGGTCCAGCGCCAGCACACCTACGCCATCATCGACGAGGTCGACTCGGTGCTAGTCGACGAGGCCCGTACGCCGTTGATCATCAGCGGGCCGGTAGGCCGGGCCGAGGATCAGCAGGTCTACAACAAGTACAACGCGCAGGTGGCGAGCCTGGTCAGGAAGCAGGTGCACATCGTCAACGAGCTGGTGGCCCGGGCCGAGAGAGGCCTGCAGGCGCTCGAGGACGAGGCGGCGGGAGCGAGCGACTTCGAAACCGGGAAGCGGCTCCTGGCAGCGCGACGTGGAGCGCCGAAGAACAAGCGGCTGATGAAGCTGCTGAACGAGACTGGGGTGAAGCAGCTGGTCCAGCGGAGCGAGGCGGCCCTGATGCGCGACAAGGCCATGGTCGACGTCGACGAGCTGCTACTCTTCACCACCGACGAGAAGGGCCACACGATCCAGATCAGCGAACAGGGGCAGGACATCCTCAGCCCCGGCGATCCCGAGGCTTTCGTGGTGCCCGACATCTCGGAACAGGTGAAAAAGGTCGAGGACGACGAGAAGCTGGGACCCGACGAGAAACGCGATCGGATCCAGGCCCTGGAGCGTAACTATGCCGAGAAGTCGGAGCGGCTACACATCATCCACCAGCTGGTTAAGGCGCACGCCCTGTATGAGCGCGACGTCGAATACGTGGTCGAAAGCGGCGAGGTTCTCATCGTTGACGAGTTCACGGGTCGCAAGATGGTGGGCCGGCGATGGAGCGACGGCCTGCACCAGGCGGTCGAGGCCAAGGAGGGGGTGAGCATACGCGGAGAGACACAGACCCTCGCCACCGTCACCATCCAGAACTACTTCCGCATGTACTCCAAGTTGTCGGGCATGACTGGCACGGCGGAGACCGAAGAAGCCGAGTTTCACGAGATCTATGGCCTGGAAGTGGTAGTGATCCCGACCAACCGGCCCGTGCGCCGCATGGATGCCGACGATCTCCTGTTCCGCACCAAGCGCGAGAAGTACACGGAGCTGCTGGAGGAGATCGAGAGGCTGCACAACCGGGGTCTGCCCATCCTGGTGGGAACCACGAGCGTGGACGTCTCGGAAACGATATCACGGATGATGAAACGGCGCGGGCTGGCCCACGAAGTCCTCAACGCCAAGCAGCACGAGCGGGAGGCGGAGATCGTCACCCGCGCCGGTGAGCCGGGGGCGATTACCATCGCCACTAACATGGCCGGCCGCGGTACCGACATCAAACTGGGTCCGGGAATCGTAAAATGCGGCGTGTGCGGCTTACTCTCCAGCGAGCCGGCCTTCGGACAGGTTACGGAAGAGGCGGATCTGAACCAGGACGACGTGAGGGGCCTGAGCTGCTACGATGACCCGCCCTGCGGCCTGCAGATCCTGGGCACGGAGCGCCACGAGTCGCGCCGGATCGATCGCCAGCTGAGGGGACGTTCAGGCCGGCAGGGCGATCCGGGGGCGAGCCGGTTCTTCCTGTCCCTCGAGGACGATCTCATGCGGCTCTTCGGCAGCGAGCGGGTGGCCAAGGTGATGGACCGCCTGGGAGCCGAGGAAGGGGAGGTAATAGCCCACCCGTGGATGACGAAGTCGATCGAGAGGGCACAGCGCCGGGTCGAGCTGCAGAACTTCGAGGCGCGGAAGCGGCTCCTGGAATACGACGATGTGATGAACCAGCAGCGCGAGGTGATCTACGATCTCCGTCTGTTCGCGCTGGAGGGCGGCGAGGATCTGAAGGGCGAGGTCTGGGAGATGATCGAGCGCTCGGTCCGCGGCGAGGTGGATCGAATCGTTCCCGCCGGATCGCACCCGGAGGAATGGGACCTGGGCGCTCTGCGCGAGCGCCTGCTGCTCGACTACTTCCTGGTGGCCTCCTTCCTGCCCACCGACGGAACGAGCCCGGCGGAGCTACCGTGGGAACACACGGAGGCGCTGACCCAGGCGCTGGTGGAGTTCACGCTCGACGCGTACCACGAGAAGATTGACAGCTTCGGGGAGAACTGGGAGCGGATCCTCAGCTTCATCGCTCTCTCGGTGATCGACGAGAAGTGGAAGGAGCACCTGTACGACCTCGACCACCTGCGCGAGTCCATCCGGTACCGGGCCTACGGGCAGCGTGATCCGCTGGTGGAGTACAAAAAGGAGGCGTACGAGGCATTCGTGGGGTTGATGGACGACATCCGGCGCAGCATGGCCAACCTGCTGTTCCGCGCGCAGCTGGAGACGAGGCCGGCTCTGCGGGCGCCGCAGGTCAGCTCGCTCAGCGGGCCGTCGGACGTCATCGGAACGGGAGTAGGCCCGGCGGTGCCGGCGGCCCGGCGTCCGGCGCCGATGGCTCCGGAGATGGCGGAAACGGGGGTGGCGGCTACTGCGCTGCAGGACGCGCCGCGGCGGCAGGCGGAGCAATTCCTGAGACCGGCGGCTCCGATGCAGGGCGGCCCCGAGCCGGGACGGAACGATCCGTGTCCGTGCGGGAGTGGGAAGAAGTACAAGAAGTGCCACGGGCGGCTGGGGTAACTACTTAGGGAGCAACGGCTTCTCACTGCGTCATCCCCCGGATTGTGCCATGATTGTGCCACGACCGGCAGGGCTCAGCGGAACGACGGCCTGTTCCCTAGGCTCCGTCTCATGGAGCCTGGCAAGCTTCTCCACACCCTCGGAGAGGGCCACGCTGTCCACGATGGCGTAGCGCCGGTAGACGGCCTCCGTCTTGTGGCCGGTGAGCTTCATCGCCACGGAGCGGGACACCCCCGCCCGCTCCAGGTGGCGGACGGCCGTGCGGCGGTTGTCATGGAACCAGGCGCCTTCAAGCCCGGCCCGCTTCGTAGCACCATTCCAGGCTCTGCGGAAGCTCCTGATGGGCTCGCCGTCCCGGTGGAACACCCACGGGACGATCTGGCCGCATCGTCGCTCCACCTCCCGGGTCCGCTCCCGTTGCTCCTCGATGAGCTGCTCCAGCGGCGGAAGGGCCCGGAAGGGGAAGGTTCGGCCCTCGGCGTTCTTCGTCGTGCCAGGCTCCAACCGGACAGTACCGGCGTCGAAGTCCACTTGGCTCCAGCGTAGGGAAGTCACCTCCCTTTTCCGCCAGCCCGTGAGCGCGGCGAACCGGACCACGGGCGCCAGGTCGGTCCCTATCTCCCGGCAGATGGCCTCAATGTCGGCCATCGTGAGAAAGCCCTTCCTGATGTCGTCCACACGGATCGACGGAACGTGCGGCCGGTGCGAGAGCCGGTCCGCCTGAACCCCCAGGTTGAAGGCGCGCTTTAGGGCGGCGAGGTCCTTCCGGATAGTGCCGTTTGCGTAACCCTCCTCCTGCTGGGCCCTGACGTAAGCGTTGATACGATCGGTCGTGATGTCCAGCGCCCGGGTGTCCCCGAAGTACGCTCGGAGGCGGGCGAGCGTCCCTCGCAGCTGAGCGATGCTCTTCCGGCCCTCGACCCGATAGTCGTCCTCGATCCAACGGGCCAGGTCCTCGAAGCTGACCCGCTCCTCCTGCGGGCCTACCAGCCGGCCCCTGCCCATTTCCTCCATGCGGCGTCGGAGGCGGGTGCGGGCGTCCCCCTTCCGGGTGGAGCCTGTGGACTCCCGGTACCGCTTGCCGCGGAATGAATAGTCGATCCACCAAACGCTCCCGCGCCGGTAGATCCGTCCAGCTCCGGTACTCATCGCTCCTCCTCCCGCGCTCGAAGTGAATCCCGGAGGACGCGGGCAGCTTCTGCCTGGGCGCCGGCCATGCGCTCGAGTGCGCCAGCCAGGGCCTCAACAGTCGCGGGCGTGGCCCTTCGCTCGCCGCCCCGGATTAGCACCAGGAGCCGGTGCGACAGCCCGGCCTCTCGGGCAAGCGCCCGCAAGCTGCCGGGGTGAAGCTCCAGGGCCCGCCGAACCGCATCCTCTGCGTCTCCCATGTCTCCAATATGGGGACAGCCGGATGCGAGCGCAAGACTGCTCATCGCCGCGTCTCCAGCCACCGGAGAATCCCCGCCTCTGAAAACCGGAGGGTTCGAGAGCCCAGTCGACGCGTGAAAGGGAGCCGGTCCGCACGGCGATATAGCCATTGGGGTTTCACGTCCAACAACTCCGCAGTAGCGGACGTGTTCAGAAGCCGATCCCGCCCTTGCACAGGGGCAGTGGACGGTTCGGGTACGTGGCCAGCACCGTCCGTCCGGAGCCGCATGCTGGCGATCGCTTGAGCGCGGGCAAGCTCGCCAATCACGTCGGGCAGCTCCTCAACGGAAACTTCCGCTACGATCTCCCGGATCTCATCACGCCAGGTCACGCCTCTGACTCCGACTGCCTGACGTACTCGCACGTCTCGCACAACTCTCGGCCGGGTGACATGCCGCACCCACATCTCGGGCAAGTGGGCGACTCGTGACCAGGGGTCTCGCAGCTCGGGGCGACCGGGCGACCGGGGGTCCCTATAGAGGGATACCCCCGGTTCGCTCCGGCAC
>JBDHHR010000029.1:0-43040 GCA_039589295.1 Gemmatimonadota bacterium | reverse complement strand
GTCGCCTTACGCGGCCGCATCTGCGCCACTCAGGCCAGCCCGGATCGGGCTGACAGGACGACCAGCGGTGGACTGCCCCGCCCCCAGCGAAGGAGGCTGACAATGCTGAGCTTCATCCTGCATATAGCGGTGACCGCGGTCCTCCTGGCCATGGTGGCGAAGATGGTGAGCGGCATCGAGGTCGAAGGCCTCGGTTCGGCGCTGGCGGCCGCTCTCGTACTGGGGCTGGTCAACGCTTTCGTGCGACCGGTAGTCGTCTTCCTGTCGCTGCCGCTCACGCTGCTCACCCTGGGGCTTTTCCTCCTGGTGATCAATGCGCTGATGCTGTGGCTCACGAGTGCAGTCGTGCCCGGTTTCCGGGTCAAAGGTCTTGGCCCGGCGGTTCTCGGCAGCCTCCTGTTCAGCGTGTTCAACTGGATGGTGGATAAGCTCGTTTACTAGGCCTTTCAGGCTCGCCGGCGGCGAATCAGGTACGAGTAGACGACCAGGTTGAACCCGACCAGGAGCGCGCCAAGCCAGACGTGCAGAGATTCCCAGTCGGCGGGGTACAGTATGTTCCCCAGGTGATGCGCGATGAATCCGCCTTCGTATCCGGTGCCGCCCGCCAGCCGGCGGAGCCGTTGCTCCAGCGGCGTCAACGGGCACACCCATCCCACGAGCTCGATGGCCGCCCCGTAGGCCAGGCAGGGAAGGTGGAGCCATGCGATGCGCGGTCGCCAGACGAGCAGGAGCGCACCCAGCGCCACGAACAACGTGAAGGCGAAGTGAAGCACCATCACGACATCGGCAAGAACGCCGTACAACACCTTCGCTCCTTCGTGAGTTTATGGCTGGCACTGCCACGGGCCAGATTTCCTTACCCCTGCTGTCCCAGTTTGGGTCGCCTCCAGCGCTTGAGATCGGGCGGCCCGCGGAACGGGAGGAGCCAACCGAATACCCGCCGGGCGGATCCAATAAGGTGTCACTCGGTACCTAAGCACGACGCACCACCACCGGAGAGAGTCAGCATATGAAAGCCATTCGCATCGTCCGGCCGGGTGAGCCCGAGGTGCTGGAGCTGGTCGATACGGCGGACCCCGTTCCCGGGCCTGGCCAGGTGTGCGTGGAGGTTCACGGGACGGCGCTGAACAGGGCCGATATCCTGCAACGCCGCGGGGCGTATCCTGCCCCGCCCGATGCGCCGGCCGAGATTCCGGGCCTCGAGTTCGCGGGAATCGTCGAGGACGTGGGGCAGGGCGTAGACGAATCGGCGGTGGGATCGTGGGTCATGGGGCTGCTCGGCGGAGGCGGCTACGCGGAGAAGGTGGTGACCCACGCCTCGCTGGCGCTTCCCATCCCCGAGGGACTCCAGTTCGTCGAGAGCGCGGCGGTTCCAGAGGCTTTCTGCACGGCGTACGACGCCCTGGTTCTCCAGGGCGGGCTGCGTGAAGGGCACAGCGTGCTCATTCACGCGGCCGGCAGCGGGGTAGGCACCGCGGCGATTCAAGTTGCCCGGGCGTTCGGTGCCAGCCGCGTGTTCGGTACCGCTTCGGAGCCGAAGCTTCAGACCCTCGCGGAGAGAGGCCTCCGTCCGGACGTGCCCATCGACTACCATCAGAGGTCGTTCCGCGACGTGATCCGACAGGAGACAGGAGGGAAAGGGGTTGACCTCATTCTGGATCTCGTCGGCGCCACGTACTGGACCGAGAACATCGCCAGTCTCAAGGCCGGCGGCCGGATCCTGCTGGTAGGTCTCGTCGGAGGGAGTATGGCGCAGCTGAACCTGGGCGTGCTCCTGCGCCGCCGCCTGCACGTTATCGGAACGGTGATGCGGTCGCGCGAACAGCGGGAGAAGGAGAAGCTGGCCAGGCAGATGCGAGACTCGTTGCTTCCGCTGTTCGAGGTGGGGACGCTCGAGCCGGTGGTGGATCGGGTTTTCTCCCTCGAGGAAGCAGCCGAGGCGCACGCCTACATGGAAGATAACCGGAACACCGGGAAAATAGTCCTGAGAGTCCGCGAATAGGCCAGGCCGACCGCGGGAGACTAGAAGCGGGGCATTATCGACAGGCGGAAGTGCCTGGACGGTCCGGGGTTTCGCTCCTGGACGTCCACATAACGAGTCTGGAACAGGTTCGACACCTTGGCCATGACAACTACTCCAAGGACGCGGTAGGCGAGCCTCAGGTCGACCACGGTGATCGGCTCGCGCGGATCGAGAGGAAACGCCAGGACTTCCTTCACCCGGCTCCGGTACCGCACGTCGATGCCGAGAGCCTGGCGAATCGCGTCGAGCGTCACCGTCAGGTTATGGGTTGATCGGTATGGAAGCGGTCTGCCGGTGCGCCTGTCTTCGGTGTCGAGAAACACGTAATTGGCTTTCAGGGCGAGCAGGTTGTCGAGCAGCCCCACCCCCACCCCAGCGTCCAGGCCCCTTACTCTCGCCTCCGCGACGTTCCGGAACTGGAAGGTGAACAGCTGACCCGGCACGGGCGCCGGTTCTATGAGATCGTCGTATTCGCTGTAGAACACGGCGGCGTCGGCCGTGAGCCACCCGCCGACCTGCGCGCTGACTCCCAGCTCCCCGGCCAGGGCCGTCTCCCCGCGCAGCTCCAGGTTAGGAACGACCCGGAAGCCGAACTGAACGGTCGAGGTGTACTGCTCGGACGGGCTCGGGGCCCGATACCCCCGGCTCAGGGACGCTCTCAGGCTGACGCCCTCCGCAGGCCGGTAGACGAGACCCAGCTTCGGGTTCAGCACCAGATCCGATTCCGAGGACTCCGCCTTGTGGTAATCCAGCCGGAGTCCGGCGGTTCCCTTGAGCTGGCGAGTGATGGCGACCTCGTCCTGCGCGTAGGTGGCCAGATCTACTATGGACGGCTCGCCCAGGAAGTTCGACGACACGCCCGTTCTGGCCGCTTCCGCCCCCGTGGTCACGGTGTGCGTCTCCGAAGGATTGAGGGAAAGCTGAGCGTCCGCCGCGAAGCGCGATGTCTTGTGGTGATCCTCGTTATCGTGGAAGTGATTCTGGACCGAGCTGTACACGAACTGCGGCCGAACCTCCAGGAGCAACGCCTGTTTGGAAACAGGACGCGCCGTGAGACCGACCGCCACGTTCTCCTCCCGCAGCCAGTCTCCTTCTTCTTCCGGCTCGACCTCCAGGGGGCGGTCGCGGGAGAGCCAGGTGAAGAACTCGTCGTTGTCCCTCCGGGTCCAGTTGACGAACGCCTCGAGCGGCCGATCGGAGTCCGCCGGAAAGACTGTCTTGGCCCGGACCTGCCTTCGCGAACGCTTCCCGTTCTGACGGAAGCCGTCGGAATCCTCGGCGCCGAAGTACAGTGTCGTCCCCACGCGGCCTATCCGTCGGGAGTGCTGTACGCCCAGGCCTTGCGTGCTGAGCTGGTCGTCGGTGAAGCGGAACTCGGACGGTGTGTCGTACGCTCCGTAGTAGGCCTGGACCACCGTTTCAGGTGCGACCGGCGGGCGCCCGGTGATGACGTTCACCACCCCGCCCAGGGCGCTGGTTCCGTACAGGGAGGAATGCGGCCCCTTCACGACTTCCACCCTATCCACATCCAGGAGCGGAAACGTTTCGAAGTCGGCCTCCGAGCCCGCGCCGGTCAGTAGCCGGTGCCCGTCGAGCAGAACGAGAACTCGACTGCCCACCCCTCTCGACAGCCCCGAAGCTCCCCGGATGTCCAGCTGACCCGCGTTGTAGATCACTCCCTGCGCGAACGGCAGAGCGTCTTCCAGCGTACTCACGTTCCGGCGGAAGATCTCGTCGCTGCCGAGAACGGCGACGCTGGCCGGTGGCTCCCCGGGGCTGGCACGTCCTCGGCTCGCCGTGACGAGGATGCCGGGAACGTCAACGACTGAACGCTCGAGAAGTACGTTCAACCGTCGGACCTCTCCTACCGCCACCTGGACATCGGCTCGGACTCCTGTCCGATAGCCTGCCGCGATCACCCGGACCGTGTACCTGCCGTCACCCACGCCCACCAGGCGGAAGGAGCCTGTCTCGTCCGTGGTCGTGCCGAGTTCCGTTCCCGCCAGCAGCACGGCGGCTTGCGGTACGGGGAGGCTGTCCGCGGCGGCCAGCACTGTTCCCTGGATGGCGCCGGCCCCCGTCTGGGCACTGAGGGCCGCGGCCCACAGCAACTGACCCGCGGCCAGGACCGAGCTGGCGCGCTTCGCGAGCTCGAAGCGTGCGGAACGGGTCGTCAGCGAGTGCATACGAGGCCGTGCGTCAGCCGGTCTTGTTCCAGACGGTGGTGACCTCCAAAGGTGAGGTGACCATTACCGTGAGCGTGTTCCCCTGAAAGGTGAAAGTGCCGATGGACGCCGGCAATTGGCCGTCGGACTGCTGAGTCCAGTTGTTCCCGTCGATCGAGTATTCCCCGCTGTCGAGCGTCTGAACGGGCAGCTGCGTCACCGGATCGGGAACCGTGAGGTCGACGTCGTACCTCGTCTGGGTGAGGGTCATCGTTCCATGGCAGGGGATCGGCACGGGGCAGGGCTGGCCACCCTGGGTGAGCGAGCCCAGCACGTACGTGCCCGACAGGTCCACGGGTGGCGGGGGGTCGGTGCCGCCGTTGCCGTCATCATCGCCGCAGCCGGCAGCCAGGCCGACGCACGCCACGACAGCCAACGGTAGCAACATCTCAGTGAGCCGTCTGCTCATAGATCTCTCCTTTTCCTGGAGTAAGGCCGGAAGCCCGGTCGCCGCGGTGCCGCGACGACCGGTGACGCCAGCCCTCATGCACCCACCGGCGTTTCCGGCGGGACGGAGACCGGCTCCGGCTCCGTATCCACTTCCGACCAATACCCTTCCAGACCCACATCCTGCAACCCCACCACGCCCTGTTCGAGCCACAGATGCTCTCCGTCGAGCACTTTCCGCGCGGTTCTGTACATCAAGACGTCTTCGTTGCTGCGCATCTGGCGAAACAGCTCACTCACCCTGCGGCGTGCCAGGCGGCAGAACAGGTCCGCCATCTCGACGGCCTCTTCGGCGTGCTCTCTCCCGGTGCGAACGTACATCTGCGCCCGGCACACGGAGGCGGCCATGGCGAACAGCTCCGAGCCGATGTCCACGCCCCGGAAGAGCAGCATCTGCTTTCGCTGCAGGCCCGCTCCGTGGCGCAACATCTTGTGGAACAGCGTCCGCGCGAGCTTGCGTACGGTTCGCTCCACGAAGTTGATGTGCGTGGCCAGGCGCCCGAACTCCCCGCGGCGCGGCCACCGGCCCCACCCGAGCCACCGCCCGGGGTACCACAGGGCGTAGAAGCCGATCACTCCAGGCAGCTGCTTGAGCTGCTCAGCGAGGCTCAGCTTCCCCTCGACCAGCGGCCCCGCCACTTGGAGATGTCTGTCCACCGCCTCCCGGGCGATGAACAGGCGCATTATCTCGCTGGACCCTTCGAAGATTCTGTTGATGCGAAAATCTCGCAGCATGCGCTCGGCCGGCACCGGTTTCTCCCCCCTGGCCCGGAGCGAATCCGCCCGCTCGTACCCCCGGCCGCCGCGGGTCTGGACCATCTCGTCCATCAGCCGCCAGCCGTACTCCGTGTTGAACAGCTTGGCTATGGCTGCCTCCAGGCGGATGTCGAAGCCGCCCTTGTCTACCATGATCGCCGAGAGCTCGGCTACCGCCTCCATGGCGAACGTGTAGGCCGAGATCAACGCGATCTTCTGCGCCACGGCCTCGTGCCTTCCCACCGGCTGGCCCCACTGGACCCGCTCGTTGCCCCACTCTCGGCATATCCGGATCGCGCACTTGGCGCTGCCCACGGACACGGCCGGAATGGAGAGACGCCCGGTGTTGAGGGTGATGAGGGCCAGCTTGAGGCCCTTTCCCTCGCCCCACAGCAGGTTCTCCCGGGGGACCTTGACGTCACGAAAGCGGAAGTTTCCGTTCTCGATCCCGTTGATCCCCATGAAGTGATTCCGCTCGGTGAGCTCGACTCCCTCCCAATCGGTCTCCACGATGAACGCGGATATCTTCCGCGTCTCGGGATCAAGGGCCATGACTACCAGAAGCTCGGCGATGGAGCCGTTGGTGGCCCACAGCTTGTGGCCATTGAGGACGTAGTGGCTCTCATCCTCGCTGAGTACGACGGTGGTTCCCAGACGCGCCGGGTCGGAGCCGACGTCTGACTCGGTGAGGGCAAAGGCCGAGACAGCCCCGGCGGCCAGCCTCGGCAGGTACTTTCGCTTCTGCTCCTCCGTTCCGAACAGCTTCAGGGGTGTTGGGACGCCGATGGACTGGTGAGCCGAAAGCAACGCCACCAGGCTTCCGTCGACGCTGCCCAGGGTGGCCATTACCTGGTTGTACTCGAGCTGGCCGAATCCGTGGCCGCCATACTCCCGGGGTATCTTGAGGCCGAACGCCCCCATGGCCCGGAGCCGGTCCAGAACGGCTTCGGGTATCTTCCTGTCGCGATCGATCTTCTCCGAGTCGACCTCGTTGCTCAGGAAGTCTCTCAGCTCCACCAGGAAGGCACGGCAGCGATCGCTGATGAAGTCTTCGGCGTCGGGGTACGGGTGTATGAGCCCCAGCTTGAAGTCGCCGAGGAACATGTCGCGCACGAAGGTGGCGTCGGCCCATTTCTTCTCTCTGGCCTCCTCGGCGACACTCCTGGCCTCTTCCTCGCTGACGTGGCCTCTCTTCGTATCGTTGGCCGTCTGGTCGGTAGTCATTGCTCGTCCTTCTCTCTCGTAGCATAGAGGCGAGCCGTAACAGCCGCCGGTCGACCGGGGAAGGGCCCCAGCCGGCGGCTTCGAACGGACGGCGATCGATGCGCTGCCGCCGTGCCGCGACCTCAATGTAATGTTCTCTTGTCCTGTTAACTATTCCAGTCTGGTGCCCGTTCCTGGGAGTTTGAGGGTCCGGGACGCACGCTGCTGGAACCGGCGCTATCCGGCCGGTACCTTACTGCCCGTGTATGGCACGCCGGTAGCGTTCCGCGGGGGCGGGACGTGAGGACCGGCCATCGGAACCATGACCCTGCAGACCGGCCGGAGCGATGGCCACGAATCTCTCAGCCCTTGACGACGTGCGCCGCCGCCTGCTGGCAGCGCGCGAGCGGACTCTGCAGCTCGTAGCGCCCCTGTCCGGGGAGGCCCTGAAGCTGCAGCACTCGCCCCTCATGAGCCCGATCTTGTGGGACCTGGGTCACATCGCCGAGTTCGAGGAGTTGTGGCTGGTCCGGAAGCTGGAGGACGCCGCCGACGCGGGCCTGCGCCGGGAGTACGACGCGATGCGTACACCCAGATCCCGGCGGGGGGAGTTGCGGCTCCCGGATCGAGCCGCGGTCGAGCGGCGCATGGAAGAGGTCCGCAGCGTCGTCCTGCAACGACTAGGGCGGGGCGTCCCGGACGACGGCCATCCACTGCTGCACGACGGGTTCGTGTACGAGATGGTCCGCCAGCACGAAGCCCAGCACCAGGAGACGATGCTGCAGACGATCACGCTGATGAGGTCGGAGCAGTATCGACCTGCCGCTCTCCGCGACCGCCGGGCGGCCGGAGCGTCCATCCCGGGGGAGATGGTCCGCGTGTCGGGCGGCGAGTTCGACATGGGGGCGGAGCCCGGCGCGTTCAGCTACGATAACGAGCAGCCCCGTCACCGGGTCAGAGTCGACTCCTTCGAGATCGGCCGCTATCCGGTGACGAACGGGGAATACGCCGAATTCATGGCGGCCGGCGGCTATTCCGAGCCTCGCCTGTGGTCTGACGAGGGGTGGACGTGGCGGACGGAAGCAGGCTTGCACGCCCCGGAGTACTGGGTTCCGCTCGATGGCGACGATCGGCCGACGGCGCTGGACGCGGCCGAGATCACCCGCGACCACGGCCTCGATGGCTGGGTGCGGCGTACTTCGCTGGGCGAGGAGCAGATCCGCCCGCTCGATCCGGTCGTCCACGTCTGCCTGCACGAGGCCCGGGCGTATGCCGCGTTCAGGGGTGCGCGGCTGCCGACGGAGGCCGAGTGGGAGAAGGCTGCCGCATGGGACCCGGACACCGGCGAGTCCCGCCCCTTCCCGTGGGGACGCGAGCCGGCGGATGTCGAGCGGGCCAACCTCGACCAGCTCGGTTTCGGTGTGGCTCCGGTGGGGTCCTACGCGGAAGGACAGAGCGCCGTCGGGTGCCACCAGATGCTGGGCGATGTCTGGGAGTGGACGTCCACTCCATTTGACGGGTATCCGGGATTCCGGGCCTTCCCCTACGCGGAGTACTCCGAGGTGTTCTTCGGTGACGAGTATCGAGTGCTCAGGGGGTGCTCGTGGACGACGGCCCTGTGCGTCGCGGGCAGCACGTTCCGGAACTGGGATTACCCGATCCGGAGGCAGATCTTCTCCGGCATCCGGTTGGCCAAGGACGTATGAGCCGGCGACGAGTCGAAGGCTGATGGACGGAGGAAGCCGGGTCGTTCTCCACCACCAGCTTGATCACCGGGAAAGCCCGTTCCAGCTCGCCCGCGACGTGCGCCGGGGCCTGACGGCCAAGCCGAAGGTACTGCCGCCCAAGTACTTCTACGACGCGCGCGGTTCACGTCTGTTCGAGAAGATCACGAGGCTTCCCGAGTACTACCAGACGCGAGCCGAGAGAGGGATACTGGAGCGCTGCGCCCCGTCGATAGTGGCGGAGGCGAAACCGCAGGTGCTGGTGGAGTTCGGCTCGGGGAGTGCCTCCAAGACACGTGTTCTGCTCGACGCCATGCGTGCCGCTGGAGTCCTCCGGGGATACGGCCCGGTAGACGTGAGCGAGGATGCCTCGCGGCGGGCTGCCGACTCTCTGCTCCGTGATTACCCGGAGCTCAGGGTGGAAGGCGTAATCGGTGACTTCGAGCACCCCCGGGACCTGCCGTTTCCCGGCACCAGGCGCCTGCTGGCGTTCCTGGGTTCCACCATCGGCAATCTGGAGGAGCCGGAGGCCGTTTCGTTCCTCTCGTCCGTGGCGGCCGAGATGACGCCGGCCGACGGGTTTCTGATCGGGTTCGATTTCGTGAAGGACCGGGAGACGCTGGAGCTGGCGTACAACGACGCGGCGGGCGTCACCGCCGACTTCAACCTGAACATCCTGCGCGTACTCAACCGGGAGCTGGGTGCAGAGTTCGACCTGCGGGCTTTCCGCCACCGGGCCTTCTACGATCGGCAGAAGGCGCGGATCGAAATGCACCTGGAATCTGCGCGCCATCAGACGGTGCGAATCGGCGACCTGAACCTGGACGTGCGCTTCGAGAAGGGTGAGACAGTACGCACCGAGCTCAGCCACAAGTACACGCGGGAGTCGGCGGCCACGCTGCTCGCGGGAGGAGGGTTGCGGCTGCGGCGCTGGGAGACCGACGAGCAGGGGCTCTTCGCGGTGGGACTGGCCTTCAGAGCGGCATGAGCGACGGCCGGTCGGCTTCGGGCCCGAACGGAGGATCATGAGCCTGCTCGGCTCGGGCGAGTTGCGGGACGACGTTGTGTCGCTCTTCTCCCCGGCCCATCCTCCAGTCCGCCCCGGAACGGTGGGCGTGGAGATCGAGCTGATCCCGGTCGCAGCGGGTGGAGTCAGCCCGGTGCCTCTCGAGGACACGGGGCACGGATCGGCCTCCCTGGTGGGCTTCCTGCACGAGTACGGTCGGCGAACGGAGCGCGTGGCCGCCGACTGGGACCAATACGGATCTGCCAGCTTCCGAACGAGTCGGGAAGGTCGGCTCGTCTTCGAGCCGGGCGGTCAGCTTGAGTACAGCACCCTGCCTCGCAGGACTGCCCGTCGGGCGGCGGATGACGTGCGCCAGACCTTGGCTCCGCTTCGGAAGGCCGCCCGGGACGCCGGGATCCACCTCATCGCGCGAGGGCTGAATCCATGGCACACGGCAGAGGAAGTCGGACTTCAGCTGGCCACCCCCCGCTACCGGGCCATGGACCGCTATTTCGCGCGACTGGGACCGTTCGGGCAGCAGATGATGAGGCTCTCCGCGAGCATGCAGGTGAACCTCGACTTCGGTAGCCCCGCCGAGGCCCGTTCGCGATGGAGGGCCGCCAACCTCCTCGCCCCGGTGTGTGCCGCTGCGTTCGCCAACTCACCGGCTTCGCTGCCGGATGGCACCATGGCCGTCAGCGGCCGGTCGGCCATCTGGCAGCGGCTCGACGCGAGCAGGACAGGTCTCGTCCTGGCGTCCGGTCCCGCCGCCGCGGCCGATCCGTGGGGTCAGTACCTGGTCTTTGCCCTGACCGCACGGGTCATGCTGCGGGTGGATGCGGACGCCGGTGTGAGGTCCGAAACCGCAGACATCAGATTCAACGAGTGGTGGGCGGGGGCCGCGGGTTCTCCGCCGACCGCCGAGGAGTGGCGGATCCACCTCACTACCCTGTTCCCGGGCGTCCGACCGCGTGGATGGCTGGAGCTCCGCACCATAGATGTGCCGGGGGAGGAATGGTGGGCAGTCCCGCTCACGCTGCTTCCGGCCCTGTTGTATGATCAGACCGCTCTGAATGCCATACTCGAGGTGCTGGAGCCGCACGGGGGGACGATCGCAGATCTGTCTAGTCGGGCCGCACTGGCCGGACTGCGCGATCCGGTACTGGGGGAGCTTGCCGAAACAGCCTTCCGTCTGGCACTCGCGTCCGCCGATCGATTCCCGCGAGGTTACTTCGACGACGACATGATCGCGGCCACGCGCCGCTATTTCGACCGGTTCGTCCGGCCCCGCGTGATGCAGGCGGACGAAGCCGGCGAGACCGACACGATCGCGTGATCAGCCGCGCGTGGCTCCTCCCCGTGATCTACCGCCTCTCGCGCTGGTCCGTGGGGATCTTCTACCATGCCTCCATCGACGGAGAGCGCCCCGCTGCCACGGGACCGGTGCTGTTCGTGGCGAACCATCCGAACTCCGGTTTCGATCCGGCCTTCGTTGCGTCCTGTGCGGGTCGGCCCGTGCGTTTCCTGGCCAAGGCGCCGCTGTTCGGGCAGCCCGTGCTTGGCCGGCTCCTGCGCGCGTGCGGTGCGATCCCGGTGTATCGGCGGCAGGACGATCCGGGTCTGATGGATCGGAACGTCGGGATGTTGGCTGCGGCGCAGGAGGCTCTGGTGGCGGGCGACGCGGTCGGGATCTTTCCCGAAGGGATCAGCCACAGCGACCCATCGCTGGCACCTCTTCGCACCGGCGCGGCCCGCATCGCGCTGGGCGCGGTGCAAGCGTGTGGCGGCGGCTTTCCCATAGTCCCGGTCGGACTCGTGCTGCAGCAGAAGGAACGGTTTCGATCCCGCGCCCTGGCCTTGATAGGGGCTCCTCTCGGGTGGACCGATCTGACGGAGAAGGGTATTGAGGACGCGTATGCCGTGCGGGAGCTGACCGCCCGCATCGAAAATGCGCTCAGGCAGGTGACGCTCAACCTGGAGCGTTGGGAGGATGCCGCCGTCGCGAGTCTGGCGGAGGCCGTTTACTCGTCGGAGTTCCCGGCCAGCGGAGGGCGAAGCGAGCGCCACCGGCGCGAGGCTGCCTTCGCGGACGTGCTTGTCGGTCTGCGCCGGACGGACCCGCGCCGCCTGAAGGACCTGCTGTCGAGCCTGCGGCAGTTCGAGGAGTTCCTGAGTGCCCTGAACACCGGCCCCTCGGACCTGGATCGCCAGGCCAGGCCCCGAACCGCACTGGCCTGGTCTGCCCGCCAGCTGGCTTTATTACTGGTCGGCGCTCCCCTGGCGCTGCTCGGCCACCTGGCCTTCTTCGTTCCCTATCAGGTAACCGACCGGATCGGGTCGGCCGACCACCTGGAACGAAACGTCCGGTCCACGTACAAGCTCCTGGCCGGGGCCGCGGTCTACGCGACCTGGATCGCCCTTCTAGCCACCGCCGCGGCCATTCTTCTCGGTCCGTGGCTAGCACCGCTCGTGCTGGTGGCGCTTCCCGTGCTCGGCTTCGTCACTCTGGTTGTACGTGAGCGATGGCGGGAAGACAGGACCCGCGTGCAGCGCTACCTGCGCTTCCGGCGAAAGGGGGACGCCCGGGGAGCTCTCCTGATCATGCGCCTGGAGCTCGCGCAACGACTGGAGACTCTCAGGTTCACACATACGGGCTAGAGCTGCTTGACCTCCTCGATGAGCTTGGTGATGGAGTCCGCAGCGTCGCCGAACAGCATCATCGTGTTGCGGAGGTAGAACAGCTCGTTGTCGATGCCGGCGAATCCCGGGTTGAGGCTGCGTTTCATGACGACGCAGTGCTTGGCCCGGTCCACCTCGACTATCGGCATCCCCGCGATGTCGCTGTTCGGGTCGTCCCTGGCCGCCGGATTCACCACGTCGTTCGCCCCTACGACGAGACAGGCATCGACGTTGGGCATGTCAGGGTTGACGTCGTCGATCTCGTACAGCTGCGGGTAGGGCACGTTGGCCTCCGCCAGGAGGACGTTCATGTGCCCGGGCATTCGCCCGGCAACCGGGTGGATCGCGTACTTCACCGTGACCCCGCGCTTCCCCAGCTGGTCCGCCAGCTCGCGCAGCTTGTGCTGTGCCTGAGCTACCGCAAGCCCGTATCCGGGGACGACGACAACCTGCTTGGCGTATGCCAGCAGCATCGCCACATCGTCCGCCTGCACGTCGTTCACGTCGGCCATGGTTCGCTTGGCGCCGGCGACCGGTCCGCCAGTCGTCTGTCCGAACGCGCCGAACACCACGTTGGCCAGGGATCGGTTCATGGCCTTGCACATGATGTTCGTCAGGATCAGGCCGGACGCTCCCACGAGCGCGCCGCTGATGATGAGAACGTTGTTGCTGAGCACGAAGCCGGCCGCCGCCGCCGCCAGACCCGAGTACGAATTCAGCAGCGAGATCACCACCGGCATGTCCGCACCGCCTATCGGGATCACCAGGAGGATCCCCAGGAGGAGAGCGGCTGCCGCCAGGGCCAGATACAGGACCTGAATCTGCGCCACTCCTCCAGTAGAAGACAGCAGATCCGGCGTCCGGACGACGAGGTAGACGATGATCGCCAGGATGCCCGTGAAGAGCAGTGCGTTGAGGGTCTTCTGGAGCGCGTAGGTGACGGCCTTTTCCGTTACCAGGCCCTGCAGCTTCCCGAAGGCGATCATGCTTCCCGAGAAGGTCACGGCCCCGATGAGAGTGCCTGCCATGATGGATATCGATCCATCCAGAGCCGGAACCGACGTTTCGGCTACATTCCGCAGATAGGTGAAGTACTCGGCAGCGGCGACGAGCCCGGATGCCGCGCCACCGAAGCCGTTGAACACGCCTACCATCTGCGGCATCGCCGTCATCTTCACCATGCGGGCCATCAGGCTGCCCGCTAGTCCCCCGACGACGGCGCCTACTATGAGCCACTGGAAGGTCAGGATCTCCGGTTCGAGCAACGCGCCGCAAACGGCCAGCAACATCCCGAGGGACGCCAGGGCATTTCCGCCGCGCGCGGTGGCCGGCGAGCTCAGCCGCTTCAGCCCGAGGATGAAGACTACGGCCGACAGGAGATACAGGAGTTGGATGATTAGGGTTCTGGTAGCCATCTATCTGCTCTACTCGGTGGAATCGGCTTCACGCCGGAACATCTGCAACATCCGGTCGGTGACCAGGAATCCGCCCACGACGTTGATGGTTGCCATGGCGACCGCCAGCACCCCTATGGCTACGAAGAGGGTGCCGTGGCCCGCGCCGGCGATGACCAGCGCGCCGACGATGGATATACCGGAGATCGCATTCGAACCCGACATCAGCGGGGTATGTAATGTAGGCGGCACCTTGGTTATGACCTCGAAGCCGACGAACATCGCCAGCACGAACACGTACACGCTCACGAGAATCGTTCCGGTCATCGCTCGTACCTCACATTCCCACCGTGCGTGACGGCGCACGCGCTGGTGATCTCATCCTTCAGGTCCACGACGAGCTCGCCGTCCTTCGTCAGGTGCTTCAGAAGGGCGGTGAGTATCCTGCCGTACATCAGGCTGCCGTGCACCGGCAACGACGTCGCCAGATCCAGGGGTCCCTGAATGATCACTCCGTGCCGCTCCACCGTCTCGCCCTTCACCGTGAGCTCGCAGTTTCCGCCGGCCTCCGATGCCAGATCAACGATGACCGACCCGGGCCGCATCCGCTTGACCATGTCCTCGGTGATGAGAACGGGAGCCGCACGGCCGGGAACGAGAGCCGTGGTGACCACCACATCCGACTTCGCCACGTGATCCGAGATGAGCCGCCGTTCGCGCTCCTGCTCCTCCTCGGATACCTCCTTCGCGTAGCCACCCTCCGTCTCCAACTCCTCTTGCGCCTCCTCCCATTCCACGAAGGTGGCGCCGAGGCTCTCGACTTGCTCCTTGACGGCCGGCCGGATGTCGAACGCCTCTACCACGGACCCCAACCGCCGGGCAGTCGCTATGGCCGGCTGTCGTGGGCATGGGGAAGAACTTTCCGAGCGAGTCTGCTCCTCGCAGCACCGCCAAATAGCCGGCGATGGTGCTGAATGCCGACAGGGCGTCCATTCGCTGGGCCTGCGTAGTGCGGGGCATCAGCTCCATGGCCAGAGCCGTTACGCCCCTCTCGGCGAGCCTGGCCAGAAGGTCCGCGCTCTCGTGCGGTCGCAACATGCCTACGACCAGGGCCCCGGATGGAATCAAGTCGGCCTCGTCGACCCCGTCTTCGCGCTGCGTCGGGCCATTCACCTTCAGCACTACGTCGGCCCCTTCGAACAATGCCTGCGCGTCTTCGATGACCTCCGCTCCCGCCTCCCGGTATTCTTCGTCCGAGAACGACGCGGACACGCCGGCGCCGCTCTCCACCGCGAAGGAGTTGCCTTCGATGGAAAAGCGCTCGATCGCCGCAGGAGTCATGGCCACGCGCTTCTCGAGGGGCGCGTGCTCCCTGGGCACTACTATTCGCATGGGTGGTTCACTCGCGTGAAGGGTTCAACCGAACAGGGCCTCTCCCGCCGCTGCCGCCGACGCAGTTCCTCAGCCGCCTCTCGAACACGGTCGGTTCGCATGTTGCATGATACAGCCGGCGCTGCTTAGATGTCCTCCGCTGGAACGCGAGAACCGTGCCGCTGCCTTCACGTCCGCGGGAGCCGAACGGCGCCCGCCAGAGTGGCGGAAGTCCGCGGCGAGAAACCCGTGCTTCCGGGCCGCGGGATGGGCCGAAACGGTCCGCCGGATGAGTAACGCGGGCTCACTGCCGCGCGTCGTCGGGCCAACCTATCCCGGAACGGGCCACATCGACAAGTAACGTCGCCGAGGTTGCCCGCGGCCAGCGGAAGCGTTGCACAAATGGACGATCTTACGACGGAGGGATGCATGGTCTTACGCTACATCGCCGTGTTCGGCTTCCTGCTGGCGCACCTCGCCGCTGGGCCGCTGAGCGCACAGGAAAGAACGCCCGCCGAGCAGATCGAGGCCGCCGTTCTGGCGGCGCCGGCATCCCTCCGGGCAGACGCTACCGTGCTGGGTTACGGCGGACAGACCCGGGCGGGGGATGTCCTGAGCGTGCTGCGCGAGGGAGATGGGCCGCTCATCTGCCTGGCGGATGATCCGGCGGCCGATGGCTTTCACGTGGCCTGTTACCATGAGAGCCTCGACCCTTACATGGCGCTAGGCCGTCGTCTTCGGGCCGAAGGCAGGAACCGCGGAGAGGTCATGGACGCTCGATTCGCGGCCCTGGAGTCTGGCGAATGGGACATGCCCAGGCACGCGGCCCTGTACTCCCTGACTGCTGCCGAGAGCGACTACGATCCGTCTTCCGGGAAAGTACACGATGCCCAGGAGCTGACCGTCGTATACGTTCCCGAAGCGACGGGAGCAGAGCTCGGGCTGCCAACAAGGCCCGAGGGCGGACTCCCCTGGCTGATGCTGGCGGGAACGCCCTGGGCCCACATCATGATCAGCAAGTAGGACGGCCGACGTGCCACATCTCACCCGACATCAGATCGGAGCCACCCTCCTCGCGGCCCTGCGCCAGGAGGGCCTCGGGGTGCGCGACATCTTTGATGGCCGGCAAGAGCCCGTGTCGTGGTTCTTCCGGTGCCTGGCGTTCGATCAATCGGAACTGGACATCATGGAGTCCGGAGCCATCGACACCCTGCATGCGCCATCGGCACTGGTGGAGCTGACACTGGACGAGGTAGCGCTGGCCGGAACCGCCATCGGACCGGAGGGGCTGGCCTCATACATCGTTTGGGACGATGCGCCGGAGGACGCGGAGGCCTTCGGGGAGATCCCGGAGACCGAAAAAGACCGTTACCCTCGTCCGAGCTTCAATCCGGACGCGGTGCTTGGCTATCTGACCGTGGACGTCGCGCCGCCCGCGCTGTGGCTTCAGGAGAGACGCTCGGATCCGGAGGCCAACGAGCGCCTGGCTGGCCGTCTGGCGGCCACGGCGCAGGAACTCGGTCGCGCGGCAGACGCGGTGGAGGTGCACATTGAGGGAGCGCTCGACGCCAGCCAGGAAGGATGGGCCGACCGCATGGCGGATATCCGGCCGGCGGGCGTCTCCGTTCACTTCACCTTCGACATCTCGCTGTCCGGGACTGGAGAGCGCGAGCTGGCGCACCTCTTCGCGTCCGGGTCGCGGACGGCGGCGGGTGCCCTCAACGCGATGCGCCGGGTGTTCGAGCGCGTGGGCTAGCCGAAGGGCGGTCGTCAGGAAGGAATACACGTCGCTCGCCCGGGCGGAGGAGCTAGGGAATCGGGA
Organism: Gemmatimonadota bacterium; assembly: GCA_039589295.1. Classification (GTDB taxonomy): domain Bacteria; phylum Gemmatimonadota; class Gemmatimonadetes; order Palauibacterales; family Palauibacteraceae; genus JBDGYE01. Next base: position 26,390 of record JBDHHR010000029.1, on the reverse strand, counting down.
TGCCCCGTGCGGCCAATACACTGTCCACCGCAGCGCGGAATCCCTCCAGCGAGATCGCTCCTTGTACAGCGACGCTGTCTCCCACGATGAAGAAAGGGGTGCTGGTGATACCGGCCCGGAGGGCGGACTCATAGTCCGCCACCTGTAGGGGAGCGGTCTCGTCGTTGCGCATGCACTCCGCGAAGGAGTCCTCCTCTATCCCGATCTGTGTCGCGTAGCCCCGGAACAGCCTGTTCGGGTCCGCCCCCTCCGTCCACTCCTCGCGTCGCTCGAACAGCAGGTCGTGCATGGGCCAGAAGCGTCCTGCAGCACCGGCGCAGAACGCCGCCTCGATCGCCGGCCATGCACGCGCGTGCGCCGAATTGGGAAACGAGATCCACAGGTATCTGGCGATTCCAGAGCGGACGTAGACGCTATCCACGGCCCGATAAGTCTCCCGATAGAACTGGTCGCAGAAGCGACACTCGAAGTCGGATATCTCCACGATTCGGATCGGGGCTGTCGAGTCACCCCGGGCCCGCGCCCGGTCGGCCCGTTCCAGGATCACCGACTGGTCCGCTGGAAGGACAACCGCCTCCTGTGCCCCGGCTCCGGCGGGACGCATGAGAAGGGCCGCGACGGACGCCGCGCAGACCAACGGACCCAGGCCGGCTGCACCTAGCTTTAGGCCGACAACATCACACATCATGCATCACCCCTGGCCGGCGTCCCAATCCTGTACTCGTATCTTGTCATACTCCTCGCTCAACAGGTCGTAGGCGCGGCGCACGGCCTGCTCGGTCACGTGGGCGCTGCCGACCGCCAGTCGCAGGGTGTAACGTCCCGCCAGTTCCGTGGCCGAGAGAAACACCGGTCCGCGACTGTTAACCGCGTCCAGGAGCCTGCGGTTCAGTCCGTCTGCCGTCCCGCGCGTCGGGTGGTTTCCACGGAAGCACACGGTGCTGAACGGCACGGGCGCGGCCAGCTCGAATCGTTCATCTTCCTGCAGCCATCCGGCGAACACGTCCGCCAGCTCCATATGACGGCGAAGCATGCGGCGGAGACCCTGGGCGCCGTAACTCCGGAATACGAACCACAGTTTCAGGGCCCGGAAACGCCGCCCCATGGCCAGACCGATGTCCATGAGGTTCCCGGCGTCGTCATGGCTCTGCAGATACTCCGGCGTGAGGGCCAGCGAGGCACTGAAAGCCTCGGGATCCCGGTACAGGAGCACGCTGCAGTCGATGGGCGTGACGAGCCATTTGTGCGGATTGAGCACGATGGAGTCCGCCCGCTCCCAACCGGCGAACTCGGCCTCCTTCTCCGTCAGCGATGCCGCCGGCCCCGCGTACGCCGCGTCGACGTGGAGCCACACGCCGTAGCGCCGGCATATTTCCGCTACCTGTGCCACCGGATCCACGCTGGTGCTGGAGGTCGTACCGATGGTCGCGCAAACCATCACGGGCCTGCACCCTCGTTCAAGATCTTCCTCCAAGGCCTTCTCCAGCCGTGCCGGATCAAGACGGAAATAGCCATCACAGCCTACGCGGCGCACGTTGTCGAGTCCGAGGCCGGCGGCCATCGCCGCCTTGTCCAGTGACGAATGGGCCTCGTCCGAGAGGTACAGAGTGCAGGCTTCCAGGCCTTCCCCTCCGACCAGACCTCGGTGCCTCACCCCCGGGACTGCCCTCTCGCGCGCCGCCACCAGGGCCGTGAAGCTGCTCGAGGAAGCCGTGTCCTGGATAACACCCTGGAAGGCCTGTGGGAGGCGCACGAACTGGCGAATCCACTCGACCATCCGCTCCTCCAGCTCCGTCGCGGCCGGCGATGTCCGCCACAGCATGGCGTTCACGTTCAGAGCGGCCGAAATGAACTCGGCCAGCACTCCCGGGTCGGTGGAGGAGCTGGAGAAGTAAGCCAGGAACCCCGGGTGATTCCAGTGAGTGAGTCCCGGGACGATTATCCGGTCCAGGTCCGCCAGGATCTCGTCTATCCCCTCACCGGCCTCCGGCGGCGAAGCGGGGAGCCGCGCTGCCGTCTCGCCGGGCTCGACGCGGGCCAGCACGGGGAAGTCCTCCATCCTCTGGCGATAGGAGGCTATCCACTCGGCTACACGGGCCGAGGAGCGAAGGAATTCCTCAGTCATCGTCCCGCGGCTCCGCACGGAAGCCGATCACCAGATGGGAATCCGGCGCGACAGTCACACATCGGATGCCGGCCAGACCCGCCTCCCTCATCCAGCCCTGGTAGGCCTCGAGGGTATACGTTCCACCGCTTTCCGTGTTTAGCAGCATGGTAATGGCGAACAGCGCGGCAAAGTGATCCTTGCCACGAATGAAGTCGAACACCGCCACGGCTCCACCCGCGGACAGGCGGCTGGCCGCCCGGCGGACGAGAGCGGCGTTGGTTGCCGCCGAGTAGATGTGCGTCACGTTGGCGGCCAGCACGATGTCCCAGGATCCCTCCGGCAACTCCCGGAGGAAATCTCCGCTTCGCAGCTCTATTCCGGCGGCTCCCTGCAGATCGCAGGCCGATCCGACGTACTCGATGACCTCCGGCCGATCGAAAAGGGTCACCCGAAGCCCGCGGCCGGCGAAGGCCCTGGCGAACGTCCCCGGGCCACCGCCCAGATCGAGCAGCGAGGTCGCATCCGGAACCGCTGCGAGGAGCTGGTCGGCCACTTGATCGATCAGACCCGCGGGCTTGTTGTCCATTGCGGCCATGAACCCGGGCAGCGCCGCCGGCTCCACCGGCCCCCGACCCACTCCAGCGGCATCGTCCGGTCTGCCGCTGCGTACGATGTCCGGAAGCTCGTTGGCCCAGCGCCGTATGTTGCGCAACCAGTGCCGAAGCGAATCGCCCTGATAATCAGGTGTGTCCCGGTCGACGAAATGCGCTCGGGCACTGCCCGTCAGCAGGACCCCTTCGGGCTCGCATCGCACCACCCCGACGACCTCCAGCGCGCCGAGCAACGCGTTGAGCCCCCTCTCCTGGAGACCGAGCTTGTCGGCCAGGGTAGTGGCCGGAACGGGACCCTCGGCCAGGGTCTCGAGGACCCCCAGCTCCACGGCGGTGCCCACGACGATCGCCCATTCGGCGTGACGCCGGTACGCGCGGATGTCCTGCGGCCCGCTCACATCAGCATTCCTCTTGCGGCTGCCTGCCATCTTTCCGGTCCCGGCCAGAGTAGCCGACCTCTCGCCGCCGCTCAAGGCGCCTGCCCGGTTGGGTGTCTAGCCGTGGTCCAGGGCACGACCGCTGCCGCGCCCCCGTCGATGGCTTAGCTTGTCCCCGCCATGGAGCTGAAGGAGCCGCTGGCTGATCTGTACGAGGTGATCGACGGCTGTCTCGAAGCCATCGATGAGGAGGTGTGTTCGGTAAGAGATGAGTTTGTACGGCGAGGAATCAGCGAGCCGTTGGTCGCCACCGCGGGTCGCGAGATCGACTCGGATGGAACCGGAATCCTGTACGAATGGGAACTGCCGGCTGGAAAATACGTCGTCCGGCAGGACGACGCGGTCCGGGTAGAGTGCGATGCAGGTGAGACGCTGGGCTTCGTCGCCTCATTCGATACCGGCGGTCCGGTCGTGCGGATCTCGGCAACCGAATGGCTGGGTCGGCGTCCGGGGCAAGCCGTCCTGACCTTCGACCCGACCTGGCTCCTGGGCGCTCTGGCCGCTCGCCTGCAGGCCGTCGGTGCTGCGCCGACGGACTTCCACCCGGCCACGGCGCTGTCCCTGTTCGGCATACGGTTTCCGAGAACGGGCCGCCGGGATATCTCCCCGCAGACCGCCGGCGGGTTGAACGCCTCCCAGCGCGAAGCTCTATCCAGGATCCTCGGAAGCGCGGTCCAGTTCGTATGGGGACCTCCCGGAACGGGCAAGACCCGACTGCTGGGCCACGCCGTCGCCGACCTGGCGGCCGAGGGTCGGGTTCTCGTTCTGGCCATGACCAACGTGGCCGTCGACGAAGCGGCGCAACGGGTAGTCGACCGACTGGGCCACGCCGCCGTCCTCGACGGGCGAGTGATTCGGGTTGGCGCGGCGTTCAGTGACACCGGCTCGGCCGAGCTCTCCCTGGAGGCGGCGGTCGAGCGGGCCGAAGGACGGTATCCGACGCGCCTGACCCGGGTGCTCGACGAGCTCGAGGCAGAGCTGTTGCCGCGCACGGGCCAGCGCGAGGAAGCGCCCGGTCTCCGGTCTCGCTATGCTCGACTGGTGGCCTCGCTGAGGGACGCCCACGACCCGGCGGCTACGGCGCGAGCGGGTCGCGTTGCGGTCGAATTCCAGCGAGCCGCCGCCCGAGCTCTCACCCGAGCCGACGTGGTCCTCACGACCTTCGCCCGCCTCACCGTGCGGGACGATCTGGCTGCGCAGCGCTTCAAGTGCCTGGTCATCGACGAAGCGAGCAGCGCGCCCCTGCCCTATGTACTGGTGGGCGCCTCCGTCGCATCCGAGAAGGCGGTTGTCATAGGCGACTTCCAGCAATTGCCGGCCGTGGTCTCTTCTCGCGGCGATGCCGCCCGCCGCTGGCTCAGCCGGGACATCTTTCGCCAGGCCGGGGTGGTCGATCCGGGATCCGGGGCGCGTGACATTCCCGCTCCGCATGACACTCTGTGCGCGATGCTGTCCGAGCAGTATCGCATGCGTCCGGCGATCCGCGCGCTGGTCAGCGATCTCTTCTACGGCGGTCGTCTCGCGGACGCGCCCGAGGTCGTGGGCCGTGACGACGGTCGCTCCTCGCTCCTGCTGGTCGACACGACCTCGCTATCCCCGGTCGTGGAGCAGGCCGAAGGGTCGCGGACGAACCCGGTGCACGTTGAAGCCATCGTTCGGCTTCTCGAAGTGCTGGCTCGGGCTGGACTGGCCGATGTCGGCGTAGTAACCCCCTACCGGCTCCAGGCACGACGGCTGTTGAGCGAGGTGAGGGCTCGGCTGGGTCGCGCGGCACCCGACCTGCTGGAGGTGAGCACCATCCACCGCTTCCAGGGAAGGGAGAAGAAGGTGATGATTCTCGACACCGTCGACGCCCCACCGCGAGGCAGCTGGTTCTTGAACGAAGATCTCAACCCGGACTTCCCCCGACTCCTCAACGTCGCGCTGTCTCGCAGTAGGGATCTTCTGGTGGTGGTGGGGACCCTGGAGGGCCTGCGCCAAACGCTTCCGGTAGGCGCGCTGCTCAACAGAGTCGTCGACCATATCTGCCAGGCCGGCGTCGTGGTCGACGGTCGCCGCGTAGCCTCTCTCGCCGCGCGTCATACCGGAGCCCTGGCCCTGTAATGGGCGTCCTGGCCCGCGCCCCGACCGTCGTTGTGGTGACTTGCCAGGATTTGGTCACGCTGCACCGCGTCAGCCGGGTCGATCATTGACGCTTTTTTCAAAAAATGCTACTTGGGCCGCATGGCGGGTTGACGCAAAAGAAAATAATTGTATACTGGGTGTGTGCCCGTGGAGGAGGCACCGGCGAGTCCGGAGAGCCGCTTCACCGATCACGCGACGGCGGGCTGCTTCGGGGTGACGGAAGGAAATCCCCGCGAGGACTGGAAGTCACGCAGCTGACCGAGGACGGTACCAGGCCCGTTGATTCTTGGAAGGTAAGCGCAACCGACCAAGAAGAACGCTACGGTGCGGAAAATGTATCCTCCCTCAGCCCCTGACGCTCTTCGGAGCGCGCAGGGGCTGAGTACATCCAGCTCCGACCGAAGTCGCTCTCCAGGTCAGCCGCGTTATCCGTAAGGTCCCCCGTAAGATACCTTCAGTCCCGCTGCGTCTGCGGACCGTGCGCTGGGTGACGCAAGGTCCTCGGGGGCAGCCGAGTCCCGCAGGCGGGCGGTGGGCGGAATTTGCAAAAAAGAGTGTGGAATACGTGTGGACGAGTTGTGGAAAAGCCGAAAAAGTGAAGGTCAACAATGCTCCAACAGTAGCGTGCGGAGAAGGGTAGAGTTATCCACCGGGGGTGGATTCCGCGTTGGGGGAGGTCGTGGAGCGGTCAAGGAACGGCGGTGGAGGTCCGGCAGGAGGCGGCGGGTGAGGACTGTAGTGCAGCGGGTGGGGCGAGCGGCAGTCAGTGTGGAAGGAGAAGCGGTCGGAGAGATTGGAGTCGGACTGCTGGCTCTGGTGGCGTTCGCTCCAGGTGACGGTGAGCGGCAGCTGAGGTGGACAGCCGAGAAACTGATGGGGCTGAGGGTGTTCCCGGATTCGGAGGGTCGGATGAATCTGGACGTGAGGGAGGTCGGCGGGGACCTGCTCATAGTGTCGCAGTTTACGCTCTATGGTGACGTGTCGCGCGGCCAGCGACCCTCCTTCGTGTCGGCTGCCGGGCAGCAGGAGGCACGCACGCTGTATGATAGGTTCGTAGACATCTGCCGGAGCGGGACCGTGCCCGTGGCCTGCGGTGAATTCGGTGCGCGCATGGAAGTCGAGCTGGTGAACGAGGGCCCCGTGACCCTGATCATCGAGCGGTGAGTCATACGGTTGTGCTGGGCTCCGGCTCTCCCAGACGAAGCCGGATCCTCAGCATGATGGGGCTGGAGTTCGAGATCCGCCCTTCGCACGTGGCCGAGGCGCATCGCACCGGCGAGTCACCGGCGGCCGCGGCTCGGCGCCTAGCCGTGGAAAAGATGGCGGCGGTCGAACGTCATCCCGGCGAGCTCATGATCACGGCGGACACCCTGGTGGCCATCGGCGATGAGATCCTCGGAAAGCCCTCGGGCCCGGACGAGGCGCTGGCAATGCTGCAGCGATTATCCGGTCGTAAACACGAGGTCTACACGGGACTGGCCCTGGCGATGGATCAGCGGATGGAGGCGGATGTAGCAGTCACGTCCGTGTGGGTTCGCGAGCTTGCTCACCGGGAATGCTCCGAATACGTTGCCACCGGCGAGCCCCTCGACAAGGCCGGCGCCTACGGAATCCAGGGCCTCGGCGCGGCGCTGGTCGAGCGAATCGAGGGCGAGTACTACAACGTCATGGGCTTGCCGGTGCAGCTTCTCCTTTCTCTTCTCACCCGATTTGACATCCACTATGCCTACGGCAGGCTGATGAGCGCCACAGCCAGCGAGGGCCGTATCGAACGACGGTCATGAAGAAGGCCCGGGCCGTTCTGGCGATCGACCAGGGTACGACCGGGACACGTGCCCTCGTGCTGGGCAGGGATGGAGCCGTGCAGGGGAAAGCCTACGAGGAGTTCCCCCAGTACTTCCCCAGCCCGGGCCGGGTGGAGCACGATGCCGAGGAGATATGGGACTCGGTACGATCCACCGCGAGCCGTGCCCTGCTTGAAGCCGGGCTCGACGCGTCGGAACTGGCGGCGATAGGCGTTACCAACCAGCGTGAGACGAGCGTCGTGTGGGAACGAGCCACCGGAAGACCCGCGGGACGCGCCATCGTGTGGCAGGACCGCCGCACGGCAGCCCGCTGCGCCGAGCTGCGCGGCAGACCGGTGGAGGAGCTCATACGCCATCGCACGGGACTGGTGGTTGACCCATACTTCTCCGCGACCAAGCTGGAGTGGATGCTGGAGCACAACGCAGGTTGGCGGGAGCGGGCGGAGCAGGGCGAGCTCCTCTTCGGCACGATCGACTCGTGGCTGCTCTTCAAGCTTACCGGGGGGCGCGTTCACGCCACCGACCACACCAACGCCTCGCGCACGCTTCTCTACTCCCTGGACACGGGTCGGTGGGACCCCGAGCTATGCGAGACCTTCGGCGTGCCCACGGCGATGCTGCCCGAAATAAGGGCGTCGTCCGGCGACTTCGGAACGGCGGATCCCGACGTGTTGGGAGCGGCGATTCCGCTGGCAGGAGTCGCCGGCGACCAGCAGGCCGCCCTGTACGGCCATGGCGGTTGGAACCGGGGTGATGCCAAGAACACGTACGGTACAGGCTCCTTCCTGCTGCTCCACACGGGCTCCGTGCGGGAGCCCGCCGTCCCGGGAGTGCTCACGACGGCTGCCTGCGGCCCCCGCGGGGAGCGTGCGTTTGCCTACGAAGGGGCAGTCCTGGTGGCCGGGGCCGCGGTGCAGTGGCTACGGGACGGGCTGGGGGTGGTGGAGACCTCGGCTGGTACGGAGGGGATGGCGCGGTCGGTGGACTCGACCGACGGCGTGTACTTCGTTCCCGCCTTCACCGGCCTGGGCACTCCCTATTGGGTAGCGGAGGCGCGAGGAACGCTCGTCGGCCTCACCCGAGGAACGAGACGTGAGCATGTGGTGCGGGCGGCGCTGGAGGCGATGGCCTTCTCGACGCTGGATGTGCTGGAGTCGATGCTCGCACCCGTCGACTTAGCCCTCCATGGCTTCCGCGCGGACGGGGGCGCGGCGCGCAACGACTGGCTGATGCAGTTTCAGGCCGACCTGCTCGGCACCCCGGTGCACCGCCCTGACGCGGCCGAGCTCACGGCCATCGGCGCAGCGGGCCTGGCCGGCGTTGCCACGGGATTCTGGTCGCGACCGGAGGATTTCCTACCCGCCCTCGGAAAGGACAGAGCCTTCATGCCGGATCCCTCTCGCCGTGACAGCCTGAGCCGAGGGCGGGCCGAGTGGCGACGCGCGGTTCGAACAGCCATCTACTGGGCGGGGCAGGGAGCACAGGCGACATGAACGGTTCCAGCGGCGGGACGGACCCCACGCGCGCCACGCCGCGTTCGGCCGGGAGGCCGCTTCGAATTGGCGTCATCGGGTCCGCCTCGGCGACGTCCGAAGCATGGACTGCGGCGCATGCGGTGGGGCGCGGGGTGGCGAGAGCCGAGGCCCTGCTGGTGTGCGGCGGCGGGGGAGGAGTAATGGCGGCGGCGGCGGAGGGTGCCACTGCCGAGGGCGGAACGGTAATAGGTCTGCTGCCGGGCGATGATGCCGATCAGGCGGCCCCCGGGGTGTCGATTCCGCTACCGACCGGCTTCGGCGAGGGGAGGAATACGCTCGTCGTCAAGGCCGCCGAGGCCGTGATCGTGGTGGCCGGACACTGGGGTACGCTGAACGAAGCGGCCCTGTGCATGAAGATCGGCCGGCCGCTGGTGGGCGTGCTGGATTCACTCGGACCGGACTTCCCGATCGAGCGCTTCGTGGATCCCGCGGCGGCTGTCGCGCGGGCCCTCGAGCTGGCCAGCGAGCGCCGGCGCTCGCGATCGGGGGCGACTCACACATCTCGATAGAGAGAGAGGAAAGGTGACGGCGGTATACCTGTTCGGAGCGATAATGCTCGTCCTGCTGCTGGCGGTCGTTTTCGCACCGCTGGTGGAGGGCCACGGCTCGCAGCAAGAGTCGGGTGGCGAGGCTTCGGCCGAGGAGCGAAAGGAAGCGGCCATCGAGGCGCTGCGCGAGCTGGAGTTCGATTTTCAGACGGGCAAACTGGCCCAGGAGGATTATCTTCCCCTGCGAGATCGCTACGCTCGGGAGGCCGTGGCGGCGCGGGACGAGCTGGGCGAGCCGCTGGAGCACCGCCCAGAGCGATGCGGCACGTGCGGAGCCGACTCGAGGGAAGGAGCGAGGTTCTGCTCCCGGTGCGGTTCCCGGCTGTCAGCCTGAGCGAGCCCTGTCGGTGGCTGAGAGCCCTGTGGTAGATCTTCGCAGCGACACCGTCACGCGGCCGTCTGCCGGGATGCGTCAGGCCATGGTGGAAGCCGAGGTCGACGATGACGTGCTCGGCAAGGATCCCACAGCCGACCGCCTGGAGCGCCGGGTGGCGGAACTCATGGGTAAGGAAGAGGCCCTCTTCTTCCCTTCCGGCACGCAAGCCAACCAGACGGCGGTTCTCCTTCACACGCGTCCGGGCACCGAAGCCATCTGCGAGAGCGACGCCCACATATTCCACTATGAGCTGGCGAGCACGGCTTGGCTGGCCGGCGTACAGCTGTTCCCGGTGGCATCCGACCGCGGCGAGCTGGACGCCTCCGACGTCTCATCCGCCATCAGGCCCGGCGACCGGCACCACCCGGTGACCAGCCTCATCTGCGTGGAGAACACGCACAATATGCATGGTGGGGTCATAGTGCCGCTGCGGGCCATGCGCGAGATCCACCGGCTCGCGTCGGGGCGCGGGCTGCCTCTCCACCTGGATGGAGCACGCCTGTGGAATGCCGCCGCCGGGTCCGGTGTGCCGCTGACAGACTATGCGGCGTGTGCTGATACGGTAATGGTCTCGCTGTCCAAGGGACTGGGGTGTCCCATAGGCTCGGTGCTGGCGGGCCCAGCCTCTCTGATGCGGTCTGCCTGGGGTGTTCGGAAAAGCCTGGGCGGGGGAATGCGGCAGGTCGGGGTGCTGGCCGCGGCAGGCCTGTGGGCGCTGGATCACAACCTGGGTCGGCTCGGCGAGGATCATGCCCGGGCAGCCCGCCTGGCCAACGGGTGCAGGGGCATCGACGGCCTGCAGGCATCCGAGCCCGACACGAACATCGTCATGATCAGGGTGGAAAGAGACGGTGTATCAGCGTCCGACATCTCCCGACGGCTGGCGGAGAGCGGGGTGCTGATCCTGCCCTTCGGACCGAGCCAACTCCGTGCGGTCACTCACCTTGACGTCGATGACGCCGGGATCGACCGGGCCCTGGATGCCCTGATGGAATCGATGACCTGACCGGCGAAACTGCTGCCCGGTGGGGCTCCTGCTCTCAGGCCGGGTCCACGATTCCCCCCTGATCCACCCACCACGGTGCCCACGCCAGGGCGACGCGGTGAACCACTGGGCAAGCTCGATACCCCCTGTGGCGTGTCCGCCTTCGACCAGTCAGTTTGATACTCAGTTGAGGACCCGGTTTCATTCAGGCAGAGTGGAACCCAGCGCCACCCGGCGGACGACCCGAAGAAATTGCGAAAGTCCGAAGGCCGGGGTATACTGGCACTGCAAGCCAGCACCTCAACCGAAATGTCAGGAAAAGAAGGCGATGGCACTCGAGCTGAGCGATGAGAGAAGGAAGGCGTTGTCGGTCGCGATCAGTCAGATCGAACGGCAGCACGGGAAGGGCGCGATCATGAGGCTGGGATCGGAGCACGCCCGCGTGAAGACTGAATCGATCTCCACCGGAGCCCTTTCCCTCGACTACGCCTCCGGTATCGGGGGGATTCCCCGGGGCCGGGTGACGGAGGTCTTCGGTCCGGAGTCCTCTGGCAAGACCACGCTCACGCTTCACGTTATCGCCAACGCCCAGCAGGCGGGTGGAGTGGCCGCATTCGTGGATGCGGAGCATGCGCTGGATGTGAGGTACGCTGGCCGCCTCGGGGTCGACGTCGAGAACCTCCTCGTCTCCCAACCGGATACGGGTGAACAGGCCCTGGAGATAACAGAGGTTCTGGTCCGCTCGGGAGCTCTCGACGTGGTCGTGATCGATTCGGTGGCGGCGCTCGTGCCCCGGGCTGAGATCGAGGGGGAGATGGGCGACGCGCACGTAGGGCTGCAGGCTCGGCTCATGTCGCAGGCTCTTCGCAAGCTCACGGGCGCTATCGGCCGCTCCAACACTGCGGTGGTCTTCACCAACCAGATTCGTGAGAAGATCGGCGTCATGTTCGGTAACCCCGAGACCACCAGTGGCGGACGCGCCCTGAAGTTCTACGCGTCCCTGCGGCTGGACATCCGCCGCATCGCCTCAATAAAGGAAGGCAACGAACAGGTCGGGAACCGCACCCGCGTCAAGGTGGTGAAGAACAAGTGCGCCCCGCCGTTCCGGCAGGCCGAGTTCGACATCATGTTCGACCAGGGAATAAGCCGCGCGGGCGTTCTGGTCGATCTCGGCGAAGAGCACGGGATCGTGAAGCGCTCCGGTGCCTGGTACTCGTACGGCGAGGACGTGCGGTTGGGGCAGGGTCGCGAGAACGCTAAAGCATTCCTGCAGGAGAACCCGGACGTCGCGGACGAGCTCGAGCTTCGGTTGCGGAGAGCGCTGGGGATGGTTCCCGCCGCGCCGGCCACGGAGGGATCCGAGGTGCCGAAAGATGCCACCGCGCCCGTGGAGGCCGCTGCGCAGGGGCAGGCCGCGGCGCAGGGGCAGACCGCGGCGCAGGAGCAAACCGCGGCGCGCTAGCCACTTCCGTCCGGTGCAAGTAATTCGGGCGCCATGTCCGTGATCACGGGCCTCGAGCGCTCCGGCCGCGGCCGATCGAAGGTGACCCTCTTCGTCGACGGCGATTTCTTTCGCATCCTTCCGGAGAGGCTGTCCCGACAGCGACGCCTGGCGATCGGGGCGGTGATCACTCCGACCGAGCTCCAGCGGCTCTCGTCCGATATCGACCGGGAAGAGGCGGTAGACGCCGCTCTCTCGTTTCTGTCCTACCGGCCGCGCAGCCGCGCCGAGGTCGAGCGGCACCTCCGCAAGCGCGGCCATGCCGGCGAGCACGTCGACGCCGCTGTGAGGAGGTGCCGGCAGCTCGGTTACATCGATGACCGAGCGTTCGCGGTCGCCTGGGCGCGCCAGCGGATTCGGCTCAAGCCGCGCGGTCGCGTGGGACTCGTCTCGGAGCTAGCCGGCCTGGGAATCGGCCGCGACCTGGCGGAGGCAGCCGTAGAGGAAGCCCTGTGTGAGTCGGGGGTGAGCGAAGCGGACCTGCTCGCGGCCGCCGCCGAGAAGCGGTGGCGCCTCCTTGTAGGGCTGGAAACCGCGACGGCCCGTCGGCGGCTGACCGCATACCTCACCCGGCGTGGCTTCCCGCCTGCCGCCATCCGGGCCGTGGTGGCGGAACTCACCGAACGCGAGCCGGAGCCGCCCGCTTGAGAGGGAGAGGGCTGACGGCCGATTGTACGGTCAGCGGTACCGCACCATATTCCGCACGGAACAACGACCCTCAACCCGTGAAGCGCCCGGTACGTAGACTGCGGCCCACTGTATTCGTATGAAGTCACACGAGATACGCTCTCGGTTCATAGAGTTCTTCGAGCGGAAGGAGCATCTGCGCCTGCCCAGCGGGTCTTTGGTTCCGGAGGACGATCCCACCCTGCTGTTCGCCAACGCCGGGATGGTCCAGTTCAAGCGAGTGTTCCTTGGCGAACAGGAGAGACCGGCAGCACGCGCGGTCACCTCCCAAAAATGCCTGCGGGTGAGCGGTAAGCACAACGACCTGGAAGAGGTCGGGCGTACCGGGCGCCACCACACGTTCTTCGAGATGCTGGGCAACTTCTCGTTCGGGGACTACTTCAGGCGCGAGGCGATAGCCTTCGCCTGGGAGTTCGTTACCGGTGAGCTGGGACTCGAGGCCGACCGCCTGTGGACCACGGTCCATCATACGGATGACGAGGCGGCCAAGCTGTGGACGGAAGTCGCCGGCCTGCCGGCGGAACGTGTCATGCGCCTGGGCGACAAGGACAACTTCTGGCAGATGGGCGACACCGGCCCCTGCGGTCCCTGCTCCGAGATCCACTACGATCTCAGGTCCGGGGATGCACCGCGCAGTCTTACCCCGGAGCAGTTTCTGGAGCTGGGCGAGGCGGATCATTTCATGGAGATCTGGAACCTCGTCTTCATGCAGTACGAGCGGACGGAGAGCGGGGATCAGGCGTTGCCGGCGCCTTCCATAGATACCGGCGCGGGCCTCGAGCGTATCGCTGCGGTGGTCCAGGACACGCGCACCAACTACCACACGGATCTCTTTCTGCCGATCATCGAGGCGGCCGAAGCGATCATCGGGCGAGCCTATTCCCGCGATCCCGACCGATGGGATGAGGGGCTGCCGTTCCGGGTGCTCGCGGACCACGCGCGAGCCGTGGCGTTCATGTTGGCTGACGGCGTGTTCCCGTCGAGCGAGGGCCGCGGCTACGTGCTGCGCCGCATTCTTCGGCGGGCCGGCCGATACGCGTGGCTCCTGGGGCGCCGCGAGCCCACCCTCGACCATCTGGTGGGCGTCGTGGCCGACCTCATGTCGGACGCCTATCCGGAGCTGGATCACCGCCGGGAACACCTGGTCCGAACGACACGGGCGGAGGAGGAGCGATTCCTCGCCACCATCGACGCCGGAATGAGCCGCTTCGAAGAGGTGGCGCCTGAAGGCGGTGCTGGCACGATCCCGGGTCACGAGGTCTTTCGACTCTACGACACTTTCGGCTTTCCGCTGGATCTCACCCAGCTCATGGCGGCCGAACGTGGCTTCGGGGTGGACGAGAAGGGATTCGAGGAGGCGTTGGAGCAACAGCGACAACGCTCACGAGACGCCCACTCGAGCGATTCTACCGATCCGGGCAAGGATGGGCCGACGCCCGAGCTGCTGGCTGCGGCTCGGGCGGTCACCGCGGAGGGCGAGCAGGAATTCGTGGGATACGGCCGGCTGCACGTCGAGTCGCCGGTCCTGGCCTACCAACGCCTCGACGGGGCACGCGCCTTCGTCCTGGCTCGGAACCCGTTCTACTCCGAGGCCGGTGGTCAGGTGAGCGACCGGGGCTTACTGAGAAGCGACGGGTGGGAGATCGAGATCCGAACGGTGCTGAGGAACGACAGGGACCAGACGGTGGTGGTGGGTGAGCTGACCCGGGGAGAGCTGGATGTCGCCCCGGCCCTGGTAACCGCTGAGATAGACGAACAGAAGCGACGTGATACGGAGCGCAACCACACCGCCACGCACCTGCTCCACGCGGCGCTGCGGGCAGAGCTCGGCGACCACGTGCAGCAGGCAGGATCTCTCGTGGCCCCCGACCGCCTGCGCTTCGACTTCAGTCACCACGGGCCGGTGACCCGAGAAGAGACTCGCCGCATCGAGCAACGCGTCAACGAGGTCGTGTGGGAGAACATCCCCCTGGAGATCTCGAACCATCCCTACCGCGATGCCCTGGCTGCCGGCGCGATGGCTCTGTTCGGGGAGAAGTATGGAGACGTCGTGCGCACAGTGGGAGTACCGGGGGTGAGCCTGGAGCTGTGCGGCGGGTGCCATGTCCGCTCCACGGGCCAGATCGGATTGTTCCACATCACCTCGGAGACGGGTGTGGCGGCTGGTATCCGCCGAATCGACGCCGTCACGGGACGAGGCTCGTATAGGCACCATGTGCGCCTGGATGAATTGGTTGCCGACCTCGCGCGCCAGCTTCGGGTCCGGCCCGGCGATCTCAGACGTCGCGTGGAGAGCCTCGTCGAGGAGAAGGGGCGCCTCGCGGCAAGTCTCGACGAGCGGCACGGCCGGGATTCCGTGTTCGAGGCGCGCCGCATCATCTCCACCGCAAGTGAGCTCCCCGGTGGGCGCGGACGTCTGGTCACGGGCACTGTCGAACTCCCGTCCGGTGCCGATCTGGCGTCCTTCGGCGATCACCTGCGTGATGAGATCGGCTCGGGCGCCGCGATCGTGCACGTGCGAGTCGGCGACGAGGAAAAGAGCGCCTTTCTCGGCGTGGTGACCGATGACTGGATAGCGTTGGGCCTCAGAGCCGGCGATCTGGTGCACACGGCCAGCCGGGCGAGCGGCTCCAGCGGGGGTGGCAGGCCGCACCTGGCGCAGGGAGGCGTCGGCGATAACGGCAAGGTGGACGAAGCCCTGGCCGAGGCAAGGCGCCACGCTGAAGACGTTGCTGGGATGGCCGGCGAGCGATGATCCGGCCGGCGGTGGAAGCGTGGTTGGAAGAAAGGCTGTCCGGGGTGCCGGAGGAGCTCGCGGACGAAGTGCGGTCGCTCGTTACGGCAGAGGCGGACAGAGCGGAATACGATGATCTCGCCCGGCTCCTGGCGGGTGCGGCCCTGTACGGCTTCGACCGGAGCGTAGCGGAATCCCGGGATCGCGGTGCGGCGCTGCGGCTTCTGGCCGCGGATGCAGCGCTGACCTACGCCTTCGAGGCGGCCGTGGATACAGGTACTGACGTCTCAGCGCTGGCCGAGTACGTGGGGCTGCACGGAGAGCTCGGGCGGCGCCTGGCGTCCTCCCGTTCCGCTCGTCAGCCAGATGGTGAGGCAGGACCTTGACGGCTCGGCCGCTCGTCGATGTGCACTGTCACCTGGTTCCCGGTGTGGACGACGGAGCCCGCTCCCTGGAAGACGCGATTCACCACCTGCAGGAGTTCAGGGATCTGGGGATCCTGACCGTGGTCACGACGCCGCATCTGGCAGCCAGCCGGACGGCCGGCGAGTGGCGGGATGCCATCGATTCTCAGTACGCGGCCCTGGCCGAGCGAGCGGCCTCGCTCTGTCCGGAGGTAAGCCTCGGGTGTGCCTACGAGATCCACCTCGATGACCCGGATGCGGATCTCGGCGACGGGGCGCTCGGCCTCGGAGACGGCGGACGGCTGCTGGTGGAGTTTCCGGTGCTGGCGTTGCCCGCGTATCCGGATCGGATGCTCGATGTGGTTCGCAAGCAGGGCTGGGTGCCGGTGCTGGCGCATCCCGAGCGCTACGCCGGGATTGAGCGGTCGTACGAGTGGATCGAGCGGTGGCGCGAGGCGGGGGTAGTGATGTGCGTCAACGCCGGCAGCCTGTGGGGAGAGTACGGTGTCGAGGCCGAGAGGGTGGCGCGTCGCATGCTGGGCGGGGGCCACGTCGATGTTCTCGCCTCGGACCACCATGCCCGCCCACGACGCTCGACCACCGTGCGGCAGGCATGGGAATTCCTGGCCGAAGCGGGCTATGGCGATGAGGCGCAGATTCTCCTGGCTACGAACCCGCAGGCCGTGCTGGAGGGACAGCCGACGATGGCCGTTCGTTCCTTGGAGATCTCGGAGGGATGGGTTGGTCGGCTGCGGCGCATGGTCAGAGGTGGCTGACGTGACAGCAGCGAGCCTGCCGGGGCTTGAAGGGCGTCTGGCCCTGGTTACTGGTGGATCGCGAGGCATTGGCCGCGCGGTGGCGGTGCTCCTTGCCGCTGCAGGCGCACGGGTAGGAATAGGCTGCCGGCGAGACACTTCGGGGGCCGAGGAGACGTTGCGCCGGATCCGGGAGACTGCCGGGGACCGCTGCGGTGAGCCATGGGTGGAGGTCGCAGACATCTCGACGGAGGACGGCGTTGCGTCCCTGTTCGGTCGCCTCGATGCAGAGTACGGGGGAAGTCTCGACGTCTTCGTGGGCAACGCGGGGATGTGGAATCCGGACCCGAGGCCGTTCCGTGAGCTCGCATCCGTAGAGTGGCGGGATATGATGGACGCCAACCTCACGTCCGTCTACCTCACGACCCGGGCCGCCGTGATGCGCATGCGAGACGGGGGCCGGATTGTTCTGGTCTCGTCCACCGCAGCTCAGCGGGGAGAGGCCGGACACAGCCACTACGCGGCCAGCAAGGGTGCTGTCCAGTCTCTGGTGAAGTCGCTGGCCGTGGAGCTTGCCGGACGCCGCATCACGGTCAACGCGGTCGCCCCCGGCTGGGTGGACACGGACATGACCTCCCAGGTGTTCGAGGCCTCCGCTCGCCAGCGGATCGAGGAGGAGATCCCGCTTGGCAGAGTAGCGACGGCGGAGGACGTGGCGGGGCCGATCGTCTTCCTCGCCAGCGAGCTCGCGCGCCACATAACCGGGGAGGTCCTCAACGTGAACGGCGGCAGCGTGCTGTGCGGCTGAACGACAGAGCCTGGAAGGCGACGCGGTGAGTGAGGGTCCTGCCCGGTTCCATCCTCCGGACGGTTTCAGGGAGGTTGCCTCGGCACTGGAGGAAGCCGGCTTCCAGGCCTGGGCGGTAGGCGGAGCGGTCCGGGACGAACTCCTGGGCGACGTGCGCGCAGACTGGGACGTCTCCACAGACGCCAGGCCGGCCGACGTCCGCGGCGTATTTCGCCGAACCGTCCCCCTGGGCGTCGAGTACGGCACCGTGGGCGTTCTGGCCTCCGACGGCAACCTGTACGAGGTAACCACCTTCCGGCTGGACGTTGAGACCGACGGGCGGCACGCGGTAGTGGAATTCGCCGGCTCCGTGGACGAGGACCTCGCCCGGCGTGATTTCACCATCAACGCCGTGGCCTGGCGGCCCATGACCGGCGAGCTGCGCGATCCGTTCGGCGGCCGCGACGACATGACGGCTGGGATACTCCGGGCGGTCGGCGAGCCGCGGAAGCGCTTCGCGGAGGACTACCTCAGGGTTCTCCGTGGGCTGCGCTTCGCCGGCCGCTTCGGTCTCGAACTGGATCCTCCTACACGGGCCGCGTTGGTGGAGGCGACGCGATTCCTCGAGGATCTCTCCGCAGAGCGCGTACGAGAGGAGTTGATGAAGGTGTTGGGGGGACCGCGGCCATCGGAGACGCTCCGACTTTACGCTGAGATGGGGGCGTTCGAGGTCTGGTTCCAGGAGCTGGCGTCGGTCACGCGTGACGATCCTCGCTGGGAGGAGACGTTGGCCGCAACCGGCCGTATCGGGCCCCATCGTCCTCTGCTGCGCCTGGTCCGGTTGCTGCTGGCTTTGCCGCGGGGAGAGGTCGACGCGGGGCAGGAGACGGTGGAGGGGATGCTTCGACGACTCAAGTTCTCCAACGCGGACATCCGGCGGGCCAGTCATCTGTATCGCCACTACCTGCCACTCGTTCACCCGGCCGACTCGTCGGCACGCCTCCGGGAGTGGCTGGCGGAGGTGGGGGTCGAGCACGCACGAGATCTCTTTCGCCTCCACTTCGCCTCGTGCCGCGCCCTCGGCTCGACGGAGAGCGCTCAGGCTCTGGTTTACGTGTGGAGCCGGGTCCACGAGGAGCTGCTGGCGAGCCCTCCTCTGTCCCTGCGCCAGCTCGAGGTAAACGGCGACGACCTCATCGAGCTCGGACTCCCCAAGGGACCGCTGATCGGCCTCATGCTGGAGGAGTTGCACGCCCAGGTGCTCGAGGCCCCCCACCTCAACGAGCGAGAAGCGCTGCTCGAGCGGGCCCGTGAGCTCATCGAGCTCGGCGGACTCGACCGACAGGGCAGTTGATCCGGTGAGCGAGCTTCCGGGCCTGTTCGGGCCAGACGCCGGCCGTGGTCGTCCCGACCCCCTGAAGGCTGGAGAAGGTGCGCCGCTGGCCGCCCGCATGCGTCCGCGCTCCCTCGACGAGTTCGTGGGGCAGGAGCGGCTCGTGGGTACGGGCGCTCCACTGCGGGAGCTGATAGAAAAGGACCGCGTTCCGAGCATGATCCTGTGGGGTCCGCCCGGAAGTGGGAAGACGACCCTGGCCGCCATCGTGGCGGAGCGGACCGGGGCGCGCTTCGAGCCGTTCTCAGCCGTCACCCAGGGGATATCCAGGGTCCGCCAGCTGATCGCGGAGGCGTCCGAGCGGCGACGCGCTGGCGGGCCTGACACGATTCTCTTCGTCGACGAGATCCACCGCTTCAACCGGGCGCAGCAGGATGCCTTCCTGCCACACGTAGAAGTGGGAACCATCATTCTGATCGGCGCGACCACCGAGAACCCGAGCTTCGAAGTCGTAGGCCCGCTGCTCAGCCGCACGCGGGTCTTCGTACTCGAGCCTCTGTCGCCGGAAGACATAGCCGAATTGTGCCGTCGCGCCCTCCGGGACAGGGAGCGCGGGCTGGGTGCATCTGGATTGTCCATGGACGAGCCGGCGATCGCCCGTCTGGCCGAGGTGTCGGACGGCGACGCTCGTCGAGCACTCAACGCCGTGGAGACCGCCGCCGAGTTGGTGGGGCAGGGTGGCCGCATTGCGGAGAGGGACATCGAGATGGCTCTCCAGCGCCGCTTCGCCCGGTACGACAAGTCGGGAGAAGAGCACCACAACCTTATCTCGGCACTTCACAAGGCCATACGTGGCTCCGATCCGGACGGAGCGCTTTACTGGCTCGCACGAATGCTGGAGGGCGGCGAAGACCCGCTGTACCTGGCCCGGAGACTGGTCAGAATGGCGGCCGAAGACGTGGGTCTGGCGGATCCCGACGCACTGTCGGTGTGTATCGCGGCCCGTGACGCATACCACTTCCTCGGTTCGCCGGAGGGGGAGCTCGCCCTTGCCGAGGCGTGCGTCTACCTGGCCGCGGCGCCCAAGTCGAATCGCATCTATGCAGCCCTCTCCAGCGCCATGAAGGCCGCCCGGGAAACACCAGCCGAACCTGTTCCTGTGCACATTCGCAATGCTCCTACTCGCCTCATGCAGGATCTCGGATATGGGGAGGACTACCGATACGATCACGATTTCGAATCCGGTGTCGCCCCCCAGACGTACCTTCCGCCGAAACTCTCCGGTACCCGCTTCTACCATCCCGGCGACCGGGGCAGGGAGCAGGCCATCGCCGACCGCCTTCGCCGGAATGAAGAGCTGCGCCGGGCTGCGGGGTCCGACTCCACGCCGCGCGCTACCGGTACGGGCCGGGATCGCCGGGAATAGCCGCGGGTAAGCTTCGACGGAGATTGCCGACCCAGAGAACGGAGGATTGAGACGAGAGAAACGATCGAGGTCAGCCGGCCGTCGGAGCGCGTCGCCCTGGTGGGCGCTCCGCTCATCGAGGAACCGCAGCAGCTGGTCGACGAGCACCTGGCGGAGCTGGAGCAGCTCGTCGACACCGCAGGGGCGGAGGTGACCGCGACCCTGGTGCAACGGCTCGAGGCACCCCATCCGGCGCTGTACATCGGCCAGGGAAAGGCCGACCAGTTGCGGGAGGTCGCGGAGGGTGCCGGAGCGACCCTTGTGATCTTCGACGATGATCTCACGCCGGCGCAGGGAGCGGCGCTGGAACAGCGTCTCGGACGCAGGGTGATGGACCGCACCGAGCTGATTCTGGACATCTTCGCGTTGCGGGCACGGACAGCGGAGGCGCGACTACAGGTAGAGCTGGCTCAGCTCCAGTACCTCCGGCCACGGCTCAAGCGGATGTGGACCCACCTTTCCAGGACCCAGGGCGGTATCGGCATGCGCGGCCCGGGCGAACAGCAGCTGGAGACGGATCGCCGGATCATCGACCGACGGATTGCGCGTCTGCGCCGCGAGCTAAAGCACATCGCGCGGTCTCGCACCACTCGGCGCAAGCGACGGCAGAGCGCGTTCCGGGTGGCCCTGGTCGGCTACACTAACGCCGGGAAGTCATCCATTCTACGCGCTCTTTCCGGGAGTGAGCTGTTCGTAGAGGACAGGCTCTTCGCGACCCTCGACTCCGCTACGCGGGTGGTCGAGCTGGGGGACGGCTACCGGGCACTGATGACAGACACCGTGGGGTTCATCCGTAAGCTTCCGCACAGCCTGGTGGCTTCGTTCCGGGCCACCCTGGAGGAGATTGTCGACGCCAACCTCGTGGTTCACGTGATCGACGCTTCCGCACACGGCTGGGAGCACCAGGTCGAGGCCGTCGACCAGGTGCTCCGAGAGCTCGGCGTGGCGGACCGATCGGCTCTGATGGTCTTCAACAAGATCGATCAGCTGACGCACGCTGAGGAGGAAGCGCTGCGGGGGCGCATAGCGGGCCGGTTCCCCGCCCACGTTTTCGCCTCGGTCATCGAGTCGGGAGGGTTGGACGGTCTCCGCTCGGCCCTTCGGAAGCGGGTGCGCGGGCTGCGTCCTACGGTGACGGTAGTGGTACCCGCCAGCGACGGAGGAACACTGGCCGAGGCGTACCGGCTCGCCGAGGTACTGGAGCGGTCGGAGACCGACTCGACCGTGGTTCTGACCGCCCGCGCTCCGGAGTCGCTCATCGGTCGTTGGGCACGGAAACCAGGCGTGCATGTGATTCGTCGGGACGCGGCCTGAGGGGCCGCCGAGCCCCGCCGGTCTCGACCGGCCGTGGGTAAAGCCGTATCGTCATCCCTCCCGACCTCCACGAGCAGAACAGGTGGCTGGCGATGCGTTTGTTCATCAACCTCGACCACGTGGCTACCGTCCGGCAGGCCAGGCGCACCGATGAACCGGATCCAGTTCGCGCCGCGGTGCTGGCCGAGCTGGGCGGGGCCGATGGAATCACCGTTCACCTGCGCGAAGACCGGCGACATATCCAGGATCGCGATGTGGACCTGTTGCTGAGCACGGTTCGCAGCACCGTGAACCTGGAGTTGGCGGCCACTGATGAGGTGCTTCGCCTTGCCGAAGAGTGGAGGCCGGGCCAGGTGACGCTCGTTCCGGAGAAGAGGGAAGAGATCACTACGGAAGGAGGTCTGGACCTGGGGCCGAGCGGCCGTGACCGTATCGCCCGGGCACTCGAGCGAATGCATGGGTCAGGGATCAGGACGTCGCTGTTCATCGACCCGGATCTGGAGGTGGTGCGCACCGCGGCCGAGCTGGGCCCGGTGGCCGTCGAGTTGCACACCGGCGAGTACGCGAATGCCTCTTCCCCCGAGGATCACGCTTCCCAGCTGGACCGGCTGCGAGCCGCAGTCGACCTGGCCGGGGCCGTCGGCCTCGCGGCGCACGCCGGTCACGGCCTCACGTATGAGAACGTCATGCCGGTGGCCGCGATTCCAGGGTGTGAGGAGCTGAACATCGGACACTCCGTGGTGAGCCGCTCCGTGCTGGTGGGCATGGAGCACGCCGTGCGGGAAATGAAAGCGCTCGTTCTCCGGGCACGGCCGCGCTGACCGGAACTTGAAAGGCCACCGCGGGAAGACCGCTCTCGGACTGATCATCACGATCGTCCTGCTGTGGTGGGTGCTTCGCGACGTCTCGCCCGCCGAAGTGCTGCGAGAATTGCGAGACGCTGATCCCTGGCTGCTGGCCGGAGCGGTCGCGGTCGCCACCTTCAGCTTCGTCCTGCGGGCCGTGCGCTGGCGCGTCCTGCTTCTGCCCGCCTATCCCGGGTCCCGCTTCGACCCCCGCTTCGGAGCGGTCTGTATCGGCTTCACCGTCAACAACCTTCTGCCCGCCCGCCTGGGAGAGTTCGCCCGGGCTTATGCGCTTTCGCGCTCGGAGGAGATCGGCCTCGGAGCCTCCCTGGCGTCGGTCGTCGTCGAGAGGATCCTCGACGGGCTCGTGCTGGCGTTCTTCCTCTTCGTGACCATCTCGCTTCCGGAGTTCCCACTGGGGGAGGGAACGAGCGCCACAATAGTCCGCCGGACGGCCAATGTGGCGGCGGTGGGATTCGCCGGGGCGTTCGCGGTGCTGTGGCTCATGGCCCGCCGTCCCCAGGCGGCCGTCGGCCTGTTCGAGCGTATGTTCGGGAGGCTCGTCGGGCAGCGCCTGCTGCATTCCGCGATCCCGGTCCTTTCGTCCTTCATCGCCGGACTCGGCGCGCTGCGGGATACGGCTGTCTTCTTCCGCGCTCTCGTGTGGTCGGTGATCGTCTGGCTGTGGCTGTCGGCTTCCATCTGGCTGGGCCTTCTCGCTTTCGACATCACCGGACCGGGACTCGCCGGGGCGATCTTCCTTCAGACCCTGATCGCGTTCGCGGTGGCCGCGCCTTCGAGCCCCGGCTTCTTCGGGCTCTTCGAGGCGGCAACCCGAGTGGGACTGGGAATCTGGGCCGTGGCCCCGTCCCGCATCGTAAGCTTCGCCACCAGCTACCACATCCTGACCTTCATCCCGGTCACGCTCATAGGATTGTGGTACATGCGCCGGTTCGGACTGACATTGGCCGAGGTGGGGCACCGCGAAGGGATGGCGGAGGTGAGCGCTGCCGGAGATTCGGCTTTCGCCCCCGGGACCGGGACACGGACGTCGCATCCCGATGGACCTCAGGCGTGAGGCCACAGGTAGACGCTGTGCAGTCGTGAGCGTGTTGGAGCTGGAGGCCAGAGCCAAGGTCAACATCCTGCTGCGCGTCCTGGCGCGAGATGGCCGTGGATACCATTCCATAGAGACCCTCTTCCTGCGCCTCGAGCTGGCCGATCGGGTAGTCCTGACCCCGGGCGAGACAGGCATCCACCTCACGGTGACCGGCGATCCCACCGTTCCCTGTGACCGTTCGAACCTGTGCTGGAGGGCGGCGGAACTGGTGGCCGAGGCGGCCGGCCGTCCGGCTGCCGTGACGATCGAGCTGGAGAAGAGGGTACCCAGCGGAGCCGGTCTGGGCGGCGGCAGTGCGGACGCGGCCGCGGTGCTTCGGGGCATGAACGTCCTCCTGGGAGAGCCTCTGCGATTCGGCAGGCTGCTTGAGCTGGCCGGGAGGCTTGGAAGCGACGTTCCCTTCGCCCTGGCCGACGTCGACATGGCACTTGGATGGGAGCGTGGCCGGAGGTTGCTGCCGCTGGCGCCGCCGCCGTCGCTTCCGGCCCTGCTTCTGGTTCCAGGCTACGGGATAGCGGCTAGTGATGCGTACGATTGGCTCGCCCGGGACCGCGACTCCGGGGTGGCGGAGGCCGCGGAAGGCTCGTCATCGGATGGACCTGGCCTGTTCCCGCTGTCAGGCCAGCTCACCAGCTGGACGACTCTGAAGCGGATCGCCGGCAACGACCTGGAGGGCCCGGTCTTCCGGCGCCATCCCGATCTGCGGCGGGCACTCGGAGGGCTCCGGGATACTGGTGCCGATCCTGCCGTGATGTGTGGGAGCGGCTCCTGCCTGATCGGGGTGTTCGACGACGAGGGACGGCGCAACGCGGCGGCAGCGCTGCTTCCCCGCCGCACGGGACTGGCTTCCCTGGCCACCCGGACGTCCGGACACGGTTGACGTCTCTCCCGGACCCGATCAATGTTCGACGACGGCCTCCCGTCTCTGGCCCCTCGTCTAATGGCAAGACCCCGGCCTTTGGAGCCGGTGATCCAGGTTCGAATCCTGGGGGGCCAGTCCTCGGGTTCGCGCCTCGCACCGAGCGCGGCACTCCACCAACTTGGGTCGGATGGTGACGCTGAACAGACTCGCGGCTGAGAAGAGCCCCTACCTTCTGCAGCACTCCCGGAACCCCGTTGATTGGTATCCCTGGGGGGCGGAGGCGTTCGAGCGGGCTCGAGCCGACGACCGTCCGATCTTCCTGTCCATCGGCTACTCGACTTGCCACTGGTGCCACGTCATGGAACGCGAGTCGTTCGAGGATCCGGACGTAGCCCGGCTGCTCAACGAGGCCTTCGTTTGCGTCAAGGTGGACCGGGAGGAGCGGCCCGACGTCGATGCCATCTACATGGCCGTCTGTCAGCTCCTTACCGGCAGCGGCGGCTGGCCCTTGACGATCATCATGACGCCCGACAGCGAGCCGTTTTTCGCCGGCACATACTTCCCAAGGTCGGCTCGCCACGGCCGGATCGGCATGCTTGACCTGGTCCCGCAGATCAGGTCTGCGTGGTCAGGCCGCCGTGCGGACGTGCGGCAGTCGGCCCACCGGATTCGCTCGGCGCTCGAGAGAATGGCCGCGAGCGACATCCGGAGCCGGCAGCCGGGCAGCGAAGAGATCGAGGCGGCTTACGGCTCGCTCAAGGAAGCCTTCGACCCGCTGCAGGGTGGCTTCGGGCGCGCGCCCAAGTTCCCCTCGCCCCACAACCTGTCGTTCCTATTGCGTTACTGGCGGCGCACCGGCGACACCGAGGCCCTGAGAATGGTGGAGACTACCCTCCGAGCCATGCGCCGCGGAGGGATCTTCGACCAGTTGGGATACGGATTCCACCGCTACTCGACCGACGCCCGCTGGTTCGTCCCGCACTTCGAGAAGATGCTCTACGACCAGGCCTTGATGGCAATCGCCTACTTGGAAGCGTTCCAGGCGACGGGCGCCGAGGAATACGGAAGCGTCGCGGCGGAGATCGTCAGCTATGTCCTTCGCGACATGGCTGATCCCGGTGGGGCTTTCCACGCCGCGGAGGACGCCGACAGCGAGGGTGAGGAAGGCAAGTACTACCTGTGGACGGACCAGGAGCTTCGAGACCTGTTAGGCCCTGACAGGTGGCGTCTGGCCCGCGAAGTCTACGGGGTCGTACAAGCCGGGAACTTCGCCGATGAGGCCACCGGGCTGCGCAACGGGCGGAACATCCTGCATCTCGGGCTGGGCACGGCCGAGACGGCTCACAGGCTGGGGATCGCTGAGGCGGAACTTCGAACGGAACTGGAGAGCGTCCGGGCCATCCTGCTGAATGCCCGCGGCAGCAGGGTCCGTCCGGTCCGCGACGACAAGGTCCTTACCGATTGGAACGGCCTGATGATCGCTGCGCTGTCGCGGGCGGGGGTCGCGCTGGGCGAGGTACGGTACACCAGCGCCGCGGAGAAGGCGGCCCGGTTCCTCCTCTCCAGCCTGACGGACGAGAGAGGCCGGCTTCTCCACCGGTATCGCGACGGCGAGGCGGCTATCCCGGCCCTGGCAGACGACTACGCGTTCCTGGTTTGGGGACTCACGGAACTGTACCAGGCCACGTACGAGGCAGGCTGGCTGGAGCATGCGGTTCGTCTGAACCGGGACTTCATCGAGCACTTCCTGGATCCGGACGGAGGCGGGTTCTTCCTGACGGCCGACGACGCCGAGCAGCTTCTCGTAAGGAGTCGCGAGAGTCACGACGGAGCAGTGCCGTCCGCCAACTCCGTTGCCCTGGCCAACCTCCTGCGGCTGGCTCGGCTCACCGGAGAAACCGCGCTGGACGAGTATGCGGCGGCCACGGCGCGTGGCCTGGGGTCTCGAGTGGCCCTCGCCCCGGCCTCGCATACCCATTTTCTGAGCGGTGTGGACTTCGCGCTCGGACCGGCGCGCGAGGTCGTGGTCGTCGGCGATCCAGCGGATCCGGCCAC
>JBDHHR010000028.1:0-43866 GCA_039589295.1 Gemmatimonadota bacterium | reverse complement strand
GCGGCTGTTTATGGTGCCTCGGAAGGCATCCACACCCTCCTCATCGATAAGGAGACGCCGGGCGGTCAGGCCGGAACCAGTGCGAGGATCGAGAACTATCTCGGGTTCCCCAAGGGGCTGAGCGGCGCCGACCTGGCCAGACGGGCGACGGCGCAAGCTTCACGCTTCGGCGCCGAGATCCTGTCGGCCCAGGAAGTCGTCAGCATCGGCCTCCGCGATCCCTATCGCGTGGCGACGCTTTCCGATGGATCCGAGCTGGCGTGCAAAGCGCTGATCATAGCGACCGGAGTGTCTGTTCGAGAGCTTGATGTGCCCGGTATCAACTCCGTGACGGGAGCCGGCGTATACTACGGTGCCGCGCGAACCGAGGCGGCCAACTACAAGGGCGAGCACGTATTCGTGGTCGGTGGAGCCAACTCGGCTGGCCAGGGGGCCGTCTTTCTGTCGCAGTACGCTGACCGGGTCTCGATGCTGGTCCGTGGCTCCCTGGCCAGGAGCATGTCCAGATACTTGATCGATCAGATCGAGAGGCGCGACAACATCGACGTCCAGTTGGGGAAAGAGGTCGTCGAGGTTCACGGCAGTGAACGACTTGAAGCGATTACGATTCGGCATCGTGAAACCGGCGAATCTCGACGGGAAGCGACCCCGGCCCTGTTCGTGTTTATCGGGGCCTCACCCCATACGGAGATGCTGGGAGATCTGGTCGAACTGAGTTCGGCCGGGTTTGTTCTCACCGGGCCCGATCTGTTCGTCGATGGCAAACGACCCGCCGGCTGGAAGCTGAAGAGAGATCCCTATCTCATGGAGACCAGTGTGCCGGGGATCTTTGCCGCCGGTGACGTGCGTCATGGAGTAATGCGTCGAGTGGCCTCGGCGGTCGGACAGGGATCGACGGCCATCAACTTCGTGCACGAGTACTTGAAGACCGTATAGCCAGAAGAGATACTTCGATCGAAAAGTGTGGTCCGCCTGGACCGGGAAGCGAGGAGAACCATGAAACGTAACATCCAGGTTGAGTATGAAGATGCATCACTCGAGGTTCGCGCTATCTACGACGAGATCATGGACACGATGGGCTCACCTGCGGTTCTCAATACTCTCAAAGCCCTCGGCCACAACCCGCGCGTGCTGTGTGGGGTTTGGTCGATGCTCAAGGCGACTCTGATCGAAGGCGAGATCCCGGAACTGCTAAAACAGCTGATCCTGTTCAGGATCTCGATCATCGCCGGCAACGAGTACTGCACCTCGCTTCACGGCCATGCGGCACTGAATCTCGATCCCACGCTGACCTACGACGATTTGAAGGCCCTGTCTGGAGGTTCTTGCAGCCCCCATCTTCCGCCTTCGTTTCCGGCGGCGATCAACATCGTCTCTCGCGCCTCGCTCGATCCCAAGAGCGTCGAGGACCCGGAATGGGATTTTGAAGATCAGCTCAGAGACGAGGGCTTTTCGGACAGCGAGATCGACGAGCTCCTGGCCGTGGGGTACTTCAGTGTCATGATGAATATGCTGACCGACACCTACGATGTCCCGTGGGAGAGTCCGTTTCCGCCACCTCAGAACTGAGACTTCGACCGACGGGGGATCTCGGTAGCTACGGCGGCGGCGAAGCACGCTTGGCGCGGGGCAACTGTACCCCAATATGTACCCTGACTGTCGATACTTAGAGGGACTCGGGAGGACTTAAAAGGAAAACTTTCGGAGGTAAGTAAGCCTCAGAAGGACTCTTACGGACTTAAACGGACTTACAGGGAAAGCTCAGATCGGTCTCGAAAACCGGCGCCCGCAAGGGTTAGGGGTGCTTCCGCAGCTTCGCTGCAGAAGTGTCTCGCCGCTGGCGCGGCTCGACGGCGCGTCCATTCCCCTCCGCACTTACAGAGTTTTCCACACTTGCCCGTCGCCGGATGGGAACGGGTTTGGGAACAAGAACCGGCTCAGCGCCGGTCGGAACTCGTCCGCAGCACCTTGACCTTCACTCGCCGTAACGTACCATCCAAGTGAGGCTCAAGCGTCCCGGAGCCTCGGTTGCGGCCCGCCACCGTCCTCTGCTGGAGGTAGTCCGATGAAGCAGACGATGTTTGCAGCGATCATTCTCGACTAGTCGCTGTGGTACCACTGCTTCGCGTAGTGCTGGGTTGGACGGTCACCGTGAATGACGAAATCATTCCCATGTGGCCAAGCGTGGTGGCATTCCTGCTGTTTGCCGCGCTGTCGGCGCGCTGTGGCGGGAAGCGCTTCGGCAGTAGAAGAAACCCGGTTCATGCCGGGCGCTAGAGCGGAGGCTCGCAACATGGATCCGGAAACCGTAGAAGCATTGCTGATACTGGGTAAGCTTGCTTTACAAATAGGAGGGGGGTGCGCCGTAACGCTGGGAAGCCTCTGGGGGATGAGCGCAGCCGCAATAGACTACTTCCAAAGAAAAGACCGCAGAGACGAATTGATGCCACTGTACGAAGAAGGGATAATCACCACAAAGCCGACAATCTTGAACACATACAACATTCTAGAGCATGGGGTATGACCCCATGGCGACGGGGACCGCCTGTACGTGCCAACGGCGCCGGTAATCCACGCCGGTCGGTGTCGTTTTGCTCGCAGCGTGGAGCGGTTGTTCCTTGACTGCGGGACGGCGGGGTGCCAGGGTGACCTGGCCTGGTGCTCGCATCGTTGACAGGCGAGTCGCGAACAGTATGTGTGTGATCAGAAGGCTGCTGGAGGCGTGGCGGCACAGCTGACTTGGACTCTCACCGGGAGGTCGACCCATGACGAAGCAGGAATTCGCGGAGAAGCTGGCGGCCAAGGCCGGAATCTCCAAGGCGACAGCGTTGCAGGCCATTGATTGCATCTTCTCGACGAAGGCGGGCGAGGGAATAATCGCCACCGAGCTTGATGCGGGTCGTCGCATGACGGTCACTGGCTTCGGCACCTTCACAACCCGGCACTCGAAGGCTCGCCGGGGTCGCAACCCTCAGACGGGCGAACCAATCATGATTGCGGCGCGAAACAGGGCCTCGTTCCGTGGTGGCAAGGGACTCAAGACAAGGGTCGCCGACAGGCCTCCGGAACCAGCACCGGAACCTGTAAGGGAGCGGTGGGAGTCCTGAACACAGCCTGCAGTTAGAGACCGGGGGCGGTGCCTGTGCGGGCCGCCCCTTCGCACGCCGGGCGCTTTCGCTTGCTCGCACGGCGGCGGGCGGGATGCCCAGCTGATTCCTTTTCTCAGAGGAAGCCAGCCGTGATTCCGATGGTCCGAGCAGCCCACCGGAGCACACGATGTGACGACACTGGCTGGTAACGCGAATGCCAAGAGTACCAATCGTAATGTTCGTCCATCTCCGTCGTGGCAGGACAACCCCGCTAAGCGAGTTCCTCGTCGTCCGTGGCGTCACCGCCCGGGGCCTCGACATCGTCGCCGTGTGCCTCACCGAAGACGTCCTCGCCGAGTCCTTCCTTCTTCAGTCTCTTCCGCTCCGCTTTCGCTTCCTTCTTCTTCTGCTTCTTCAGCTCTCGCTGTCTCTTCTCGAATCCGTAGTTGGTTCGTCTCCCCACGCGTCGCTCCCTGTTGGTCCTCGAGTGAGTGTCATCTCGTTGTTGTATCGGACCCTAGCTTGACGGTTTCTCGGGACATTGTCCACACGAGGGCGCGAGCTGCTGAGCTGCGCGCCTTCCAGGTTCGTTTATCCCCCATGTTCACCGCATCTGCTCCAGGTGCGTGTCAGATGGCTGAGTCGGCTTCGTCGCTGAGAAGGCGGACCTGTGACTGGGCGGGCGTCGCCCACTCGTGGCAGAGGTCGAACAGGTACCCGCCGAGCGACGATTCCTCCACGTGCGACGGAATCTGCATATCGTGGGCGACGCGCGCCTTGCCGTCGGTTCCGGGATAGGAAACTTGCCATCCGTCCTCCGATCGGCGGACGTGCACCACCCTACCGAAAACCTCAAATCGTAGAATCGTTCTATTCTCTCTGCCAAGTAATCGCCCATCTGATTCTTCATCGACTGCCAAATCGCCTGTATAAGAACTGCTGTTTTCGCAGCCTGGCAAGTGTCGATCCGCGAGAGTAAAGCCTACGGGATCCCTACGCATCGAATCGCAGGGTGGGGCTCACTTAGGCTGTATGGGGGCGCAGTAGCAAGGTAGTCTCGGCTCAACCCCGTGCACAACGCCGCGGGTCCGGCCCTCCCGGCGTGGTTCTCAGGCGACGAGCTCGCGGCTGGACAGCTTCTGACGGAAGAACTCGAGCCTGCCGGATTCCTCATCCACCTGGAGAACGTCACCCGGTTCGAGCGCCCCCGCCGCTATGAGTTGTGAGAGTGGGTCCACGAGGTAGCGCTCCACGGCTCGACGGAGGGGCCGCGCCCCGAAGCGCGGGTCCGTGCCCGAGTCGATGACAAAGCCTTTGGCGGAGTCGCTGATCTTGATGAGAAGCGGTAATCCCGCCTGCGTGAGTGCCCGCTGGTGGAGGTCCGCCAGGAACTTCTCGAACACCTGCTCCAGGTGTTTACGCTCCAGCGCCCCGTAGACGAGAACCTCATCGAAGCGATTCAGGAACTCGAGGGGGAACATCTCGCGTGCGGCTCCGAGAGCCAGCTCTCGAACGGTGGCTTCCGCCTGCTCGGGCACGCTGTCGGCGGCGAACCCCACCGGACGCCTCTCGAGGAACTCGCCCATTGCCTGGCTCCCGACGTTCGAAGTCATCAGGATGATCGAGCGGGTGAAATCCGTGGTCGAGTTGTCGCCGAGCGCGAGCATCCCGTCCTCCAGGATGCCCAGTAGCGCGTTCCACAGTATCGGGTGCGCCTTCTCGATCTCGTCGAACAGGATTACGGAGACGTAACCGCCGTCCGAGAGGTCGATCGGTCCCTCGGCGACATCTCCATCCTCAAGTCCCGTCTCCTCGACGATCTGGCGATGCGCCTCATCAAGTCGGGCCTGACTCAACAGCGGAACGACCCGGTGGCCTACATAGCCGGGCGGCGAGCCCAGCAGCTTGGAGATCTCTGGGCCAGAGCCTTGGCCGTCTCCGTCTTGCCTACGCCCGTCGGCCCCATGAGCAGGGCCGTGAGCAGGGGGCGGCCGGTATCTCGCAGACCGGACACCAGCCGGGAGAACGAACAGACTAGGGACTCTATCGCCTCGTCCTGGCCAAGTACACGCGCCCTGAGGGTCTCTTCGAGATGCGTGAGTTGCTCTATGTGGCAGGTCGCCTGCAAGCGGTGCCGCTCGGGAACGTCTCGACCATGCCCTTCATCGGGACGAACTGCCCGATCGGAGTTCTTATCCATCCACCACCTCCCTGTGCCGAGGCGATACTGACCGCCAACCCTGCTCCACCCAGTAACCGCGGATCAGCGTCGACATGTTCCCCCCGCGACGCAAGTCTCCCCACTTCGGCCTACAGCGATGTAGATTACTTGAGTAGAGTAGAGTGTTACGTCGTCCCGCATCTCACCAAGCAAGGAGGCAGTATGCGCAAGTACTTCTCACTTCTGTTGGCCGGAGCCGCCGTACTCGTGATTTCTCCTCTTGCCGCGTTTGCCCAGGAAGAGGAAGGGCCCGAGCCCGAGATCCATTACGTTACGGCCACTGTCTTCAACGTTCCTCCGGGTGAGGAAGGTCAGAAGGTGATGGCGTGGATCGACGAGGTCATGGTGCCCACGAACAGGATAAACCCCAACATCCTGCACTCGTCGGTCCTGACGCATAACTGGGGGTCAAACTCAGCTGCGATTGTGCTTGCGGCTGAGTACCCGGACTGGGCAGCTATTGAGGCTGACTGCGAGCCCTGTGAGGCGTGGTTCGAGGAGAATCAGCCGGCCGAGGACACCCCGGAACGGGAGGAGTGGGACGAGATGGCGGCCGCGTTCTTCAAGGCCTTCAGCGGCCACCGAGACGAGATCTACATGAAGAACATGAACAGGGCTAAGTAACTACAATTCCATCCCTAGCCGTTGCCGCACCAACGAGCGCCCGGCGTGCGCCGGGCGCTCACCGGTATGTGCGCGAACTGGCCTGCCACGCCGCGCCCGCCGTGCCTGGAGAGCGAGCAGCTCATCCCGGCATCGCTGATGTGATCGATCAGATACAGGTTGATGCGATTGTTGGTGTGCCACGCTTCCAGCAGATCGTCGAGCACGAACACCCCCTTGCCTGCTGAAGGACCGGGCCCCGTCCGCGCGGCTGCCCGACCGGAGCTGCGCCTGGGAGAGGTACGTAAACAGACTCCTGGCGTTCCCATGCTCACGGCACCTCGGAAACCGCCCCTCGAGGGCACGCCGACCGGCTCCGGTGCCTCTTGACGGGGATGGGTCTTGTCATTATTGTTTGACTGGAATATCAAACTAAAAAGACAGGACCCATGATGGGTGCAGAGAAGAGCACGTCGGAGCTCCCCGCACGAGACGCGGACACCGAGTCGCGCATCTTCGACGCGGCCCTGCGGGTGTTCGCCCGGAAGGGTCGGGACGGCGCGCGGCTCCAGGAGATCGCGGACGAAGCGGGGATCAACCGCCCGCTGCTTCATTATTACTTCCGGACAAAGCAGAGGCTGTTCGAGGCTGTGTTCACACACCTGTTCCGCCAGTTTGTCCAGAGCTTCCACATGCCGCCCGCCGAGGATGCGCCGTTCTCGGAGATCCTCCGGAGCTTCATCGACCATTACGTCGACAACGTCCGGGAGCATCAGGACATGGTCCGGATGATCGTGGCGGAGAACCTGAGCGGCAGCACGCTCCTCGGAGAGCATCTCGCCCGGGCGTTCGCCACGGAGGGCTCGCCCCAGCAGCGCATGGAGCAGGCGATCCGGAGGGCCGCGGAGTCGGGTGAGATCCGTGCAGCCGACCCCAAGCAGACGATGCTGACCGTCGTCTCGGCCTGCGTCTTCTTCTTCGTCTCCCTCCCGACGGTGCGGATCCTCAACCCGCTCGCGCGGGAGGACTTCGATGCCTTCGTGGAAGAGAGGAAGAAGCACGTGTTCGAGGTGGTCTATTACGGGCTCGCCTGCCGGGAGGAGACCGATGCGTAGGATGCGGTCGTGCCACGGTCGGGCGCTCGCAGCGGCAATCCCGGCGTTGCTGGCCTCCGCCTGCTCCTTCGCTCCGGAGCCGCGGTCGCCCGTCACCGTGCGCGATCTGCCCGAGGCCTACTTGGAGGCGCCGGCCGAGGCCGCGGAGATTCGCCGAGTCGAGCGCTGGTGGACCGTCTACAACGACCCGGTGCTCGACAGGCTGGTCGATTCCGCGCTGGCCGCCAACCTCGATCTCCGCGAAGCCGTCGCTCGAGTCGAGGAGGTGCGGCAGAGATATCGCATCGCCCGGGCCGACCTGCTTCCGTCGCTCGGCCTGTCGGCCGACGCCACGTACTTAAGCTCGCCTTCCAACACCGGTTTCGCCACCCAGATCGGTGACGAGAACGGCGGCGGAAGCGACGGGGCCGAGCCCTCCGCCGCCGCGGCCCTGTTCCCGGATCGGCTGAGCTATTCCACCTACAGCGCGGCCCTCGGGTTCTCGTACGAGCTGGATTTCTGGGGCCGGGCCAGCAACGACACCAGGGCGGCGGTGAGCGATTTCCTGGCCTCGGAAGGAGACTATCAGACGGCCCGCCTCGCAGTCATCTCCGAGACCATCTCCACCTACTTCGAGATGGTGGAGCTCCGGCGGCGTGTCGAGCTCACCCGGCTGAGCGTCGACCTGCTGCGCGAGCGAGCGGAGCTTACGGACGAGCGTTACTACCGGGGCCTGGTCACCACGTTCGAACTGTACTCGATCCAGTCCGAGTACAGGAACACCCAGGCCGCGCTACCGGTGCTGGAGAGCCAGCTGGAAGATGCAAAGGGACGGCTCGCGATTCTCCTCGGGCGTTATGCGGGCCGCATCGAAGACCTGCTCGGCGAGGAAGCCGCACCGGCCATCGTGATGGACCCGGTTCCGCCGGACCTGCCTGCCTCGCTGCTCGACCAGCGCCCCGACGTGTGGGCAGCCTGGCAACGCATGGAGGCGGCCCGCTACCGCATCGGGGCGAGGAAGGCCCAGCTACATCCGTCGATCAGCCTCAACGCAACGGCCGGTCTGCAGTCGAGCGGGATCGGCGATCTGTTCAGGGTGGATCAGTACTTCCTCAACCTCGTGGGCGGCCTGTTGCAGCCGCTGTTTCAGGGCGGGCGTCTCAGGGCCGGCGTCGGCGTCGCGGAGGCCCAGTTCCAGCAGCGGGCTGCAGCCTATGTACGCACGGTTATCACGGCCTTCAAGGAGGCCGAGACCAGTCTCCAGAACCTGGAAAAGCAGAAGGAGCGCTACCAGTTCCTGCGACGCCAGCAGGCGTCCGCGCAGGGTTCGGTCGATTTCCAGCTGCGATCCTTCCAGCGGGGCGTGGGAGACTACCTGGAATACCTGGACGCTCGCCGGAACCTGGCGAACACAGAGACGAACCTGGCGGCCGCCGAACATCAGGTGCGCGGACGAGATCACGTTCGGAGCGGAGGGGGGCGGGCGATGAGCTTTGTCAGACGATTGGCTGCAGCGTTCGGCCGACTGAGCCCGCGCCAGAAGATCTTGGCCGTCCTGGGAATCGGTGTGGTCGGGTTTCTTCTGCTCATTATCCTGCGTCCTCGTCCCGCCCAGCAGGAGCTGCCTCGCCGCGTGCCTCTGGTGTCAACTGTCCCCGCCGACGTGCGGTCGGGCCGCCTGACGGTCCGTGGCAACGGAACGGTGCGGCCGCGGAGGGAGATAACTCTCTCGCCTCAGGTCGCCGGGCGGGTGGACTGGACGTCGCCCGCGCTCGCCTCCGGTGGGCGCTTCCGGGGAGGAGAGACGCTGCTGCGAATCGAGTCCGCCGACTACCAGAACGCCGTGGCGATAGCCGAGGCGGAGGTGGCGCAGCGCCAGGTGGAAGTGCTGGAGGCGGAGGAGCGCCGGGAACTGGCCCGTGAGGAGTACGAGCGGCTTCGGCTGCGCGAGGGAATCGAGGCGCCCCCGGACTCCGGCGAGCTGGGGAGCCTGCTCTTTCGGGAGCCTCAGCTCCGCGCCGCCGAGGCTTCGTTACATCGGGCAGAGGCCCGTCTGGAGGACGCCCGCCTCTCGCTGGCGCGGACCTGGATACGGGCCCCATTCGACGGTGTCGTTCTGTCGGAGACGGTGGATGTCGGCCAGTACGTAGCCCCCGGCCAGAACCTGGCCTCCCTGTACGACTCCGACGAGGTCGAGATCGTGGTTCCGCTGACGGACGGAGAGGCAGCGCTGGTCGAAGGCCTGTGGGACGTCTCGGCCGGCGATAGCGAGATGGCCATTCCGGCCGTCGTGCGAGCCGACTTCGGCGGCGTCCGGTACACGTGGGACGCGTATGTGGATCGAGCGGAGGCTTCCCTCAACCCGGAGACCCGCACGGTGGAGGTGGTGGTCCGCGTTCCGGGTCCTCTCGAACGCGGCGAATCCGGACGCCCGCCGCTGCTCCTCGGCACTTACGTCGCGGTGGACATCCAGGGCGCGGCGGTGGAGCGCTACATAGTCCTCCCGCAGGCGGCGCTGCGTGACGGCAGGGAGGTGTGGACGGTCAGGCAGGACACCTCGCTCGTCATCGTGCCTGCGGCCCTGATCCAGGAAGTGGAGGGCGATGTCTACCTGAGAGCGGATTTGCGGCCGGGCGAGCCGGTGGTCGTTAATCCGATGGACGTCGTGACCTCCGGGATGGCGGTTCGCATCGCTGAAGGCGGCCGGCCGTGAACCGGGCGATTGCCTGGATGGCGGGCCACAAGGTGGCGGCCAACCTGTTGATGATCTTCCTCCTCGCCGCAGGCTTTCTCAGCCTCGCCAGCGTCGTGCAGGAAGTCTTTCCCGACTCCAATCTCGACGCCGTGCAGGTGACCGTTGCCTACCCGGGCGCGTCGCCCGAGGAGGTGGAGGAGGGGATCATCCAGCGGATCGAGGAGCGGGTGGAGTCGGTGGAAGGGGTGAGCCAGATCAACTCCACCGCCTCGGAAGGCGTCGCAGTGGTGCTGGTCGAGCTCAACCGGGGCGAGGACATCTCCCGTGCCCTGGACGAGATCAAGGCCGAGGTGGACCGCATCACGAGCTTCCCGGTGGATGCCGAGGAACCCGAGGTGACGGACGTAACGAACCGCAGCAGGGTCATCGAAATCGCCGTGCACGGCGAAGCTCCCGAGCGGGCACTCAAGGAGATGGCCAACCGGATCAAGGACGACCTGTCCACCCTCCCGGAGATCTCATACGTGCGTACCAGCGGGGTGCGGGACTACGAAATCTCCATCGAAGTCCCCAACCACGTGTTGCGATCGTATGCCCTCAGCCTGGAGGACGTGGCGCGGGCCGTTCGGTCGGCCAGCCTCGACCTCCCCGGCGGCCGCGTGGACACGGAGGACGAGGAGATCCTGGTTCGCGTCGAAGGGCAGAATTACGACCGCGACGACTTTGCCGAGATCATCGTGCGTGGCGCCCGCGACGGGGCCACCCTGCGGCTGGACCAGATCGCCGAGATCAAAGACGGCTTCGAGGACGCGGACCTGATCTCCCTGTACAACGGCCAGCCCGCCGCCATGGTGCAGATATTCCGCACTGCCGACGAGCAGGTGCTCGAGATCGTGGATGTGGTGGAGCGCTACCTCGAAGAGGAGCTCGCACCGACGCTGCCACGCGGCATCGAGGTGTCGATCTGGCAGAACGACGCGGATCTCCTGGACAGCCGACTGAGCCTCCTCCGAAAGAACGGCCTCATCGGGCTGGCGCTGGTGCTGATCGCCCTCGCGCTGTTCCTGGATCTGCGCCTCTCGTCGTGGGTGGCGGTCGGCATCGCGCTCTCGTTCATCGGCACCTTCGCGGTGATGCCATGGCTGGGTGTCTCCATCAACATGATGTCTCTGTTCGGGTTCATCCTGGCTATCGGAATCGTGGTCGATGACGCGATCGTCGTCGGGGAGAACATCTACCACGAACGCCAGCTGGGCAGAGGCCCGCTCGAAGCCGCCGTCAAGGGCACTCAGCGTATCGCCGTTCCGGTCGTCTTCGCCGTCCTGACGACCGTAGTGGCGTTCACCCCGCTACTCTTCGTGCCCGGCTTGATAGGGAAGTTCCTCAAGTTCATCCCGATGATCGTGATCTCCGTCCTGCTGCTCTCGCTGGTGGAGTCGCTGTTCATTCTCCCGCGCCACCTGTCGCACCTTCCGGAGCACGCCCACATGCAGTTTCCGCCGGCCCTGCGCTGGGTCGAGCGGATCCAGGAAGCGGTCCAGGAAGGTCTGAGGCGCTTCATCGAGGGCCCCCTGGACCGGGCGGTGCGCTTCGCCACGCGGCGCTACGGACTCGTGATCGCCGGCTCGATCTCGCTGGTTCTGATCACGGTCGGGATCGTTGCCGGGCGATATCTGAGCTTCAGCTTCCTGCCGCGCATCGAGGGCGACCAGGTGATCGCTCAGGTGGAGATGCCCCAGGGTACACCTACCGAGCGGACTCGGGATGTAGCCGCACACCTGGAGCACGTAGGCCGGCAGGTGGTGGACAGCTTTCAGGCCAGGCTTCCCGACGATCACCCGCCGTTGCTGGAGGCCGTCCACGTGAGCGTCGGTCGCTACAACTCGGCCGAGGTGGGCCCGGCAGCCGGCGTGCTTCCGAGTTTCATCGAGTCCAACAAGGCCGAGATCATCTTCCGGCTTCTGGACCCCGAGATCCGAGACCTCAGCTCCAGCGAGTTCGAGAAGGCATGGCGCCAGGCGGTGGGCGATCTACCGGGGCCGCGGAGCCTCACCTTCTCGTCGCAGATCATGAATCTGGGCGCTCCGGTGCAGGTGGAGATCTCTCACCCGGACACCTCTCTCCTCAGACAGATGGTCGCGGAGGTCCAGGCCGAGCTGCGCCTCTACGCCGGGGTGTTCGACGTCCGCAACGACCAGGAACTCGGCAAGCGTGAGGTGGAGCTGCGACTCAAGCCGCGGGCCCGGACCCTGGGCGTCACCCTTGATGACCTGGGCCGACAGGTGCGGGCGGCCTTCTTCGGGGTCGAAGCGGTGCGCGTACAGCGAGGACGGGAAGAGGTGCGCGCCTACGTTCGGCTGCCGGAGGAGGAGCGAAACGACCTGGCCGACATCCGGGCATACCGCATCATAACGTCCTCGGGAGAGGCTATTCCGCTCTCTGAAGTGGCCGAGGTCTCCTTGGGGATCGCTCCCTCCACGATCCGACGCATCGACGGCCGCCGAATCGTCACCGTCACCGCCGAGGTGGACCGGTCGGTGATCACCGGACAGGAGGTGAACACGGAGCTCACGGGCACGATCCTGCCCGTCGTGCAACACCGCTATCCGGGTCTGCGGTACGGATTCGGCGGGGAACAGCGCGAGCAGGCCAAGGCGCTCGGTGGCATCGCCCGCGGCTTCCTCCTGGCCCTGTTCGCCATATATGCCCTGCTGGCCATTCCCTTCCGCTCGTACATCGAGCCGCTGATCATCATGGCGGCGGTGCCCTTCGGCTTTGTCGGCGCGGTGTTCGGCCATCTCGTGATGGGCCTCGAGCTGGGGATGCTGAGCCTGTTCGGGCTGGTGGGCCTCAGCGGCGTGCTGGTGAACGACTCGCTGGTCTTCCTCGACTTCGTGAATGAGGGGCACCGTACCGGCATGCCCCTGCCCGAGGCGATTCTCCGTGCCGCGAAGGTCCGCTTCAGGCCCATCCTCCTCACGTCGCTCACGACGTTCCTCGGCGTTTTCCCGCTGATCATCGAGCGCAGCGTGCAGGCGCAGTTCCTGGTGCCCATGGCGGTCAGCCTCGGGGTGGGAGTCCTGTTCGCCACCGCGATCATCATGGTGCTGGTGCCCGCCCTCACCATGGCGCAGCATAGCGTCGCCGAACGAGCCCGGGGGTCACGGGCGAGGCGTCGCGCGACGGTGCCGGCCCCGGAGGTGGGCTAGCCGGGCCACAACCAGCCGAACACCCCGGCCGTCAAGAGGCCGTACACGAGTCCGTCGACGGTGGACTTCAGGGTCGTGCTCCAGGCCCTCTTGTACCAGATCGAGGTCTGCCACAGCGCCACGGCGTAGCCGATGAAGGCCGTGCAGCCGGCGAAGCGGAACACCGCCAGGTAGTCGGCGCCCGGGCCCAGGGCGTGTCCCGTGATGTACGCGGCGAAAATCCCCACCAGGATGCAGTACACGAACCACTGCGCCAGCGGCTTGCCCATCGATGGCGGTCCGTTCGGTATCACCGTCAGGAAGGCGACCGGTCCTCGGGTCGTCTTCTCGATGAACTCGGGCGACTTCACTTGCTTGTGACTGCCGGCACACGGGATCACGTAATCGCCGGGCGGGATACTGAAGTTGCCGAGCGCCGCCATTACCTCGTCCTCGGCCGGCACCTTGCCGAAGTCGGTGTTGTGGTAGGAAAACACCATGTGGATGACGGAGCTGGCCGCGAACACGAGCACGGCCGCGAGCAGGATCGGGATCCACAGCGACATAATGGAGACCATTGCCACCTCCTGGCATTTGGTTTGGGGGCTGGAACTCGATCGTTCCGCTTGTGGCTACAGCAGCTTCAGAAACGCAGCCAGCCACGCGGGATGAGCCGGCCACGCCGGAGCGGTGACCAGGTTTCCATCGACGTGAGCCTCGGGCCAATCCTTCTGCACGTACTGCCCGCCAGCCGCCGCCACCTCAGGACCGCATGCCGGATATGCGGAGCACTCCCTTCCCTCGAGCACGCCGGCCGCGGCGAGCAGCTGAGCCCCGTGACAGATGGCTGCCACCGGCTTGTCGGCCGACATGAAGTGACGGACCGTCTCCAGGGCGTTGTCGTTCAGGCGCAGGTACTCCGGTGCACGTCCGCCGGGCACCACCAGCGCATCGTAATCACCGGGATCTATCTCCTCGAACGTCTCGTTCAGAACGAAGTTGTGTCCCGGCTTCTCCGTGTACGTCTGGTCGCCCTCGAAGTCGTGCACCGCCGTCTTGACTGTCTCGCCTGAATTCCTGTCCGGGCAGACGGCGTGAACCGTATGCCCGACCATCTGGAGCGCCTGAAACGGTACCATGACCTCGTAGTCCTCGACGAAGTCACCGACGAGCATCAGTATTTTCTTGCTCATCTGCCACCTCCTTCTCGCGTTGCCCTCAGGTCCAGGCTCCAGGATCCCGCTCCCCGCCACAACAGGTAGACACTCAACGCGATGACGATCAACGGTATGATCGGTTCGCTTGGTTGCAGGGGGAACAGCGCGGGGTCGTCAACGACCACGTGTACGTAACTTGCAACGACCATGATGCCTATTACCGCGACGACGGCCGGGCGGACGAACAGTCCGGCCACGAGGGTTGCGCCCAGGAGCAGCTCCAGAATCGGCACGGTCCACCGGGTCCACGAATAGAACGGGGTATGTGCGGCCAGCAGCTGCCCCGACCAGGCATCCGCGAGCAACGGCACCGCGAGCTTCATGGCACCTGCCATCAGGAACACCACCGCCAGCAGGAGTCGAACAGCGCCGGCAAGCCTGTCGTCCGACGTTCTACGGAGTGTGTTCGACATGAGCCTCTGTCGTCCTCGCCGTTGCGAGTTCGTGCCCGGTTGGCCCACTTTCTCGCCCTTGTTGAACATGGGGATGGACCGGCGTCGCCATGGCGTAGACACGGGGCGAGAATCGTACGGACGAAAACCGGAACTGGCAAACGATGTCGGCGGTTCCCTTGGAACGACGTGGTGCAGTGAGGTTAGTAGAGCGGTCTATCGCCATCGGGAGGGGCGTACCTTGCCCGGCGGGCGGAAACTCACGTCAGTCCACGAAATGGAGATATGGGCTTGATTCCCATGCGGAGCCACCTGGGGTCCGTCGCGGCAGCACTCATCGGCAGTGTGGCAGCGACCGGCTGCAGCGGCGGAGGTCAGTCACCGACTGATCCGAATCTCCCAGCCGCGGTCATCGAGTTCTCGCCGGCCACGATCGACATCGGCGCGTCGAGGACTGCCACCGTCGAGATCCGGAATGCCGGAGAAGGTGCGGTGGGTCCGATCGGGTTGGCTCCGGGCTCGGTGCTCGATGCCGGCGGACTGGCGGTCCCCGGGTCCCAGCTGGAGGTGCTTCCGAGCGAGATTCCGACCTTGGCGGCGGGCACGGCGCGCGAGCTGCAGCTCACCCTGAACCTGGCGGACGGCATCCAATCGGGCTCGTACCGGGCGTCGCTGGAGGCGAGGGTCGGATCGGAAGTGGCCGCCTCCCTCGGGCTCGACTTCTCGGTATCTGCTCCGTCCGGACCCGTGATCGGCTCGCTGCAGATTACGGCCGGTGAGAGCAGCCCGCGTCAGGGAGACGTCGTCGCATACAGCGTCGAGGCTCTGGACGACGCAGGGCAGCCGGTAGCCGATCCCGCCGTAACCTGGTCCATCCAACCGACCGGGGCCGGTTTATTCTCCTCAGACGGCCGCCTGGTGGGGTACATTCCGGGTCCGGCGCAGATCATGGCCGCGGCCGGCCAGGTCTCGGACACCCTGGATATCACCGTGACACCGCGCGGCGTTTCGCCCGGGACGTTCGAAGTCATCGGCCAGGGTCGGGTGTCGACTCGTTACACCTCCGACCACTGGGAATACGGCGACGTGGCTTTCACCGGGACCTGGGGCTGCCGGCCCACCACCGGCGGGCGGTGTGGAAACGCGCTGTTCGTCTGGGATATCTCGCTGCCGAGCGATCCGGTTCTCACCGACTCGGTTCTGATAGACGCCAGGGTAGTAAACGACGTGAAGGTTCGTGCCGACGGCACCCTGGCCATCATCACCCACGAATCCTCGGCTGACGGGCTGAACGGGATCACGCTTCTGGACGTGACGGACCTCCGCCACCCGCAGGTGATCTCGCGCTTCACAGCGCCCGATCTGGCACCGGGCATCCACAACGTGTGGATCGAAGGCGACTATGCCTACCTGGTGGTGGACGGAGCCGTGCCCAGCTCCGGCCTCAGGGTCGTGGACGTATCACAGCCCTCCAATCCTCGCATCGTGGCCGACTTCTACGGAGGTTCCAGCTTTCTCCATGACGTCTACGTGAGGGACGGACTGGCCTTCCTCTCACACTGGTGGGAAGGGCTGATCATCCTGGACGTCGGGAACGGAATCGCTGGCGGGTCACCCACGATTCCGCGGGAAGTAGGGCGGATCGCGGTCTCCGGCTACCGGGTCCACAACGCATGGTACTGGCCCGACGCGGGCTACGTCTTCCTGGGTGATGAGGTGGACCTTCCCGGAAGCGTGAAGGTCATTGACGTGTCAGACCTGCGCCGGCCCCGAGAAGTAGCGAGCTTCACGCTGCCCGGCGCCGCGCCCCACAACTTCTGGCTGGATGAGGCGAGAGGGATAGCCTACTTCTCCTGGTACGAGAACGGGATCCAGGCGGTCGACGTCTCGGGCGAATTGTTTGGAGAGCTCGAGCGGCAGGGACGCCGCATAGCGGAGCTCCAGTACGGCGTCGGCAACTTCTGCTTCGGCGGCGCCGGAACGTGCACATGGGCGCCCCAGCTCCACAACGGCAGCATCTTCCTTTCGGACCTCAACACCGGTCTTTGGGTGCTGCGGGCCGACTTCTGATCGCCCGACACCGGCTGGCGCACCCGCCTGCCCGATCCGTCGGGACGGCGGGCGTCCCGTTCCTTGCCATTCTCGTGGCGGCGTGTGGCGGAGGACAGAGCCCGTCGGACGGATCCGTGCTCTGGCTCAGGGGCGAGACGCTGCTCCCACAGGGCCCGGCGGCCGTCGAAGTGTGGGAGGATCAATCGGGGTACGGTCACCAAGCCGCCGTGGTTCCTTTCCCGCCCGGGATGCCACGCTCGGATCCGCCACCCGACCGGCGACCGGTCGTGCGCGACGGAGAGGAGGGCCTCCACGGCCTTCCGGTGCTGGCCTTTGACGGCCAGGATGATCTGCTCGGCATCGCCGACGCGGATCTCCTGAACACGGGAGGCCCATACGCCCGCCGGACCATCTTCCTGGTCATCCGAACCGGCCCGGACGTCGAGCGCAGGCAGATGATCTTCGAGACCGGGGGAGATCTCAGGGGTTTCAACGTTTACCTGGATGCGGGCCTGCTGTACCTCGGTGCCTATAACGTGTGGAACGACGATCGCGGCCGCACCACGCCCTTCGGTCCGCTGGCGATCTCCGCCCCGGTGCGGCCCCTGACCCCCTATCTGGTAACCCTGGAGTTCGACCAGCCACGCGGGGCCCTGCGCGGATTCCTGAACGGCCGCATGTTCGGATCTTCCCCGGGCGCCGGCCGCGTCTTCGTGCACCACGAGGACATAGGCATCGGCGCGATCAACGAGGACACGTACTACCACGACGGGGTGCGGCAGGGAGTACCTACCGGCGATCACTTCGGCGGTGAGCTGGCTGAGCTGCTGGTCTACAACGCGGTGCTGGACGACTCGGAGAGGGAGCGAACGGACCGATACCTCGCCGACCGATACGGTCTCGATGTGAGTCCGCCGGGGCATCAGGGCGGGGGGCCGGCCGCGGAACCCGGGTCGGCATGGTCACAGCGAGTCGATCACCCGCCGCAGTCTCTGTTCCGCTTCGGCCGCCACCGGGCGGAGCGCATCGGCCTCCGCCACATCGAGCATGGCTTCGGGGCTCGCGATCGCCACCTCGGAACCAACGTCCGTCTCGGCCACCACCACGTTGCACGGCAGCAAGAGCCCGATCGAGTCCTCGGCAGTGAGTGCACGGTGCGCCAGCGGAGGATTACAGGCGCCGAGGATCACGTACGGTCTGAAGTCGACCCCGAGCTTCTCCTTAAGGGTCTCGCGGACGTCAATGCGGGTGAGGATGCCGAAACCCTCGCCCTGGAGGGCCGAGGTGGTTCGCTCCACCGCCGTCTCGAACCGCACCCCGGCAAGTTCGCGGTACATGTTGTAGCCGGTAGTCTTCATCTCACTCTCGTCTCACGCTGTTGAATGATGCGGCGTCCTGGCGACGAAACGGGCCCGCCCTCCGCGCCATCGTAACGTGCAGCCACGCGGGCGCAACCTTCGACGGCGGGCCTCGCCACGAGCCGACCCGTACCCGGCCTTGCGCCGGCGTCTGGCCGTCGGTTTACTGGGCATATGCAGATCACCCCTTTCTCCGCGCGACGCCCGCCCGCCCGCGCGGCACTCCCGCTTCTGGTCGTAGCGCCTCTTCTCTCCGCCTGTGCTGCCTCAACGCCGGCGCCCATGTCCTCCGTGTCGGTCGACTGGCACGAGGAAGGCATGGCGTCCTGGTACGGTCCAGGGTTCCACGGGAAGCGGACGGCATCCGGCGAGGTCTACGACATGGAGGCGATGACGGCCGCGCACCGACGTCTGCCGTTCGGGACCCGGGTGCGGGTCGACAACCTCGACAACGGTCGTCACACTCGCGTGCGCATCAACGACCGGGGGCCTTTCGTGGATGACCGGGTCATCGACCTGTCCCGGGCCGCCGCGCGCGCCATCGGGATGCTGGGTTCGGGAACCGCGCGGGTGCGGATAGTCGT
Source organism: Gemmatimonadota bacterium (assembly GCA_039589295.1). GTDB lineage: Bacteria > Gemmatimonadota > Gemmatimonadetes > Palauibacterales > Palauibacteraceae > JBDGYE01. The sequence continues at coordinate 25,373 of JBDHHR010000028.1, read as the reverse complement.
TGTCGTACTGTCAGACATGCTGGAGTGCAGCCTGGTGCAGGTCGGCGCGTTCGCCGAGCACTCCAACGCAGAGGATCTCTCGCGCCGCCTCCGGGCCGCTGGCCAGCCGGTGAGACTGCAGCGCGGACGGGACGGCCTCACTCGGGTGCTGCTCGGACCCTACCGGGACCTGAGCACGGCGCAGCGGGCGAGGGATCGCTACGACGGAATGCTGCGACCCTGTGACACGGGTTGAGAGGCCGGGGCGACGCCCAGAAACCCGGCCGGTCCCGGAGTGTATGGACGAGGGCGGGATGAAGACGGCCGTGGCCAACGGCCGGAAGTCACGGAGGCTGAACCTCCGGGTTGAGGGAGGAAACATATGACAGGTGGCCCGAGCCGATGCCGGTCACTGCTCATTGCCGGGGCTCTGTTCCTGGCAGGTGCCGCGATGCCAGCGACCGCCGATGCCCAGTACTTCGGGCGCAACAAGGTCCAGTACGACAGCTTCGATTTCGAGATTCTCAGGACCGAGCACTTCGACATCTACTATTACGAGGATGAAGCGGAGGTAGTGCCTGAAGCCGGCCGCATGGCCGAACGCTGGTACGCACGGATCGCGCGGCTCCTCGACCACCAGCTCAAGGGACGTCAGCCGCTGATCCTGTACGCCAGCCACCCGCACTTCGAGCAGACCAACGCCGTCTTCGGCGAGATCGGCGAGGCCACGGGCGGCGTGACGGAGGTTCTCAAGCGGAGGATCGTGCTGCCGCTGGCCGGTCCTCTGAAGGAATCGGACCACGTCCTGGGCCACGAGCTCGTCCATGCCTTCCAGTTCGATATCACGAGCGTGGCCGGCGAGGGAGGAGTGGGCTTCCGCGGCCCCACCGCTCTCTTCCTGCCCCTGTGGTTCATCGAGGGCATGGCGGAGTATCTGTCGGTGGGGCCAGTTGACCCGCACACCGCCATGTGGATGCGCGACGCGGCCTCCGGCTGCTGCGAGCTGCCCACGCTGCGGGACCTCACCTCGAAGCCCTTCGAGTACTTTCCCTACCGCTGGGGGCAGGCGTTCTGGGCGTTCGTGGCCGGCAACTGGGGGGACGAGGTGGTCGGCAAGGTGCTGAAGGTAGCGGGTCGGTCCGGCGACCCGGAGCAGGCGCTGGAGGCCGTGCTGCAGGTCGGCGTGGACTCGCTCACCGCCGAGTGGCACCGGGCCATATTCGATATGTACGCGTCCGTCTCCGGCGACGAGGCTGACGGGGAACTGGCGGCTGCGCACGACGAAGAGGGTGAGGAAGGTGCCCCCGATGTGGCCGAGCCGCCTCCCGGCGAGGGAGAACCCGAGCTGGAGGGGACGCCGGTAGTCGCGGCCCGGGACGCGATTCCGGTGCAGAGACACGAGGGTGCCACGCAGATCGTCTCCAAGAAGATGGGCGGCGGCGGTCTCAACGTGGGGCCGGCGCTGAGCCCGGACGGCAGCCGCGTCGTCTTCCTTTCCGAGAAGGACCTGTTTTCAATAGAGATGTTCCTGGCCGATGCGGAGACGGGGCAGGTGATCCGGCGCCTCACCAAGACGGCGTCAGACCCGCACTTCGAGAGTCTCCAGTTCATCAACTCGGCGGGCGCCTGGAGCATGGATGGCCGCCTGTTCGTGTTCGCAGTGGTGACCAAGGGGAAACCCGCCCTGGCTATCGTCGAGGCCGATAATGGGCGCGAGGTAAAAGAGATAAGACTGCCCGAGCTCCTGGAGATCTTCACTCCGACTTTTTCTCCGGATGGCAGGAGCATCGCTTTCACTGCCCTGGTCGACGGCTACACCGACCTCTTCGTGGTCGACGTCGATACGGAGCGACTCGGGCGGCTGACGAACGATCTGTATGCGGATCTACAGCCTGCGTGGTCGCCTGACGGGGCAGCCATCGCTTTCGTCACCGACCGCTTCACGACCGACCTGAGCACCCTGCAGTACGGGAACTACCGGCTGGCCACCATCGACCCGACGACCGGCGACGTCCAGGCACTGCCGGTATTCGGGGTGGGCAAGCACATCAATCCGCAGTGGTCGGCCGACGGGCAGAGCCTGTACTTCATCACCGACGTCAGCGGGATCAGCAACGTCTACCGCTACCAGTTCCAGGGTGGGGGTCTGTACCAGGTCACCGACCTGACGACGGGCGTGAGCGGGATTACCGGGCTCAGCCCGGCGATCTCTGCCGCAGCGGCCAGCGATCGGCTCGTGTACACCGCCTATGAGGGGGGCGACTACAACCTGTACAAGATGGATGCGGCGGAGCGATTGGCGGGGACGCCCATCGAGGAGGCGATCGCCGGAGTCAGTCCGGCGGTTCTGCCGCCGCGGGACCGTACCCCGGGACTGCTCAACGTGCTGCTGGACGAGCCGTCGCTGGGGCTGGCGGACACGCTGACGTTCGAGGGCGATAGCTACAGTCCGGGGCTCTCGCTCGACTACGTCAGTCAACCCCAGCTGGCGGCGGGCGCGGACCGATTCGGCGCGTTCCTGGCCGGCGGTATCTCTATGTTTTTCAGCGACATGCTGGGGAATCGCAATCTCGGTGCGGTGCTCAACATCAACACGGCGCAGGGATCGCTCGTCCGGAGCTCGGCCGTGCTCCTGTCGTACGAGAACCGCCGGACCCGGTGGAACTGGGGCATCCAGGGCGGACAGATTCCGCTCGTCACCCGCGGCTTCTTCCCCTTCATCGACAACGGAGACGGAACCGTAGATGAGCGAGAGCGCCGGCTGTGGCAGATCAACCGCCAGGTGGCGGTGGGCGTATCGTACCCGTTCAGCCGGGCGGCCCGGTTCGAAATCTCGGGCGGCTACCTGAATATCGACTTCGCCGCCGAAGACCGGATTCGCACCTTCGATATCTTCACGGGCGCCCTGCTCGCCGAACGGGACTCCACCCTGGACTCACCCGACGCGCTGAACATGGGCATCGCCACGGCGGCACTGGTCTACGACAATACCGTCTTCGGCGGAACGGGGCCGATTCTGGGACAGCGGTACCGGCTGGAAGTCTCGCCGCGCATCGGCGACCTCAACTACCTCAACGGGCTGATCGACTTCAGGCGCTACTTCATGCCTGTTCGGCCGACGACCTTCGCGTTCCGGGGGCTGGGGTTCGGACGGTTCGGCTCGGATGCGGAGGACGACATTCTGTCCGATCTGTACCTCGGCTATCCGTCCCTGATGCGAGGCTATAACGATGGCTCGTTCTCGGTCGACGAGTGCGAGACGGACGTTGGGGGAGCGGTCTCATGCCCCGTGTTCGATCAGCTGTTCGGCAGCCGCATCGCGGTGGCGAACTTCGAGTACCGGATCCCGCTGCTGGGCTTCTTCGGGCTCATCCCCTCGGCCGGTGCGCCGCCCATCGAGACGGCGCTCTTCTTCGACGCCGGCGTCGCATGGACGAGTGGCCTCGATCCCAAGCTGTCCTGCGACGATCCCGATTGCAGGGAGGTCGTCACCAGCCACGGGATCGCGATGCGCATGAACCTCCTCGGCTTCCTGCTGGTGGAGGTGGACTTCGTGCACCCCAACGATCGTCCGGACAAGGGCTGGTACTGGCAGTTCAGCCTGGTCCCCGCGTTCTGATTCGCGTCCTGTGAGCCGGCCGGGCCGCCTGTGCCCGGCCGGCGGCGCGTGGAGGCAGGCGTGAGAATCATCTCGAAGTGGCTTTTCAATGCGGCAGTGCCTCACATGTAGTCCCGGCTGATCCCGGCATCGCCGTCGACACTTCAACAACTGCCTGGCATTGGATAGAGTAGACTAGAAAGGACCCAACGGCCTTGGACTACTTCGGACGTGAACATCTCAGGGAACTCTTCGCGATCACCGAGCCCCCGGCGGTCTCCATCTACATGCCCACGCATCGCCGCGGTGCGGACGTTGCGGCGCAGTCGCTGCGCCTTCGCGCCGCTCTCAAGGAGGCTCGCGGGCTCATGGGCGAGAACGGTGGCCCGGGAGACCGTGACGTGCTGGCCTCGATCGAGGCGCTGGTAGGAGACCGGGAGTTCTGGCAGCATCAAGCCGACGGGCTGGCCCTCTTCGCGGCCCGCACCTTCGGGCGCATGTACCGCCTGCCGATCAGGCTGCCGGAGCTGGTCGTTGTGGGACCGACCTTCCATACCCGACCGCTCATCGAGTTTCTGCAGGCTCCCGACCGCTTCTGGGTGCTGGCGCTGAGCCAGAAGGAGGTCCGACTGTGGGAGGGCTCGGCGACCGGGCTGACGCCGGTCAACCTCGCCTCGGTCCCGACCAGCCTGCAGGACGCGCTCGGGGCAGAGGAGGTCAAGGAGCAGATATCGCTGCGCAGCCCGCGAGGCCAGGGAAATGCTCCCATCTTCCACGGGCACGGGGCGGGGAAAGACGACAGCAAACAGGAGCTGGAGAAGTTCTTCCGTGAGGTGGATGCGGGTGTCAGCAAGCTGCTTGCCGACGAGCTGGGGCCCATAGTGCTGGCGGCGGTGGACTACTACCACCCCATCTACCATGGCATCAGCCGTCTGGAGAACCTGGCCCAACAGGGTATCGTCGGCAGCATCGCCGACTGGGATGAGGCGCGCATCCACACGGCCGCCTGGCCCATCGCCCGCATGTCGGTGGAGAGGAAGATCGACAAGGCGATCGCGCTGTGGGAGAGTTCCTACGGCCGCGGCAAGGTCGAGGCGGACGTCTCGGCCGCCGGCCGCCTGGCGGTGGCGGGCCGAATCCGGCTCCTGCTCACTGAGAAAGGGCGCCGCGTGTGGGGGCACCTGGACAGGGATACGGGCGCGGTAGAGGTGATCCGGGAGAACGGGCGCGATCCCGGAAACATGGCGGTAGACCTGCTCGACGAGCTTGCCGAGATCGCCATCCAGCACGGCGGGCGGGCCCTGGTCCTGTCCTCAGACCGGATGCCAACGGAGACTGGGCTGGCGGCGGTTCTGCGGTAAGGCGACGAGCCCGGTCCTGCGGCCTGGCATTCGGTCCCTACGGAGCCTGCCGCCGGGCTCCCCGAGCCGAGCCCGTCAGCGGGGACGAGGTGATCTGACCCTGCGAGAGGAAGAGCTTCTCGAGAAGGAGGTTGTGATGAGAGTTAGACTCGCATCGTTCGCGGCGTTGTTATCACTGCTCCTTGCCTTCCCGCCGCTCCTCCGGGGGCAACACTCGAAGGGGACGGCAGAACTGTGGGAGGGGACCGTTCGCCAGATCTACATCGACCAGCCGCTGGTCGGCGCCAAAGGGTACCTTGTCTCGGACCTGGCGAAGGGACAGGCAAGAGTCGAGGTGTTCGACTTCCCGCAACGGGATCTCGGTTACGAGGTCTTCCTCTTCCAGATCGATGTCCCGAGCTACGTGAAGCTGCTGTTCAAGGAAGGCGATCCCAACAAGGGGCTGAACGATCCGGCGCCGCCGTTCGGGGAGGTCGGAGCACTTATCAGCCAATGGCGCAGCCTCGGAACCCTGCACGTCGATGAGTCGGGGCAGGGCACACTGGTCTACAACGAGGGAGACGACCTGTACGCCGCCGGCCTGAACATGATCATGATCTTCGGGAAGATGACCGAGGGAAGCCACGAGGGCCCCGAGAACCTGGGCGAACTGATGGTGGAGTGCAACGGACCGATCATGGGCGCCCAAGGAATCAAGCCCATGGAGCTGCGCGTGCTCGAAGGGGAGATAACGGTGCGCCCCGAGGGCTGACGGGGAAAAGGGCTGCCGGCTGGTAATTACGGGTTCACCCCCGCCGCGTGGTTGGTGACGTCGACGATATCCTCGACCTCGGGCACCGTCTCCATGAGGATACGCCGGCCTCAATCGCCCAGCGCCGCCCGGACCACGAACAACAGGTTGGCCGGCCGCTCCGCCATGCGCCGCATGAAGTACGAGTACCACTGCGACCCGTACGGCACGTATATGCGCATGTTGAGGTTGTTGCTCACGAGCTGTTTCTGGTAGTCACGCCGAACGCCGTACAGCATCTGGAACTCGAGAGCGTTGCCCGGGATCCCTGCCTTCTGCACGTGCTCCAGGGTGGCGTCTATCATCCGCTCGTCGTGCGTGGCGATGGCCGTGGCAGCGCCTCCGTCCAACAGCATGCGCATCAGCCGCACGTAACTGGCGTTCACCTCTTCCATGCTCTGGAAAGCAACCGACGGCGGTTCGCTGTACGCTCCCTTGCACAGGCGGACCGCAGCACCCAGCCGCACCAGCTCGGCCACGTCCCTCTCGCTTCTGTACAGATACGACTGGATCACGATCCCTACGTTGCGGTGCTCGCCGAACGTCCGGTAGAAGATGTCCAGCGTCGCCTCAGTGTGCTCGGAGCCCTCCATGTCGATGCGCACGAAGTTGTTCAGCTCGGCGGCCTGCCGGACTATGCGCAGCAGGTTCTGGCGGCAGAACTCCCTGTCGAGGTCCAGCCCGAGCTGGGTGAGCTTCAGCGAGATCGTCGACGCGGCGTCGCTTGCTTCTATCTCAACCAGGCTCTCGCCGTATTCCGCCGCCGCCCGCTCCGCCTCGGAGCGGGCGGAGACGCTCTCTCCAAGAAGGTCCAGAGTAACCCTGAACCCATCTTCATTCAGACGCCGCGCGACTCGCAGCGCCTCCCGCGACGTGTCTCCCGCCACGAAGCGCGCGGCCATCTGGCGGGCGAACGGCAGCTTGAACAGGACTTTCTTCAGATCCTCCCGCTCGCTCAGGAACAGCAGGGTCTGCTTGAGCATTGTTTCGATTATTGCCCGGAAAGGTGGGCCTGGAACTCGTCCACACCGTACAGAGTGAGGACCCGGTAGCCCTGCTCCTCGATCGTCTCCCGGCCGCCCTCCTGCCGGTCGACCGCGGCCAGCACCGCGAGGACGGTTCCGTCCTCCTCACGAACCGCGTCGCAGGCCTGGAGTGCGGAGCCTCCGGTGGTGATCACGTCTTCCACCACAACCACCCGGGCGCCAGGCTCGAAACAGCCCTCGATTCTCCGTCCCGTGCCGTGTCGCTTGGCTCTCTTCCGCACCGAGAAGGCGTGAATCGGAGCGCCTCTCCGCCAGCTCTCGCCGGCGACTGCATAGGCGATGGGGTCCGCTCCCATCGTGAGGCCGCCGATGACGTCCGGCTGAAGTCCGGCCGCCTCGAGCGTCTCGAAGCCGACTGCTCCCAGGAGCGCCTGCCCCTCGGCGTGCATTGTCGTGGCGCGGCAGTCGACGTAGAACCGGCTGCTACGTCCCGACGCCAGGACGAAGTCGCCGACGCGGAAGGATCGTTCTACGAACAGGCTGAGGAGCCTCTCTCGTGGGGTCATGGGCGGCCGCTGGTCCTGGGTTGTTCAGTTGCTGCGGTACGCCTGGCGCATCTCCCGGCACGCCTCCTGCTCGCCGCAGGTGCCGAAGATCTTGATCTGCCGGGTGATTGCCTCGAAGCCTGAGACCTCCGCGACTTCGGCCAGGATGCGCTCCAGTTCCTCGTGCCGGAAACGAACGACCTTACCGCAGGCGGTGCAGATGAGATGGTCGTGATGCGCGGCGCCCATCTGCATCTGGTATCGCTTGAAGCCCTCATCGAAGTCGTGCTCGGTAGCCAGGCCGAGTTCGACGAGCAAGGCCAGCGTACGGTATACCGTCGCCTTGCCGATATGTTGTTGACGCCTGCGCAGCTCGTCCGCCACGTCGTCGGCAGAGAGGTGGCGCGTCGACTCGAAGAGAACCTGAGCTATGGCCTCCCGCTGGTGAGTGAACGGAAGGTCCTTCTCATGCAGCTCCGCGCGCAGGACCTCCATCATGACGGCTGCGCAGCCGAGAGGCGGGCTCGTTGGAACGATGGTCGACGAGCTATTCATGATCGGGCGATGCCGGCACTCCTGATTGGACGCGGCCCTCGGCTTCCCGAGCAGCGACCGAAGTGTCACCGCTGCCGTAGTATCAGCCGATTGAGAACATACCTCCGTTGAGCCTCATTCTCAATGAGGGATACGCCGCCGGTGCCCGGACCGTCAGCCTTTGACCACCCCTATCGGGCGCAACCGGGCAACGGGCCTTCCTATGCCGGCCGAGGCCACCACCCGCACCACGTCCTCGACGTCCTTGTAGGCTTCCGGCACTTCCTCGGCGACCGTCCTCGCCCTGTCCGATCGAATCTCGATGCCACGCTCGCGGAACTCGCGCTTGATATCCCTTCCACGCATCCGCTTACGCGACTGGGTGCGACTCATCATCCTGCCGGCTCCGTGACAGCTCGAGCCCAGCGCCTCGTCGAAGCCCGCCGCCGTAGCGACGGCCACGAATGAGTAGCGGCCCATGTCTCCGGGGACGAGGACCGGCTGGCCGGTGGAACGGTAGCGGGGCGGAAGCTCGCGGTGGCCGGCGGGGAAGGCTCGCGTGGCCCCCTTCCGGTGGACGCACACCGTCCGTCGCTCACCCTCGAAGGAGTGCTCCTCGAACTTCGCGATGTTGTGGCACACGTCGTACACGGTATGCATGTTCGCCGCCGCGGACTCGCCGAAGACCCTCGCGAACACCTCCCGTGCCTTGTGAGCCAGCATCTGACGGTTGCCAAAGGCGAAGTTGGCGGCCGCGTTCATCGCGCCCACATACCGGCGGCCTTCGGGAGACGGAATCGGCGCGCAGCACAGCTGCCGATCGGGAAGCTTGATCCGGTACTTCGCCGCTGCATCGAGCATGGTCTCCAGCGAGTCGTCGCACACCTGGTAGCCGAGGCCGCGAGACCCGCAGTGTATCATGAACGCGATGTTTCCCTCCGCGAGACCGAAGGCCTCGGCGGTCCTTTCGTCGTAGACCTCGTCCACGACCTGGACCTCGGCGAAATGGTTGCCCGACCCGAGGGTTCCGAGCTGGTTGCGCCCGCGCTTCTTCGCCCTCTCCGACAGGGAGCCCGGGTCTGCGCCGGCCAGCCGCCCGCGGCTCTCGATGGCGTCGAGATCCTCCGGCCAGCCGTACCCCCGGGCCACGACCCAGCTGGCGCCATCGGCCAGGACCCCCTTCAGGTCGGCCGGAGCGAGAGCGAAGTCCGTGCGACGGGAACCGACGCCGCTTGGGAGCGCGCGGAAGAGCTGGTCCATCAGTGGGTTGAGTCGGCCGCGAACATCGGCCTCGTGGAGGTCCGAGCGGAGAAGACGGACGCCACAGTTGATGTCGTAGCCGACGCCGCCCGGTGAGATGACGCCATCCTCGACGTCGAACGCTGCAACGCCGCCTATGGGGAAGCCGTATCCCCAGTGGATGTCAGGCATCGCCAGGGATCTACCCACGATTCCCGGAAGGCAGGCCACGTTCGCTACCTGCTCCAGGGCCTTGTCGTGACGCAACTGATCCATCAGCCGGTCGTCGGCGAAGACCAGGCCCTCGGTTCGCATGTCTCCCGAACGGGGGATCAGCCACCGCGAATCGTCGAGTCGCTCGAGCCGTACCATTAGCCTGCTACACGTCCAGGATCACGCTTCCGCCTACACGTCCAGGATCACGCATCCGCTCCAGCCCTCCCCGCTGCGCTCGACCCGGAGTCCGTGGTAGGTGACGGCCTTCACCTCTCGGGTCGGGCCCTCGCCCGCCGTCCAGCTCACGGAGGCGCGTAGCGCGAAGCCCTCCTCCTCCGGTGCCACTGCCAGCCTCCCGATGCGCGGAGTCTCCCGATTCACCTGCGCCCGAACCAGCAGCTCCCGCAGCCACGCCACCAGGAGTCGTTCCAAGTCCGCTCGCCTGAGCTCCATCGTCTCCGCGGCGTCTGGCGCGCGGCCGGACGCTGAAGGCAGGCCGAGAGTGCCCACAAGCCCCTCCGCGGCTAGACGGAACAACCCGCCGAGCGAGTCCGCCTCCATCTCGAAGCCGACATCGCCGGTGTGGTCGAGCTCCCGCAGGGACCCGGCAGGACCTCTCTCGACTGCCCTCTCACGGGCCGCTCTCCGGCCTGTGCGGTCCTCGGGCGTGGATCGTCCGCTCACTCCACAGTGTACCCTTCACCGATATGTTGCGGTCCACGGCCGGACCCGTCGAGAGACCGGCTTGCGACTCTTCCCGCCCGGCGCATCTTGCGGTCCGGCGACTGCGTTCACCTCCGCCAGAGACTCTATTGGACGAGGGCGACGATGACCAACCTTTTCTCCGCCCGTACACCCCTCTCGCGCAAGAGCGACCGTGGCTGGAGCTCTCCGGGAGCAGCCGGCGCCTGGGCTCTGATCGCGTCTGTATGTCTCACGGGCTGCGACGGTGCGGCCGGCGGCTCCACGGCGGATACGGTTCCCGGCAGGTCCCCGGTGAATGCGGCTCGACAGGCGGCTGGCGGGCAGCCTCGCGTCGGCCCGGACGGCCAACTGGTGCGGACAACGGACATACGGATAGGCGGCGTAACCGTTACGGTGGAGATCGCCGACACGCCCGAGCTGCGCCAGCGAGGTCTCATGTTTCGAGACTCGCTGCCGGAGGACTATGGCATGCTTTTCGTACATTCCGACCTGACGGTCCGCTCCTTCTGGATGCGGAATACAGAGATCCCGCTCGACATCGCGTTCATCGATCAGAATGGCGTCATCACCAACATCGAGCAGATGGAGCCCCAGTCGGATATGAGCTACTATTCGCAGGGCCCCGTGATGTACGCCCTCGAGATGCGGCTGGGCTGGTTCGCCGACAACGATGTCGAGCCGGGCGAGAGACTGGAGTTCTGAGAGACCACCGATCACAGGCGGGGTACCGGAAATGTCGCAGCACCGCGAAGAGAAGGATTCGATGGGTCCCGTCCGCATCCCGGCGGACATGCTGTACGGAGCGCAGACGGAGCGGGCGCGCCAGAACTTCCCCATAAGCAAGCTGCGGTTCGACAGGCGATTCCTGTGCGCGCTCGCCGCCATCAAACGAGCGGCTGCGGAAGTCAACGTGGAGCTCGGTCTCCTGGATGAGAAGCTGGCCGGGGCGATCGGGCAGGCGGCCCAGGAGATGATGGACGGGGAGCTGGACGCCAACTTCGTCCTCGACATCTTCCAGACGGGCTCGGGGACGTCCACGAACATGAACGCCAACGAGGTCCTGGCCAACCGGGCGATCCAGATCCTCGGTGGCGAGGTGGGCTCCAAGTCCCCGCTGCATCCCAACGATCACGTCAACATGGGGCAGTCCAGCAACGACGTGATTCCCACCGCGGTTCACGTGTCGGCCCTGGTGGCGATTGAGAACGAGCTGCTTCCGGCGCTTCGCCACCTCCAGCAGGAGCTGGAGCGGAAGGCGACTGAATTCGACGACGTTCCCAAGGCCGGGCGCACGCACCTGCAGGACGCGACGCCGATTCGCCTCGGGCAGGAGTTCGGCGGCTACGCCAGCCAGGTGGAGCATGGCGTCCGCCGGGTGGAGGCGGCTCGGGAATCGCTGCGGGAGCTGGCCATCGGCGGGACCGCCGTAGGCACCGGGATGAACACGCACCCGGAGTTCGGCCGTCGGATGGCCGAGCGGATCAGCCGGATCACCGGGGTCGACTTCCGGGAGGCCGACAACCATTTCGAGGCACAGGCGGCCCGGGACGCGGTCGTCGAGACGAGCGGCATGCTGAAGACGGTTGCCTGCAGCCTGATGAAGATCGCCAACGACATCCGCTGGCTCGCCTGCGGGCCGCGCACAGGCCTCTCCGAGATCAACCTTCCGGAGCTGCAGCCCGGGTCGTCGATCATGCCCGGCAAGGTGAACCCGGTGATGTCCGAGATGCTGACCATGGTCGCCGCTCAGGTCATCGGCAACGACGCGGCCATTACCATCGGCGGCGAGCGAGGCCACTTCGAGCTCAACGTCATGATCCCGGTGATGATCCACAACCTGCTGGAGTCCATCGAGATTCTGTCGTCGGGTAGCCGGGTCTTCGCCGACCGTTGCGTGAAGGACATCACCTTCAACGAGGAGCGCTGCCGCCGGAACGCCGAGTCCACGGCCGCGCTGGCCACCGTCCTGGCGCCGCGCATCGGGTACGACAGGGCGGCGGAGGTGGCGAAGAAGTCGCTCAAGGAGGACAAGACGCTGCGGGAGGTCGTGCTCGAGATGGGCCTTCTGAGCGAGGAGGAGCTGGACGAGCTCATCGACTTCCGCCGCATGACGGAGCCGGGGATCGCGTAAGCCGGGACAATCTGCGCCCATGGCCCCGTCCCGCTAGGGCTTCGACGACAGGCTTCTCAGATAGACCGCTAGATCCCGCATCTCCTCACCTTCGAAACGGGGCCACTCCGCCACTTGGATCAGGTCGTACATATCGGGCGCATGGTTCCACATCGCCGTCGCCAGGCCGAGCGGTGTAAGCGAGGCTTCCGACTCGGATAGGTCGGGGCCGATCGTGGACGGCCCACTGCCCACGTGACAAGCGGCGCACCCCTTCCGAGTGAAGACGCCTTGTCCTACCGACACATCACCTCCCGACTCGTAGAAGCGGAGGTAATAGAGGAAGCTTATGATGTCGGCCATCTCGGTGCCCTGGAACCTCGGAAACGAGATTCCTCGAGCGCGCATGGCAGCGGCCATCTGGAAGGAGTGGTTCCAGAGCTGCCCCGCGATTTCCGAGACCTGCAGACGCTGGGTCGCCGCGTGCAGATCCGGTCCGAACTCGGTCCCGCTGCCGCTCGACCCGTGGCAGCGGCCGCACCCTTTAGCCGCGAAGAGCTGCCGGCCGATGTTGGGATCCGGTGGCTGGAGGAACACCATCTCGCGCCCGCGGAGGCTCGAGGAGCGCCTGATGTACGCATGGATGTCCGCCAGCTCCCGTCCGACGAACATCGGCATCGGGATCCCCCGGTAGGATTGTACCGCCTGCATGGCGGGCCCTGAGTTCCACATGTCTGCGGCCAGCATGATGGGCGCGATGTAGCGAGCGTAGTCGTCCAGCGCGGGGCCCATCCCGCTGCCGACGCCGCCGACCGCGTGACACTTGGCGCACTGCTTCTCCCGGAACCAGCGTTCGCCGGAATCGGGATCGCCGGGCTCGTCGAACAGCTTCACGTAGTAAATGTAGCTGATGATGTCGGCCAGATCCTCCTCGGAGAACGTCGGCCACTGCACTCCCTTGTCCCGAACCGTCTCGATCATTCGGGGGGTGTGATTCCAGAAGAGGCCGGCAAGCTGTTGCAGACTCCTACCGGCGCCCACCACGGCGAAATCGGGCCCCAGGGAGCCGCCGTTGCCCCAGATCGAGTGACAACGGACGCAACCTCGTTCGACGAAGATCCTGCGGCCTGCGATCGGGTCGCCGGTGAAGGACGAGGCCGGCTGTGCCACTGCCGTCGAGGTTCCGGCGGCGAGCAGCCACAGGAGCGTCCCGAGAGCTCGAACGCCCGGCGTCGTGCAGGTCTGTGTGCAGTCCAGCATCAGTGGTCTCCGCCGGCAAGGGATGTGGCGGCATGCGGCAGGTATCCCGCCACCCGATCGGCGACGAGGCGCACCGACTCCTCGCGGCCCTCCTTGATCTCCCAGATCGAGACAATCGGGACGAACTTGGTGGCGAACATGTACAACAGGATGAATCCCGAGAAAGTCGCGGCCATGATAGACAGCTCGACCCAGGAAGGCATGTAGTGGCCTATGGATTCGACCTCCCAGCGCGGGTTGACGGATGTCGGAACCACGATGTTGAACCGCTCGAGCCACATTCCTATCATCACGGCGATTCCCGCCACGAAGGTCCCGCGCGGCGTCCGCGTCGACCGCCGCCACATCAGCGTCAGCGGGATGAAGAAACACCCCGCGACCATGCTCCAGAAAGGTATGGCGAACGGGCCCGACACCTTGGCCCAGAAGGTGCGCATCTCGGCCGGCTCGCCGCCGTAGAAGGCCGTCAGATACTCGGCGAAGGTGAAGTAGAACCACAGCAGGCTGAACACGAGGAGCAACCGTCCCAGGTAGTCGAAGTGGACGGGCTTGAAGTACTCCTGGAGCTTGTAGGCCTTCCGCAGCACGGCCATCGCCACCAGGATCGCGGCGATCCCGGAGTAGATGGCGCCCATCACGAAGTACGGCCCGAAGATCGTGCTGTGCCACATCGGCCGGAGGGTCATGGCGAAGATCCAACCGATGATCGTGTGTACCGACACCGCTATTGGAATCACGACTATGGACAGGATGCCGATAACCCGCTCGAGGCGTGCGCGCTGAGACGGCGTGTCGCGATAGCCGGCTGCCAGGAACTTGTAGAGACCGGGAGCCTTGATGCCGGAGTCGCGGATGAGCGCCAGGTCAGGCAGCAGCGGGACGTACAGGTAGACGGTGCAAGCAATGAAGTACAGGCCGATGCTCACCACGTCCCACAGCAGCGGCGACATCAACTGGGCGTGAAGCACCACGTTCATCACCCTGTCCGGTCTACCGAGATCGATTATCGGCTGGATTGCGCCGAAGCCGATGACGAGAACGGTGATCAACTCTGCTGAACGGGTGATGGAGCGGCGCCATTCCGCCTTGCTGACGCGGAGAATCGCGGAGATCAGGGTGCCGGCATGGCTGATTCCGATGAAGAAGACGAAGCAGATGATGTAGATGCCCCAGTACTCAGGCCGATTCAGTCCGGTGCGTCCCAGACCGTATCGAACCTGCAGGTAGTAGGCGAAGACGCCCCACAGGGTGACGCCTCCCAGCACCGCGGCCGTCACTCGGAAACCGCTCGATGTTTCGACCAGCGGTCTCAAGAGCGCCCGCTCATCTGCGGACATGTTGGCCAGCCTCGCGGCGGCGTCACGGCGCATCTTATTCCCTCGAGGCGAGATAGTAGACCTTCGATTTGGTTCCCAGGTCCTCCAACAGCCGCACCGCGCGCGGATCCTCCTTCAGCTCGGACACGCGGTGATTCGGGTTGTCGAGATCGCCGAACGTGATAGCGGAGGTGGGACAGATTTCCGCGCACGCCGGCTGGAAGTCCTCTTCCCGCAGCTCCCGCGACTCGGCTCGGGCTTTCTCCCTGGCATTCTGCAACCGATGGTGACAGAAGGTGCACTTCTCGATTACGCCTTTCCGGCGGAGAGAGACGTCGGGGTTCAGGTGCCGACGCTCCGAGTCGGACCATTCGGGCCCATACCAGTTGAAGTATTTAGCGGTGTAGGGGCAGGCGTTCGCGCAGTACCGGCAGCCGATGCAGCGGGCGTATATCTGACCTACTATACCTTCGTCGTTGATGTAGGTCGCCTCTACGGGACACACCTTTATGCATGGCGGATTGTCACAGTGCATGCACGGGCGAGGCGTGAACCGTACATTCGTGTGCGGAAAGTCGCCTTCCAGCTCGGCCTGCACCTTCATCCAGCTTATGGCGCGCCCCATCTCGGCCTGATCGGGCGGCACCGTCGCGATGTTGTTCTCGCTCTTGCAGGCGATCTCACAGGCCGCGCAACCCGTACACAGATCCAGATCTATCACCATGCCCCAGCGAGTCATCGCTCTCGGATCCTCACGCTCGCTCGAGTCGGACCCGCGTTGTGTACCAGGATGCGAGCCCCGTCAGCCGGTCTCGAGAGTTATCCAGCAGCCGCCGGGGGTTCGCAACCTCGCCGTCCGGATGGCGGAGTCGATACGGCGCGCATACGTTCTCGCGTGCCGTTCCCGGGAACACCTTGAGCCGGGCGCGGTAGCGACCACGGGCCGACACGACCCACACCATGGTGTGATCGGCAAGTCCCAGAGTTTCCGCAGTCTCGGGGTTCACTTCGACCCACGGACCCCAGAAGACCTCGGGGAAAACGGCCGGCTGCTCCGCCAGCCATGGCTCCAGCGTGAGCGTGCCCGATGCCAGCGTGAAGAGGCGGTAGGGGATGAGAAGAAGCGGAAACTCAAGCTCGGCCGCCGAGCTGGTCCGCGCGACCCGACTGTATGGTGCGCCCGCGCTGCCCTGCTCTTCGAGAGCCTGCAGCAACTCCTCCGGCATCAGGTGGATGCGGCCGCCCGGTCTGCGGCTGACTCGCGCCGGGTCCGTGTCGTCGTAGAAGAGGTCCGTCCAGCCGCCCCGCTCGACGAGATCCTCCCAGAAACGCTCGAAGTGGCTGTGCTCCGGCAGCCACCAGCCTCGCTGCTCCATCTGGCGGTGGTGCCGGCGCTCGAACTCGTCGCCGAGCAGCATGCCGCGCCGCGCCGCGAAGAGACCTCGGGCTCTGGCCTTCACGGCCGCTTCGAACCCGTCGAAGGGAAGACTCTCGGCCACGCTTCCCCCCAGATTCCGCGCCAGAGCGAGCACCGCGTCTCCCGTATGGGTACCTCCTTCGTGCGGTTCCACTAATGGCCGGCACAGTCCCCACACGGGATACGGATACGAGGGAGGAGTCGGTGCGTCCTGCCAGCGCTCGTAGGGCAGGAGGTCTGGAATGATCACGTCTGCGTGGCCGGATGTCTCGTCAAGGAATGGCGAGAAACTGACTACGAACGGAATCCTGTCGAGCGCATCCTGCCAGATCTCCGGGCGGTCGGATGAGGCGAGCGGATTCGCGTAGTAGACGAGGAGGACTTCCACCACAGGGTTGGAACTCCCGGCCACGGTCTCGGCGAATCTCAGCGCCCGATCCCCGCCACCGAACGGCGCTCCCGGGTCGCCGATCTGCTCTCGCCCGAGGCCGGCGCGCGCCGTGGGATCAAGAACAGGCCGCGCGAGCGGCTCCAGCGGCGGGTCATCCCCGAACATGACTCCACCCGGCCGACTTACGCTGCCCACCAGGACGTTGAGCGAGTGCACGGCGAGGCCGGCGAGGAGTCCCTCCGGTGAGCGCGTGACTTCTGATCCCAATACGGCCAGGGCTGGCTGGCTTCGGGCGAATGCCCTGGCCAGCGACGTGATGCGTTCCACCGATACGCCGGTAGAGGCCGACACTTCTTCCGTCCGGTAATCGCGCATCACGAGTGATCGGTATCCGTCCCGTCGCCGGCCCCGCGCGTCGGTGAAATCCTCGAATCCCTCCACGCGCTGCGCTATGAACTCATCGTCGATCAGCTCGTCACGGATCAGCACATACGCGATGCCGAGCGCGAGTGCCGCATATGTGCCCGGCCGGACTCCCACCCACTCGTGCGCGCCGGCCGCTGTTCGCGACAAGCGGGTGTCCACCTGTATGAACCGCGGACGCGCGCCGTCCCCGCTGCCGCGGCCGGCGTACGCCACCAGCGCCTGAAGCGGAGACCACCACGATTCGAAGAGCGGTGCGCCGAAGGAGAGCACGAGCTCCGCTCGCTCGAGGTCGTAGCTCGGCCGGCGCGGGATCCCATGTACCAGGCTCATGATGACTTCGGTGGCATCGTCGTGCTCGTCCGGTACGTAGTTGGGCGACCCGAACGAGCCGAGGAACTGACGCCACAGGTCCGACATCGTCCCGGCGCAGTATCCTGAAAGCAGCGCCAGCGCTTCCGGTCGCCCGCCCACCCGGAGGTCCCGGAGACGCTCGCCGACGATCGCCAGGGCCTCGTCGCGGGAGATCTCCCGCCAGTCCCCCGAGCCGCGCGGCCCGACCCTCTGGAGGGGCGAAGCGAGGCGCTGGGGGTGGTAGAGCACCTGCACCCCGGCCAGGCCTCGAGGGCAGACGCCGCCACGGCTCATCGGATGAAGGGGGTTGCCGGTGATCTCCACCAGGCGGCCATCCACGAGCCGGCCCCGAATGCCGCACCGCGCGGGGCAGACGAGGCACGCCGATGAGAGACGCTCCTCGATCCCCGGTTCCCAGCCGACCTGTTCGTCGTCCGCTGTCGTCCAGAGGATTCCGTGCGCCCGGGAGAGTGCAAGCGCCGCGCCAGCCGCGCCTGTCGTCCAGACAAACTCGCGTCGGGTCGGGCTCATCTACGACCTTCTGCTAGCGATGGCACGCGTTACAGTCCAATGTCTGCTCGCGCTCGCGGTGACAATCCAGGCAGAAGTCCATCGACATACCTATCAGCGGCCGATCCGGCGGACGCTCCGTCTCCGCGATCGCGCCGTGGCATGAGGAGCATTCCAGTTCCGCTATTCCGACGTGCCGCCGATGCGTGTAGAACACATGCTCTGGCAGGTGGAACAGCTTATTGAACCGCAACGGGTTCCCCCGGGCCAGGAGCTCGGTTACTCGGGCGGCCTCTTCGGTCGTACCCTGCGGACTGCGATGGCAGACGGCGCAGGTCTCGGCATCGGGCAGCCCCGCGTGCGCGCCGGCGCGCACGTACTCATGGCAGAAATCACACGCCAGTCCGAGATCGCTCGTGTGCTTGAGGTGATTGAAGGCTATCGGCTGCAGGACGGGTGGACCTCTACTCACGATCAACACAAGGGTGACTGCAGCGAGCAGCCCGATGCCGACCAGCAGCAAGGGGCGTCGGAGTCGCGACCGCCAGAGGACCGAAAGACGGTGTCCAGCGGTCAACGAGCGGCTCTGTTCTCAAGAAAGGCGATTATTCGACTTTCCTGTTCGCGCGTCAGCGGCGCAACATCCATCAGCGCCATGTTAGCCCTCATTCGCCTTACCACCGTTCCCCATCCGGCAGCCGTGTGCGACCCCGGTGAGGGGGTCTCATGACATATCGCGCACTGCTCGACGAAGAGCTCCGCGTCAGGGCCGTCAAGCACCTCGTCCGATTCGACATGCTGCAGAGAATGGGCTTGGAGGTATTCGATCAGACTCTCCGCTTCCTCCACCGAAGGAACTGTGGCGACCGACATGCCGGCCAGCAGCATCTCGTCGCCCACCAGTTCTGCCGTCAGCGGTCCCCCCATTCTGTCCGTGAGCACGCGGGCCCGCATCAGCATCCGACGCACCAGAAGCGGCCACTCGGCGGCCACGTGCATCTGCGGCGCGGGCAGCCAGTGACACTGGGCACAGTATGCCCGGAGCAGACCCGCTCCACGGGACTGTCGGTCCGGGAGCTCGTCCGGAGAGAAGCTCCGCGGAGGCAGACCTACCCCCATGGAGCTGATCATTCTCCAGCGCTGCGTTCGGTCGAGAGAGGCCGTCGGTGGACCTCCGAGCTCCGCCAGCACGCTGTCGACGGTTGCCAGCTTGACGGACTCCCCATCAGGCTCCCGATCCGTCGAGCAGCCCGCCACCGCGGTGGCCAGGACGACGAGACATCCTCCGGTGCAGAGGAGGGAGGATCCGATTCTCCCCGGGCTCCAGGCCCGACAGCACAGCCTCCTCATGGCGGCTCTCCCATCCAGCGGTGGCAGGTGCGTGCGGCGGTATACGTAGCTAGGTGAAACGGTGAAAATTACGGCGCCTCGGAACCGCACGTCCCTCGCAATGGGCAAGAAGCGGACGAGCCCATCACGTCGGTTCTCGCTGAGCACTAAGTATTTCTGAATAGTGGCGTTACGTCAGTGCGGGTGCCGTCGGGCCACGACGCAGGTTCCGACAACGTGTCCCAACGGGAGGATGCGCTGGGACAGTGTGGCCCGTCTCTCTTCGTACTGGATGCCTGGCCTGTCTATTCTCCGCCGGCCAGTCGCTTCCGGGCCGGTACCAGCCGCTGCACCGTCCAGCTGCTCAACCGGTACATGAGCGGACGGTCGGCCCTCCGAACCAGGAAGTCGCCGCTCTCCTCGAGTCCCACGAACACCAGCGAGACGCTGGGCACGCTCCCGACTGCACTGGCCTCAGCCCCTTCGTACAGGTCCAGGACGGCATCGGGGTGCTCGAAATCGGCTGCCAGGGCCAGCGAGTCCGTGGGGAAGCCCGAGGCTCTGAGGTCCGACACCGTCTCCAGCATTCGCGCGACGGTCGCCGAGTCGGCCACGGCGTCGTCGATCATCCACCGAGTCGCCGAGTCGGCCTCGACCAGCGTCACCGCGAATTCCTCCGACCTACGCCGGACGACGAGCTTGCGCACCGACCCGGTGTCCACGGCCGTGATGGTCTTGTCGCGCCACTCGTCCTCGGTTCGATCCAGCCACCCAACTGCCTCGGCAGCCACTACGTACACGGCCGGCTCGCCCGGGAGGCGAATGTACCTCCCCTCTCTCCCGGAGCCGCCGAGGTGGAAGGCGATGCTGGGTGCGGCCTCCGTACCGATCTCCACCAGGCGTGATCCCCCTTCCGCTACTCCCAGCCGGGCGTGATTCGAGGGGCTGCGGGCCACCAGCCGGCCTGCCGCCGCAGCCTCCATGTCGGTCAGCCCCCGGCGCAGCAGGGACGTGTCGGCCGGGTAGCCGTTAACGGTCCACCCGTCAGCCCGGCGCTCGAGGCGAACCGTGTCGGTGCCCCCCGGCCCGGAAGCGCGGATCAGCGCGAGATCCGCAGGCACCGACGCGCCCAGGCGCGGTCCGTCCCCGGCCGGCCGAGTCCCTGAGCCCGAGAGCTGAACGCCGAGGTACACGGCCAGCAGGACTCCCAGAGCTCCGAAGATCCACATCAGCTGCCGCCGGCTCATGCGCCCGTCTCCTGGCCGGTCTTCTTCCAGTGCTCTCCGCCGCCGGGCGGCGCGTACGGCAGGCTCTGCAGACGCCTTCGGCGCGCGAGGCGCATGGCGCCGATGAGAACGAACAACAGCGGAACGCCAATCAGGTTACCGTACTTGGCCGCGTTCCTGACCCCCTCCGAGGAGTAGATCAGCGCCGGGGCGTTCCGCGCCTTGGCTCGTATGGAGATGAGCGACTCGTCCTGGGCCAGCCAGTCGAGCGAGTTGAGGAGGAAGAGGAGATTCTCGGGGTTACTCGACACGAAACGGTTGGTCGCGAAGTCGGCGTCGCCGACGACGATGACCCGTCCGAGCCGCGCGGCACCGGCCGGCGGCAGCAGCGCGGCTGCCATCGGCTGCGGCGACAGATCGGTGGCCACGCTGTTCCAGTCGAACTGCGGGCTCAGCGGGAACGCGCCCGTGAGATGCCCTCCGAACTCGCTGGTGCCGAGAAGAGGCGTCACCGTTGTGCTGTCGGCCCGTGAGAGGTCGATGGGGCTACTCCACACCAGGAGTACCCCGCTGAGCTGCTCGACTATGGCATGGGGGGCCGCCGGCAGAGCGATGGGCCACAGGGGATACGGGACGACGAAGCTGATGCCGGCAGCGCCCGGAACCGTCACCCGGCCGTTGGACCGCATGTCGTACACCAGTCCCTCGGCGACACGCACGCCGTACAGGGCGAGAAGCGAATCGAGCACCGGGTGAGGCTGCGGGTTCATGAACATGCGCGAATCGTCTATCTCCACCTGCTGCTGCATGAGCAGCATGTTTCCGCCCCGGCCGAGAAACTCGCCGATCTTCCGTCCTTCCTCCTCTGTGAGCGGCGTCTGCGGGCCGGGAGCCACCAGGACCCCTACCGAATCGGGAATCGCCGCGGTGTCGTCGCTGAGGTTCACGGCCACGACGGAGTATGTCCGGCGCAGCTGGCCAGCCAGGCCCGACAGCTCTCCCGTAATGTCATGCTCGCCGTGTCCCGAGAGGAACCCGATAGCCGTACTGGTCGGATCGGTCATGCTCAGTACGGTGCTGGTAAGCCGGTACTCCAGGTCCGCCGCCTGACTCACGAACGGCAGCGTCTCCAGAGCGTCCGCATACTGGATGGCGATGCCCAGGTAGCCCTTCTTGACCTGAAACTCCTCCTGACCGAGGACGTTGAACTGGATCGACGGTATTCCCAGGCGCTCCGCCTCCGCCCGGTCCTCGTTGTCGCCCGCCGGTGCGTAGGTGAGAAGCTGGAGGTTGTCACCCGCCACCGCTCGGTAGTCGGACAGCAGGTCCTCGATGTCGCGCCTGACCATCTCCACCTGGGGTGGGAGCTCGCGCGAGGCGAAGAACTTCAGGGTCACCACGTCGTCCAGGCCTCTCAGGACGGCCGTGGTCGTCGGGGAGAGGGTGTAGGCCTTCCCCGGCGTCAGGTCGAGCCGCCCGCGGATGTTCCTGCCCAGCAGGTTCACCACCACGCAGATGGCGAGAATGCCCAGCGTACCGAGCCTCAGTGTGCTATACAGCCGACCCTTGAGATTCAGGCGCCCGCGCTGGATGCTCAGGTAGGCGAGGGCCAGGAAGGCGGACTTGACGGTGATGAAGTAAACGACGTCACGCAGGTCCAGCACGCCGCGCGTGATGGCCGCGAAGTGCGTCAGCAGACCCAGCCGGGTGGCGGCGGCGGCGAGAACCGGAGGCAGCCCGATGAGCACGACGTCAAGGGTGATGGCCATGAGCACGAACGTGGTCGCCACCGCGATTATGAACGCCGTGATCTGATTTCGGGTCAGGGATGAAGCCCACAAGCCGATGGCTACCAGCGTCCCGGTCAGCATCAGGGCGCCGATGTACTGCGCCAGCATCACCCCGCCGTGCGGCACGGCGCCGAGCCGCAGGGCCAACGCTGCGCCGAGCGTTCCGGCCAGCGCCACCGATAGGAAGCCCATGACGCCCAGGAACTTGCCCAGGAGGTACTCGATCTCGCGGATCGGCTGCGCCAGCACGAGCTCCTGCGTGCCCCGCGACCGTTCCTCGGCCAGCGCCCGCATCGACACCGCCGGCACGAAGAACAGCAACAGCCACGGCATCAGCTCGAACATCGCCCGCAGGCTCGCTTGGCCGGTGATGAAGACGGTGCGGAAGTAGAAGAAGAAGTTCGCCCCCAGAAAGACGACGAGGAGGATGTATGCCGTCGCCTGGTCGAAGTAGCTACGGAATTCGCGGCCGGCGACTACCGTTATCTTGCGGCTCGTCATGCTGATTCCGTCAGTTCCCGGAATAACTGCTCCAGGTTCTCCTGCTCACGCCGCATTTCCCACAGCGTCCAGTCGCGATCCCTGGCCAGGGCGAAGATCTCCGGCCTGGGATCGGCATCCCCGCTGCCGATCACCAGGAGTCGCGGACGCGGTCCCCCGTCGCCCGCGGGATGGACCCGGGACACGGTGGGAATCTCCTGCAGGGCCGTCTTCAGTGCCTCCGCGTCGGCGTCGATCTCCACGGTGACTCGAATCCCCCGGCCCTCGCTCGCGAGGAGCGAATTCACCCCACCGTCCGCGATGATGCTTCCCTGGTGAATGATGAGCAGGCGACTGCACGTCGCGTGGACCTCCTGCATGACGTGCGTGCTCAGCAAGACCGTGTGCTCTTCTCCCAGGCGGGTGATCAACTTGCGGATCTCGACCCTCTGGTTCGGGTCCAGGCCTTCGGTCGGCTCGTCCAGGATTAGAATGTCCGGCTCGTTCAGGATGGCCTGTGCCAAACCGACCCGCTGCCGGAACCCCTTCGACAGCTTACCGATGGGACGGCGGAAGACCTCGGCGATGCCTGTCTGGTCGACAGCCGGTTCGATGCGGCGGGGGAGGTCTGCCTCGGCTATTCCCCTGAGCCGGCCCACGTACTCGAGGAGCTCGCTCACCAGCATCTCCTCGTACAGCGGGTTGGTCTCCGGCAGGTACCCGATTCGACGCCGTGCTTCGAACGGGGCTTCCTCGACCGCGCGGCCGTCGATCTCGATCTGTCCGGAATCCGGCTGGAGCGCCTGGGTGATGAGACGCATGGTGGTCGTCTTACCTGCCCCGTTCGGCCCGAGGAATCCGACGATCTCGCCCCGGTCGATCGAGAAAGAGACGTTGTCGACGGCTCGGATGCCGTCGAACGTCTTCACCACTTCATGCAAGCGAACGAGCGACATATCAACCTCGGGGATCGGATCAGGGAGCGCCAAAGTATGACAAGCGGGGTCGCTGTCAAGTTCGCCGCGGCCGCGCCCCGCGGGTGCTTGCCGCCCCGGGCGGCTCAGGCGAGTATTCGGGGCTTGAAGACGCCGTCTGGCGGCTTATCCTGGGATTGATCGGAGCCGGAAGGAAACGCGATAGATGCGCATACTGGTCGGCACAAGAGGCGGCCTTCACCTGGTTCGGTGGGTTCATGGCGAGCGTTCCGCGAAGGTGGAGTACAGGGAGTTCGAGGGTCAGGATGTGACGTCCATCATCCCGGCAGCCGGCTCGCTGTACGTGGTGGTCCCGCAGGATGGAGTCTTCAGAAGCGATGATCGTGCCCGCACCTGGCAGTCGGTGGCGGAACGGCTGAACGGGCACCAGATACGGGCGCTCGATGTTTCGCCGCGGAGTCCCTCGGTGATCTACGCCGGCACCGAGCCGCCTACCATCCACGTGTCGCGTGATGGTGGCGGTAGCTGGGCAGAGCTGACGGAATTCCGGGTGATGGGCGTGCGCGAGGGTTGGAGGGACTACGGCGAAGGCGCGGCGCACGTCCAGACGATCGCCTGTGACCCGCACGACGGACGACGGCTGTACGCAGGGGTGGAGATAGGGGGCGCCTACCGGAGCGACAACAGCGGGGCCAGCTGGCTACCGATCAACGAAGGCATCTTCGACGACATTCACCAGATAGTGGTGGATCCGCGTGACGGCAGCCGTCTGTACGCAGCTACCGGAGGCGGGTTTCACATCAGCCAGAACCGCGGCGCCAGGTGGAGGGCGCACGGCGGCGAGCTGGCGGAGCGGTACTGCATTCAGCTCCAGGCACAGGCTGAGGAGGGCTCGGCCCGCTCGGAGCTCATCCTGGCCACCGCGGCGGGGCCGCCGGGCACGTGGGCGGGCCGCCGCGGGAACGCCCACCCCCAGCTCCACGTGAGTCGGGATGCCGGCACGACATGGACGCGGTTCGAGACCCGCCGCATGGGCGAGAAGGGGGCCTTCACGGCAGTGGCAGTCGATCCGACGGCACCGCAGGCGGGTTTCGTAGGTACGAGCACCGGACGCCTTTATTACGGGAATGCCCGCCTGGGCCGGTGGTCGAAGATCCTGTACGGCCTCCCGTTGGTTCGGGCGCTCCGGATTCTGTGATGAGGACGGGAATGGGAGACATGAACGTGCTCGGATTCACACGCCTAACTGGGGCCCGGTCTTCGACGCTGGCGATGCTCTGTCTTCTGGCGTCGGCGCCGCCGGTGGTGGCCCAGGACGCGGGGAACGCCCTGACTGTCGAGCGAATCTACGGCGGCTCGGAACTCGAGGTAAAGCGGCTGGACGTCCAGTGGATGCCAGACGCAAGGTACTGGACAAGAGTGGAGCAGGATGCAGAGGGCAGCAGCGAGCTGTGGCGCGTCGAGGCGTCGACGGGGCTCAGGCAGAAGCTGATCTCGGCGGTCGAGCTCGTCCCTGATGACGCGTCCGAGCCCATCGCCATCGAGGGCCACCGGTTCTCCGAGGACGGACGCCGAGCGCTCATCTTCACCAACTCGCAGCAGGTATGGCGGCAGCGCACGCGGGGCCGGTACTACGTATTCGACTTCGTCTCCCGTCGTCTGATACCGGTAAGCAAGCGATCCGGCTGGCAAATGTTCGCCAAGTTCTCACCCAGCGCGGATAGGGTAGCGTTCGTCCGCGATCATGACCTGTTCGTGACTGATCTGCCCAGCGGCGAGGAACGCCGGCTGACCTTCGACGGCAGCGAGACCATCATCAACGGGACGACGGACTGGGTATACGAGGAGGAGCTGCGTCTGCGGGATGCGTTTCGCTGGA
>JBDHHR010000027.1:0-45943 GCA_039589295.1 Gemmatimonadota bacterium | reverse complement strand
CCTGGCAGTGGAGATGGCAACACAGGAGGAGTCGGAGCGGCGCGCCATGGAGGGTGAGCTGGAGGTCCTGGAGGAAGCGTGGCGCCAGGCCGAGGTGATCGCCGGGATCGCCGACAGCCTGCTCGTCCCGCAAGAAATGGAGGAGTTCGTGCAGGAAGAGAAGAGGAAGCTGGCCGGCGAGCCGAAGGCAGCGGCAAGCGGCGGGCGTGGATCGGAGCCGGCGGCGGATGGCGATCCCGCCCAGGCCGAGGCGCGGGCAGACTCCTCTCCGGACATGGTCATTCGCCACATCCGGCCGGAGGACGACGTGGCGCTGAGCCGCATTATTAGGGAGGTCATGAGCGAATTCGAGGCGGTGGGCGAGGGATTCTCGGTAGACGATCCGGAAGTCTCCGCGATGTACGACGCGTATGCCGGCCCAAGGCACGCGTACTTCGTGGCGGAGCGCAATGGGGCGGTGGCTGGAGGCTCGGGCATCGGACCGCTGGTCGCTGCCGGCCCCGAGGTGTGCGAGCTGAGAAAGATGTACCTGCTCGCCGACGCGCGTGGCCAGGGGGTCGGACGCCGGCTGCTGGAGGCCTGTCTCGAGGCGGCGCGGGAGAGGGACTACCGGAGCTGCTACCTGGAGACAATGGCGAACATGGATATGGCGAAGAAGCTATACGAGAGCGTCGGCCTCCGACCCCTGGAGGCTCCCATGGGCGACACCGGACACTTCGGCTGCGATCGTTGGTACTCGCTGGCGCTGTGAATCTACCTCGCTCGGTTCGCGACCCCGTAGCGGTCGCCGCTTTTCTCGAGCTCGGCTGGGGATAACGTCAGGCTGAATAGGTGTCGGAGGAGCCTCGCTCCTCCAATAGCGCTTCCAGTTCGGCGATCATCTCGAAGTCTCTCGGCCGTCCAGCGGCGCGCTTGGTCCGAATGAGCCACGTCAGGTCGAGGCATTTGCAGCTGTGCCCGAAGAGATCGATCTCGATGGTGTGCGAGAGGAGATCCGCATAACCACCACCGCCCGTGATCTCCCCGAGCAGATCGATGTCGCCGGCGGTAGTGGTGATGGTGAAGTTGAGGCCGCGCTGCAGAGTCTGCACCGACCAGTCGAAGGGAAGGCCCGTGGGAGCACCGCGCAGGTACGGCTCATACCGTGCCAGCGAATCCACGAGTCGTGCGAGGTTGGTCTCGTTCCGGGCGTAGACCACGTCGATGTCCTGGGTGAGACGGGCCGAGCCGTGAACCGTCGCGGCCAGGCCGCCGACAATCACGAACTCGACTCTCCCCGTGGCGAGAGCCCCGATCAGGGTCTCGAAGTCTGTCATTGGCCGACCTTCCCGCCGCCGGCCGCACGAGACCGCCTCCGGGCAGCTTCTCCTGCACGCCGCGCCTCGAACGTCAGAGCCTGTAAGGCAACCAAGTTGGCGACCCTCTGTTCAACCGTTCGCCGGAGGTTCTCGCGCAGCAGCGTGCGATCCACGTGCTGTTTGTAGTCCTCGACGACGGGGTCCGGCTCGAGAACATCCGGAACCGTCGATGTGAACGCCGGGAGGGTCCTTGCCCGCTCGAGCGCGTTCACGATCTCCTGATACGATGCAGCATCGTGCACAACGAGCGCGGCCCGACCATTCACCGTGAGGACCTCCGGGCGACCAGTCGCGCGGAGGCGCCGGATGTGCTCCCTGGTCCTGCGCTGGAAGTCGCTCAGCGAGCAGATGTCGTCCAGATCGATCATGACCATCTGTTCCAGATCGTTAAATTTACAGTAAATATCATGCCAATATAATGTGACCACTCCTGGATCCTGTCAAGAGGGACCTCCGTGTGCCCCCCTTTGCGAATCTGGCCGCCGTCCTCGTCACCGGGGCTGTGCTGGGCAGCGCGTCGACGCCTGCTCTCGATCCGGGCGCGTCTCGGCCGCGGAGCTCTCAGTCGCCACCTCCCCTACACCTCGATCTGCGCCCCCAGCTCCACCACCCGGTTGGGTGGCAGGTGGAAGAAGTTGGTCGCGTCGAGCGCGTTGCGTGACAGGAGCGCGAACAGCCGTGCCCGCCACAGGCGCATCGGCGGCTTCTTCACCGCCAACAGGCGCTCTCGGCCGAGGAAATAGGTAGTCTCCATGGGCTTGAACGTGAGCCCCATGGGCTCGCACCGCGCGAGAGCCGCGGGGACGTGGGGATCCTGCGTGAAGCCGTAGAGAGCGTTGACGACGTAGATTCCCGCACCGAGCTCCCGGCATTCGATGCGTTCCTCCTTCGGCACGTGCGGCACGTCACGCGTTACGACCCGCAGCAGGATCACTCGCTCGTGCAGCACCTTGTTGTGCTTGAGGTTGTGCAGGAGGGCCGGAGGGGCGCCGCGGGCGCCCGAGTGCATGTACACGGCGGTCCCCGGCACGCGAAGGGGCGGGTTCCGTTCCATGTCTCGAACGAAGAGATCTATCGGAAGCGTCTGCTCCTTGAACATGCGGCCCAGAACGAGCCGTCCTCGTCGCCAGGTGGTCATGATGGTGAGCAGGGCGGCGGCGATCACCAGCGGGAACCAACCGCCGTGCGGGATCTTAGGCAGGTTGGCGCCCCAGAACGACAGGTCCACGGTCAGGAACGACACTATAAGCAGCACCGACGCCCACCCCGGCCAGCCGAAGCGGCGGCGAGCGACAACGGCGAACAGAATGGTAGTGAACACCATGTCGGTGGTCACCGCAACTCCATACGCTGCGGCCAGCCGGCTCGACGAACGGAAGCCCAGCACCAGTCCGATGGAGGCCAGCATCAACACCCAGTTGATGCCCGAGACGTAGATCTGGCCGATCTCCCGCTCGGACGTATGCTTGATCCGCAACCGCGGCAGATACCCCAACTGGACCGCCTGGCGCGTGAGGGAGAAGGCTCCCGAGATGACCGCCTGGGACGCGACGACCGTAGCCGCGGTCGTGAGAGCCACCAGAGGGTACAGGGCCCACTGAGGAGCCATCATGTAGAACGGTTGCTCCAGCGCCGCCGGATTCGAGATGACCAGAGCCCCCTGCCCGAAGTAGTTCAGCAGCAGAGCGGGCAGCACCAGGGCGAACCAGGTCAGCCGGATGGGCCGCCGGCCGAAGTGCCCCATGTCCGCATACAGGGCCTCCCCGCCGGTAACCACCAGGAACACGCTGCCCAGCACCAGGAAGCCCCTCAGTCCGTTGCGCAGGAAGAAGCCGAGTCCGTGCAGGGGGTTGAGGGCAGCGAACACGCTCGGGTTCCGCAGGATGTGTGAGACGCCGAGGGTGGCAAGGGTCAGGAACCACACCAGCACTATGGGCCCGAACAGCGTGCCCACCCTGGCCGTTCCGTGGCGCTGGATCGCGAACAGGCCGAAAAGGATCGCCACGGTGATCGGGATCACGTACGGCGCGAAGAAGGGCGTAGCCACCTCCAGTCCCTCGATGGCACTCAGGACCGAGATCGCCGGGGTGATCATACTGTCGCCGTACAGGAGAGCGGCTCCGAAGAGGCCGGCCAGAACCAGGTACTTTCGCCGCCCCCGCGCCTCCCCACCCGGGGGCTCCACCAGAGCCGTCAGCGCCATGATCCCACCTTCGCCGCGGTTGTCGGCCCGCATGACGAAGCCCAGGTACTTGATCGAGATGATTATGATCAGCGACCAGAAGATCAGGGACAGGACGCCGAGTACGTTCGCGGTCGTATGCTCGATCCCGTAGGAGCCGTGCATGGACTCCCGCAGGGCGTAGATCGGACTGGTGCCGATGTCGCCGTACACGACGCCCAGCGCCGCGAGCGACAGGAAGAATAGATAACGACCCTGCGGGGGACGGTTCGCCTCGTTGCCGGACGTGTGTGCGGGGGACATGCTCTACCGAGACTCCGAGCTGGGCAGGCTGGCGCTTTCCGCGACCATAGTCTGTCCTTGCAGGGGACCATCCGGATGACGAAGATCCTGTTGTGCGGCGTCGTTCGAGAAAGCTAGCTGCCGCTGGCCCCGGAGCACAGCACCCGGCACAGGAAGGAAACCGAGAATGCTCATCGCCATACAGGGGACGTCGACGGAAACCGTGCTCCAGACAGTCTCGGCATGGCTGGAGACCCACCCTCTCGTGGAGACGGGTATCGGCGCCCTGGTACTCTTGCTGGCCGCCTGGCTGGCCGACGTCGTGGCCAAGCGGTACATCCTGCGCGCGCTGGAGAAGTTCATACGGCGATCAGCCGTAGACTGGGACGACATCGTCCAGCATCACGGAGTCTTCAGACGGCTTGCCCATCTCGTCCCGCTGGCAGTCATCTACTTCGGCATCGCTCTCGTTCCGGGCGTGCCGGGCGGGGTCGCGAGCGTCACCCGCAACGTCGCCATCATTCTCATGGTGTTCATCCTCGTCCGGTCTGCGGACGGCTTCCTCAGCGCGGTCAACGAGATCTACGAGCAGTTCGACATCTCCAGGAACCGTCCGATCAAGGGCTACCTGCAGGTGCTGAAGATCTTCATGTACGTGATGGGCGGCATCCTCGTGGTTTCCGTCGCGCTCGGTCAATCGCCGCTCATTCTGCTCGGTGGTTTCGGTGCGATGACGGCAGTCCTGCTTCTGGTCTTCAAGGACACCATCCTGTCTCTGGTGGCCAGCGTGCAGATCGCCAGCAACGACATGATGCGAATCGGCGACTGGGTGGAAGTCCCGCAGCATGGAGCGGACGGCGACGTCATCGAGATCGCCCTTCACACGGTGAAGATCCAGAACTGGGACAAGACCGTGACAACCATCCCGACGCACAGGTTCATCACCGACGGATTCCGAAACTGGCGCTACATGTCGGAGTCCGGCGGGAGGAGAATCAAGCGTTCCGTGATGATAGACCAGGGTACCGTCCGCTTCCTCACCGACCGGGAGGTGGAGCGTTTCAAACGGTTCGCTCTGCTCGAGGAGTACGTCGAGGAGAAGCAACGGGCGCTGGACGAGGTGAACCGTTCCCTGGACGAGGAGAACGGCGACGAGGTGAACGCCCGGCGTCTGACGAACATCGGAACCCTGCGGGCCTACATCTTCCGATACCTCAGGAATCATCCGCGCGTCAATCAAGGGATGACGATCCTGGTGCGCCAACAGGACCCGACGCCGGATGGTCTTCCGGTCCAGATCTATTGCTTCACGGCGACGACCAGCTGGGATGAGTACGAGGGCATCCAGTCGGACATCTTCGACCACATCCTGGCCATCGTCCCGCAGTTCGACCTGCGCGTGTTCCAGCATCCCTCAGGAGAGGACCTGCGCAGGCTGACGGCCGTGCACGCTTGATCACGAGGCTCGCGCAGCTAGGTTCAGAGCCGGACCCAAGGATCCTGCAGCTGGAGTTCGCCATGGAAGAGCAGCTAGTCGGCATCGTCAGCCACTACTTCGGCAAAGCGGAAGTCGCAGGCATTACGTTGAGCGCTGAACTCAGCGTCGGCGATTTCGTCGAGTTCAAGGGCTACACCACGGATTTCAGTCAGGAGATCGCCTCCATGCAGATCGACCGCGTCCCGGTGGCTGCGGCCGAGGCCGGTAGCGATGTCGGTGTGAAGGTCAGCGAGAGAGTCCGGGTCGGCGACCGGGTGTACAAGGTAGAAGCCTGAAGCCGCAGGCCGTCAGAGCGGGACCCGTCCCGACCGAGAGCAGTCCGCGAGCCAGAGGGTGATGCCATGTCGGGTGATCTCCAAGACCGGGGAACTGGACGCCAGGCCCCGGGCCACCCCGGCCGGACTCTCCCGTCCCGGGGGGCGCAGCCGCTCCCCGAGCAACCGGGGAATCAGACAAGGGGTCGCCTCGTCTGGAACCTGGCTTTCTTCGAGCTGAAGCTGGCCTTCGACGGGCTGAAGGATCTGGTCCTGGCCCCTCTCGCTCTTGGGGCTCTGGCCTGTGACCTGATGCTGGCCCAGGAGCGCCGCGGTGTCTTCATGCGCTGGGTGATGCGTCTCGGCGAGCGCTTCGACGCATGGCTGAACCTGTACGGGCTCAGCGGGCGGCGCTCGTCCTCGGGTATCCTCGACGAGGGTGGCAGCAACGTCATAGCCGACTACCTGGAGACCACCGCCAGGGAGATTCACCGCGAGATCAAGGACCGGAGGGACACCCGGGATCCTCGCTAGGCCAGGACGGAGGCCCGTACACCGATCCGATCGCCGATCGCCTCCAGGGCGAGGTGCCGGCCCGGTGCCGCCCGCGCCGGCACGGCATCTGATCAGAAACCGCTCACTTCCGGCTCCTTCTCCACGATCACCGCGTCCCCGAAGACCAGTATCTCGGACGCCGAGCCCATGATATACGAGGTCGCGAATCTCACGTTGATGATCGCGTTGGCACCTGCCCATTCGGCCTCTTCCGTCATGCGGTCGATGGCCTGCTCCCGGGCCTCCGCCATCATCTTCGTGTACTCTGTGATCTCGCCGCCGACGATGTTCCGAAAGCCGGCGAGTATGTCCTTTCCGAAGTGTCTGGCTCGGATCGTGTTGCCGCGGACCAGTCCCAGTGTCTTGACGACACGTGAACCGGCGAGCTCGGCTGAAGGCGTGACCATCATCGCTTGATATCCTTGTAAGGGTCAGTTCGGCTGACGCGGATCCGATGCCGAATCACGGACACGAGGAGCATCACCAGACCCACGATGAGCGCCAGAATGCTGCCTTTGAGAAACCAGGGCAGGTCGGCGTCCGCGAGAAGGTCGCGGATGCCGAACCACGCACCGTAGGAGCCGACCACGATGGCACCGATGGAGACCAGGATCCACGCGATCCCTCTCTCCAGCCGGCTGTAGACGCTGTTCCAGTATGCGTCCCAGGTTTCTTCGGGGGCTTTCCTCAGCTTCATGTTCTCCGTCACCTCCTTCACGCGCGCGAAGCGCTCCATCTCGGACTGGAGCTCCGGATCGGAAGCCAGTAGATCATTGAGCTCTGCCTGTTCCGCGGGAGTCAGCTCCCCGTCCAGGGCACCCATCAACATCGCGCGGAGCCGGTCCGCCTCGTGGCGGGAGTCGCTGCCGTTCACTGGAGATCCCCCAGGTTCTCGGCGAGGCTCTTCCGCGCCGTGTACAGACGCGACATCACCGTCCCGATGGGGATGTCCAGCAACTCGGCTATCTCTCGGTACTTGAGCCCCTGGAACTGCTTGAGGGCCAGCACCTCCCGCTGACCGACGGGCAAGGCCTCGATCGCCACCTCGAGCCGGCTCCTGAGCTCGGCCCGCTCAGCAGTTCGTTCAGGGCTCGACGCGGAGGAGCGGGCGACAGCTTCTTCCATCAGCCAATGGCCGGCACGCTCCAGTTTCTCACGCCGCGTGCGACGATCGCGTACGAAGTTGAAGCAGAGGCGGCGCAGAATCTGATACAGCCACGGGTAGAAGGCGCGATCCGGGTCGAGAGAAGTCCGGGCTCGGAACGCGCGCACGAACGCCTCTTGAGACAGATCGAGCGCATCCTCGTGTGATCCCACGAGCCCGAGGGCGGCGTAATACCCGCGCTGCATGTGCCGGGTCACCAGCTCGCCGAAGGCGGCGGCGTCGCCAGACCTGGCGCGTGCCACCAGAACCCGTTCCGCCATCCGGCCCTCGGAATCGCGAGTGTGCCGCAACTCCTCCTTCTCCCGCGGCGTCCGCCGCGACCGCTTACGGCCCACAGTACCCGTGACGCGGGTCTTTATTCGGTCAGAGGTTCGTTCCCCCGGCCACGCCCATCGCCTCGTGCAACAGGCGGCCGGCGAGAACTGCCGTCCGGTCGCCTTCGTCCCGTGCCGGGTTGAGCTCCACCACGTCTACCCCGACCAGGAGCCATCCGGCATGATGCACGATCGTCAGCACCTGTCGCGGCGTCAGGCCGCCGGGTACCGGGTGGGCGACCCCCGGAGCGAAGGCCGGATCGAACGCGTCCAGATCGACGGTCACATAGACTGGCTCAGCGGAAGGGATATGGTCGAGATCCACCTTTCGAATGGGCACGTCCCGGGCCTCCAATACGCACAGCCGGCCGCCGTGCCGCCGCACCACCTCAAGCTGGGGGTGGTTCAGCGTTCGGACCCCGATCTGGGTCACGGAAGCCACGTGTTCCATCTCCAGGATCCGGGCGGCGACGCAGGAGTGGGAATAGCGGTCGCCGTCGTACTCCGGGTACAGGTCC
Source organism: Gemmatimonadota bacterium (assembly GCA_039589295.1). Classification (GTDB taxonomy): domain Bacteria; phylum Gemmatimonadota; class Gemmatimonadetes; order Palauibacterales; family Palauibacteraceae; genus JBDGYE01. Next base: position 37,817 of record JBDHHR010000027.1, on the reverse strand, counting down.
GGGTGGGCATCGAACTGCACCACGTGCACCGGTTCATCACGAACTTCCAGTGCAGCCACGATGGGTATGGTCACGGCGTGATCGCCGCCGGCGAAGAACGGCACCCGGGTAGACGCGAAGAGCTCTGCCGCTCGACTTCTGTAGTCCTCCATCGTCACGTCCCAGGCTTCGTGCGGTTGCCAGTCGCCGAGATCCGAGACCAGGCCTTCGAGGTCGACTCCCAGCTCCGTGGTGGCGTTGTAGCCCCGGCCGTCGTACGCGAGCCGAAGATGACGTGGGCCCGCCGCCGCGCCCTTGCGAAAGGACGATTGCGAGTCCGCAGGCAGGCCGACGAACGCCAGCGGAAGTGTGGAGTCCGGTTCGTCGGCGAAGCAGCCGGCGAATGGGATGGGTGAGTCGTCCGAGTCTTTCATCTCAGGTTGAAGCCTTCCTTCAGCGGGTCGGTGGGATCGATGAGGAACTCGTGTCGCCGAAGCTCCCGGTAGCCGCCCGTGATGACGCGCAGGGGTTCGCCTGCCGCATGGGCATCGACAGTCGTGATGCGAAGCCAGCCGGCAGGCAGCTCGAGAGTACCCATCGGCTACAGCTCGACCTCCCGCCCCAGTCCCAGCGACGCAGCGGCACGCAGGGCGCGGGCCGCTGCTGCCACGTCCTGCACGGCGTGGCCCACCGACTTGAAGAACGTGATCTCGTCCGGACTACGGCGGCCGTCCGCCAGTCCGGCGGCCACCAGACCCAGTTCCGTCCACTCGTCGCTGGTGGTCAGCCCGGCCTCCAGCGCGGCTACCAGCTCTCCAGCTTCCTCCAGCGCGGCCTGCACGAGATCAACGAAGATCCGGGACCGCTCGACCGTGGCATCATCTACCTCGCGCCGGTCCAGCGTAAAGGTCCCGATGGCGTTCAGGTGCGCTCCCGGCCGCAGGAGCCGGCCATCGAACACCGGCGTCGACGAGCTGGTAGCGGTGCAGACCACGTCGGCCTCCCTTACGGCGTCAGCGGATGAGGCGACGGCGGTGAGCCGAGCCTGGGTATCGGATTGGAGGTCGTCTACCAGGCGCTCGGCCTGTTCCTGCTCGAGGGCGTAGACACGAATGACCTCCAGGTGGCGTACGCAGTCGACGGCGAGCACCTGCGTCCGGGCCTGCACGCCCGCGCCTACCACAGCGCCGACGCTGATCGCCTCGCGGGCCAACAGGTCGGTGGCGGCTCCGGTGGCGGCTCCGGTGCGCCAGGCGGTGAGCCCCGCACCGTCCAGGAGGCCGAGCGGCTCGCCCGTCTCAGGGTCCAGGACTAGTACAAGTCCGTTTATGGCCTTCTTGCCAAGTGTGGCATTGCGGTGAAAGATCGAGACGGTCTTCGAGGCCAAACCCTCGCCCGGCAGGTACGCGCCCATGAGCAGCGTGATGCCGTCGGCGTCCGCCACCGGTATTACTCCGCGCTGGGGCGCCGCGGCCCGGCCTGTGGAGAGGGTCGCGAAAGCCGACTTCATCGCCTCGACCGCCTCGCGCATGGGAAGAGCGCGCGGCAGGTCCGTGGCCGGAAGGGTCAAGAGCTTCATATGGGCGGAAGAATAACCGGGTCGGGCGTTACCGGTAAGCCACGGAGGCTCCGTGGCGGACGGCGGTCCGTCGCCTCCCGCGGCCCGGACCGATAGCGCTATGCGGATTCTTCATTTCAGCGACCTCCACCTGGGCCTGGGACTGCGCCACGTACCGGCGCGTGACTGGCTGGGTAAGCGGCCGGTGGGTGCCCTGAACCTCATCCGGGGTCGGGCACGCAGGACGGCCGACGCCCGGCGGAAGATTCAGGCCCTGGCCGACCTGAGGGATGACCTGGACATCGACCTGGTCATCTGCACGGGTGACTACACTCACCTCGGAACCGACGCCGAGCTGCGTGCCGCCCGTCAGGAGGTGGAGCGGCTGGTCCGGGCCCCAGCCGGCTTCATCACCGTTCCGGGAAACCACGACCTGTATGCGCCGGATACGGTCCGCGAGCGCAGGTTCGAGCGTCACTTCGGCGATCTCCTGCAGACTGACCTCCCGGAGTACCAGGTAGACGACGTATGGCCGCTCGCCCGCCTCGTCGGGGGGGATGTGGCGGTAGTCGCGCTGAACAGCGCCCGACCCAATCGACCCCCCTGGCGTTCGAGCGGCCGCATCCCGCCGATCCAGCTGGAGGCGCTCGGCCGCCTGTTGCGGGATGAGCGGGTGCGGAGCCGGTTCGTGATCATCGCCACCCACTACGCGCCCCGGCGCTCCGATGGGCGCCCGGATCGAATCCCGCATCGGCTGGTCAACGCCGAAGAGTTCCTGGCCATTTGCGCCGACTTGCCTCGCGGCGTAATCGTCTGCGGCCACATCCACGACTGCTTCCGCCTGCAACTGCGGGACGTGCGGCCGGCAATTTACTGTGCGGGAAGCGCCACCGTACAGGGGCGCGAAGGACTGTGGGTGTTCAGAATCCGGGGCGGCGACCTTCTGGCGCAACGCGGCGGCTGGGACGGGCGCCGTTACGTCCTGTCGCCCCCGGAGGAGTCGCTCGCAAAAGGGGCTCGATGATTACCGAGACGCGGTTCCCGGCCACACCGACCTCCGGAGACGTATCGGCCACGCTGTGGCGCCCGGCGGGTGCCCGTTGGCTGCTGGTCTACGGACACGGAGCCGGCGCGGGAATGAACCATCCGTTCAACGAGGGCGTCGCGGCAGCACTGGCCAGTCGCCGGATCGCGACGTTTCGCTACCAGTTTCCATACGCCGAGGCCGGGCGGCGCAGACCGGATCGAACGTCGATCCTCACGGCTACCGTGCGTGCGGCGGTGGAAGCGGGCTCCGCAGCGGTCGGCGACCTTCCGCTCATCGCCGGCGGAAAGTCCCTGGGTGGGCGGATGACCTCCACCGCCGCCGCGGAAGAGCCACTGGGCGAAGTCCGGGGCATTGTCTTCTTCGGCTTCCCTCTTCACCGGCCGGGGGAAGCGTCGTCCGACCGGGCGGCCCATCTGGATCTGGTGCCGGTTCCGATGCTGTTCCTTCAGGGCACGCGGGACCGGCTGGCGGACATCGACCGGATGCGGCGGGTGTGCATGGGCCTCAGGGAGCGGGCGAAGCTGCATGTGGTGGATGGGGCCGATCATTCGTTCAGCGTTCCGAAGCGATCCGGCAGGACGCAGGAGGAAATCCGGCAGGATCTGGCGGACGCCGTATCCACCTGGGTGGAGCAGATACGGTTGTGAGCGGACCGAGCGTGGGTCGCGATCCGACTCCTCCGCCGCCGGAAGGGGGCACAGGCGCAGGAGGAGGGTCCGCGGTGGTGATTCGGGAGGCCACTCGGCGCGACGTGAGGCGGCTCGCCGCCGGGCTGGCCAGCGCGTTTGACGAGGACCCGCTGTACAGGTGGATGTTCGGGGGCAGGATGGAGTGGCGCCGGCACAGCCGCGAGTTCTTCCGGGTGTTCCTTCGGGTGCACCTGCGCGACGGCCGCGTCCTTACCACCGACCAGCGGGCCGGAGCCGCCTTGTGGGTCGTTCCGGATCTGCCGTTCGGAGGACGGATGACACAGCTGGTCCTGCCGTTCCGCATGCGACGTTTGTTCGGAAGAAGGGCGGAGCTGATCCGGCGCGAGATGGCGCGTCTGAACGCGGGGCGTCCTCTGGAACCACACTGGTATCTGCCGGTTCTGGGCGTGGCTCCGCAGTATCAGCGGATGGGAATCGGCTCGGCGTTGTTGGGCCCCGTCCTGGACGAATGCGACTTCGCCGGTCATCCCGCCTATCTGGAGACCAGTGTGGAGGACAACGTTTCGTTTTACCGTCGGCTGGGCTTCGAAGTGGCGGATGCGCTGGAGGTGGAGGGCGGCCCTCACGTGTGGGGGATGGTTCGGGTACCGCGATCGGAGACGGGAGCGAGGTCGGAATAGGGAAAGGGCCACGGCCCCCAAGGGGCCACGACCCTTCCCCAACCGGCTCCGCGCGTCCTTCGAGGTGTCAGTTCGAACGATGAATGCGTGCGCGGGAGCGGTGCAGGGCCCGATGACGCGCCAGGCCGGCGCTCCTCCGAACCCGCTGAGCTCGCAAATGGCGGGCCCTCGCCCTGTTGGCCCCCACCCCCCCGGCCTCGGCCCTGTTGAGTCTGTTGGCCCTGATCCGGTCGGCCCTCATCCCGGGCACGTGCTGTCGCTGCGCTCGGACCCGCGAACCGGCCCGGCGGGCGCGTGCCTCCGCCCGCATGTGGCTGCGAACTAGATGATGCCGTGCCCGCGCAGTGCGTGCCTGGACCCTGGCCGACGCAGCGGCACGTTCCGGATCCGCCGTTTTCTGGGCCGGCAGGCTGGCAGGCATCACAGCCAGGGCGGCAAGCAGGCCGGCAGCTACGATCGCGAATCTATTCATCATTTCTCTCGCTCCTCGATCAGTAAGGTGGCGGAGAGTCATTACTCATGGCCCTCTGTATCATTGACGACGCCAGGAGAGAGAAGGTCACCGGTCGCCCGCGATCGGAATGTCCAATCGGCGTTGTCCACCCCGTAGTCGTGGTCGTCCCAGACAGCGTAGTGGTGCACCGATCCGAGCAGAGGCTGCAGCCCCGGGTAGGCGTGGCCGGCTCGGGCGCCGCGGACACGCCCGCGGCAGGGTCAAAAGATAATCCTACGGCAGCCGTGCCGCGTAGTGGTCGGCTTGGCTTTATGGTGCGGGGCCATCTGCCCGGTCACCCGCCCGTCTTGACGCGCCGCCTGACCCTGCCTATGACCCGTGCAGTAACCCGGCACAGGCGTCAGCCCACCCGCACCGGCGATTGAGTTCCGGCATGAGTCTCCTCCACTACTATCGCAGGCCCGCTCTCCCGGAGGCTGTCAGGGCGTCTCTCTTGCAGAGGGCCAGAGAGATCGTCAGCCCCGCCGTCAGCGACATCGACTCGGAGTACTGCTTCAACATCCAGGTGGATTGCGAGCTGACTCCGGGCGAGCAGGGGAGACTCACCTGGCTGCTCAGCGAGACCTTCGAGCCGGAGAGCTCGGGGCCACGGAGCTTCATCGAGGACGGATCCGGCAGCGGAGGAGACGGACTCCTCCTGGAGGTCGGCCCGCGGATGAGCTTCACCACCGCGTGGTGCACCAACGCGGTCTCCGTGTGTCACGCGTGCGGACTCGACAAGGTCAGCCGGATCGAACGGTCGCGGCGCTACGTGATTCGGAGCGATTCCGCCATCGGCCCGGGCCGGATCGATGCGTTCCTGGCGGAGATTCACGACCGGATGACGGAGTGTTCCTACCCGGATGCGCTGACCAGCTTCGAGACGGGGATCCAGCCGGCGCAGGTGCGCACCGTACCGCTTTTGGAGCAGGGGCGCGCTGAGCTTGAGAGAGTCAACCGAAAGATGGGCCTGGCTTTCGACGAGTGGGACCTCGACTACTACACGCGTCTGTTCCGAGACGATATCGGCCGCGATCCGACGGACGTGGAGCTCTTCGACATCGCCCAGTCCAACAGCGAGCACTCCCGGCACTGGTTCTTCAAGGGGCGGCTCGTCATCGATGGCCAGGATAGCGACCGGCATCTGATGGCGCTGCTGCGGGCACCCCTGGAAGCGAATCCCGGCAACAGCGTGATCGCCTTCAAGGACAATTCGAGTGCGATCCGCGGTTACCCGATACGGACGATCCTCCCGGCGAAACCCGGAGAGCCGTCGCCGCTCGTGAGCACCCATGCGGATTACCACGTCATCTTCACGGCAGAGACACACAACTTCCCGTCCGGTGTGGCTCCATTTCCCGGCGCGGAGACAGGCACCGGAGGACGAATCCGCGACACGCACGCTGCCGGAAGGGGCTCTCTGGTCGTGGCCGGCACGGCGGCATACTGCGTCGGCAACCTCCGTATCCCGGGTTACCAGCTCCCGTGGGAAAGCGAAGAGTTCGCATATCCGGACAGCCTGGCTTCGCCGCTACGCATAGAGATCGAGGCCAGCAACGGGGCCTCCGACTACGGCAACAAGTTCGGCGAGCCGGTGATCCAGGGGTTTACGAGGTCGTTCGGCCTGCGGCTGCCAGACGGCGAGAGGAGGGAGTGGCTCAAGCCGATCATGTTCAGCGGCGGCATTGGCCAGATCGATGCCCGGCACACGGAAAAGGGGAGCCCCGAGCCGGAGATGAGGGTGATGAAGATCGGCGGCCCGGCTTACCGCATCGGGATGGGCGGAGGCGCGGCGTCGAGCATGGTGCAGGGTGAGAACGTGGCCGAGCTCGACTTCAACGCGGTCCAGCGCGGCGACGCCGAGATGGAGCAGAAAGTGAACCGGGTCCTGCGCGCCTGTGTGGAGCTCGGTGACCGCAACCCTATAGTCAGCGTCCACGATCAGGGCGCCGGGGGGAACTGCAACGTCCTGAAGGAGATCGTTGAACCTGCCGGGGCGCAGATCGAGGTCAGGGCCATCCCCCTCGGCGATGAAAGCATGTCGGTCCTGGAGATCTGGGGCGCCGAGTACCAGGAGAACGACGCCCTGCTGCTGCGACCCGAGAGCGAGGGCCTGTTCAGGCGGCTGTGCGAGAGAGAGAAGGTGCCCGTGGCGGTCGTGGGCCGGATCACGGGCAGCGGGAGGATCGTGGTGTACGACGAGCAGGACGGCTCCACCCCGGTGAACCTCGCGCTGGAAGCCGTCCTCGGAGACATGCCGCAGAAGACCTTCGAGCTGCGGCGCATCCCGCCCGAGCTGAGGCCGTTGCGGCTGCCGGAGGATCTCACGGTTCGAGAGGCCCTGGACAGGGTGCTGCGATTACTCTCGGTAGGCTCCAAGCGCTTCCTCACCAACAAGGTGGACCGCTGCGTCGGCGGGCTCGTGGCGCGCCAGCAGTGCGCCGGACCTCTCCAGCTCACGGTGGCCGACGTCGCCGTCGTCGCGCAGAGCCATTTCGGAATCACCGGGGCCGCAACCGCCATCGGTGAGCAGCCCATCAAGGGACTTCTCGATCCCGCGGCCATGGCCCGCATGAGCGTCGGCGAAGCGCTGACGAACCTGGTGTGGGCGCGAGTGAGCGGCCTGCAGGACGTGAAGTGCTCCGGAAACTGGATGTGGGCCGCCAAGCTCCCGGGCGAAGGCGCGGCCCTGGCCGACGCGGCGGCTGCCCTGAGCGCGGTCCTACTCGATCTCGACATCGCCATCGATGGCGGGAAGGACAGCCTGTCCATGGCCGCCCTGGCGCCGGGAGCGGAGGGAGACGACGAGACCGTGAAGGCGCCGGGATCGATCGTGATCTCGGCCTATGTCACCTGCCCCGATATCACGAAGACCGTTACCCCCGACCTAGAACTCCCGGGCGAGGGGCGTCTGCTCTACGTAGACCTGGGCGGCGGTAACTCCCGCCTCGGCGGATCGGCGCTGGCCCACGTATACGGACAGGTCGGTAGCGAGTCACCTGACCTCGAGGACCCCGGGCTCCTCAAGCGTGCGTTCGGCGTCGTGCAGGGGTTGATCGAGCAGGGGCTCGTGTGGGCCGGGCACGACCGCAGCGACGGAGGACTCATCACGACCCTTCTGGAGATGGCATTCAGCGGCAACTGCGGGATCGAAGTGGAATTGGGCGGCGAGGCGGCCGAGGCCGTTCCTCTGCTGTTCTCCGAGGAGCTCGGCCTGGTGCTGGAGGTGGCTGAACCGGATGAAGGCCGTGTCCTGGAAGTCTTCAGGCGCGCCGAAGTGCCGTGCGTGCCTGTTGGCCGCTCGAACGTCGGCACCGGGGTCCGCGTCCGAGTAGGCGGCAAGACGGTGCTGGAAGATGATTTACGCGACCTCAGGGATCTGTGGGAAGCCACCAGCTTCGAGCTGGACCGCCTGCAGGCGAACCCGGAGTGTGTGGGACTGGAGCGATCGGGGCTCCGGCACCGCACCCGGCCGACGCTGTGTGTGCCGTTCGGGTTCGACTCCGCCGCCCCGCCGATGGCTGAACCCGGCCGAAGACCGCGGGTGGCGGTACTCCGGGAGGAGGGCAGCAACTCCGACCGCGAGATGGCCTCTGCCTTCTCCGCCGCCGGTCTCGAGCCATGGGACGTAACCATGTCCGACCTGCTGGCCGGCCGGATCACGCTGGAGCGATTCCGCGGTGTGGTCTTCGTGGGCGGATTCAGCTATGCCGACGTGCTCGACTCCGCCAAGGGGTGGGCCGGAGTGATCAGGTTCAACGAGGCACTGGAGAGGCAGTTCACGGCGTTTGCCGACCGGCCCGACACCTTCAGCCTGGGCGTGTGCAACGGCTGCCAGCTCGAGGCCCTCCTTGGGTGGGTGCCGTGGCGGGGCGTCCCCGATCGGAACCAGCCGCGCTTCGTCCGGAACGCTTCGGACCGCTTCGAGTCCCGCTTCGCGTCTGTTCGGATCGACAGGAGCCCGGCGATGATGCTGCGGGGAATGGAGGGCGCGACCCTGGGGATCTGGGTGGCCCACGGCGAGGGCCGCGCCTTCTTCCCTGACGAGGGGATTCTCGACAGGGTGGAGCGTGAAGGCCTGGCGCCGGTCCGCTTCGTGGACGATGAGGGGCAGGCGACCGAGCGCTACCCCTTCAACCCCAACGGCTCAGCGCGTGGAATAGCGGCGTTGTGCTCGCCGGACGGGCGTCATCTGGCAATCATGCCCCATCCCGAGCGGAGCTTCCTCACCTGGCAGTGGGGCTGGACGCCGCCGGAGTGGCGGGGATCCAGCCGAGCCGCAGCGGACTCGGGGGTATCGCTCTCGCCCTGGATCAGAATGTTCCAGAACGCGCGGGAGTGGTGCGAGGAGACGCAACCCCCCGACGGCTGAGCCCCGGCGGTTCGAACTTGAGTATTTCCGTCTGAAACCGTACAGGCCGCCGCCTGTTTCGTGTCGTCCCCAACGGGGCTGATGGAGCACGGCCGGCGCTACCTGGCACGGCGCGCCAGTTCGCTGGCGTAGCGTCTGCCCAGAGTGTCTGCGTTGGCTTCCGCCCACTCCGTGAGCTTCGTTCTCCCGGTCGGCCGGGAATCGACGTACAGCAGTTCCTCCATCAGGCCCTGGATCTCGTCTCGGGTGACGATCACGTCACCGACGATCCGGCCGAGGGCCGCCGCGACCAAGAGGGCGAAGGCGGGTGATACATGGATGACGGGCCGTCGCCTGCCTATGATGCGGCCGATCGTGCCGACGAGATCACGGTACGTGAACGTCTCGGGACCGATGGCATTCACGATGAGGTTGTCCCGTCTCGCCCCGAGTTCTACGGCCAGGGCCGCCAGGTCATCTACGTATATGGGCTGCAAACGGTAGGATCCGTCGCCGAACACCCCGAATACGGGCAGCCTACGCAAAAGCCAGGCGACGTTGTTTATGAGAATGTCCTCCTTGCCGAACAGAACGGTCGGCCGAAGAACGGCGTAGGTCAGGCCTGATTCGATGATCGCCCTCTCCAGCACCGCCTTACCTCTGAAGTACTCCAGGGGTGAGTCCTCGGACGGATTAGTGATGCTGACGTGTACGACGCGCTCGACTCCGGCCGCTTTGGCGGCGTCGACCAGAGTGAGGGTGTTACGGATTGCGTCGGCGTGGGTGAAGTCCCGGTGGTTGAACCTGACCCAGTACGTGTTGTACAGGACGGAGACGCCTCGCAGGGAGTCGGTAAGCCTTCGCGGCTGATCGAAGTTGAAGGGAAAGGCGCGAACGGTCTCCCCGAACGGAATCGCGCGGTGCGTAGAATTGGTGAGTGTTATGACCTGCTTGCCGGCATCGAGCAGCCGGCGGGCGATGTACCTGCCCGAGTAACCGTAGGCTCCGGTTACGGCGTGAAGTGCAGAATTTTCCCGCAGGTTCATGGTGGTCAGTCCTGCCCGAACGGAGGTAGCTTATACGCTCGCCCGCCGACGCGTCGTGATGAAAATACCTGATTGACGGGGTGATACATGGAAGACCCGGCCGTCCCTTCTTCGCTGATTGGAGCCGTCGTCTTCTTCTTGCTGCTGGGGATCATCCTCTACGCGCTGATCAGGGAGACGCTGAAGCTGATCCTCAAGCCGGCGCTGGTGGTAATAGCGCTGCTCCTCGTGGCAGTCTGGGCGGGCATCCTGGACGGTACAGCAGTGGGCGCATGGCTCGGGTGGATCGGAGAGAAGCTCATCGCCGGACTGCGCGGCTTCTCCGAGTGGGTCGCCGGGGCATGGCAGGGCGGGGACGCGGGCGGTTAGGAGCTGTCCAGGCGTCTTCCGCCTCCGCCCGCTGCTTCAAGGCCTGGTTCATCGCCTCGAATCCCCGCCGGGTCCTGGCCTCGAGACCGCCGTACAACGCCGGCACAAACACCCTCAAATGTCTACCTCGCCGGCCGCCTGCAGAACCTCCCGGGCCCTTTCCGCGTCCTCACGAAGAACCAGAAGCCTGACGGACTCGTACTGCGAGAATCCGATTCCCGCGCCACCGGCGTCATCGGCGCTGAGGAGCGAGTTGATCCCCGCATCGAGCAGGAATCCGGCCGCGGTCTCTGCCTCGTGACGGAAGCCGAACCGGGCGATGACTACCGCTTCTTCCTGCATTCGCTTTCCTCCGGTCGGCAACGGGTGTCAGCGGGCGCCTGGACCCGGGAAGAGCCGGTCAGTCTCTCGCATGTATTCCTCGCACGCTGCTCCGAAGGCCTCGACGTTGCTCGATGCGGGTGAGCATCGGCCTCGGCCTGGACGCTCATCCTTACCCGCGGGGCCGTGCCGGGTTCGGCAGCTTGTAGCTGACGGCGAGGAAGCCGAGTATGTGGGTTGCGGCCGCATCGGTCGAAGGAGCTCAGCCGAAGATCTCACCCTGACGGAGGTCGAGCGATGAGAGTACCCTGCCTTTCTCGGATCCTGTGGCTCGCGGTCGGAACCGTGACGCCCGGGCTGCTCGTGGCACAGACGCCGTCAGACTCTTCCGGCGGTCCGATCATTCCAGAACAGGCTGCGTACGACGTTGCCTTTTACGACCTGACGCTGCAGGTAAACCCGGCTGACAGCACGATCGAGGGAGGCCTAACGCTGTACGCTGACGTCGTGCAGCCCCTCGAGCACCTGGTGATAGATCTCGATACCCGCCTCGCCGTCCGTCGGATTATGCTGCACAGCCCCTCCGGAGCCGCGGGTGAGGAGGTCGAAGCGCCGTTCGAGCGGCGGGCAGGGACCATCTGGGTCGCAATGCCAGACACGCGGCAGCCCGGTGAGAAACTGGTGGTCAGCATCTCCTACGGAGGGAAGCCGCGATCGCTTCCAGAAGGAAGTTTCAGCGGATTCATCTGGGGAGAGACGCCTGACGGTCTACCCTGGGTCACGGTGAACTGTGAAACGTACGGCGCGGATCTGTGGTGGCCGGTCAAGGACCACCCATCGGACGAGCCTGATTCCATGGCGATCCGCATCAAGGTGCCGGCGGGGCTGACCGCGGCGGCGAACGGCCGGCTCCGCTCCGTAAGCGAGAACGCCGATGGCAGCCGTACCTTTGATTGGTTCGTATCGACACCCATCAACAACTATGCGGTCAGCCTGAACATCGCCCCGTACGTCGAACTCAGTTCGAGCTACGAGAGTGTGAGCGGAGCGTCGGTGCCGATCTACTTCTGGGTTCTCGCGGAGTACCGAGACCAGGCTGCCGCGGCGCTTCCGGAGTTCAAGGACCATATGCACCACCTGGAGGCGATCGTGGGGCCGTACCCGTTCCAGGCGGACAAGTACGGGATCGCGCAGACCAACTATCTCGGCATGGAGCACCAGACGATCATCGCCTACGGGGCGGAATTCAGGAACGACGCCATGGCCGGAGTCGACTGGGGCTTCGACGCCTTGCACCAGCACGAGCTGGCCCACGAGTGGTTCGGCAACGCTGTTACTCCTCCGGACTTCCGCGATCTGTGGCTCAACGAAGGATTCGCGACCTACGCTCAGGTGCTGTATGCCGAATCGCGTCTCGGACCCGAGAAAGCGGCGGAGCTGCTCGCGACGTTCCGCTCCAATCTGGATCACAGCCAGCCGATTGCGCCGCGCGAACCGAGCACTGCCGGCGCCGCCTACGGCCGGGACCTGTACTGGAAGGGCGCCTGGGTGTTGCACACGCTTCGGAGCCTGATCGGAGATGAAGCGTTCTTCAAGCTGTTGAGGCGATGGATATACCCGAGCCCCGAAGCGGAGGATGTGAGCGAGGGCTGCGCCTGCCGCTTCGCGTCGACCGACGATTTCGCGGCTCTGGCGGAGCGGGTTTCCGGGAGAGAACTGGATTGGTTCTTCGAGGCTTACCTGCGAAGGCCGGGCGTTCCCCGCCTGGTCCTGCACCGAACCAGCGACGGATTGGACTTGCGGTGGGAGAACTTGAGCGGTCTACCGGAGCGGATTTCCGTGGAATTGGATGTGGACGGCCGCCGGATCGTGGCGCAGGTAGGCCCGCAGGGGGCGACAGTCCCCATCCCGGATGCCGCGGAAGTCAAGGTCGATCCACGTGGACGACTGCTGTTCGAGACGCTCGAAGAGGGGACCGGGAGCTGAGCGAAATCGGGCGGGCGGGCACCGCTCGAGCCGACGCAGCCGGCGTCAGTCCAGCCGGACGTTCTCGAGGCTGATTCTCTCGTCCCCGGGAATGTACGGTGTCCACGTCACGATCAGCTGCAGCATCTCGTCGGTGCTCTTCATGCTCCCCTCGTGATCCTGCACCAGTCGTGGCGGGCTGAACGGGTTGAACGGGTTGTTGGTCGTGTTGTCGTACGTCCCTTCCACGACGATCAGCGACCCGGCCGGGATTCTTACCGGATTCCTGTACGTGTAGAAGTACTGCCACCTGAAATCCCAATCGTTGATCCGGACCAGCGGGATCGTATCGTACATCAGCGTCACCGCGTAGGCCACGTATTCCCTACCGATCAAATGCATGTGCGGGTTGACCGTGAGAACAGAGATGTCCATGGGCACGCGATACTCTATTCGGAACGTCATCACCGTGTCGGGAGGGATGATGAGATCCGGTTGTACCGGAGCGATCCCGTGCGTTCCCAGAAGGAACTCCCGCACGACTCGCTGGGGCTTCGGCCCGAAGAAGATGTTGAATCGAGATACGTCGAACGTGTCCCTGGCGCTGGGTCCGTAGTGAATTGTGTTGAGGAGCAGGATGTTCTTCTTGCTGACCGGAAAGACCGCGCCCATGGTCTTTGGATACAGAGCCGGCAGCACTCCGGGCAGATAGTTGACCAGGTTCAGTCGAAGCGGAGCAAAGGAACCATCGTCGTTCCGCAGGTTCAGGCCCTCCAGTAAGTCGACGTTGTGCTCGGCATCCACCACGAAGGGGGCACCGTCGTATAGATCGGTCTTCTTGTTCTCCTCGAAGGTGATCAGGTGGCCGTTCATGTGGTGAACCAGAGCCCTGTTTCCCGGCACGAACTCTACCGTGCGGATGAACGTGTCCCGCGGCAGCTCGAACGGTATACGCGCGACGACGAACCGGTCCGTGTTGTCTCCCGGGATCAGGAACGGTTCGGTCATCTCCACCACGAGGTCCGGACTGCCCAACTGGGATCCTAGCGGAAGCGGCGGAAGTTCGGGTACCGCCGTGAGGTCTCCGGCCGGGGCTCCCGCTTCCACCCAGGCGCCGATCAGATCGATCTCATCCCTGGTCAGGTATTGCTCGTCCCTGAAGCGGGTATACGTCAGATCGGCCGGCCAGGGTGGCATGTAGCCGCTCGCCGTGACTTCCTCGATGCGCTCGGCCCTCGCTCGGACGTCCTCATACTGGAGGAGTGGGAACGGACCGGCCTGGCCCGGTCGGTGGCACGATGAACAATTCTCGAAGATGATGCGGGCGATGTCCACCGCGAATGTAGGCGGGCTCTCGGCGCCAGCCGGTGATTCCCATTGGACGGCATCGCAGCTCGCCATCGATATGGTGGCCACCGCCACAAGGGCCAGCCAGCCCCGAGCCACACTCTTATCGCGTTGGTTCATTCCGTTCCATCGCACTCCGTTCCGGCCCGAGTCGGAGCAAAGCCGCCGCAGAATAGGCACACCCTGGCTGTACGACAACTGAAGCTTCTTCGTCGATGAGGAGTGAGGTTAGCGAGCACGCGGTCTTGTTGACTGAGATACGCCGTCTCGCGGATCCGGAATACCGGCAGGGCTCTCTCATGGCCTGAGGCGCGCGTGTCACCTTTCCAATCCATTGCCGTCGCGATACCCTGTGCCGGCGCCCCTGCATCCGGCCGCCGCCCGGGCCCGCGATAGAGCCGGCCGGAGCCGCGACCGACCGTTGAGCGGAATCCAACACTACCGGAAGGCTGCAACATGCCCGACCCCAGATACACGAAGCTCGCTGAAACGCTGATCCACTATTCCTGTGAGCTGAAATCCGGCGAGAAGGTCCTTATCGAAGCCATCGACACGCCGCACGAGTTCACCAAGGAGCTGATCCGGGTGGCCCACGAGGCGGGCGCGCAGCCTAACGTCCTGCTGAAGAGCAAGGAGATCCTCAGGAGACTGCTGCTGGGAGCTACCGAAGAGCAGCTGGATGTCATGGCCTCCGCCGAGGAGACGTACATGAAGGCCATGGACGCGTACATCGGGGTGCGCGGCTCTCCCAACGTGTCGGAGCTGTCAGACGTCGTCCAGGACAGAATGACGCTGTACGAGAGCTTCATCTGGAAGCGCGTTCACATGGAGATTCGCGTTCCGGATACGAGGTGGGTCGTGCTGCGGTGGCCGAGTCCTTCGATGGCGCAGCTCGCGCAGCGATCCACGGAGGAGTTCCAGGATTTCTACTTCCGCGTCTGCACGATGGACTACGCCCGCATGTCGGAGGCGCTGCAACCGCTGCGGGAGCTCATGGAGAACACCGACCGGGTGCACATAAAGGGGCCGGGAACGGACCTTACCTTCAGCATCGAAGGCATACCGGCCCTGCCGTGCGACGGCAAGCGAAACATCCCGGACGGCGAAGTCTTCACCGCCCCGGTGAGGGACAGCATCAACGGCATGATCCAGTACAACACGCCCACTATCTACCAGGGCGTGTCCCACCAGAACGTCCGCTTCGCACTCGAGAGCGGGAAGATAGTCGATGCGACCAGCTCCAACACCGAGCACCTCAACCAGGTGCTCGACGCGGATGAAGGAGCCCGCTACATGGGAGAATTCTCCCTCGGCTTCAACCCGTACATCATGGAGCCGATGAAGGACATCCTGTTCGACGAGAAGATCGCCGGCAGCCTCCATCTGACGCCCGGCAGCTCGTACGACACAGCCTTCAACGGGAACCGGAGTCAGATACACTGGGACTTGGTCCTGATTCAGCGACCGGAGTACGGCGGAGGGGAGATCCTGTTCGATGATGTGTTGGTTCGAAAGGACGGCCTCTTCGTCCTGCCCGAGCTGGAGAGCCTGAACCCGGAGAGCCTTCGAGACTAGTACTCCACGGGCCGTCCGGCCTTGACGTTCTGGAACGCCTTCAGCGCGTCCTCGAACTGGTCGGCGGCTCTCTTGATGTAAGCGTGCGCCTCGTCCACGTACCCGTCCGTCGAGGCCGACCAGACCCGGTTCAGGTACCGCTCGCCAGCGGCGAAGCGATTCATCACGTCCGAGTACGCCTCCAGCCCGTAGTTGTGGGCGATGCTCTCGCGGGCGTCGACGAAGGTCGACAAGTCTTTCGGGAACATCTCGTCTATGCGGTGCCTCAGATCGTAGACGGAGATCGTTTCCTTCTCGCCGTTCAACCGTTCGGCGTCCGCCGCTATGCTTCGCAGGCTCCCCTCGATAGCCCTGATGTTGGAGGAGAGGACCTCCTCGTCGGTGGCCGCGGCCCGCTGTGCCCGCCGGACTACGATGACCCCCACGATGCCGGCTGCCAGCCACCACAGGAACGCGGCCGCGTCCACGCCCTCCACCCGGCGGACGACCTCGAAGGAGCCCCCGAGAAACCCGACGGTGATCAGCGCATATCCGATGAGCTTCATCCGATCCTCCTCAGGCCGGCGGCTGCCCGAACACTATGATCAGTGAATAGACGACTCCTACCAATGCCTCCCCCACGATGAGGCCCGCGGCGATGGGCACGCCCACGTCCTCGCTCCACAGCTTGCCCAGCCTCCAGTCGGAGAGAATGCGGAGGAGGGTCCCGATGGTGTAGGTGAGCACTATGTTGAACGGCAGGTAGAAGCCGAGTCCCACCAGAACGCCCAGTCCGCCGATACCGCTGGCGCTGAGGAGCGCCCCGAGTCCCGCGCCGGTCAGGTACTTATCCCCCGGTACGTCGCCGCCCAGAATCCCCTGGATCACGCTGGCCAGGGCCTGGCCCTGCGGAGCAGGAAGCTGGTCGCTGCCCATGCCGTACGCCCGGTGCAGGACCACGATCAGAGCCATGACGACTATCGGACCGATCCAAGTACCCAGGAACTGCGCCTTCTGCTGGTTCCTGGGGATCGCCCCCACCAGGTAGCCGGTCTTCAGGTCGAGCATGAGGTCGGTGGCCTGCGCCATGGCCACGCACATCGCAGCTCCGACCGTCACTGACGCTATGATCGACGCCCGGTCGCCGATGCCGCTGGCCACGAGGATCAGGAGCGTGACTCCGATCAGGGTCATCCCGGAAAGCGGCGACCAGTTCGTTCGGCCGATGCACTCCGAGAGCACCACGCCCGCGACCCAGATCCACATGGTCCCCAGGAGAGCCATGAGGAGCCCCCGAGCGAGTCCGACCTCGGTGACCGACAGCCACGAGATGACCGCCAGCACCACGAAGGCCGCGGCGACGCCCATGTACAGCATCTGGATCGGCAGCTCGTCCCTGGACAGGGCCGTCCGTGCCTTCGCGGCATCCCGCATGCTGCGGATGGCGCTCACCACCAGCGGCAGGGCGAGGGCGATGCCCATGAGAGCTCCGCCGACGAGCATCCCGATCCCGGTCGGTCTGAAGAGGTTGAGACGCAGGTACTCTGCGACCCCTTGGCCGGAGGCCTCCAGCGTAGCCGCGTCGGGCAGCAGCCCGGTGAAGTCCATAAGCGGCGCCAGCATCCAGTAGCAGACGTATCCGCCGATTATGAAGAAGAAGCCACCCTTCCCTGCCAGGAAGGCTACCCCCACGGTCAGGAGGGAAAGGTACCAGATGCCGTTCATGTATTCGGGAAAGCCGAGCACTGCGCCCAGATTGTAGGCTTCAACGCCGGTCTTGAGGCTGATGAAGTGGGCGAGCGCCGCGACCAGCGCACCGCCCATCAACAGCCATGCCTTCTTGACCCCCGCGCCAGGCGACTTCAGGACCGCTGCCGTGGCGATTCCCCCGGGAAAGGCCAGGCGGTTGAAGTCTATCATCTGCTTACGGAGCGGAATGATGAAGGCGATTCCCAGGATGCCCCCGGCGATGCAGCCCAGGACCAGAAGCGGGTAGTTGAAGTCGGTGATCCCGAGGATGAACAACGCTGGCACCGAGAACATCATGCCGGCCGAGGCTCCGTTCACTGCGCTGGCCAGGGTCTGGTTGATGTTGTTCTCGATGATGCTGTTGCGGCGCATAATGCCGCGGAGTACCCCGAAGCCGAGGATGGCCGCGAGCTCCGACCCCTCGATCGAGAAGCCCAGCCTGAGGCTGAGGTAGCCTATGCTGACGGCGATGAGGATCCCGATCCCGTACCCCACAAGGATCCCCGCCCAGGTGAACTCGGGATACGGGCCCTTCCGACCTGTGAGTTCGGTGGGAGCCGAGAAGTCGTCCAACTCCGCCTCCTGGGGTGGACAGTCACAGGCGGAAGCCGGTGTCCGACCGCACGGAGACCGCACTCGAGCCGCCAAAGCCGACAGTGTCCAGCAAACCCGCCGTCGCAGGCCGCCGCAGCGGCCGGACGTCGTATCTTATACCGGGCTCGCGGCGCGCGCGACTTGCCATCGTCGCGGCAGCGTTTTTGCAGTACCGGATGACGTTGAGATACGCGATCCAACCGCACCAGGAAGCGAGCCATCATCATGGAAGACGCCAGCAACACCGGCATCAATACGCAGATCATCCATGCCGGGCAGCACCCGGACCCGGCCACGGGTGCGGTCAGCGTTCCGGTTTACCAGACCTCGACATTCGCGTTCCGGAACGCTGACGAAGGGGCGGCACGCTTTCGCGGCGAGCCCGGTTACAAGTACACCCGGCTGGGGAACCCGACGATCGACGCCCTGGAGGCGAGCATCGCCATCCTGGAGAGCGGGTGCGGCGCCCTCGGCGCGGCAACCGGCATGGCCGCCGTGAACGCCGTGTTTCTGACGATTCTCGGGCAGGGATCGCACGTCGTGGCTACGGACGCGTTGTATGGTCCCTCGCGCATCATGCTCGAGAGCGAGTACGTCCGCTTCGGGGTGCAGGCGACCTTCGTCGATTCCGCGAGACTGGAGGAGGTAGAGAGGGCCATGCGGTCCGATACCGCGCTGGTCTATGTGGAGACGCCCGCCAATCCCACGCTGAAGCTCACGGACCTCGGGCGCTGCGCGCAGATCGCCCACGCCGGGGGAGCGCTACTCGTGGTCGATAACACGTTCGCTTCCCCTTATCTGCAGAATCCGCTGCTGCTTGGCGCGGACATCGTCGTCCACAGCATGACCAAGTTCATCAACGGCCACACTGACGTAGTCGCCGGGATGATCGTGGCGAAGGACGAGGCCATGCTGGACCGTCTGCGGTCGGTACAGTGCAACCTGGGCGGCACGATGGACCCGCATCAGGCATGGCTCGTCCTGCGTGGACTCAAGACGCTGGGACTTCGTGTTGAGAGATCGCAGGCGAACGCCCTGACACTCGCCACCTTCCTGAGCGAGCACCCGCTTGTAGCATGGGTGAACTATCCGGGGCTCCAAGCCCACCCGCAATACGACTTGATGCGGTCCCAGATGCGAGGTCCGGGATCAGTCCTGTGTTTCGGAGTTCGCGGCGGGCTGGAGGCTGGCAAGACCCTCATAAACAGCGTCCGGTTGGCGACCCTGGCAGTGAGCCTCGGAGGCATCGAGACGCTCATTGAACACCCGGCCTCCATGACGCATGCGGGCGTGCCGGAGGAGGAGCGGCTTGAGGCAGGAATCACGGACGATCTCGTCCGGATTTCCGTGGGCTGCGAGGACATCGAAGACCTGATCCAGGATCTCGACCAGGCGCTCAGCCGGACCCGGCACAACGCGCTGGCGCCCGCGTAGGTAGGGCGCGGGCCGGCGGTCGTCCGGGGGATGCTGCCCGCGGCTTCCTCTATCTCATGAACTCAGCCATCGGAGGCGCCGTCTCGATGTAGTGCTGGTGAACCTTGAGGTACGTCTCGCGCACCAGCTCGTCGGCCTGCTCCGAAGCCATGAACCCCTCGCTGAACCCCTGCAGAACCGGATCTATGGTCAGCCGGGCCGCGTTCACGAAGTGGCTGATCAGCTCCTTCGGATTCTCGTCGCCCACCGCCACCCGGATGGTCGTCCTGGCGATGCGGGCGTCCCTCAGAGCCTCGGTATCGAGCTCCGAGTGAGATGTCATGGCCGGGCACAGGATCACCGTGTTCGACTGGCCGAGGCTTACCTGGTGATTGAATGCCGGTGACAGGCAGTCGAAGAAACGGATGAAGGTCTCCGGCGGGAGACCGGCCTCCTCGAAATCGATGGTGAACAGCGGTGCAGAAAGACCGAACTTCAGGACCCGATTCCGGATCGGACGGTTGGGATCCCCCGCGATCGCGTTGCAGTTGACGTTGATGTTGATATGAGAGTTCAGGAAGCGGGCCAGGATGAGCGTGTTGATGCACTTCTGGATCAGCCGCATCTCCATCGTCTTCATCCCGCTTATGACTTCGAACGCCTTGTCCGCGTCGAGGAAGGCGCCCTTGATGTAGTAGACGCCCCAGAAGAGGGTTTCGTCCCAACGCACGCCGTTGAAGCTCTCGCCCTTGGGGATGAACATCAGGTGATTCTCCGCGATCACCACCCCGGCCGTGGCGTTGCCGTTGCCCGTCAGGTCTTTCGTGTAGGAGTGAACCACATAATCCGGACGCTCCCGCTCGTCCTCCCGCAGCAGGGGCTTCTGGAGGAAAGGCGTCCCAACGGTCGAATCCAGAGCTACGACGTGCCCCTTTTCGTGAGCGACGCCGCACATCGCAGGGTAGTCGAGCACGTAGCCGTGCGGGTTACACGGCGACTCGAGGAAGATGAAGATCTCCGACTGGCGGGCGAGCACGTCCGCATGCCGCCGCTCGACATCGTCCAGGAAGGAGGCGAACTCGTCGCCGGTATGCCCGTCGAACCACTCCAGGTGGATGTTCAGCTTGTCCTCGCGGGCATACCAGTCGTGCAGGAGCTGGTACGTACCGCCGTAGACGTTGCGGGAGGCGATGACGACCTCGTCCCTCCTGAGCCGGTGGCTGAACAGCGCGTCGATAGCTGCCATCCCGCTGTTGAAATTCCACGCCATGTACTCGGAGGCGTGCGGGCCGCACTCCACGTCGACGATGTAGTTTGCCAGGGAGATAGACGTCGGGTTGAGGAGCCGCGAGTAGATCTCCAGCAGGAGCTCTCTACCCTCGAATGCGTCGTCCACCCACTCGGTGCAGGCGTAGATGTAGGTGGCTGTCCGTACGATCACCGGGTTGGCGGCGAAGATGGCTGTGACGTTGTCGAAGACGGGGTAGGGCCCTTTCGCGTATAGAGTACAGTCGGAGAACCCTAAGGCCTGATACGACTTCCGGAAGGGGTTCTGGAACGTGTCCAGGACCTTGGCCAGCTGGAAGCACAGGAATTTCTTCGCGTTGAAGTAGGCGATCCGGTCCCTGCGGTCCAGGCTGCCGATCGTGTCGAGGGTGATCTCCCACAGGCGGGTCACGTCGGCCTGTGCCCGGTACAGGTTCAGCGCCGTGCTGTACAGAGCCCGGCCGTAGTCGCTACCGGCATCGATTCCGAAGTGCGCGAGCTGCTCGGCTGCCAGAGCTTCGACACTCGTTGCCCGGGTCGAGTGTCTCCTGGGAGAGAGAATCCTGGAGGCGGCCAGGTCCCGCGACGTCATGGAACCTCCCTCCCCTGCCAGAGGTTCCCTCGTGGTAGTGGTCTCCATCTCTATCACCTGTCCTTCCCCACCGCTACAGGTTGAAGCACACCAGCTTGATCTCCGTCATCTCCTCGAGGGCGAACCTACGGCCGAGCCCGGATCCCTTCATACCTCCGAAAGGCATGGCGTCGATTCGGTAGTCCGTGCTGTCGTTCACCATCACTCCCCCGCATCGCAGAGCCGCAGCCGCCGTGAAAGCGGAAGCGATGTCGGTGGTGAAGATGGCTCCCTGCAGACCGAAGTCCACGGCGTTGGCCCGCTCGATCGCCTCATCGAGAGTGCAGAAAGGCCACATCGCCGATACGGGGCCGAAAACCTCTCTCTCCGCCACCGCGCACCCGGCGGGCACCCGATCCAGCAGGGTAGGCGCGTAGAAGCTCCCTTCGCGCGTGCCTCCGGTAAGCAGCCGAGCCCCGGCATCAAGAGCTTCCTGGACCCAGACCTCGACTCGACGGGCTTCCGCCTCGGTGATTAGAGGGCCCATGTCGGTCGCTTCGTCGAGCTTGTCACCGACTCTGTAGGAGCCGGCCGCTTCGACGAATCGCTCCGCGAAGCTGTCGTATATGTCCTCGTGCACAAACAGCCGCTGGACATGCAGGCAGTTCTGCCCGGCCGCCCAGTAGGCACCGCTCACGTTGCAGGAGACCGCCAGCCCCATATCAGCATCCGACATGACTATCACGGGCGAGATGCTGCCCAGCTCCATGCCCACCTTCTTGAGCCCGGCTCGGGCGAGAATCTTCTCTCCCGTCTCACGACCGCCGGAGAACGAGATGGTTCGCACACGCGGATCGGTCACCAGAGCGTCGCCCACCACGTCGCCGGCCCCCGTGATCACCTGCAGGAGACCCGCCGGCAGGCCGGCCGCCTCGAAAGCCTCCGCCATCATGAGCGCGCTGAGAGGGGTCTCTTCGTGGGGCTTGACGATGACTGCGTTCCCGCCGGCGATGGCCGGCCCGACCTTGTGAGCCACCAGGTTGAGCGGATCGTTGAACGGCGTGATGGCCCCCACTACACCCACCGGCGTCCGTGTGTAGTAACCGAACCTGTTCTCCGCACCGGGACTCTGGTCGAAAGGCACCGTCTCGCCTCCCACCCGACGCGCCTCCTCCGAGCTCACCAGCAGGGTCTCGATGCAGCGGGTCACCTCCTTGCGCGCCTCACGGATCGTCTTCACCCCTTCCCTGGCGATCGTGCGCGAGAACTCCTCGTGCCGGCCCAGGACCGCATCGGCCGCGCTCCGCAGAATCTCGATCCGGCGAAACGCCGGAAGGGGGTGATGGGCCTCGAAGGCTGCCAGCGCGGCCGAAACCGCCATGTGCATGTCATCGGCTCGGGCCTCCGGCACTGTATCGATCACGGCTCCGTCCTGCGGGTCGCGTACATCGCGCGCCTCGGCGCCTTCGACCCACTCGCCGTTCAGATACATCCGCATCGCCGCCTCCGCGTATGGTGGTCTTTCCTGAACAGCAGGGCTTCTCCCGTGGCCCTGGCCACTGGTCTACGCCGCGGTTCGGTGGATCTCCAGCAGGTCTACCAGGACCGCGTATCCCGTCTCCGTTCGTCCGGCCCCCGGTCCCACCAGGGTCACGTCCCCCAGCAGTTCGGTGCTGTAGGTCACGGCATTCGCGGATCCCCCGACACTCGCCAGCGGGTGACCGAGCGGAAGGCGCGCCGGCTTGACGCTGGCCCGAACACCGTCGGAGCCGCTCTCCAGGGAACCGATGAGCTTCCAGCGCTCTCCGGCGGCCCGCGCCGCCTCGATGTCACCCGGCGTGACGCCCGAGATTCCCTCCCGCTCGACGTCAGCCATGGTCAAGGCCTCGGACATGAGCAGGTTGCCCAGAATCACGACCTTGCCCGCGGCGTCGAAGCCTTCGATGTCCCCGCTGGGCTCTGCCTCGGCGTACCCCTTTTCCTGTGCCTCGGAGAGCGCTTCCTCGTACGTCCCTCCGTCCTCCATGCGGGTGAGAATGTAGTTGCAGGTTCCGTTGAGGATGCCTTGTATCCTCCAGATTCCGGCTGCCCGGAGCATGTCCAGCCCGAGCAGGACCGCCGGCGTGCCGCTCATCACCGTACCCTCGACGCCTATGTGGACGCCGCGCTCGGCCGCCAGGGCCGACAGCTCGTGATAGTGGAGCGCCACCGGTCCCTTGTTGGTGGTCACCACGTGCTTGCCACTCTCCAGAGCCGCGCGGATGTGGCTGGCAGCGGGTTCGCCGGTCTCGAGGTCCGTGTAGCTGAGCTCTACGAGCACGTCAGCCTGGCTCTCAGCGGCCATCCTCATCCCGTCCCAGCCGCTATCCGGGGCATCGATCCCGCCGAGGTTCCCGGCGAGCCGAACGGCGCTCAACAGATCGGCCGGGTCGAGTCCGGCCGGGTCGTGAACGCTCCCCTTGAGCGCATCGCTCACCCCCACCACGGTGAAATTCAAGCCGAACTTCTCCAGGAGCGTCCGGTGCCGGTCGCGCAGGATCTCTGCGAAGCCCTGGCCGACGTTCCCGAATCCGATCAGGGCGAGTCTGTATTCCATGCTGAGTCGTACTCCTCTCGTGCGCCGGATCCCGCCCCCGATCGCCTTGGCCTCGGCGGCTGTCATGTGGAATCGGTCGCGCCCGCGGCAGGGTATCAAATGTATCGACCTGCAAGGCCCCACGCGCGCAATCGGGAGAAGGGCAGCCTGGCGCGGTGAGGGCAACCGGGCCGGCCCTGTGGACGGCAACCCGGCCTACGAGCCGACGCCTGTGAGGCCAGCCCCGGCGCTGCCTGCCGGGAAGAAGCCCACCGTGCGCTGAGCCGGCATCGGCCGGAAGCGCGCCTGGAAGAACCGGAGATGCTCCGGCTCGTAGGTGAATTCCAGGCCCCGGATGTCATCGCGGTGGTCCCACACCTCCATTACGGACTCGGCCACCACATCCATATGCGCCTGCGTGTACACCCGCCTCGGAATCGTGAGGCGAACCAGCTCCAGGTGCGGCCGCCGGTTCAGGCCCGTCTTTCGGTCCCGACCGGCCGACACGTTCCCCCGCTCCATCGAGCGGACTCCCGAGTCCATGTAGATCTCGGCGGCCAGGGCTTGGGCCGGAAACTGGTCCTGGTCGATGTGCGGCAGGAACCGCTTCGCATCGAGAAACACGCCGTGGGTGCCTATCGGCTTGACGATGGGGATCCCCTGGTCGTCGATCTTGTGGCCGAGGTAATGAACCTGGCCGACCCGGGCGTAGATATGGTCGTAGCGGATGCACTCGCGGATACCGATCGCCAGGGCTTCCATGTCCCGCCCGGACATTCCGCCGTAAGTGTGAAGTCCCTCGTACACGACCACCATGTTTCTGGCCTTCCGGGCGATATCGTCATCGTTGACGGCCAGAAAGCCGCCGATGTTCACCAGATGGTCTTTCTTGGAGCTCATGGTGGCTACATCCGTGAGATCACAGATCTCGCGAGCGATCTCGGCTATCGATGCATCCTCGTACTGTCTCTCCCTCTCCTTGATGAGCAGAGCGTTCTCGGCGCAGCGGGTCATGTCGTGCACGACGAGGATCCCTTGTGCATGGGCCATCTCCGACACCTGCCGGAGGTTCTCGAGGGAGATCGGCTGGCCGCCGCACATGTTCACTGAAGTGGCGACGCAGATGTACGGGATACGCTCCGGACCGTACTCGTCGATCACCGCCCGGAACTTGTCCAGGTCGACGTTGCCCTTGAAGGGGTGTATCACCTCAGGGTCGTGTGCCTCGTCGATGATGACGTCGATGAACGTCCCGCCGGCCATCTCCTGGTGAATGCGGGTCGTCGTGAAGTACATGTTGCCGGGAATGACGTCGCCCTCCTTGATGAGGATCTGGCTGATGATGTGCTCCGCGGCGCGACCCTGGTGAGTGGGAATCGTGTGCGTGTAGCCGTATACGTCCCGGACGGTCTCTTCCAGGTGGTAGAAGTTGCGACTTCCGGCGTACGCCTCGTCCCCGAGCATGAGGCCCGCCCACTGGCGATCGCTCATGGCGCTGGTCCCGGAGTCGGTCAGCAGGTCGATGTACACGTCCTCCGAACGGAGGAGGAACGTGTTGTAGCCGGCCTCCCCCATCGCGCGCTCGCGCTGATCGAGTGTCGTCATCTTGATGGGCTCGACCATCTTGACCTTCCACGGTTCGGCCCAGGATCTCCTGCGGGTAGGCATCGGACTTCCCTCGCCGTCATGTATTTCCGCACGCGCGGACACCGACCCGCTCGATCGCGGCGTCGGAATCCCTGGACCGACGAAGCGCCTATGTTGTGCCCCGTTTCGATCCGGTCAATCGCTCTTGAGAGGCAACTATCGGACCGCCAAGCGGGCCGGCTTCCCTGCTCCGTGGACGTTCTCGGGCCGGGGCCCGAGCGACCGTGCCCAATGTGCGACAGAACGTCACATCCGTTGGGGCATCTTTCCCTCCCGGTTGCGAGTCTCCACCTTGAGGGAGGCCACTCGAGGCAGACTCGCACGCGTACTCGCCCTGGAGGCCCTCCATGGAGAACCGACCACTCGTTGTCGCCCTCGCAGTGCTGCTCCTGTTCGCGGCAATCGCACTCTGGCGCAGCTGCTCGTACTGACTTCCAGCCCCGTGTCCTGGCCGAGCGTCTTCCCGGGAGCCGGTGGGCCGGAGTCGTCAACGGGACCGCCGCAACGAACCACCAGGAGACCATGAATCGCATCGAAGGAGCGCTCGTGCTGATAACCGGAGCCAGTGCCGGTATCGGTCAAGCCTGCGCCCGCCGCTTGGCTGCGGACGGCGCGGAACTGGTCCTGTGGGCCAGGAGAAGCGAGAGGCTGGAGGAGGTGGCGGAGCGGCTGCGCCGGCAACACGGGACGTCGGTGGAGGCCCGGAAGGTGGATGTACGAGACCGTGACGGCGTCGACGGGGCTGCCGCGGACCTTATCGAGGCCGGCCGGGTTCCGGACGTGCTGGTAAACAACGCAGGCTTGGCCAGCGGCCTGGATCTCGTGCACGAAGGGGATCACGATGACTGGGACCGGATGATCGACACCAACGTCAAAGGCCTCCTCAACGTCACCCGGGCGCTGTTGCCGTACATGGTGGCGAGGGGAACCGGACACGTGGTGAACATAGGCAGCACCGCCGGGCATCAGGTGTATCCCCGCGGTAACGTCTACAACGCCACCAAGTTCGCGGTTCGCGCTCTCACGGAGGGAATGAATCTAGACGTAGCCGGCACCGCGGTGCGCGTCTCCAGCGTGGATCCGGGATTCGTTCGGACGGAGTTCTCCGCCGTGCGGTTTCACGGAGACGAACAGCGCGCTGATGCGGTGTACGCTGGCTTCACTCCCCTGTCCCCGGAGGACGTGTCCGAGTGCGTTCACTTCGTCGTCAGCCGGCCTCCACACGTGAACGTCTTCGACCTCGTGATCCTCCCCACCGCGCAGCGAAACGTCTACGTGCTCGATCTCGCGGAGGATTGAGCCGCAGGTATCGGCGCCGGGCCCCCGTGTGCAAACAGGCCCGGCTCTATCGTCATCCGGTTGAGAAGCGAGCGTTCAACCATTGGTGGAGGTATGACGATGTTGTCGAGATCGATGCAGTTGGCGGTTCTTGCGCTGGCCGTGGGAGCCGCCGCCATACGACCGGGATCGACTGACGCGCAGCCTCAGGAGAGTCCGCGGCTGCGCTCCACTGCCGGCGACCGCGAGTCGGTGGCCATCACGGTGTACAACCAGAACTTCGGGTTGGTGCGCGAGATCCGGAACCTCGAGCTCGCCCGTGGGCGGATCGCCCTCGAGTTCGGAGACGTGGCCGCGAACATCCAGCCTGAAACGGTACATATGCGTGCCCTGGGCCGGGGGACTCCGGTGGTCGTGCTCGAACAGAACTACCAGTACGACCTTCTCAGCCCGCAGAAGCTCCTCGAGAAGTACGTTGGACGGACCGTCAAGGTTTACCGCTGGAACGAGAAGGAGGGTCGGGACGAGGTGGTGGAGGCGGAAGTGTTGGCGGTGAACCAGGGGACGATTCTCAGGATCGGCGATGAGATCACCTTCAACTACCCGGGCCGTCTGTCCTTCCCCGAGGTGCCGGAGAACCTCATCGCGCGGCCGACTCTCGTATGGCTGCTGGACAGCCGCGCCGATCGGCAGCGCGTAGAGGTGTCCTACCTCACCCACAACCTCAACTGGAAAGCCGACTACGTGATGGTGGTGGGCGAGGACGACCGTCGCGCCGATATCACGGGTTGGGTGACCTTGACCAACCAGAGCGGGGCCCGGTACGAGAACGCCCAGCTCAAGCTGGTGGCGGGAGATGTCCAGCGGGTCTCGGAAAGGGAGGCTTACGGACTGGCCAGAAAGGCGATGGTGGCAGAGGCAGCCATGGACCGGGCGTTCGCGGAGGAGGCGTTCTTCGAGTACCACCTGTACACGCTCCAGCGACCCACGACTCTGCTGAACAACGAGCAGAAGCAAGTGACGCTGTTGGAGGCCAATGACTTCGGACTCAGGAAGCGCCTCATCTACTACGGCGCCGCTCAGTACTACCGGGGCTCTTACGGGCAGGTGGAATCAAACCAGAAGGTCGGCGTCTACCTGGACTTCGAGAACAGCGAGGAGAACAGCCTCGGTATGCCGCTTCCGGCCGGGATAGTGCGGGTGTACAAGAGCGATGAATCAGGCGCTCAGCAGTTCATCGGCGAAGACCGGATCGATCATACTCCGCGTGACGAAACCGTCCGCATCAAGATGGGCGAAGCGTTCGACGTGCTGGGCGACCGCCGGCAGATGGAGTACAACGTCATCTCAAGCTGCGTGTCCGAGAGCTCGTGGGAGATCGATCTCCGCAATCACAAGGACGAGGACGTTGAGGTGGAGGTCTACGAGCCGATAGGGGCCGATTGGCAGATCCTCCGGTCGACGCACGAAGCGACCAAGCTGGACGCGCACACGTTCAAGTTCAGCGTCAAGGTCCCGGCGCGAGGCGAGGAGACGATCAAATATCGGGTGCGGGTGAGGTGGTGTTGAGATCCCGCCCGATCCAGCCTTGAGAGGCCGTCGGGGGAAGATTCGGGGTCCGGACGCGGCCCCGCTCGTTTCGGCGGGCGGGGCCGTTTCGCGCCCCCCGCCTGCCCGTCCGCCTACCCGCCAACAACCCGAGCTTCCGTCCGGGAGCGAACCCCGAGGCCGGCTGGCCCGCCGGGGGTGTCTGACCTAGTTTCGCCGCCATATGAACGAGAGACTGAAGGGAATCGGGCGGGAACTGAGTAAACGACACGTGCTGCGCACCGCCGTGCTCTACCTCGGAGCCGCGTGGATAGCGTTGGAGTTCATCGGCTTCTTGGTGGATACGTATGCGATCCAGAGGTCGATCCTGGACGTCAGCCTGCTGTTCCTGGGCATCGGTTTTCCCATAGCCGTCATCGTCTCCTGGTTCCACGGCGCCGGAGGTCGCCAGCGGATCGTTCGGCTCGAGGTCGTTCTGGTCGGCCTGCTGCTGCTGGGGGGCGCGCTCGGGTCTGTGGCGATACTCACCCGCGACCGACCGGAGATGCGGCTGGCCGAGATCGCACCGGTCGGCAGAGCCGATCTGGGCGAGGGCTCGGTCGCCGTGCTCCCGCTGACCAACAACACCGGAGCGGATAGCCTCGACTGGCTGGGCCCTGGATTGGCCGACATGCTCACCACCAACCTGGCCCAATTGCCGGCACTCAAGGTGGTGAGCGCACAGCGGCTGATGGACCTGATGCGTCAGGCGGGCCGGGATGAGACCGACCGGATTCCGGAAGACCTGGCGCTCGACATCGCAGCCCGATCGGGCGCGCACACGCTTGTGCAAGGCTCGTTTGTAGCCGTGGGCAGGGACATCAGGGTCGATGTCCAGCTGATCGACCTCTCCGACGGAACTGTATCCGGGGCCGAGCAGGCGCGCGGCACGGACGTTTTCGCCCTGGTGGACGAGGTCTCGGCCCGGCTTTCAGGTCGATTGCTCGGCGAGCCGGTTGAGCCCACGGAACTTACACCGCTGGCTGAGCTGGCCACCGGGAATCTGGACGCGTACCGCGAGTACCAGGAGGGCCTCCGGGCGGAGAGGCGGTTCCTGTACGAAGAAGCGGAGGAGCACTACCGGAGGGCCCTGGAGCAGGACTCTACGTTCGCCATGGCCTGGCTACGGCTCGGCATGCGGTACGGGCAGGACGGAAACAACCAGCAGGCGACCTTCGCGTTCCAGAAGGCCGAGGAACACTCGGAGGGCGCCTCTGAGAGGGATCGCCTCATGATCGAGGCGATGTTCGCCTTCATCGCCCTGGACCCGACCAGGTCCGTAAACCATCTGGAGGAGCTGGCGGCGAAGTATCCGGACGAGAAGGAGGCTCGCTTCTGGCTGGCCCTGGCATACCAGCAGCAGGGCCGCACGGACGGGTATCGAAGGGTCCTCGAGGAGGCCGTGCAGCTGGACCCCTTCTACGCCCCGGCCGTCAACCAACTGCTGTACCTGGCAGCGGCGCAGGGAGATGAGGCCGCGGCGGATTCGTTGAGCCTGCGCTATCTGGAGCTGGAGCCGGATCAGCCGAACCCTTACGACTCGCGTGGCGAAGCTCTGGAGAGGTTTGGCCGTTACGAAGAGGCGCGCGCGGCGTACCGCGAGGCTATACGGATCCGACCCGGCTTCGCGTTCGCGTACGATCACCTGGCGCGGACCTACTTGCGGCAGGGCGACCCCGCTGGCGCCCGGCGCGCGTTGCTACCGTACATGGAAACGGAGAATCCCGTGGCCGCTGTAGAGGTACGGCTCCTCACGGGCGACGCGTACGTGGCAGAGGGGCGCTACTTGGACGGGTTGGCTGAATACCGACGGGCGGCCGGGAAGGCGGCGGAGATCGGCCGGGACGATCTCCGCCTGCCGGCCCTGGACAAGAGCGGCAGTCTGGCGGTTCTGACGGGTGCCTACGAGGCGGCCGAGCAGGCATTCGAGGAGATGTACCGGATCGATCCCTTCAATCAGGGAGCCCTGTTCGGGATGCTCACTGTGTACGGTCTGAGCGGACGCCTGGACGAAATGCACCGCATTCGGGACCTGATGGCAGCGGGCATCGAGACGACCCCTCCCTACCTCCGCTCCACCGCTCGCAGCGTGCTTCTCTTCACGGATGGGGTGATTGCCCACTACGAGGGTGATCCCGAGACTTGTGTCCGACTGTTCCGCGAGGGCCGGGAGGCGCTGGGTCCACAGGGTGCGGGCGTCGTGTCACGGGAGGAGTTCGAATCGCTCATCGAGATCGGTCAGGCTGGAGAAGTACTGGAGCGCGCCGACTGGCTAGCGGCAGAAGGCCTCAGCGAGTACGGCGGTGGTCGGCAGAACCCGCTCGCCGCCCACGCCGCCCCATACGTTCGAGCCCGGGCCTACGAGGTCCTGGGAGACACCGCGGCAGCGCTGCAGAACTACGAGGAGCTGCTGGAGCTGGCCGGTGAGGGAGCGAGGGAGGTCGAGCTCTTCCGGGATGCTCCAGAGCGTGCCGCACGGCTCAGAGGCGGCGCCGACCAGTGAGGCTCGCGCGACGTCGCCGTACGCCCGGACGCAGTTTTGTCGCCCTCAAGGCTTCCTGTTGGCTGCCTATCTGAGGGCGGCTGGCGTTCAGGCGGCGCGGCGTCTACCGTTGCGGGCATGACTCCCTGGGTCGCCAGGCTCATCTACGCCAACGTCGCCATGTTCATCCTCAGCATGGCCGTTCCCCTGCTGGGGGCGGCGTTCACGCTGGTGCCGGCGTACGCCCTGTACCGCCCGTGGACGGTGGGCACGTACATGTTCATCCACGGAGGTCTCGTACACGTGCTGTTCAACATGCTGGTCCTGTTCTTCTTCGGTCCGCGGCTGGAGGATCGGCTGGGCAGCCGGAACTTCCTGTGGCTCTACTTTCTCAGCGGTCTCGTCGCCGGAGCCGTGTCGGTGATCACTCCCTACCTCCTTCCCGCCTTCTCGCCGCGCGTCGGAGTAGTCGGAGCGTCGGGCGCCATCTACGGTGTGATGCTTGGCTTCGCCCGCTATTGGCCACGGGATCGGATCTTCATCTGGGGCATCATCCCCGTCGAGGCGCGCTGGATGGTGGCCGGGATGACGCTCTACGCGCTGTACGGCATCGCCATGGAAGCCGGTGGGGCGGCGCAGTCGATCGCTCATCATGCTCATCTCGGGGGCTTCCTCGGCGCTTTCCTTTACCTGAAGTGGCGCGAGACGAACTCGGCGGCGGCGAAGTTTAAAGCAAGTGCAGAAGGCGCTCGCAGGAAGGGATGGAGGCAGGACCGCGAGGCGCTGGAGCGCTGGGCGAAGATCGACCGGGAGGAGTTGCACGAGGTGAACCGAGAGGCATACGACAGGATCGCCACCAAGCTCGAGGCCGAAGGGATCGGCAGCCTCTCCGACCGCGAGCGGGCCTTCCTGGATCGCTTCAGCACCCGCTAGAGCCGGGCCAGCCTTTACTCCGCATCGCTACGCACCTGTTCCGGCGTCAACATTGCAGTACGCGCATCATGAGAAGTGCGGCCGCCCGGGACGGTGGCTTCTTCCCCGTACAGCGTTAACTTACAGGGGTCGCGATGGAACCCTGATTATCGCGGCAACTCGGCGTCGGCAGCGACTTCCCACCCCCTCGGGTCAGGCCGCCACCGCCGAACCGACTCGCAGAGCCGGGAGTTCTGTGGGATGATTTGTCGCATCCAGCCGGAAACGTACGATCGAATGGTGCGGATCCGCAGGGACCTGCACCGCCACCCCGAGCTCAGTTGGCAGGAGACCCGTACCACCGGGAAAATCCGCGAGGTGCTGAGCGAGCTGGGCATCGAACACCGGTCAGTCATGCAGACAGGAGTGGTGGCAGATCTACCCGGACCGGCGGGTGTCCCGGCTGTTGCCCTGCGGGCCGACCTGGACGCCCTTCCAATCCAGGAGGAAACAGCCCTGCCGTTCGCCTCGGAGCGTGCTGGTATCATGCACGCCTGCGGGCACGACGCGCACATGAGCATGGTATTGGGCGCAGCCGAGCTTCTGCGGGCGGAAGACCTTGCGGCGCCCGTGCGGCTCATCTTTCAGCCCGCCGAGGAGGTCGGAGCCGGGGCTAAGGAGATGGTGAATGCGGGCGCCCTGGACGGGGTTGGAGCAATTTTCGGCGGGCACGTCGACCGCCACTTCCCCACCGGAACGCTGGTCATATCCGACGGGGTGGTGAACGCGGCGACGGAAGCCTTCTATATCCGAATCACGGGCCAGGAGGCTCACGCAGCTCGCCCGCATGAGGCCATCGACGCCGTGCTCGTGGGCAGCCTCATCGTCATCGCCATTCAGACCATCGTCTCGCGGGAGATCGATCCTGCCCATCCATCGGTTATATCGGTGGGTAAGTTCGACGCCGGCACGGCACACAACGTCATCGCCGGGCAGGCGGAGCTGGCGGGAACCATCAGGGCCCAAGAGTCAGAGGTGCGAGAGCACCTGCGCCGATCGGTCCAACGGATCTGTGAGTCGGTGTCGCAACTCCATCAGGCGCACCTGCAGCTGCGGTTCGAGGAGGGGACGCCTCCGCTCAGGAATACGCCTGAGATGGCGGAGCTCGCCCGTGAAGCAGGGCGAAGAGCAGTGGGCGAGGAGCGGGTGCGGGCCTCCGTGCGGGGGGCAAACATGGGCGGGGAAGACTTCAGCTGGTATCTGGAGAAGGTCCCCGGCTGCTACATCCGCCTCGGCGCGAGACTCCCTGGACGAGAGAGCTTCCCGGCGCATTCGAGCCGCTTCGAGTTCGACGAGGAAGTGTTGGCCGTGGGCGCCGCCTGGCTATGTGAAGTTGCCCGGGTAGCGGGACGGGCGCTGGCCGACGGGCGACTGGCCCCGTTGAACTCCCTCGGCGAGGGACCCGAGCCCAGCGAGGCTGTCTCGTGATCGAGATTCGAGAGGCGAGGGACGATGACGCCCGGGGAATCATCGAGGTCTACCTGGCGGCGTATGGAGAGGACTACACCTACCCGCAGTACTACGAGGAACATGAACTGAAGAAGCTGATCTTCAGCGACCAGACGTTCATGCTGGTGGCTGAGGATTCCGACACCGGCCGGATCGCCGGCACCGCCTCCGTGATGCTGGAGGTGGGGGCGTACACAGATCTAGTGGGCGAGTTCGGCCGCCTCGCCGTGCACCCCGACTGTCGCAAGCAGGGGATCGGCACCCGCCTGCTGGAGCAGCGGGTCAGCACGGTCAAGGACCGCCTCCACGTCGGGATAATCGAAGCGCGGCTCACCCATCCGTTCACGCAGGCGATAGCCCTCAAGCAGGGGTTTGCACCGGTAGGATTCTTGCCGCTCAAGTACCTGTTCGGGAGCCGCCGGGAGAGCATGGGTCTGCTGGTCCGGCTGTTCGGGCGCGCCCTGGAACTGCGGCGCAACAACCCCCGGATCGTGCCGGAGGTTTACCAGCTGGCCGGGACGGCGATGGAGAACTGCAGGCTCGACCTGGACGTCATAGTGGACGAGGATGCGACACCTTACCCGTTCGGCCACGGCTTCACGGTCAGCGAGCTCACCACGGAAGGCTACTCGCGCCTGATGCGCATCGAGCGCGGCCGGGTCCGCAACCGGGAGATCTTCGGGCCCATGCGACTTCAGTACGGGTACTTCAAGCTCATGTCGCATCGCTCCAAGTACCTGGTGGCGCGGGAGGGGGGACATATAGTGGGCGCTATCGGCTTCACGCTCGAGCAGGTGGACCGGGTGGTGCGCGTCTTCGAGCTGATCTCGCTCCGCGACGACGTGATCCGCTTCCTGCTGGAGGAGCTGGAGCGGCGTTGCCGGGACGAATGGGACATCGCGTACGTGGAGATCGACGTGAGCGCCCACGCGCCGCGCATGCAGCGGACGCTTCTCCAGCTGGGGTTCGTGCCGGTGGCATACGTGCCGGCCCTGGCGTTCCATCATGTCGAGCGCCTGGATCTGGTGAAGATGGCGCGGCTCCTGGCCCCGCTCGAGTTCGAAGGGGTGATGCTCATCCCGCCGATAAGCGAGACGGCGGAGCTGGTCACGAGCGCGTTCCGGCGGCGTGACGTACTGCCCCGACTCGGAGAGGTGGTGGACCTCGTGGATCTGTTCAAGGGGCTCGAGGAGGAGCAGTTGCAGCGACTCGCCGGCGCATGCGGGCATACCGCGTTCGAGGCGGGTCAGACGATATTCCGGCAGGGCGAACCGTGCAACGAGATGTACCTGCTCCTCGAAGGCGAGGTAGCCATCTACTTCGATCGACTCGATGAGCCCGTAGGCACGGTGGGCACCGGTGAGTGTCTCGGCGAGGTCTCGCTGCTCGCCGGTGGTGACCACTCCGCCACCGCACGGGCAGTCACTCCGGTGGAGATGGGTGTCCTCACGAAGGCGGACCTGTTGAGTCTCGTGCGCTTGCGTCCGGGAATCGGCGTGGTGCTGTACCGCAACCTTGCACGTGGCCTCGGCGATAAGCTCCGGCGTGCCGATCTCAAGTACATCGACACGGCATAGGCGGGTTGCCGGCGACCGCTGGCGCTACATCGCGGGCCGCATCTACCTTGACCCGAGCACACTTCGAGATTGACTCCCAGGAGGCACTGATGGCGCAGCGCGCACTCGTTCTCGGCGCGGCCGGCCGGGATTTTCATAATTTCAACGTCTTCTTTCGCGGGAACCCCGACTTCGAGGTCGTTGCCTTCACCGCCACCCAGATTCCCAACATCGAGGGGCGTCGCTACCCGCCGGAGCTGGCAGGCCCGGGCTATCCCGAGGGTATTCCCATAGAGCCGGAAGACGATCTGGAGCAGTTGATTCGCCGTCTGGAGGTCGACGTCGCCGTCTTCAGCTACAGCGATGTCACGCACGAGCACGTGATGCACGTGGGTTCCCGGGCCATGTCCGCCGGGGCGAACTACATGTTGCTCGGCGCACGGCACACGATGGTCGAATCAAGCAAGCCAGTGGTGACCGTGTGCGCGGCGCGCACCGGTTCCGGCAAGAGCCAGACGAGCCGGCGAGTAGCCGAGATCATCGCCGGAATGGGTAGAACGGTGGCGGTGGTACGGCACCCCATGCCGTACGGAAACCTGGCGCTGCAGGCCGTGCAGCGCTTCGCGACCTACGAGGATCTGGCCGCTCACGGCGCGACCATCGAGGAGCGGGAGGAGTATGAGCCACACCTGGACGCCGGACGGGTGGTCTATGCCGGTATCGACTACGAGGCCATTCTCCGACAGGCGGAGCAAGAGGTCGACATTGTAGTCTGGGACGGGGGAAACAACGATCTGCCGTTCTACAGACCGGATCTGCACATCGTTGTTGTGGATCCGCACAGACCGGATCACGCGCGGCTGTATCACCCGGGAGAGACGAACGTCCGCATGGCCGACGTGGTGGTGATCAACAAGGTCGCCACCGCGGCTTTCCAAGATATTGAAACGGCACGTAACGTGGTCTTCGGTTTGAACCCGGACGCTACCGTGATCGAGGCCGCGAGCCCTCTGTTCCTGGACGACCCCGCTGCCGTCCGCGGTAAGAGTGTACTGGTGGTCGAGGACGGTCCGACCTTGACCCACGGCGAGATGGCCTACGGTGCCGGGTGGATAGCGGCCCGGCGCTTCGGGGCGGCCGAGATCGTCGATCCGCGTCCCTACGCGGTGGGATCTATCAGGGACACCTTCGCCACTTACCCGAACACCGGCCCCGTCCTTCCGGCAATGGGCTACGGCGAGCAACAGACCGCCGAACTGGCAGCGACGATCTCCGCGACACCGGTGGATCTCGTGATCATCGGCACACCCATCGATCTGAGGCGGCTGATAGACATCGACGTGCCGTCCGTTCGCGTACGCTACGAACTGCAGGAAATCGGCAGGCCCACCCTGGCTGACGTGCTGGAGCGTTTCCGGGCTTAGGGCTTCCCACTCCGAAGCTCTACGTTGTCCCGGGCGATGCACTCGATCTCAAGCGCTGCATCCAGGGCAAGCCCGCTCACCGCCACGGTCGAGCGAGCAGGTGGATCTTCCGGGAAGTAGCCGGCGTAGACTTCGTTCATGACAGCATAGTCGGCAATATCGGCCAGGAATACAGTACACTTTACTACATCGTAAAGCGACAGCCCGGCTGCTTCCAGCACCGTGTTTATGTTCGCGAGAGCCTGGCGCGTCTGTCCGGTGACACCGCCCTCCGCGAACTGCCGCGTCCCCGGACGGTTGCCGATCTGGCCGGAGACGAAGACCAGTCCCGCCGCGCGCACGGCAGGTGAGAACGGCAAGCCCTCCAGGGATCCCGGAACATGTACGGCATCGCGGACGGGCTGTGGCTTGTCCGCCTCCTGGGCCCCGGCGTTGCCCGCCGCGATGAGCAAGGCGGCCAGCGGTAGCACAACCCGACCGGCGACCTGACGAATCAATCGCTGTGAGGTCATCGTCCCTCCTGGCTGCTGGGTGGCAGGTGGCCCGTCGCTCTGGGAGCTTCTTCTTCCGCGACCCTCGACGCACGGGGCCCGTTTCGACCTCCGACAGGACGATCGGGCGATGTCGTAAGTTTCAGGAGGCGGCCGCCGTTCCATACAACGCCGACCGGACCAAGAGGTAGGTGTGCACCGCACGCATGGATCGGCTCACCAGCCGTAGGATCCGGGCGTGCTCTCTTTCCGGCTTCTCCGACACGGCGACCCGGGCCAGGACCGCTTCATAGCGCACGATCTCGGCGATCAGCTCCGCCACCGGCGAGACATCTTCCACAGTCAAATCGGTCGCCTCGAGCAGCTCCGCATACAGACGCACCAGTTCCACGTCTGCTGCGTCGAAGACCTCGCTGCGGGAACCGGTCTCCGGCCGACCGATGAGCAATCCCGCATCGATGAGCCGGCGCACGGTGGTGACGCTGGCGCCCGCCGCGCCCGCCACATCGGCTGCAGAAAGGCACTCCGACGCACCGGCCGCCGAGGATCCCATCCGGCGGCCCGGAAGCGCGGTCAGGCTCACGGCCAGCTCGGGATCCATACCGTCGTCGACCAACTGCAGGATCGAGCGTACCGCTTCCAGCGGAAACGGACCAAGCTCTTCCGTCCGCAATCCCCTGATCAGATCCAGCCTTTCCGCGTGTTCCCGGCCGTACACCGCGGCGTTCGCCGCTCGTGGTGCGCGAGAGTCCCGTTGCCTCGACCAGGTCCTTCATCCGCATGGCTGATCTCCCCTCGACTGAAGAGGCTCGCTTCTCAAGAACCCGATTCCGGGCACCGGGCCCTTCCCGCTCGAATGCCGCTGTCTATCGTGTGTGCAGCGTCACGCGTCACATCAGAATACCTGGAGCCAAGCGAATCCGCAACCGGGAGCCTGGGCGCGAAGTGGCCAGCGTGCTATCAAGGATGGGGGCCGACGTTCTGTTCGGGCCGAGGGGGAATGAGCAATTCGGCAGGAGAGCTGGCCGCACCCGCGACACTACCGACACATTGCGTGGTGTGTGGCTCGCTACTCGGTATAAGTAGGTCGGCCGTAGTGGTGCCCGGAGGTGTCAGCGGCGGGTTTCGCGCAGGTGCGCCGCGATGCCCTCGGCCAGCACTTCCGTGACCTCGATCAGGGCCCCTCGCATTGCGTGCTCGACGTCGTCCAGGCGCTCCAGGCAGTCAACCTCGGCTTCGAGCCGATCGACGATGGTGTCGACCCTCGAACGCACATCCGCCCGGATGACCTCCAGCAGAAGGCTCTTCGTCTCGGCGTCTGTCATCGCACCCTTCCTGGATTCGCGCGTCACACGAACCAGGCGTCAACGTCCAGTTGACTTTCTGCGCTCCTCTGCGTCGG
>JBDHHR010000026.1:0-29878 GCA_039589295.1 Gemmatimonadota bacterium | reverse complement strand
AAGGCCTGGTTGCCAGTGACGAGGACCTGGCCCGCCAGCGGGAGGTTCTGGGCCTGGAGCCCCGCAGCTTCCACGCTTTCGCCGCCGAGACGGCCGAGCGCTGGCGGAGCTAGGTGTCGCAACCAAGGACGTTGTTCACAACAGAGCCTCGAGGTCAGGACACCAAGGCGGGCCGGCGCCTCGGGGCCGGCGCCAGCGCTACTCCCTGCCGTCCCAGCGCCTCCGCCAGCGCCGGAAGCAGACGCCGAACATTGCCCGGCTGCGCCGAGTAGCCCATGCAACCGATCCTGAGGATCTTCCCGGCCAGATCCCCGAGTCCTCCCGCGATCTCGATCGCGTGCTCGTTCAGCAGGCAGCGGGTGACCTGTCCGGCGTCCACTCCCGCGGGAATGCGTACTGCGCTCAGGCTGGGAAGCCAGTACTCGTCGCGGGGGTTCATGGCCAGGCCCATCGCTTCCACCCCCGCCTTTAGCGCACTCGCGATCCGCAGGTGACGAGCCCAGCGCCCCTCGATCCCCTCCTCGGCCACCAGCCGCAGCGCCTCTCGGAGCCCGTAGATGTTCGTGATGGGGGCGGTGTGGTGATAAGACCGCTCGTCTCCCCAGTACGTCTCCAGCAGCCCGACGTCCAGGTACCAGCTCCGGACCATTTCTGACCGCGAGCGCACCTTCTCGATGGCTCGGTCGTTCAGGGTGAGCGGGCTGGCGCCCGGGGGACAGGACAGGCACTTCTGCCCCCCGGAGTAGGCGACGTCGATTCCCCATTCGTCCACCTGCAGCTCGACGCCTCCCAGCGAGGTGACGGTATCGGCGACGACTAGGGCCTCGAACTCGTGAGCGATCCTCGTGAGCTCGGGTACCTCCGTCTGCAGGGCACCGGTGCTGGTCTCCGCATGTACGAAGCCGAAGACCCGGGGCCGGTGCTCCTCGAAGGCGGCCCGTACGTCGGCCGGATCGAGAGGCTCTCCCCAGGGGGCGTGCACGTGCACGACCTCGCCGCCGGCCCGGCGCGCCATGCTGTCCATGCGTGCTCCGAAGTAGCCGTTGGTCGGCACCAGAACGGTGTCTCCCGGCTCCACCAGGTTTGTGAACGCTGCTTCCATGGCCGCCGAACCGGTACCGCTCACCGGTATCGTCCACCGGTTTCCCGTTCGGAAGGCGTAGCGCAGGAGCTCCTGCACGTCCTTCATGATCTCTATGAACGCGGGGTCCAGGTGCCCGATCAGGGGCGTGCTCATGGCCTGCAGAACGCGGGGGTGGACGTCGCTGGGGCCGGGTCCCATGAGGATCCGCTTCGGAGGATTCAGGGCTCCGATCCGCGGTACGTCTCGCATGGCTCCAGCTCGTCTCTCGGGTCAGATCAGCTCGGTCACGGCGAAAGAATACACCCGAAGACGGCACCTTCCAACTCGGTTCGGCGTGCGTCGAGGAGTCCGGGAACCCGGCACATGCTGATCCCGTTGGCAGAACCATGACCCGGACACCCAGCGGGCCGAATCCCGCACGCGCCATGCGATCGCTCATCCAAGCCTCAAGCCGGCGCCGACCGGATCCGCGGGGCGACGGCTCCTTCGATCACTCGGGAATGCAGCCCTCGCTGGCGGCGGTGGCATCCGGCGGCGTCCGGGCGCTTCAGGACCTCGGTGACGAGCTTTCCTCGTACCGGCACGCACTGTACGCCCTCGACCCTGATGATCTGGGCCCAGACGAGGCGCTGGCCTACTGGCTGAACCTTTACAACGCGGAGATGCTGGAGCTGGCGCGCGAAGCGCACACCGCCGGTCACGACTCGCTACTGAGGGTGCCCGGCGTCTTCGATCGGCCGCGCGCCCTGGTGGCGGGCGAGCGCCTGTCCCTCGACGACATCGAGCACGGTAAGGTCCGCCGCTTCAAGGACCCCCGCGTTCACGCCGCACTGGTCTGCGGGTCTGTCTCCTGCCCATCACTGCGTGCCGAGCCGTACGCAGGGCCTCGGCTGCAAGCTCAGCTCGCCGACCAGATGCGCTCCTTCCTAGCCTCCGGCGGTGCGGTTCCCGATGAAGAACGGGGCGAGCTGCGGCTGTCGCGGATCTTCCTGTGGTACGGTTCCGACTTCGTGCGGCCGCGAATGATGCCGGCCTGGCTGCCCGTCTCGCGCCGGGCGGTGGCCGGCAGCCTGAGGCCATGGCTTTCGGAGCAGGCGGCCGCCTGGATGGAAGGCACGCGCCCGACAATCAGGTTCCAGCCGTATGACTGGAGCCTGGGCTGCGCCGTGAAACAGGTGCCGGCTTCTGTTCCGATCCCGGTGCCGCCTTCTTCCTGAAGATCTTGCAGGCTGCGGAAAAAAGCCCCCCCGACTGTCACTCCAGGCGAACCTGCCAAAGAGGGCCGAATCAAACGGGCAACGTCCCGACCGTGCACCATCTACGCATTTGTGGCGGGTTTTTGCGGTCTTAGCCGTGCGTGTCCGAATAACCTGGTAGCATGTGCTGAGAATCCGGGCCGGTTCGGCCTCCGGTAGTCCTATGGTCCGCGAATTGCCCCTATTCCTGTCGGATCAGGGCGTGTTTAAGTCACGGCAACGGGATCGCGAAGGATGATCACAGGGGGCGCAGCGCGCTTGCAGAAGGGCTTCACGCTCGTCGAGATGCTCATCGTGGTGGCGATCATCGGCACCGTTTCGCTGATTGCCACTACCTCGTACCGCAACTTCCGGGAGCGCTCCACCCTTAACCGGGCCGCCCGGGTCGTAGCGGCCGACATGGCCCTGGCCCGCAGCTACGCCATCCGGAATCGGGCGAACGTCACCCTGGTGGCAATCGAGAGCGCACGGCGGTACGAGATACGGGACGGCGCCGGGAACGTCATCAAGAACCGGTGGTTCGACGACTCCTCGGACCTCGCCCTGGCTTCGCTTGATGTGAAGACCACAGGGGATTCGCTGACCTTCAACTCCCGGGGTCTGCTCACCACGGGTCTCGGGCTGGTAGACGTGGGACGACAATCGGGAATGCTGCAGGTGCAGGTCAACGCCGTCGGGCGGTCCCGGGTCGTCATACCGTGAGGTAGGAGCATGGCTGGATTCCGCTTGAGTGCTACGCAAATGAAGACCGACGACGGGTTCGGGATTGTCGAGGCGTTGATCGCTATCACCATCCTGGTCATTGGTGTCCTGGCCGTGAGCGGGCTGACGCTGGCCTCCGCTGCGCAGGCGCGCATCGCCGACTGGCAAGCCGACCAGGCGACGGCGGGCCAGCTCGCCCTTGAGGAAGTACAGC
This sequence comes from Gemmatimonadota bacterium, assembly GCA_039589295.1. Classification (GTDB taxonomy): domain Bacteria; phylum Gemmatimonadota; class Gemmatimonadetes; order Palauibacterales; family Palauibacteraceae; genus JBDGYE01. The sequence continues at coordinate 26,622 of JBDHHR010000026.1, read as the reverse complement.
GCCAGGGTTTCGCGGCCGCTGCCAGCGGTGCGGACACGGTGACGATCAGCGGCCACGATTTCGTGGTCACCCTGACCGTAACGTCGCTGACGCCGCGCGTTAAGCAGGTACAGGCTCAGGTAGCGGGCGTCGGGGATCTCTCGGCGCAGACGTTCACGACACGTCTGTACCGAGTGCGTTCACTGCCGGCACCGTAGCACCATGAGCAAGGCGGCCTCTACGAGTGGCAGGTGACTTATGAGCTTGAAATGGCGACACCTTGAGGGCGAGTCCGGCTTCACGCTGGTCGAGGCGCTCATCACCCTGGTGATCAGCGGTCTGCTGGCTTCAGCCCTCGTTTCCATGCTCGTGGGCCAGAGCCGCTTCTACGAGCGGACGGACGACCAGATCTACGCGGAACAGAGCCTCCGTGCCGCCTTTGACCTCATGTCGGCCGAGCTCCGCCTGGGCTCGCCTTCCGACCTCCTGGCGGCCGAGTCGGACTCGGTGGCCCTCCGCTTCGACGTCCTGCGGGCCGTGGTGTGCGACTCCACCGGCGCCGATGAGGCCACCATGATGGCGTACGACACGGTGACGAACGCCGGCCTGACGGGCGGATACTTCGGGACCGCCTATTCCGGACCGTACGAGGAGGCGTTCGAGTACGCTGACAGCTTCATCCCCACGGAGACGGGTAACGGCTCGGGCCCCAGGGCGACCTGTGTGGCCAACGGCGCTTCGGGGACGGGACCGGACGGGGCGTACGCCACCTTCACCGGCTGGTCGGGGCAATTCACCAACGGAGTCCCGGACCGCGGCTCGTTCGTCCGCTTCTACGGCAAGCTCAGCTATCGGTTCGCGCCGTCCACGTTCTTCACTTCGGGGACCGCACTGTGGCGAGGGCCACAGGAGCTGGTGGGGCCGTTCAACACCGGGGCTTCCTTCAGCTACGTGATGGATGACAACAGTGTGCAGAACAGTGTGTCCGCGGGCGACTTCTCAGACGTGCGGGCAATCCGGGTCTCCGCCACCGCCATCGGCGACGGAGCGAACCGCTTCGGTGTGCAGCGGACGCTGCAGTTCGATGTTCCCTTCCGGAACTGAAGCTTCGCCACCGAGCATCTCCTCTGAGTCTCTGCCAGCGGCGAAACGCTTCGCTGCAGGCCGGGCAAAGACAACGCGGCCCCGGCGTCAGAGCACCGGGGCCGCGTCTCTCTACCGGGCACCCAGGACCTCTCCCGGGGCGGAGCCTCGCGGGCAGAGCCCAGCTGGCACCACAGCTTGCGGAACCTCTACATGCGCTCGGACCACGTGCCGGGTACCTGCGCGAGGCCGCCCATCCCCTTCTTCGCCTTCAAGACATAGCATGAGTTGTAGAGGAACTTCTTGTTGCCGTTACCGAGATCCGAGCTCGGCACCGACTCGCCCAGGTCGAGGTTCAGGCCGCCGACGATGGCGCCCTCCACGGTCTGATAGCCGTTGCTCGTAATGTAGCCGCCTACCAGCACGATCCCGTCCCACTCGAAATCTCCGTTCATCTGCAGGTTGCCCCGCACGATGAGCGTGCCCTGGCCGTTCTCGGTATCCGAGATAACGAGGTTGCCGTCGGCGTAGATGACTGGCCACTCGTCAGGTCCCATTGACCCGAAGTCGGGCCAGCTGTCCGGCGGGATCGTGTAGTCCGCGGGAAGTGCGTTGCCGTTGACGATGCCGTCCCAGTCGATTTCCGTCTCGTCGATCAGGTCGAGAGCGCCCTGCGAGTCGTCGACCGGCGGGTCTCCGTCGGGGACTAGCGAGCCGCCGCTCTGAGTGTAGCCGCCGGGCGGCACCGCCACGCCAGGGACGGGGGACAGGGGTGAGGCCGGGCACTCCGGGTCTCCACCCGTTGCCTGATCGTAGCCGTCGATCTGGCCTGAGCCGCCGTTCTTGAGCAGACCGTTCGGCGAAGTGAAGGCGCTTTTCACCTTGAACGTGCCGAGGCTGTACACGGCCAGTGCCGTGACCGTCCGACTCGCCGCACCGCCCTCCGGTGGGGTGTAGTCGGCACCCGACGCGATCCGATAGAGGACGCGGTCGTCGTCGTCCAGGTCCAGCAGTTGGGTGCCACCTACCGTGGCCACGCCAGCCGCGTAGCTGAACGTTTCGGCGGAAGTGCCGTCGGTCTTGCCTCCGAGATACTCCTGCAGGCCCGCGTCCGCTGCGTAGAATGCGTTGGTGCTGGCTTCCACGTTCTGACTTACCTTGAGCTCCGTATCCGTGAGCACCATTCCGGCCGCGGCCAGCGCGGTGAGGCCGACCAGGGCCACCAGCACGATGATCAGGGCAGCGCCCCTCTCGTCGGCCGCCCTTCGCACCTCGGCCAGGCCACTCAACCATCTCTTCCGATTCGCCATCGTCGTCCGTCTCCTTCTCGGTCCTTCAGGATCGCAGCAGGTGCGACCCCGTGCGGCTCTGGTCGCCTGAGCTCCCGGCCTGAGCTCCGGCCCCGCGGAAGCGGCCCTGGCAGGCGGAACGCGGCTCGACCCCGTCCGGGTACCTGCAACCCGGAGGCCAGGAAGGGCGTCGCAGGGTCCGATACCGTAAGCCCCTTCGAACCAAGCCATTACGCGACCCGTAACGGACAGTCTTATGGCGTTGCCGCAATAGGGAGATGTCTAAGAATGGCCTGAATCCGCGACAATTTGCACGATCCGGGAACTGGCGCCGCCGGGCGGGTCGCCCACACTCAACTCAGCCGCGGTTGCGCCGGGCGGGGAGAGCGGAGCCTGGAGTCGTCGCTATGCCCCCGCTACGGACAATTCCACCACATCCTCACTGGGCTCGGTCTCCTCGATCGGCGAGCAGAAGCACTCGTGGATGGCTTCGTCGGTGGACATGTGGAGCTTCCACCACCCTTCCGCCTTCTCCCGCGTCCAGGGAGGGTCGAGCGGCACGACGCTCAGCGCCTGCGCCACCTCCCGGATGCTCTGGAATCGACGGTCGGGTTCCTTCTCCAGGCAGTTCATCACGATCAGGTCGAGCTCCGGGGGGATGTCCAGTTCCGACACCTCGGACGGCTTCGGCGGAACGGTCTTCACGTGGTCGATCATCAGCTCGACAGGCGACTTGGCGGTGAACGGCGCACGCCCGGTGAGCATCCAGTAGGCCACTGCGCCGAGGGTGTAGATGTCCGACCGCGCGTCGACTCCCGCGTTGCCGTACACGCTCTCCGGGGCCAGGTAGCGGGGCGTTCCGAACACGACTCCCGTCTTGGTGAGACCCGCAGGCGTGTCGGCGCCTTTGATCTGCTTCGCCAGACCGAAGTCCAGCACCTTGACGAAGTCGTACAGCCCGCCGCGCACCGTCAGGAACACGTTGGATGGCTTTAGGTCACGGTGAATTATGGAGCGAGCGTGCGCTTCGGCCAGCGATCCGGCTATCTGCTCGAGGATGAAGACGGCCCGCTCCGCTGGGATGGGCCCGAACCGCTCGACGAAACCCTCCAAGTCCAGGCCTTCCAAATACTCCATGGCGTAGTAGAACGTGTCGACCGCGGCACGTCCGAAATCGAAGATGGTGATGGTGTTCGGGTGCGACAGGCTGGACGAGAGCCGAACCTCCTGCTCGAAGCGCGCCAGTGCGGACCGATCGTGGTCCGGCGAGACCTTGAGCACTTTGACGGCGCTCGGCCGGCACATCAGGGCGTGCTGGGCGACGTATACGGTGCCCATGCCGCCCTCTCCGATTTCCTTGTGCAACACGTAATTGCCGAGCCGCTTGGCTCGGAAGGCCGTCTTTCGCAGCCCGTACAGGGTCCGGGTGACGAACACCGAGGTGCCCCCGAGCAGCACGGTTCCGAGGCCGGTGAGGAAAAGCTGCTCGCCGAAATCACGCACCGGCTCTCCGCCGCTCCAGAACGCGTGGATCTCCGGGACCAGTGAGTAGCTCGCCAACAACGTGCCTACGGAACCCACCAGCGCGACCGTCGATAGCCCGAACTGGAACCGTACCCTCCAGGGGATGAACGCGGCGGGTATGAAGAGAGTCAGAGCGATCCCCGGGCCCGGCAGCACGTCGGGCTGAGCGAACGCGATCTGCGTCAGGCCGAGAAGGAGGATCAACGCGGCCACCCCGAAAACGGTGACCTGCAGTGCCGTCGCGCCCAGTCTGCCGAGGTAGACATACGCGATCGCCAGGGCGAAGGACCCCGGATACGCCAGATCGAGGACGTTCTTCCATTCCCAGACCGGGAAGCGCGTGACCGGCTCGGTGAGCGGGACGAACATGGTGACCAGCCACAGCACCAGGCTGATGCCCAGGCCGAGCCCCAGGACGAGCAGGCAACGCTGGCGCAGCAGGGCCCGCTCCTCCCTCTCGAACGAGGAGCCCAGCTGGGACGTCCGCAGGCTGAGCGACCGGCCGATCCTGAGGTCCGCCGCGGACGAGCTTTCGGAACTTGTCGTTTCTGCCACTTTTCCTCCCCGGCGCTGCCGCATTCCCGTCATGTATACCGGATCGGTCCGCCGTCGGCCACCGACAGCGAACTCCGAGCCTGTTGCGTGTGTATTCAACGTAACTCAGGGTCCGGGGGATCCGTTACCGACACGTTACCCGCCTCCGGTCATCCCATGAGGGCTCTCGAGTGTCAAACAGAAAGAGAGGGACGCCGTTAAGCGATTTCGTTTAACAGTGCAGACCGACAGACCGTGGAAGGGTGCATGACGGGATTGTTCCAACGGCTACGAGATAAGCACGTCTTCAGGACCGCTCTCCTGTATCTGGGCGGCGCCTGGGCGGCTATGGAAGCGATCGGCTTCTTTGTTGACAACTACAGCTGGTCTCGTGCGGTGCTGGATGTCGCGGTGCTTCTGCTCGTGCTCGGCTTTCCGGCGACCCTGATCATCACCTGGTATCACGGCGAGCAAGGAAAGCAGCAACTCCAGCGGACCGAGGCTTCTCTGCTACTCACCCTCGCTGTACTGGCGGCGATCGGGACCTATCGGCTCAGTACCGCGGAGGTCGTTCCGTCCGTCTTCGACACTTCCCCGTCCTCCGTGACGGCCATCGACAACCCCGACCTCGGCGAGCGCTCTGTCGCCGTGCTTCCATTCGTCAACAACACGGGGATCGACAGCCTGGACTGGCTGGGCCCCGGTATGTCGGACATGCTGACGACGAACCTGGCGCAGAGCGGGGCTCTGCGCGTGGTGAGCCCGCAACGCCTGTTCGAGCTTCTGCGACTGGCCGGACGCGACGAAACGGACCGCATTCCGCAGGAGCTGGCCATGGACATCGCCACCCAGTCCGGTGCCCGGGCCATGATCCACGGCTCGATACTTGGAACTCCGGAAGACCTGGCGCTGGATGCCCAGCTCATCGACTTGCGAGATGGTACGATCATCGGGGCGGAGCGGGCCCGGGGCAGCGACGTCTTCGCCCTCGCCGACAGTGTCGCGCGCCGCCTGACAGGCCGTCTGGCCGGTCCCGACATGCGGTTGGCCCGGGCCCCGCGCGCGGAGCCGCCCGCGGCCCTTACCGGCGACCTCGATATGCTGCGGGAGTTCCAGACGGGATTGCGAAACGCCTGGTCGAAGCTGGAGACGGACAGCCTGGAAGGCCGGTGGCAGATCGCCGACATGCTGGAGGAGGTTCCGGGCCGCGAAGCGGAGGCGCGACGGGCCCTGGAGGAGATAGTCAGCCTCGACCCGGAGGAGCCGACAGCGGTCGGACGGCTGGCGCGGATCGCCATCATACAGGGTGACACCGAAGCCGCCGACTCACTCATCGAGATATTCGCTGTGCTGGAGAAGGACGAAGTGCGTGCCCTGGCCGGGTCCGGCCACCTGCTGGAGGAAGCTGGCCGGTATGCGGAGGCCCGCGAGTCGTATCGGGCGGCGCTCGCCCTGAACCCGGGGAACACGGTCGTCCTCGATCATCTGGCCCGCGCCCACCTCAGCGAGGGGAATCCGCAGGGAGCGCTCGACGATCTCGGTCCATTCACGGGAAGTCCGGATGCGGCGGTGCGGGCGGAGGCTCGTCTGCTCAGGGGCGACGCGTACGCGTGGGAGGGCAGGTTCGAGGATGCGCTGGCCAGCTATCGGCAGGTCGAGGCCATCGGCGCCGCCGAGAAGAGGCCCGATCTGAGGACTGCCGGCCTCGAGAGCGCTCTGTACCTGCAATGGATCATCGATCCGGAGCAGGGGGCCTCGCGCCTCAACCGCTCAATCTGGCGGCTGATCGAGCTGGGGCGTGGGGACAGAGCGTGGAACTTGGTCCAGGCAGCCGACCGACTGTTCGTCAAGGACGCCGACCGACTCTTCCCGGTCGACCACCACGCCCTTCTGTACGCCAAAGGCCGTGTATACGAGCTCATGGGTGCCCCGGAGGCTGCGCTCGAGGCCTATTCGGAGCTGCTGCGTCACTGGGGTGACGTGATCCAGCAGCTTCCACTTCTCCGCGATACGCCCGAGCGAGTCGGCCGGTTGCAGACGTCGTAAGCTCGAGGCCGCGGCCCAGCCATCAGCCGCGGCCTTCCAGCCCCTCAACCGACGGTCGGAGTAGTCCGCCGTCGGTACCTGATGCTACTCGAAGGCAGCCGCGCCCGTATCCGCGCTGACCGAGGCCTCCTCCGCCTTGGGCATGAGAAGCCGCGTGTACACTCCGGCCGCCAGTATGCCGCCGATTATCGGGCCCGCCCAATACACCAGGTGGTTCGTCCAGTCCCCCCAGGCCACCGCCGGCCCAAGCGCGCGCGCCGGATTCATCGCGGCTCCGGTCAGCGCCCCCCCGGCGATCATGTCGAAGGTCAGTACCAGGCCGATCGCCCAGCCCCCGAGGCGCGGCGCCCGCTCGTCTATGGCCGTCCCGAAGACGGTGAACACCAGGAAGAAGGTTAGAATCGCCTCGATGGTGATCCCGGTGAGCGGCGTTATGGAGTCGGCCAGCATCGGCGTGCCGAGGGACACCGCGGCGGCTGCGTCCAGCGGATAGAGCCGCGACAGCAGCAGGGCCGCGAAGGACGCTCCCATGAGTTGCGCGATGATGTAGTTGATGGCCGTCCGCGCATCGATGACTTTTCCGACCCAGGCGCCGAAGGTCACCGCGGGGTTGATGTGGCCGCCCGAGATGTGCATGGTCGCCGAGACAGCGATCGCCAGGACGAGACCGTGAGCAATGGCGACTCCCAGAAGGCCGAAGTCGCCGCCCGGAAGCTGGGTGGCAATGACGGCCCCGGCCCCGATGAAGACCAGGGCGAACGTGCCGATCGCTTCAGCGAGAAAAGGTTTCAGCCACGGTTTCATCAGCGCCTCCTGCGTACCGGGGTGTGTGTGGGTGCCGGGAACTTCCCCGCGCCTCTGTGCTGTCTGTCGAGCTGTGCTGTTTCCGCAGTCGTGTGCCCGGAAGGACTTCTCCTAATCTAGTCAAAGGGAGCGGCCCCGCACAAACGGTGCTCTGGCAACGGATTGATTGCGCCGACAACGAGCTGCCCTAAGATTGACCGTGTGGAAAGCGGAAAGGGACCTCCGGGCATCGAGAGGAAGGTGCGGTCCGACGACGCCGCGGCCTTCCTCATCCAGCGCACCGCACGCCTGCTGCGTGTGCTGTTCTTGCGGCTGGTCCAAACCCACCATACCGACATCACGCCGGAGATGTGGCTGGTGCTGAGTCGCCTCCTCGCGCGCGACGGTCAATGCCAGAATGAGCTCGCCGAGGCGACTTTCAGGGATCGGCCCAACATGTCGCGGATCGTGAGCGGTCTCGAGGAACGGGGGCTGATACGGCGGCGGGCGGACGACGCCGACCGCCGCAGGACGCGCGTGCAGCTCACGGAGCGAGGCCGCGAGCTGGTCATGGCGACCGCGCCCGTAGCGGCGAGGGCGAGGGACCGGATCTACGCAGACCTCGAGAAAGAAGAGCTCAAGGCTCTCCGGCGAGCTCTCCGTAAGATCGAGGAGAACACTCTGCGGGTGCTGGCCGATCTGGACGCAGTCCGGGACGGGGAGAGCAGCGAGTAAGAGAAGCCGCCGGCAAGCAGGGCGCGAGCCGGCGGCTGGCCTTTCCGCCTGGTCAGTCGCCGCGGTCTTACCCCCGGCGCTTGAGCTGAATGCTGCCGTTGACCGTCTTCAGGTTCAGCTCCCGACCGCCGCTTCCTATTGTGCCCCGCATCTTCTTCATCGAGAACCTTCCCGTCACGGTCAGCGGGAAGTCGGTGTCCATGCCTCCGTTGACAGTCGCGGCCTGCACGTCTGCGTTCACGTTCCCCGGGAGCTCGACGGTCACGCTGCCGTTCACGGTCTCGAAGCTCAGATCGCCGGTCCAGTCGCCGCGCCCCATCGCGGCATGGATCGAGCCGTTCACCGTGTTCGCCCTGGCCAGTCCGGTCGTGGAGACGCTCACATCGCCGTTGACGGTGTTTGCCGCCACGTCCGCCTCCAACCCTCCGGCCTCCACGTCGCCGTTCACCGTCTTGCCCACGAACTTCACTCCCGCGGGCACGCTCACCGTGAACGTGACCTCGACGTCGTTGTCGTGGCTGCCGAGACGGCCCTCGCTACCCGGTGCGCACACGTTCTTCCCATCGTCATCGGGATAGACGGCACAGATCGTCACTCCGTCGGCATGCTCCACCACCTCTATGCGCACCTCGTCCGGGTCGCTCCGGCGGCCCTTCTTCTCCGCCGTCACCACCACCCGTCCGCCGGAGGATCCAGACGCGCGAATCGCTCCGTTGACGCCCTTGATCTCGATCCCGTTGCCCCGCTCTATGTTCCCGCGCCACTCGAAACCCTGCTCCTGGACGGCAGGCGCAGCTACCAGCACCCCGGCCGCCGCCAGACCGATCATCCCATGAAGTCGCATCTCTCTTCCCTCCTACGCGAGGCCCCGCTGACCGAGCCGGAGAGCGGGACCTTACCTGTTTCGCCTACTCCCGTATAAGCTGGATCGTGCCGTCGAAAGCGGAGAGCTCCACCAGCGCGTCGCCGCTGCCCAATGTGAACGAGAAGTGCCTCTTGCCGATGTCTCCCTCTATCTCTATCGGGAAGTCGGCCTCGAGCTCGCCGGCGAACGTGGATACGGACACCCGAGCGTTCGCTCCTCCGGGGATGGTCACGTACAGGTCTCCGTCGTGCGTGGACAGGAAGTACCTTCCCCCGTCCGTGATCGTACCCTGGTAGGTGATGTCCCCGTCGACCGAGTTCACCTCGACGTGGTCCGACCGCACGCCCTCGAGCGAGACATCTCCGTCGACAGCCTGCACCGCGATGTTGCCTTCCGCTTCGGACACGGTGACCACACCGTCCACCGCGTTCAGGGCTATGTTCCCGCTCGCGCCCCGCAGGCTGATGTCGCCATCGACGGCGTTCAGCGCCACGTTCCCGTCGCCTCCGCTGACCTCTATGGTCCCCTCCACGGAATTGACCGAAACGTCGCCGCCGGCCCCTTCTACGGTGGCGTTCATGCTGACACCGCTCAGCTCGATGGCCATCGCCAGCGGCACGGTGATTTCCAGATCGGCCCACACCGGCTCACCCCATTCACCCTTCACCTCCAGGCGAACCGTGGAGCCGGAGTGGCGGATCTCGAGCTCGAATTCCTCCTCGTGCGCACTCACCACCACTCGCATCTCGGCCCGGTCCCAAGTAGTGACGCTCACGTCGCCTTCGACCTGGTTCACCTCGAGTCGTCCGTTCGCGTCGACGGCGAACGTCGTGTCCGACTGCTGTGCCAGAGCCAGTGACGCCAGCAGGGCAGCAGCAAGGTTCGCGATCATCTCTCTCTATCCTTCCTGTTCTTCAGATGCCTGGTACGAGTCCCTACGTCCCGACGACAGCCAGGGCGTTAGCCCGCCTGAGCAGTCGGAGCTTGCGGGTAATCTCGTCCGCCAGATGACGGTTCAGGTACACGTTGGCCGGGTCGGCCGCCACTGCTTCGCGCGCCTGCAGGATGGCGTGGTCGATGGTTTCGAGGCTCCGCTCCAGTATCTCGACGGTTGTGGGGTCCAAGCGGTCGCGCCCCTCCCGTAGCCGCGTCTCCAGATCCTGGATCGCGGCCTCGTACGAGGGCCTGGCGTCGCCCTGCATGGACACCAGACCCGCCGCCGGAGGCGGTGCCGGCGATGAGGCCGTCACCAGGCGCTCCGACGAGGTGAAGCCCGCCCCCAACCACACAGCGCCGCTGCCCAGCAGGACGAGCGCCAGACTGGCCGCGGCGAGCTGCGGCACGGTGAACGAGAAGCGCCTGCGCCCCTCCTGAAGATCCAACATCGGGCCTGCCGCGGGCACCTCGCGCACGCCATCGCCTTCGCCGCTGATCCGAGCCACGATGCCCGGCCACAGATCAATGGCCGGCGGACTCTCCGACATAGCTCCGGCCTTGGCCTTGACGGCGCGCAGCTCCTCCAGGACGGTCCGAAGCTCCGTGTCCTCCTCGAGCCGTGCTTCCAGCTCGGCACGCTCGTGGGCCGACATCTCGCCGTCCAGGTACTCCGAGAGCTTTTCAGTCCAGTCGTTTCGCATCGTCAGTCAGCCAGTCTGCCTGTGCGCGTCGGTTCCGCAGAGTTCGATCGCCGTAGCGCAAGAAGGGTTGAAAGGCATGTCCGCGACCCGAGTCAGCCGCCGGACCCACACCGGATCAATTGCTCACGTATTCGCGCAGCATCATGCGCGCCCGGTGGAGCTGCGCCTTCGTCGTCCCCACCGTGACTCCTAGCATTTCGGCTATCTCCCGGTGCTTGAAGCCTGTCACGTCGTGCAGCAGGAAGACGACCCGAGCGCCCTCGGGGAGACGGGCCAGGCCCGCCTCGAACTCCACCGACAACCCCGGCGTGATCTTCTGCCCGGCGGCGTGCTTCAACGCCGCCTCTCCGTCGGCGACATAGCGTTCCCGCCTGATGCCGAGCTTCTTCCGTCGCGCCAGAATGAGGTTCACCGCTACCCGATGCAGCCACGTTCCGAATGCCGCGTCACCACGGAAGGTGCCCAGCTTCTCCCACGCCCGGACGAAGACGTCCTGCGTAACCTCGTCGGCCTGGTCGGCGCCCACCATACGACGGGCCAACGAGTGAATCCGGGCGACGTGCCCGCGGTACAGGCGCTCGAACGCGTCTACGTCACCGCTGCCGGCGCGGCGTGCGTCCACCCGGTCGTCAGGATCGGATGCGCCTGTGTCGTCCCTTTTCGCGGCCAAGACGGCTCTCGGTTCCACGTTCCGGTTGGATACGTCGGTCAGGGGAATGGTTGAGGCGGGCCTGCGGATTGCGCAACGGCGGCAGAATCGCCATGCATCCGGTCGTCCGCCGGAGTCCGGCCAGTCCCCACCGGACGAGAGGAACCCCACAGCACCGAACCGATGCCGGACAAAGAGAGTACAGAGCGAGCGCGTTCCGTCTGGTACCACACTTTCGGGTGCAAGGCTAACCAGTACGATACCGAGCGGATGCGGCAGGAGCTGGAAGGCCGCGGGGCCACGACGGCTGATGACCCGGCCTCGGCCGGTGCTGCGGTCATCAACACGTGCACGGTGACCAACCAGGCAGATGTCTCCGCAGGCCGCATGATCCGCCGGCTTCGGCGTCTGAACCCGTCGATCAGGATAGTCGTGGCCGGGTGCTCCTCCGCCCTGCACGAAGAGGCGTACCGGGTGATGCCCGAGGTGTCGGGCGTCGTGCGCGGCCACGATCCACTGGCCGTGGCCGTCGAGGTCGCGCCCGAGTACGCGCTGGCCGCGGACGACGAGGAGCCCATCGGCGGCATCCTCCTGCGATCGAACGCCCGCGGCACCCGCGGCTGGTTGAAGATCCAGGATGGGTGCGACCGGAAGTGCTCCTTCTGCGCGACGCGGCTGGCGCGCGGGGCGAGCCGCTCTCGTCGGCCCGCCGAGATAGTGGCCGAGGCACGCCTGCAGTCGGCAGCGCACCGTGAGCTGGTCCTCACCGGCATCCACATCGGCCACTACGGTCGTGATCTGGAACCACGGACGACGCTGGCCCGACTGTGCACCCGGTTGCTGGAGGCCTTGCCGGACGTGCGCTTTCGCCTCGGTTCCTTAGAGGCCACGGAAGTCGACGGCGAGCTGCTGCGGCTGCTCGAATCCTCCGGCGGCATGCTGGCCCCGCATCTGCACCTGCCGATGCAGAGCGGAAGCGATGCCGTGCTGCGCCGGATGCGGCGCTGGCATACCCGGGAGGGCTACCGGCGCAGGGTGCTGGAGATCGTGGAACGGGTTGAGCCGCTCGGCCTCGGCGCGGATGTGGTGGTGGGATTCCCGGGCGAGACCGAAGCCGACCACGCCCGCACCCGAGACCTCATCGACGAGCTACCGTACAGCTATCTGCATGTGTTTCCCTTCTCGGTTCGCGACGGAACGAAGGCCGCGGCTCTGCCGGACCGTGTGCCGATCCAGGTGGCGGCTGCCCGCTCGCGAGACCTTCGCGAGCTCGGTGTGGCTAAGGGCGCGCACTACGCCGCGGCGCGCCGCGGCGGCGAGGCCCTGGTCGCGGTCGAGACCGAGTCCAGGGGACTCACCGGGGACTACCTGAGGGTCAGGATCGGCGGGCCGAGCGCCGTACCCGGGGCCCTGATCCGGTCTCGGCTGGCAGGGCGCTGCCGCGACCTGCGGGCGATAGCCGGTGCTACCGGCCGCGCTGCGCTGCCGGTCCTCGAGGCTGCAACAGCGGCGTGCTAATGCAAGTCGTGTAGCGAGCTGCGAGGTTTGCACCCGGCGGGGGCCTTCGCCCGAGCGTCGCGGGGGCCCGCGATTCCCGGTGAGTTCCTCGGAAGACCGCATAAACCTGCGGCGTTGCAGTCAGAGCGCGTGTCGGCACACGGCCGGCCTCTCCGTGGCGCGATTCCTGCCCGTCCTGCGGCCGGACATGCCCTGCAGAACAGACAAGGAGTGTGAGCATGAGACGGGAAGCTTCGCGCCGCTCCGCGAGCACGATTCTGCTGTGCACCGGTGCCCTGCTCGTCGCCCATGCCTTTCCGGCGCGGGTGGCCGCGCAGGACATCGAAGCCGAGCTGCGCACCCTGACCCAGGACAACGCCGAGCTGTACATAGAGCCGCTCACCTCCGGACTGGCGGCGGCCCTCAATTCCGGCTTCTATCACACGGCGAAAGTACACGACGTACTGGGGTTCGACTTCGGAATCCGGGTCATGGGCGCTTTCGTTCCAGGCGATTTGGACACCTTCGTCCCGATTCCTCCCGAGAGCGTCGAGTTCCAGGCGGTCGACTACTCCAACCCGTATGCTCCGGAGGCGGGCCAGGTACTCGTCTCGCCTACCGCGTCGGGGGAAGGGGACGGGCTCCGGCTGGTGCCGGCAGGCGCCTTCCTTCAGGCGCTCCAGACAGCGGGCGAGAACCCGGCCGACTACGAAATCCCTCTCCCGCAAGGGTTCGACTTGCCGATAGTGCCGTACGGCGCGATTCAGGGAGCGCTGGGCGTACCGCTCGGAACGGAAGTCGTGGTGCGCTTCATTCCCAGCATCACCCCGGATGAAGATGTCGGCTCCATCAGCATGTTCGGAGCGGGCATCAAGCATTCCGTCGACCAGTGGCTTCCGGGGTCGTCGCCGGTGAACATCGCGCTGGCCTTCGGCTTTCAGCACTTCCAGGTCGGCGACTACCTGGATGCGAACTCTACCCAGTGGTCTGTCATCGTGAGCAAGGATCTGTCCGTCCTGACATTGTACGCGGCGGGGACCATAGAAGACGCCGACCTTGATGTGTCTTACGTATTCACCGATCCGGTAGTGGCCGGCACGCCCCTGCAAGGCGAGACGATCGAATTCACGCAGGACACCCCCAACGACGCCACCCTCGCCCTGGGCGCCACCCTGGACCTCGGCCCGGTGGCGCTGAACGCGGGCTATACCCTGGGGAGCTTCGACGTGCTGACCGTCAGCCTGCTGGCGAGCATCCGGTAGGCCCGCCGGCCGAGCTTCACTTCAAGCCGGCCCGCGGGCGCGGTCGCACTCTAGCGAGCCCGGGCAGACAGCTCCCAAACGTCGTTCTCGCGATCGACGTCGGGGTAGTCATGTCCGGAGTCCAACTCTACGCGGACGACGGGCGATCCCGCCGCCACCTCCACCGTGGCCCTGCGGGCACCCGAGAGCCACTCCTCCACGCCGACCGTGCGCACCTCCGAATCGCCGTTGGCCCGCGTCAAGGTCACCACCGCCGGCATGGGCAGATCTCCCCGATCCTCGATGGTCACCCGCGTGGCGCCACCGGCGGTTTCCACTCCCGCTACGGAGTGATCCAGGGTCCACTGCTCGTAGAACCAACCGCGCCAGAACCAATCCAGGTTCCGTCCGCTCGCCGTCTCGAAAGCATTGAACAGATCCCACGGCTTTGGATGCTTGTACGACCAGGTGCGTACGTAGTGGCGAAATGCGCGGTTGAACACCTCTTCGCCGATGATGCTCCGCAGCGCTATCAGGGCGGCCGCAGGCTTGGGATAGGCGGCGATTCCCCAGGAGTCGGGATACTCCCAGTCCGTCCACCTCATCATGGTGCCGTCGAAGCCGCGCCCCGCCGCCCGCGCATACCCGCCGACCTGGTTCTCTTCGTGCTCGACTCCGGGGTAGAACTCCATCTCGGCCTCAGTGCCGTTGAAGCTCGTCGTCCCCTCGTCCATCCATGCCCAGCGTACCTCGTCGGAGCTCACGATCATGGGCATCCACATATGTGCCAGCTCGTGGGCGATTACCGAGTAAAAAGCCTCCGTCGGCGCGCTGTCGTAGCTCCCGATGAGGGTCATCATGGGATATTCCATCCCGCCGCCTATGATTCCGCCGCCCTCGACCGCGGTCATGTGCGGCCACGGGTATGGAAAGTCCAGGTAGCGCGACAGGAAGTCGATGGAGTGCTGCGCATAACGGGCTGCGTCGCGCCACCTCGTGGCCGTCTCGCGGTACAGGGCGTCGACGCGAGCGTAGTCCGTGAGCCCATCGCCATCCCGATCCCCGACGGGCGTTCGAGTGGCATCCCACAGCGACTCGCGACTCAACGAAAAAGCCATGTCGCGGACGCGCCCGGACCGCAGATGCCACGTGAGCCGCCCGCTCTCCGACGTCTGCGTCGATCCACCCGGGCCGAAATCCTCCGCCGTCAGGACGTGCACGACGTCGTCACTCGCCTCGGCCCGCCGTAGGCGCCGCCGTATCTCGTCGGGGAGCACATCCTCCTCGTTTTCCAGCTCTCCCGTGCCGACGACGACCCAGCCCACCGGGACGTTGACCCTGACGTTGTAATCGGCGAAGCCGGCGTAGAACTCACCACGTCCGAGAAACGGGTCCGTATGCCAGCCCAGGACGTCGTCGTACACCGCCATCTGAGGGTACCAGTACGCGAAGTACATGAAGTTGTCGGAATTCCAGCCCATGCGTCCACTGGCACCGGCGCGGGGCACGGCGAACCCCCAGTCGATCTGCAGCACCGCCGAGTCGCCGGCGGCTATGGGCCGCGGTGGCCAGACAGTCATGACCGTGCCCTGCACGGCGTAGCGCCCCGGCTCCTGCCGTCCGACCCGGTGCTCGACGCCATCTACCACGACTCGGTGCAGGTCCGTCCCCCCTGTCACCTCCTGCGGGTAGCTGCGCGTTGCTCCCACCGAGTGGAGGTTCTGGTACAGCTTCACGTACAGGTTCTCGAGGGACTCGGGCGAATTGTTGATGTATACGATTCGGGACCTGCCTTCGAGTCTCTTGCTCTCCAGGTCTATCCGCACGTCGATGTCGTAGCGTGCGTACTGCTGCCAGTAGTTGGGCCCGGGCTCGCCTGTCTCCGTGCGCGTAGCTCCCTCCACCGCCCGTCGGAACCGCGCTGGCGGCGTAACCGGATACGGAATAGGCCGGGACGCGCCGACCGCCCATTCGTTCCCCGAAGTCTGGGCCGGCGCCTGACCGACCTCGGCGAAGAGCATCACTCCCGCCGCGGCAACGATCGCGCCGCGCCCCGCAACTCCGCGTGGCATTCCCACCTCCCATCCAGCCGATTTCAGATTCATCCTGCGCTCCGTACCTTGAGTCAGTCGCTCGTACGCCGGAAGAACACGCAGAGTCTCCCGGGCGCTGAGCCGGGGGGGGGAGTGTGGCCATGAAAGCGATGGTCCTCGGCCGGATCGCTCCCATCGAGGAGCGACCTCTTGAGCTGCTGGAGCTGCCGGACCCGGAGCCGTCCGAGCGAGAGCTCCTCATCCGCGTAAGGACGTGCGGTCTGTGTCGCACGGATCTGCATGTAATAGAGGGGGACCTCCCGCAGTCCCGGCTGCCGCTCATCCCCGGCCACCAGGTCGTGGGAGTCGTCGAGGATCGTGGCCCCGGCTGCACGACATTCCAGCCGGGAGACCGGGTCGGCATCGCCTGGCTGCGCGGCACATGTGGCCAGTGCGAGTTCTGTCGCGCCGGCCAGGAGAACCTGTGCCCGCACTCCCGCTATACCGGCTACCACGAGCACGGTGGCTACGCCGAGAAGGCGGTCGTACCGGAAGCATTCGCCTATCCTCTGCCGCACGTATTCGATGACCTTCAGGCAGCCCCGCTGCTGTGTGCCGGTATCATCGGCTATCGGGCACTCCAGCGCAGCGAGGTCCCCGCCGCCGGCCGCCTGGGGCTCTACGGATTCGGCTCGTCGGCGCACGTGATCATCCAGATCGCCCTGCACCGCGGGTGCGAGGTGTACGTCGTGACACGCGGCGACAGCCACCGGGAGCTGGCCCGGCACATGGGCGCCACGTGGGTCGGCGGTCCGGGGGAGATCCCGCCTGTTCCGCTGGACAGCGCCATAATCTTCGCGCCGGCCGGAGAAGTCGTCCCCGACGCTCTCCGGGCCCTCCAGAAGGGTGGTACGGTGGCCATGGCCGGGATCCACATGACCCCGATTCCGTCGATGGAGTACGAGCCGTACCTGTTCCACGAGAAGAACCTGCGCAGCGTGGAGGCGAACACGCGGGGGGATGGGAGAGGTCTCCTGGCGGAGGCCGCGCAGGTCCCGGTTGAGGCGAAGGTGACCACCTTCCGGCTTGAGGAAGCCAACGAAGCCCTCGCCAGCCTGAAGCACGACGGGATAGACGGAACAGGCGTGCTGGTCATGGACGTTTGAGTTGTGTTCGGCGCGCGCACGGTCGGCCGGCGCCCGGGCGTGGAGGATCCGGCGTTCTTGGCCAGTAAGGCGCTGCGGGGTGCCGGGTTTCCTTAGCCGGTCCGCGGGTCAAGCCGTTCCGGCGCATGAACTTCTTCCCCTCCGGCGGGTCCGAGATGACTCGGCCGGGAACGCGAGCTGTTGAGCGGCTGTTGATTCCATTGGACAAAGTGGTACTATTGAGACTCGGCCGCAGACCGTGCGGGACGCCGGCTGGCGCCGGTTGGACAATGGCGGCCGAGTCGGCCCGCCCAAGCGGCAGGGATCCCTGAGCGCGGTGATGGGTTCTTCATCGGGACAGGCGGCCCCACTCCAGTCTGACTCGGATCCATCGCCCGGATCGCGGCCGCAGAAGTGGCAGATCATCACCTGACCCTCAGGCTCACCGCAAGAGACGGCAATCTGACGGAAGTGAACGTACCGTGACAGAAGAAGGCACACTCGGCGTACTCGAGATCGTCGGTGGCCGGTCCGGATTCATCCGGCGGCGGCGGGCGAGCTACATTCCCAGCGACGACGACTTCTATGTCGGCCAGCGCCTGATCCAGAAGTACCATCTCCGATCCGGCGATGAGATAGCTGGCGAGGTGGGAAAGGCGCCGGGCAACGGCAAGAGCCCCCCGCTGAAGCGAGTCTTTTCCGTGAACGGGGTTCCGGTCGAGCAGCTGAGTCACCGACGCAGTTTCAACCGGCTGTCGGCCCTTCACCCGAACCAGCAGCTCGTGTTGGAGTGCGGGCTCACCAGACACGGCGGCCCGGACTTCACGAACAGGGTGATCGACCTGTTCTGTCCGCTGGGCAAAGGACAGCGGGCGATGATCGTAGCTCCGTCGAAGGCCGGGAAGACGATGGTCCTGCAAGCCATCGCCGAGGGAATCGAGACCAACTATCCCGACACGCCCGTTTTCATCCTGCTCGTCGACGAGCGTCCCGAGGAGGTTACGGAGATGGAAGCGTGCGGGTTCGGCGAGGTCGTCGCCTCGAGCTTCGACTACCCGGCCGAGAGGCACGTGCAGGTGGCCGAGATAACCCTCGAGCGGGCGCGGCGCAGGGCCGAGATGGGTCAGGACGTGGTACTGATCCTGGACTCCATCACACGGCTGGCGCGGGCGTACAATACGGTGGAAGAGGGCAGCGGCCGTACCCTGTCCGGAGGCCTCGACGCCAACTCCCTGGAGAAGCCGAAGCGTTTCCTCGGGAGCGCGCGGTACATCGATCCGGGGCAGGGCGGCGGGTCGCTCACGATCATCGCCACGGCGCTGGTGGATACCGGGTCCCGGATGGACCAGGTGATCTTCGAGGAGTTCAAGGGGACGGGTAACAGTGAGCTGGTGCTCAGCCGGGAGCTGGCGGACAGGCGAATCTTCCCGGCCATCGACCTGAACGCCAGCGCCACCCGCCGCGAAGAGCTGCTCTTCGAAGAGAAGACGATGAACGCATCGCACGCCATGCGCCGCGAGCTGAGCGGGGTCTCCGAGGTGGAGGCCATGACCGAGGTCCTCGGCATCATGCGCCGCACGGCGTCCAACCGGGAGCTTCTCGAAAAAGTCTCGGCACGCATCTAGCGGGTCGAGCCGAGGCATGAGCGAACAGGACAGAGCACAGCTTCCGGAGCGCATAGGGGGCCTGGACAGTCTGGCGCGTAACCTGTGGTGGACGTGGCAACCCGCCGCCCGCGCCCTGTTCCAGCACCTCGACCTCACCCTGTGGCAACTCTCGGGCAGGAACGCCGTAGAGGTGTTGCGCCGAATCGATGCTGAGCGCCTGCTGCGAGCCCTCCGCGACCCCCTCTTCCTGCGCGAGTACGACGCCGTGATGGCCGAGTTCGAGGCGGTGCTGGAGGAGAAGAGGAGCTGGTTTCGGGAGACGTACGGCGAGCTGGCCCCGGGAGGAATCGCCTACTTCTGCGCCGAGTTCGGAGTCCACGCCTCGATTCCCATCTATTCGGGCGGTCTGGGCATCCTCGCCGGGGACCACTTCAAGGAAGCCAGCGACCTGGGTATCCCGCTCGTGGGGGTCGGGCTCCTGTATCAGAAGGGGTACTTCCGCCAGCGCATGACCGCGGACGGGCGGCAGGTAGCCATCGACGAGCCATTCGACCCGGAGTCGATGCCTCTGGAGCGAATCCCGGGTAACGGCGCCAACGGGGCGCACGCCACGGTGGAGCTGAACGGCCGCGCGGTGCACCTGGCCGTGTGGGAGCTGAAGATCGGCCGCTCGTCGGTCTACCTGCTCGACACGGACATCGAGCAGAACCACGAGGACGACAGGGCCCTCTCACACCAGCTCTACGGCGGCGACCTGGAGATGAGGCTCCGTCAGGAGATCGTGCTCGGGGTGGGAGGCGTGAGGGTGCTTCGCGCCCTCGGGCTCACGCCCGACGTCTGGCATGCGAACGAAGGCCACGCGGCGTTCATGACCCTGGAGCGCGTCAAAGAAATGATCGGTGTCGGAGCTTCTCCCGGAGAGGCGATGCGGCGGGTAGCGGCGACGACCGTGTTCACCACCCACACCCCGGTACCCGCCGGTCACGATGCCTTCCCCCTGGAGATGATTGACCGCTACTTCGAAGGGTTTCTGCCTCAGATCGGGCTGAGCCGCGACGAGCTGTACGCCCTCGGGCGCAACCACGATGACGATGGCCGCTTTCACATGTCGGCGCTGGCGCTGCGGATGGCGGACGCCCGCACCGCAGTGAGCGAGCGGCACGGCCAGGTGGCGCGACGGATGTGGCGGGACATGTGGCCGGACGTCGAGAGCGACGAAGACGTGCCCATCGGTCACGTGACGAACGGAGTACACCTACCGAGCTGGGTCTCGCCGCCGATCAAGGAGCTGTTCGACCGATACCTCGGGCCCGACTGGGAGCTGCAGCGCGACGACCCCGCCCTGTGGGAACGCGCCCTCGACCTGCCGGACCACCTGGTGTGGGAGGCCCACAAGCAGTGTCGAGGCCGGCTGTTCACCCTTCTTCGAATGCGGGCTCGCGAGCGGTGGACCGACGCCGCGTCGGCGCCCGGCCAGGTCGTGGCCTCGGGCACGCTCCTCGGTCCGGCCGCTCTCACGATCGGGTTCGCGCGCCGGTTCGCCAGTTACAAGCGGGCGACCCTGCTGTTCCACGACCCGGAGCGACTGAAGCGCCTTCTGCTCGACGCATGGCAGCCGGTGCAGATCATCTTCGCGGGCAAAGCCCATCCGGCGGACGAACCCGGCCAGGAGCTGCTGGCAGAGGTATACCGGATGGCGAGCGACCCTGCGTTCGCCGGTCGGATCGCGTTCGTCGAGGACTACGAGATAAACGTGGCCCGCGATCTCGTCTCGGGGGTGGACGCGTGGCTCAACACGCCCCGCCCCCCAATGGAAGCCAGCGGAACGAGCGGGCAGAAAGCGGCCATCAACGGGGTGCCTCACCTTTCGACGCTGGACGGCTGGTGGGCCGAGGGCTTCACAAGGCTCAACGGGTGGGCCATCGGCGAGGACACCGGCGGCGTCTCACCCGAGGATTGGCCGGCGGCCGACGCGGCCGATGCCGAGAGCCTGTACGACGTCATCGAGCACGAGGTACGCCCCCTCTACTACAGCCGCGATGTGGACGGCATCCCCCGCGGCTGGGTGCGGATGATGAAGCAGGCGATCCGGACGGGCGGGGCGAGCTTCTCGGCGCGACGGATGCTCAAGGACTACACCGAGCTCTACTACGTGCCCGCCGCAGAGAGGGCCAGCGCGGAGACCGGGGATTAGAGGCGGACGCGTACGTGAATTGCATGCGGCGCGGCGCACAGGCGCACCCCGGCTAGCGGGCTTCGCGCCGAACTTGGTCCTCGAGCCGTCTCTTCAGGCGCCTGGCATAGCGTACGATCCGGTAAGCGCTGGCCACCAGCAGGCGCAGCTCCCGGCGGTCCGGTTCGGCCCGCTTAAAGATCCGGCGGTAACTCCGCATCTTGGAGGCGGGAGCGATGCCCCGGAACATGCCGATGACGCCCATCGCCTCCTCCCACACCCTGAAGAACTCTTCCAGCTGTCCGGCCGTGGCCGGCGGTGCCTGGTCGCGCAGCTTGACGTGCAGCGACCGCTCCTCGAGGCCGTGCGCACGGCTCACCGCCTTGCGCAGCTCGTAGAACACTACGATCGCCGCGTGCCCCAGGTTCAGAGAGCTGTGGTCCGGGCTCGTGGGGATGCAGATCGCCGCCTGGCAGCGGTCCAGGATGTCGTTCGGGAGTCCCCGGTCCTCGCGTCCGAACACGATGGCCACGTCGCCGTCCTGGGCCCTCTGCACCAGGTTCGCGGCCATCGACTCGGGGTCGTCCCAGGCCTGACGGCTGGCCCTGCGCCGGGCGGTAGTGGCCACCACCCGAACCGCTCCCTCCACCGCCTCGTCGAAGGTCTCGAACACTTCGGCTGCCGCTACGAGCTCCTGGGTGTCATGGGCGATTCCCTCTATCCGGTAGGCGTCGAACTCGGCGGGCGCGATCAGGCGCAGGCGCGTGAGACCCATGTTCTTCATGGCCCGCACGACCAGCGCGATGTTCAGCAGGTCCTGCGGCTCATACAGTACGACGACCAGGCGCCGGAGGATCCGAGCGCCGGGTCCCTCTAGTCCCTCCCGGCCTTTGGGCATAAGCTGGGCTGGCTGCAAGGAGGCTCTCGAGTAGCGGCTGCGGGGAGATCCGAATGAGCGATCGATCGGCGGGGAGCACATCGCCCGACGATTTCTTTCCTTCGCTGCGTCACGTCTGGCTGGTCGCGGCGCTGGTCCTCATGGCGATACGGCCTCTGATCTTCCCGATTCCGCCGCACGACTTCTGGTGGCACCTGGCCACGGGACGCCTGATCGTCGACACGGGAGGGATCCCGGTCGTCGATGTCTTCTCTTTCACCCGGGCGGGCGAACCCGTCTACAGCCAGGCGTGGCTCGCCCAGATCTTCATGTACGGGCTGTTTCGGCTCGGCGGCGTTCACCTGATCATTCTCTTCCAGGCGGCCGTGATCACACTCGCCTATGGACTGCTGCTGCGTGTCTGCGTGCTCCGCACCGGCTACCTGAAGCTCAGCGTCTTCCTCCTGATCCTCACACTGCCGGTCTCTTTCAGCAACTGGATGGTGCGGCCGCAGACCTACACGCTTCCGCTCTTTGCCGCCTACCTGACCATCCTTACAACGTGGAGGCTCAAGCCGGACCACCACAGGCTGTGGCTGCTCCCACTCCTCATGGTGGTTTGGGTCAATACGCACGGGTCGTTCGTTCTCGGGCCGGTGCTCATAGCTCTCGCAGGGGCCGGATCGTGGCTGCAGGGCCTCATCGGCCGGTCTGACGCGCCCCCGCGGACGGAGCGGCCGAGGCTTTGGCGTCTCGCCCTGTGGGGCCTCATCACCGTGGCGGCCTGCGCCGCGAATCCCAGAGGAGTGCAGGTCGTGCGGGCAGTGCTGGCTCCGTTTGCGTCGCCGGTGGTCACCGACATCGTCACCGAGTGGGCCGCGCCCACCCTGCACACGACCACCGGCGCCCTGTTCTTCGCCCTGTCCGCGCTGCTGGCCTGCGCGCTGGCGCTCAACCGTTTCCTACGGCGGCGGCTGGAAGCGGCGGACCTGCTGATGGCGGCGGCCTTCTTCGCTCTCGCCCTTACGGCCCGGCGGTACGTTGTGTGGTTCGCCATGGCAGGCGGGGTCCTGTTTGTCGTCTACACGGCCGCTCTCATGCCGGCAACGGTGCGGACGGACGGCTCTCCCGGAAAGCGAGGCCCCAACATCGTCATCGTCGCTGCTCTACTAGGGCTCCTGGCCCTGGCCACGCCATGGATGAAACCGTGGCTGAACCTACCGCCGACGGTACAGCCGCTGCTCGCACCGAGCACTCCGGTGGAGGCCGTGGAGGTTCTGCGAGCCGACCCGGATCCGGCCCGTCGCCTGTTTCATTCCGAGGGATATGGCTCCTACCTGACCTGGGCGGCTCCCGGGCAGCCGGTGTTCATAGACCCGCGCTTCGACCTGTATCCGGCCGGTCAGTGGCGTGACTATCTGGACCTGAGCAGGGGTACCTCGGCGGACAGCCTGCTGGGCGCCTACGGCATCGATGGGCTGCTGCTGGAGAAGGAAAGCCAGTCCGGCCTTCTGCGCGTGGTGCGGGAGGATCCGCAGTGGGAGCTGAGGTTCGAGAACGCCGGGAGCGCGTATCTGCGACGGACGGGCGACTAGAGGCTATCCGTCCCGGTGCTTCTTCTCCTCCAGGTCCGGTGAGCCCTTGAACCCCTTTCCCTTGCGGGGCCGGAGCGCCGGATAGCCGTCCTCGCCACACTCGGGGCACGTCTCGGTGTGGGCGCTGATGTCCGCGCCGCACACCGCGCAGCCGACGCGTGCCTCGTTCGCGTCGTAAGAGAGGGCCGTGCCGCACTTCTGGCACGTCTGATCGTACGGGCCCAGCTCATGGCCGCACGCGGGACACTGGGAGACCTTGCTCACCCCGTCGCTCCTCCGGGTACCGGTTGTCGCTGCCCGCCTCCGCGAGGATCCACCGCGGGGCAACGTAATGGCCTCGGGCACGGTCCGGCCACCCGCCTGCCCGGCGCGCCACGGGCATCCGCGGCTGGCGCCGTAACCGAACGGTCCTTAGAGTCCTGCGCCGTGCTGGAGAGCGGAGATCGGCCATGGTAGTCAGTCAACGGGGGACCGCCGAGAATGGCGACGGGCAACCAGGTGAACGAGGAACTGACCTTCGCGGACGGCGTTGCCACGCCGACTAGCTACGCGAAGCTCGGACCCAAGGTGTGGATCCTCGGAGCGGTCGTGGTGGTGACGGCCGCCGTCACCCTGGTCCTCATGCTCCGCGAGTTCACCTCGGAGAGCTATCTGTACCTGCTGTTCTATGCCATCCCGGCCAACAGCGCCATCTCCGTGTTTCCACACGAACCGGTGGTCATCTACTTCGGAAAACACGGAAGCGTCCTGCTCACCGCCGCCGCTGCCAGCATCGGGACGCTCATCGCCGGCTTCCTCGACCACTCGGTCTTCGTACCGGTGATGAACCTGCAGTCGCTGAAGGGCTACAAGGACAAGGGTTGGTACCGGAAGGCGGCGCGGTTCTACATGCGCTTCCCCTTCCTGACTCTGGTGGTAACGGGTTTCACCCCGATCCCGTTCTTCCCCTTCAAGTTCCTGAGCTTCTCGGTCCACTACCCGCTGTGGCGCTACCTGGCGGCGCTCCTGACGGCGCGGTTTCCCCGATACGTGGTTCTCGCCTGGGTCGGCCACGTGACCAACGTCCCGAACTGGCTGCTGTTCGCGATCTTCGGGGCGGTCGTCCTCGCCTACGCGGTGAAGGCTGCGACCAAGGTGGTCGCGCACATCCGGGAGAGCCGACGGCCGCCTGCACCGGAGGTGCTCGAAACGACATCGGCCGCGGCCGAGGAGAGACCCACGGAGGCGGAACCCTAGGCGTCCGCAGCCAGGCGAGCCGGCCTGTTCGACAGGGGAGGTTGTTCCGGCTGCCTGCCAACCCCACATTTCGAGGCCTCTAAATCAGGGAACAAAAGGGGAGATTCCTGAATGAACATATCCGGAGCCATGGCGCTCAGGATGCTGTCACGCGGATTGCGCAACAGGATGCAGAGCAAGCCGCTGTCGATCTCGTTCGAGATCACGCATAGCTGCACGGCCAACTGCTGGCACTGCAACTGGGGCGGTCCAATCAAGGAGAAGCGGCTCACGGCCGACCAGTATGCGGAGATCTGCCGCGAGCTGCGGCCGGTCGTGTCTCACGTTTCCGGGGGAGAGCCCCTGGCCCGCGGCGATGTCTACGAGATAGTAGACAAGATGACGAACAAGGGGGGCCTTCCCTGGATGATCGTCGTCACCAACGCCTCGAACCTGAACCACGAGCGTTTCCAGAAGCTGAAGAACGCCGGTATGCACCAGCTGTCGGTGTCGCTGGATTTTCCGGACGAGCGGCATGATGAGTTCAGGCGCATCCCGGGTTTGTTCGACAAGATGTCGAGGGTGCTGCCCGACCTGGGCGGACGCTCGGAGAAAGACGACATTTTGCTGAACGTCTGCATAACCAGCTGGAACTACCGGGACCTGCCGGGCCTGGTGCACAAGGCGAAGGAGTGGGGTCTCCCCATCAATTTCTCGGTGTACAGCCACCTCAGGGTGCAGGACCGCTCGGGCCTGATCGACGGGAACGACGGGGTGGACGAGCTGGCCCGGAAGATCGATGAGGTGATCGACCTGCAGAAGCAGGGATTCCCGGTGTACACCTCGCCCCGGGTGCTGTGGAAGTTCCACCGGTTCATGACCGAGGGAGGGATTCCCGGCTGCCAGGCCGGCCGTCGCTTTCTGGTCATCAATCCCGACGGGCGCCTGACGCCGTGCGCGATGGTGATGGCCTACTTCGATAAGCAGGATGAGATGCTGGAGAACTTCACCCGGCAGAACACCTGCACGGCCTGCTACATCAGCACTCGCGCCAACACCGAGAAGACATTCGGGGAGTTTCTCCAGGACAACGGCGCCGTGTTCCGGAAGATGCTGACCCCCTGGAGGAGCTGATGCCAGATCCCGGTGGGCCGTTCGCGGGAGAGCCTCGACGCCGCCTGAGACCGGCAATGCTCGGTCGGTCACCAGGCCCACCAGGCCACTCGAAAAAGAGGCTGTCGATGACCGGTTCTTCGGTTGACACAAACGACGCTTTCAGGGTAGAATCGGGGCGCGCGCGGAGCCGGCCCCAACGAGGTCTCGGCTCCGCTCTTCGCCTGAGAGTCGGACGCGGGTGTAGCTCAGTTGGTAGAGCGCAACCTTGCCAAGGTTGAGGTCGCCGGTTCGAGCCCGGTCACCCGCTTCGAGGGGCGGTAGCTCAGCTGGCTAGAGCGCTGCGTTCACATCGCAGAAGTCGGGGGTTCGAGTCCCTCCCGCCCCATGGACCAGCGGCTTCCTGCTCCGCGAGAACCGCCGCCCCCCCATGGACCTGCGGTTTCCTGCTCCGCGAACTTCCGCAGCAAGCTGCTCGAGGTTCGCTCCGCAAGAACCGCCGGTCCATTGGAAGCCCAACGGAGTGGTGCGGGCGTAGCTCAGTAGGTAGAGCGTCAGCTTCCCAAGCTGAAGGTCGCCGGTTCGAGACCGGTCGCCCGCTTTGAAGTAAGTTAAAGCCGCGTATAGAGCCGCAGCAGGCCGGCGAGCAGCCGACGACGCCTGCTCGGCAGGTACGGTAGGAGAGCTTCGAATGACCGATACGCGCACGGGGATGCCGCGGCTATCCAGCGATTCGGTGGCCCTCGTTTTCAGGATCTGTGTCGGGATCGTGTTTGTAATCGGAGGGATCAAGCTCGTCTTCCCATCGGATCCCGAGGCTCTGGCCGCCAGCTACGTCGATCCGTCCACTGGTTGGATCTCCCCCTACTTCGCGGATCTGATCACCACTCAGCTCGGGTTCCAGGTCAGCTTGTTCCTGCAGCTGCAGGGGATCGTCGAGATCCTTCTCGGAGTGGCACTGATCCTCGGGCTGTTAACGCCGGTGGTGGCGGTCGTCATGGG
>JBDHHR010000025.1:0-29829 GCA_039589295.1 Gemmatimonadota bacterium | reverse complement strand
GTTTCCTATGCACACGAGCTCGGCCAGGTTCAGCCCGCGGCCCTGGTACTTCTTCACATAGGAGATCACGAAGCGGAGGTTCGCCGTGACCAGTCGCTCGGCCGCCCCGCGATCTCCCGCCCGCGCACGGCGGGCGATCTCCCTCTCCTCCTTCGGATCTTCGATGAGCGGATACCGCTCCACGTCCTGGAGGTATTGATCGAAAGAGTCGAGGGCTCTCGAATCAAAGAACATGCTCTTGCCACCCCGTGGGCCATCCGAGACTGAAAAGAGCGAGTCGGCTGCGCACCCTTTCCGCAGCTGCCGACCCGCTTGTGCGCCCGCCATCGGTCTTCTTTTTCCTCACAGACACGCAGGTGATCCCGGGTCCTCCGCATGCGGTGAAGTTCGTCCGAGGCAGGAGCCCGGCCGCCGGACCCGGAAATCTCCAAGCTGCTCTATTACATGAAGTAAAGAAGAATGTTCCTCTGTCAACCTTCGCGCAGCACTTCCTGCAGCCAGCGCTCGTTCTCCGCCGACAGCTCGCCGGGTGCGGTCGCGGCCTCGGCGGGGCCGCCGCCGGCCGATACCGCCCACTTGCGAAGGCGCCCTCGCAGGATCAGGGCGCCTATCACCAGCGCCAACAGGGGAAGCACGTACACCAGCAGGTTGATGCCCCGTGCCGTCGGCCTGAGGAGTATCCACTCGCCGTACCGGCCTACGAAGTAAGCCCTGACCTGCTCCGGCGATTCGCCGGCCGCGAGGCGCTCGCGGACTACCGCCTGCATCTCCCGGGAAAGCTCTGCGTTGGACTCGAGGATCGACTGGTTGCGGCACACCGGGCATCGAAGCTGCGCGGCCACTTCCGCCGCCTGCGCATCCAGCTCCGCCTCGCGAGGGTCCAGGAGCTCGGGGCGCGATTCCGCCGCGGCCGCCGCCGTGTCGGCGTTCCCGGCCTCGCCGGTCGCTGCCTCTTGTGCCTTGACGACCGGTGCGCCAGCGCAGAGTCCGACCACCAGAGCGCCAAGCGCTAAGAGCCAGGCGAATCTGGCTCGCGTCGTCACTGTGCTGCTCCGATATGGCTCACGCCCGGGTCCTCTCCGGCTTCCCCCGCGGCGTACGGAACGGCCATCAGCGAATCGACCTGGCTCTTCACCAGATCCCAGGTCACGGGCCCGACCTTCTTGTGCCCGATCAGACCGTCCCTGCCGATGAAGAACGTCTCCGGCACGCCGTATACCCCGTAATCGATGGCGGTGCGCTGAGACGGATCCAGCATGTGCCTCCAATCTCCTCCGAGCTCCCGGAGGAAGCGGAGAGCGTTCTCCTTCGTATCCTGGTAGATGACTCCGAGGACCACCGCCTCGGATGGGTCGTAGGTCGCCTGGGAAAGCTTCAGGACGCCGTGCTCCGCCCGGCACGGAACGCACCACGAAGCCCAGAAATTCAGCACGACGACTCTGCCACGCAGGTCGGCGAGGCTCACGCTGTCCCCGGAGATCGTCTCCAGCCGGAACCCCGGCGCCGCCATTCCTTCGAGGGGGGTCGGCAGCACGTACGTGTTTCGTGTCAGCCCGAAGGCCAGCAATCCCAGAATCGGGATGGCCACCAGAGGGAGCAGCCAGCGGATCTTCCTCTTCATTGCCCCCGCCTCATCATACGGGTACGGCTTGCTCTTCCGGCAGGTCGACCTCCACTCCCGTCTGTGCGGAGGTGAGGACGACGTCGGGCCTCCCGCGTCCGCGCTGCGGCGCCACCGCCATTATCGCTCCGAGCGCGACTATCATCCCGCCGATCCACAGCCAGGGCACGCCCGGGTTGACTATGGCCCGCACCGTGGCGCTCGATCCCTCTTCGGAGTCGAAAGCCATGAGGGTGAGGTACAGGTCCTCCTTCAACGTCGAGCGGACCGCCGGGGTCCCTATGGGCTGCTGCGAGTTGGGATAGTAGTTCAATCGGGGGTGCAGCGTCCCTACCTCTTCCCCTCGATGGAAGATGGTGAAACCGCTCCCCACCACGAACCGCTGCTCCTCCTCGCGGGCCCACACCTCGTCGAACCGCACCCCGTAGTCGCCCAGAAGCATCGCTTCACCCTTCTGCAGCGTTACCTCGCGCTCGAAGCGCCAGCTTCCGGATATGGCAAGCGCCACGATGACGATGACGATGCCGGTGTGGACGATGTAGCCGCCGTACCGGCGACTGTTCCGAGTGAGGATCTGCGCCAGGGCCCGCGGCGTCGACACGCCCGATATGCGCCGGCGGGCCGCGACTCCCTTGCGGAATTCCTCCACGATGGTTGTCAGCACGAAGCCGGCGAAGGCAAACGTCAGCAGGGGGTAGATCCGCCTCACGCCCAACGCGAGTGCGAGCAGCAGAACCACCACCCCGGTCAGGCTCGGTAGCCAGAACGACCGCCGCAGCTTGTCAGCGGTCGTTCGCCGCCACGGCAGGGCAGGGCCCACACCCATCAGGAACAGCAGGGCCAGGCCCAGGGGGACAGTCACCATGTTGAAGTACGGCGGACCGACGCTCACCCGGTTGCCGCTGGCCGCCTCAACCACCAGCGGAAAGGTCGTGCCCAACAGCACGGTGAAGGTGAAGGCGACGAAGATCAGGTTGTTGAGGATGAACGAGCTCTCCCTGGATACTACGGCGTCGAGCTGCCCGGGTGCGTGCAGGCGATCGGACCGCCAGGCGATGAGCACCAGGGATACGATGAGCACCAGGGCGATG
Source organism: Gemmatimonadota bacterium (assembly GCA_039589295.1). Taxonomy (GTDB): domain Bacteria; phylum Gemmatimonadota; class Gemmatimonadetes; order Palauibacterales; family Palauibacteraceae; genus JBDGYE01. The sequence continues at coordinate 27,117 of JBDHHR010000025.1, read as the reverse complement.
AAGGCCAGGAAGAGCGGACCGATCACGCCCTCGGTGAACGCGTGGACCGAGTCGAGGATCCCGGATCGCGTCAGGAACGTCCCCAGGAGGGTCAGGAGAAAAGTCCCGATTATCAGACTCAGGTTCCAGGTCTTCAGCATGCCCCGCCGTTCCTGCACCATCACCGAATGCAGAAAGGCGGTGGCCGTCAACCACGGCAGGAACGAGGCGTTCTCCACCGGATCCCACGCCCAGTAGCCGCCCCAGCCCAGGACCTCGTAGGACCACCACGCTCCGGCTACGATGCCCACTGAGAGGAACGCCCACGGCGCCACCGTCCACCGCCGGGTGGACCGGATCCACTCCTGGTCCAGCTTACCGCTGAGGAGCGCCCCGATGGCGAAGGCGAACGGCACCGTCATGCCCACGTAACCGAAGTAAAGCATGGGCGGGTGCAGTCCCATCAGAGGGTGGTTCTGCAAGAGCGGGTTCGGGCCCGGACCGTTGGCGGGCACCGGGAACACCTCACCGAAGGGGTTGGCCACGCTGACCAGCAGGCCGAAGAAGAAGAGCCCCACGATTCCCATTACGCCGGTGGCGAAGGGAACCAGCCGGGAGGAGGACCGTCGGTTCACGAACGCGACAAGGGCCGTATAGCCGGCGAGGATCCCCCCCCAGAACAGGATGGATCCCTCCAGGCTGCTCCACAGGGAGATCGCCGTATAATAGGGAGGGGTCTCCAGGCTGCCCACTCTCGCGACGTACTCTACGCTGAAGTCGTGGGTGAGCAGAGCCACTTCCATGGCGACCAGCGCCACGACCATCGCGCCCAGGCTGAGGTACGCCGCATACCGGGCCGCCCGAATGGGCGCCGGCCGCCTGGTAAACCCACCCGCCAGACCCGCCACCGCCATGGCCAGGGCCCCGAGAAGCGCCGCCGTGATGGCGGCAGTGCCTATGATGTTCAGCATGGCCGCCTCAGGATGACCCTTCCGGCTTCACCAGCGATTCGTACATCTCCCGGGGAGACTCGTCGCCGTGAGGAGCCTCGTACTCGTTGGAGTGCTTGACCATGAGGTTCGTGGCCTCGAAGACCCCTTCCCGGCGGTAGCGACCCTCGACCACCACGCCGATTCCCTCCTTGAACATGACGGGTGGCGCGCCGGTGCTCCGAACCTCGACCTCGCCGATACTGTCGCTCACCACGAATCGCAGGTCCAGTGTCTCCGCGTTCCACCTCTTCGAGCCCGGCTTGACCTGTCCTCCCAGCCGCAGCGGCTGGTCGACGATCTCCGGCCCGCGAGCGTGGAGTTCGCTCGGAGTCAGGAAGTAGACCACGTTTTCGCTTAGCCCGCCCGCTATCAGCAGCCCGATGGCTCCAACGATCGCCACCGCTCCCAAGCCGGCCCACACCTTCGTTGTGCCTTTCATATGTGACATCCTGTCCCAGTCGACGGAGAGCTACCCGCCAGATGTTTCAGCCAGACGGTCGAGGGCCCCCTTCGTCGCGGCGGCTCGTCGATCGAGCCGCCGTGCGTACCACAGAAGTGTTCCCCAGGTCAGCCCATAGCCGGCGATGACGAATCCGCGGTTCTGCATCCCAGCCCCGGTGGCATAGACTGTAAGCACGATCAGTGCCAGGGCCCAGACGACGAAACCCAGCGTCGGTTTAGCCATGATACGCCACTCGCTGCTCGAGTTTCCCCTCCAGGGCCGCCAGCCGGGTACGGCGCATCATCAGGTACGCGTATACCAGCGTGAACGCCGCCAGGTTCAGCATGAGGGTCCACAGAATCTCCGGGGATACCGAGCGCGGGCTCGATGGCGGCTGGTGCAGGGTGCGCCACCACACCACCGACAGGTAAACGATGGGAACGTTGGCAAACCCGATGATTCCCACCACCGCCGCCCAGCGCGCCCGCTTCTCCGGATCGTCGGCGAATCCCCGGATGGCCAGATATCCCACATAGATGGCCAGCAGAATCGCCGTGGTCGTAAGCCTGGGATCCCACGTCCACCATACGCCCCAGGTCGGCTTGCCCCACATCATCCCTAGCGCCAGGGTCAGCGCGGTGAACACCACGCCTATCTCCGCTGAGCTCGCCGCAACGCGGTCCCAGCGGGGATCGCGCTGGATGAGGTACAGGACGCTCATGACGAAGACCAGGAGGAAAGCCAGAAAGGCCAGCCACGCTGTGGGGACGTGGACGTACATCAGGCGCTGCACATCTCCCATGGCGGCATCCGCCGGAACCACACGCAAGCCGACTACGCTTCCGCCAGCGATAGTCAGCAGAGCGGTCCAACCCACGAACCTCTCAATGCCCGATTTCGATGCCAACTCTCATTCCTCCAACGCGATAGGGAATATCCAGGTGCAGATGACGAAGAAGATTACGTCGAAGGCGACGAGAAGGCGAATCCACGGGTCGATCTCGCCCATGGCGTCTCCGGTGGTCACCAGCATCGTCGCGTTGACCGCCCCCAGGAGCACCGGAACCAGGGCCGGAAACAGGAGCAGAGGCAGCATGACCTCTCGCGCCCTGAGGTTAACCGTCAGAGCCGCGTAGAACGTGCCGATGATCGAGAAGCCGATAGTGCCCAGCAGAGCGATCGCCGTAAGCGGGGCGGCGTGCGGCCACAACTCCAGCTGGAAGAGAATGCCCGCCGCCGGGAAGAGGACGGCTTCCACCAGCAGAAGAAGGATGACGTTGCCGAACAGTTTGCCCAGATAGATGGACCGCACATCCCCCGGGTAAAGGCGGAGTCCCTCGAGCCCGCCGCTGGTCTCCTCGCTCTGGTACGTGCGGCTCAGCGAGAGGACGCCGGTGAACGTAATGCCTACCCATAGCAGACCACCCGCAACCCGGCGAAGGAGCTCTGTGTCCGGCCCGAGTGCGAAGCTGAAGATGAACAGGACGAGCGCCGCGAAGAACACCATGGCGTTGAAGCTCTGCTTGGTGCGCGCCTCGATCAGCAGATCCTTCCACACGATTGCCCAGGCGCGGCGAAGGACATCCATTCAGAGCTCCTCCGGTTCCGGGACGGCGCCTTCCGCTCCCGTCCCTCCCGGGCTCCCCGTCGACAGATGCTCGGCCAGCGATTCGGAGTTCCGCAGAAGCTGCAGTCGTCCGCCGCGCAGGACTCCCTTCAGCTCCGCGGCGCGCACGGCCTCGCCATCCTGATGCGAGGCCACGACAACCGTTGTGCCGGCTGCCCGGTACTCCCGCACCACCTCGTCCACCAGGGCAATCCCCTGCGCGTCGAGGCCTGCATACGGCTCGTCCAACAGGGCGAGCTCCAGCGGCCGGATCAGGAGCTGAGCCAAAGCGAGACGCTTCCGCATCCCGGTGGAGAAAGTGCGCACTCGCTGGTCGGCCACCGACGACAGGCCTACGCGCTCCAGAACCTCGCCCGCCTCTCCGCGCTTCGCCCTCAGACCGGCCATCCGCGCGGTGAAGTACAGGTTTTCGTCGGCCGTCAGGTCGTCGTACAGGTAGCCCTGAGCAGTGAGGAGACCGGTCCGCCGCCGGATCTCGTCTGGAGCCCGCCGGATGGAGCGACCCGCGACCATGGCGTCACCCGCCGAAGGTCGCAGGAGCGTCGCGACGAGCTTCAGGAGGGTCGTCTTGCCGGCGCCGTTCGGGCCGACGAGGCACAGAGTCGTCCCTTTCTCCACGCGCGCACTGGCATCGCGAAGCGCCCAGTTCCACCCGAATCGCTTTGAGAGACCGTCCAACTGCAGGGCGATCCGGTGGTTATGCTGTGATGGAATCCGCGGCCTCCTCTACTCCTTCACCAGGCTTCGTGGCGTCAGCCTCTAGCCGCCTTCCTCGTCGGCCGTTCCGCGCAGTCGGCGGGACAGGTTGGTGCCCATCACCTCGACATACTGCCACGCCGGGTGGGCTCCAGGGACCGACCTCATCCGCTGCCATTGGGCGGGTTCGGACGGCAGGTCCGTCGGGTTGAACAGCGCATCGATGTAGAGCAACGTGCCGCCCCTCTCCGGCTGGGCCCAGAACAGCAGCTTGATCCACTTTTCCCTTTCGGAAAGATGGCCGAAGGTCGCCGACTGGATCACGTTAGGCACGTAGATCCAATCGCTTTCCATGTGGGCTACGTTCGCCGTGTCGTCGGCCAGGCGACGGAACGAGCGCGCCATTACTTCGTCGTTCCGCAGGACCTCCCACGCCCGTTGAATGACCGTGTCCACCGGCGCTGCCACCCGTATGACTATGGCGTCTCTCGAGGGTCCACGGGCGATTCCCTGGCTGCCGCTCCCGGATGCACACGCGCCGACCACGACCGCTGCCACCCACAATCCCATCCACCGCTCGATTCGGGACCCAGACATGCTTGCCTTCTCCTTCGACGGTGCCCCTCCAGGATCTTCCGGGATGCCTGTTGACGCAGGAGGTTATGCCATATCGAGGCGCCCGACGCAAGCTTTGCCGGCCGCGGGCGCGATGGTCCGCCGCCGGTTCTGGAAAGCCGGGAGCCCGACGCCTATGTTCGCAGCCCGGAACGACCGCCCAGAAGCGTACAGGAGGCGAAAGTGGATCTGCGTGATCTCGCGGGTCTCTCGAAGCCCGACGGCGACAAGATACTGCTGCTGGTCCTCGACGGACTCGGTGGGCTGCCCTTCGAGCCCGGTGGGTCCACGGAGCTGGAGACGGCACGCACGCCCAACATGGACGCCCTCGCCGCTGCCGGAGACACGGGCTTGCACCTGCCGGTCGCGCCCGGGATTACTCCGGGAAGCGGACCCGGGCACCTGGCGCTGTTCGGCTTCGATCCTCTGCGCTACCGGATCGGCCGTGGGGTGCTGGAGGCGCTGGGAGTCGAGTTCCCTCTGGAGCCCGGAGACGTGGCCGCCCGGGGCAATCTGTGTACCGTGGACGCGAACGGACGGGTAGTGGATCGCCGTGCCGGGCGTATTCCGAGCGACGAGGCCGGGCCCGTATGCGAGTTGCTGTCCGGAATCGATGTGGATGGAGCACGGCTGTTCGTCCGGCCCGTGAAGGAGCACCGGTTCCTCCTGGTGGTGCGTTGCGACGAGCCATCCGGCTCGGAGATCGGAGGCACAGATCCGGAGAGCGCTGGCGTTCCTCCTCTTCCCGTTCGCGCTGAGACCTCCGCAGCCGAACCGGCGGCCAGAGCCGTACGCGCTTGGCTGGCGCGGGTTCCGGAGGTTCTGACCGGCCAGCCACGGGCCAACATGGTGCTCCTGCGCGGCTTCTCGAAACTTCCGGACTGGCCACGCTTCCCCGACGTGTTCGGCATGCGGTCGCTGGCCGTGGCGGCTTACCCCATGTACCGCGGGGTGGCCCGTTTGGTGGGAATGAATGCCATTACGGTCGAGGACACGCTGGCCGCCCTGGCCGATACCTTCCGCGGCAAGCTGGACGAGTACGATTTCTTCTTCCTGCACGTGAAGGGAACGGACAAGGCGGGAGAGGACGGCGACTTCGAGGGCAAGGTGCGGATCATAGAGCAGGTCGACGCGCTGTTGCCTCGCCTCACGGAAGCCGGAGCAGGCGTGACGGTCGTCACCGGAGACCATTCGACGCCGGCCGTGATGCGGAACCACAGCTCGCATCCCGTGCCTTTCCTCATCGCGGGCGGTCCGGGGCGGGGGAGCAGCCAATCCTATGGTTTCAACGGGTTCGGGGAGGCGGAATGCGCTCGGGGCTCCCTGGGACTCGTGCGCGGGTGTCATCTGATGCCGCTGGCAGCAGCCCGCGCGGGGCGATTGGGCAAGTTCGGCGCCTAGCCGAATCGCTCCGCAACGTGCCGGTGGCGGATCGCAAGCGACCTGGAAGTACGAGAGAGGAAACGGCATGAGGTGTCCAGAGTGTGGCAGTGAGGAGAAGGGAAAGTTCTGTGCCCGGTGCGGGGCGGCTCTGACAGGGGCTCCCCGGCGGTGTGCGGCCTGCGGCGCCGGCTACGAGGCCGGAGCGCTGTACTGCGGCCAGTGTGGCGAACCGACGGGCAACCGACCGGTCAAGCCGGCCACCGCCTACCTACCCTGGGTGTTATCCGGACTGGCTCTGGCAGCGTTCGCCGTGGCCATCACCCTGTTCATTAGGGGGCAGGCGGCGACGCGGGCTCCCGGAATGCCTCCGACGGGGGCGGTGATCGAGAGCCAAGGAGGCGGGGCGCCGGCAGGTGGCCCTCCCGCGTCCGGAATGCCCAGCGCGGTGGAGCTGGCGAGCATGTCGCCGCGCGAAGCGGCCGATCGTCTTTACGACCGCGCCATGAGCACGGATGAGGCCGGCGATCACGCGAGGGCCCAGTTCTTCGCCGGCATGGCCATCCAGGCCTACGCCGCACTGCCGCCGGAGGAATCGGACCTCGATGCTCGTTTTCACCGGGGTCTCCTGCAGCTCGTGATGGACGACCCCGAAGCGGCCGCGGCCGAGTCGAGCGCCCTGCTGGCGGCCGACCCGGATCACCTTCTGGGGCTGGTCCTGGTGGCCCGTATCGCGGAGCAGAGGGGAGATCAGGCGGCCCGGCGCTCAGCCTACGAGCGCTTTCTCGGTGCTTTGCCGGCGGGCCTGGTCTCGGGCCGGCCGGAGTACGAAATGCATGATGGCCTGCTGGAGACCGAGGCCGAGCGGGCGAGGGAGATCATCGGGGGCTGATGCGGGCCTTCCGCAGTCGGTTGGCGTTCGACACCACCGTGATCGAGCTGCCCGCCATGGCCGCCTCGGCCAGGATCGGGTGAAGGAGTCCCAGTATCGCCACGGGGATGGCGATTGTGTTGTAGAAGTATGCCCAGAACAGGTTCTGGCGGATCTTCCGGAACGTGGCGCGCGCCAGTAGCACCGCCCGGACCACCCCCAGCAGATCTCCCGCTACAAGCGTGAGGTCCGCCGACTCGATGGCGATGTCGGTGCCCGTGCCTATCGCGATGCCCACGTCTGCCTGCGTGAGGGAGGGCGCGTCGTTGATGCCGTCGCCGACCATGGCCACAACTTCGCCCGCCGACTGGAGGTGGCGGATGACCTCGACTTTCTGGTCGGGCAGGAGGTCGGCGCGCACCTCGTCGATGCCTACCGCCCGGGCCACGGCCCGCGCCGTTCGCTCGTTGTCGCCGGTGAGCATCACAGTCCGCAGGCCCAACTCCCGCAGCCGTTCGATCGCCTGGCGGCTGTCTTCCTTGATCTGATCGGCCACCGCCAGCAGCCCGGCCGGCCGTCCGTCCACGACGGCCAGCATGACCGTTCTACCCTCCGTCTCCAGCGCCAGGGCCGGCTGATCCATGCCCTCCAGCGAGACCCCGCGCTCCGCCAGCAGCCGCTGCCTGCCGATAAGGACCCGTCGCCCGCCCACAGTTCCCTCGACGCCTAGGCCGGTAAGCGCCCGGAACCCGCTCACTTCCAGGGGCTCCAGCTCACGCTCGCGAGCGGCGGCCGCCACCGCCTTCCCCAACGGGTGCTCCGACATGCGCTCCAGGGAGCCGGCCAGCCGAAGCAACTCCTCCTCCGACCACCCCGGTGCAAGGATGACGTCGGTCAGCGCCGGCTCGCCGCGGGTCACCGTGCCGGTCTTGTCCAGAACAACCACGTCGGCCGACTCCAGAGTCTGGATTGCCGCGCCATCACGGATAAGGACGCCGTGCTCGGCGCCCATTCCCGTACCTACCATGAGCGCCGTCGGCGTGGCCAGGCCCAGCGCACAAGGACACGCGATGACCAGGACCGCCAGGGCGGCGAAGACCGCCAGCGACACGCTGTCGAGACCCGGCTGTACCCACGGAATGAACTGAGCCGCCCGAACGATCACGCTGTGGAAGAAGACCGGAAAAAACAGCCAGCCAGCCAGCGTGCCGAGCGCGACGGCCAGGACCACCGGGACGAACACCACCGTTACCCGGTCCGCGAACTCCTGTATGGGGACCTTGCTGCCCTGGGCCTGCTCGACCATGCGCACCACGCCTGCGAGGAACGTGTCCTCACCCACTCCCGTCGCGCGTACCCGCAATACGCCCTGGCGGTTGATGGTGGCACCGACGACCAGATCGCCCTCCGCCTTGTCCACCGGCATGGATTCGCCGGTGGCCAGCGACTCGTCCACCGCACTGTTTCCGGCGATTACCTCTCCGTCGGTCGGGACCTTTTCCCCTGGCCGGACCACCATGATGTCCCCGACCGTGACCCCGGAGATCGGCACTTCCACCTCTTCGCCGTCCCGTACCACGCGAGCGGTCCGCGCCTCCAGCGAAAGCAGTTTCTGGATAGCCGCGGAAGTTCGGCCCCGGGCCCTGGTCTCCACGTAGCGGCCCGTGAGATGGATGGCCATGATCATCGCTCCCACACCGGCGTAGTTCATCACGGGCGGCATGAGACCGAAATGGTGAGTCACGCTGGCCAGACCGCTCAGTACCGCCGCGCCGCTTCCGAGCGCGATCAGGGTATCCATGTTCGGACGCAGGTGGCGGACGGCGGCGACGCCGCTCCGCAACGTCCCGCCTCCGGGTCCGAAGAGCACCGGGAAGGCCAGCACGACCAGCCCTACGTCGAACAGTCGCCGGCTGGGCCACGCGACCGCGAAGAACATCTCCGGGATCATCCACACCATGATCGGGATCGTCAGCGCCCAGGCCGTGATCATTCTTCGGCCGGCCAGCTTTACCCGCCGCGCCTCGCGCTGCAGCCGCTTCCGCTCTCTCTCGGCCCGGTCCTCGGCGGGGGCTGGCGCCTCCAGTCGGTACCCTGCGCCTTCGACAGCCATCCGCAACTCCTCTAAGCCGACATCACGGGAGACGAAGCGGACGGTCGCGGTCTCGGCGGGAAGGCTCACGGCGACTTCGATCCCGTCGATGCGGTTCAGGGAGCGCTCTACCGCAGCGCTGCAGGCACCGCAGTGCATTCCCTCGACGCGGTACACCTCCACGCGCGGGGCCGCCTCAGCCACGGCCGCTCCTGAGCTGCCCGCCTCGGACCTGTCGCGCATAGCCGTGCTCCTGTTACGTCTTCGGCTGCCTACTTGAATCCTACCGAATGTGCTCCAATATATGCGTGCCCGGCCCCGCGGCAGGTCGAGGTGGACGGGACCTCGAATCGCGAGTTAGACTGAAGCTCATGTTCCGCAAGCTCAAAGAGGCCCTGGACTCGGCCCTGTCGGCGCTTGAATCCCGCTCCGGAGGCGGAGCTGGCGGCGACCTTCATAAGCTCCTGGCGGCGATGCGCGAGGAGCTGATCGAGAGCAAGGCCCGCCTGCCAGAGCTCGAGCAGCAGATTCGTTCGCTGCAGGGGGCCCGCGCCCGTGAACTGGAGAGCGCGGAAGACTGCCACCGCCGCGCGCAGCAGGCCCTGGCGATCGACGACCAGGAGACGGTGGAGGTGGCACTCCAATTCGAGGCCCGCCACCGCACCCGGGTCGAGGTTTGCGACCAGAAGATCGAGGCTGCCGAGGCCGAGCTCGCCCTCCAGCGTCAGACGGTCAGTGACATGACGGCGCAGTTGAAGGCAGCGATGGCCCGTAGCGAATCCCTGGAAATCCAGGCCCGTCGGGCCGGCGCTACCGAGAGCCTCCGTGGCTCCGGCCATTCGAGCGTGGACGAGTTCGACCGCATGGCGGAGGCAATTGGCCGCGAGGATGATCTTGGCGCGGCCCGGCGAGAGGTAGACCTTGAGCTCGACGAGAAGGGCGAGGCCGATGGCGCGTACGGGGAACCCGAGGGTACGATCGACCCGGAGGAACTGGCGGAGCTCCAGTTGCGGGAGCTCAAGCGCCGGATGGCCAGGGATCCCGGCGGGAAGGAGGATTGAGCTCTCTCAGGCGCCGGTGGTCCGATGGAGCATGTGGATCTGGTCCGCGCTTCCCATCACAATGAGGACGTCACCCGGCAGGATCTCCTCTTCCGGGCCCGGGTTGTAGACCCACGGTCCGTCCCGTCCCCTGTCATCCAGGTGCCGCGCGGCGATCACTATGAGGCCCGTCTTCTGCGGGATCTTGGACTCGGAGAGCTTCTGCCCGGCGATCGCCGACCCCGACGGCACTCGCACCTCCTCCAGGCGAAGCTCGAGGCCCTCCCCCTGAGTGGCGACATCCAGGAACGAGACCACCTGCGGCCGGAGCAGCATAGCGGCCATGCGACTTCCACCCGTCAGATTGGGACTCACTACGTGGTCGGCTCCAGCCACGTACAGCTTCTGCATCGTCTGCTCGTCGAATGCCCGTGCGACGATGGTGAGGTTGGGCTGCAGATCTCTCGCACTCAGGCACACGAACAGATTGTCCGTGTCGCCGCTGAGACACGCGACCAGACCGCGGGCCGTGCCGATCCGGGCCTCCACCAGAGATTCGTCCCTGGTGGCATCCGCCTCCAGCACCGGAGACTCCGGGTACTCTCCCCGGAAGCTTTCGGCGTGCTCCGGGTCACGCTCCACTACGACATGCGGCTCTCGTGCCGTCATGAGCTCACGGATCACCTGGCGGCCTGTGCGGCCGGCACCGCAGACGATGAAGTGGTCACTGAGGTCGCCGATCTTCTTCATTGTGCGTCGGATCCTGAAAACGTGCGCGAGATCCATCTCGACGATGGCGGACGTGAGCAGGGCGAACCACAGCCCCATCATTGTGATGCACCTGCCAGGAGCGCGGTGGCCAGGGCACGGCCCGCGTCCGTGAGCTCGTGAACCTCCTGATAGCCGACGGCCGACAGCGTGATGACCGACATGTACAGGGCGTCGGAGAAGGTCCATCCGGGAAACTGGAGGAAGCCGACGGTACCGGCCGCGACGAGCCCTGCGCTCAAGGCGAGAACCCACAGGAAGCGGCGGAGGAACACCCTCATGTGGGGCCGCCGGACAACTCACGTGGCTTCATGCTGGGAATATATGGCCGCCCCCGGCGGCCAGTAAGTGTGTCTCCGGATGCCCGCCGACTGTCGCCAGCGTCCCGTCTGCCATAGCCTGATTCCCGTATGGTAATTCTCTTCAGCAGCCTTTGCCCGTGGAGGTGAAGACCATGAACCGGACCGAACTCGTAGCCGCGCTCGCCAGGAGAACCGGGCTGTCCCGGGCAGAAGCTCGAAAGGTCGTGAAGGCGCTGTTCGACCCGGATGATGGTGTGATCGTCAGGGTTCTGAGGCGTAACCGGAAGGTTCAGATCACCGGGTTCGGTGTCTTCGAGCCACGGCGCCGGAAGGAGCGACTCGGCCACAATCCCCGCACCGGGGAGCCGATCCGGATCTCCGCCAGCGCCTCGGTCGGCTTCAGGCCCGGCAGGCCGCTGAGAGACGGCCTGGCCCGTCGCTGAGGCAGGGCTGCGGCCGCGTCAAGGTTCGGCGGGGGTCGAGGGCGGCACTCCTCCCGCCTGATCAACCCTCCCGGTCGAGGTGAACCGCTACCTGACGCCCGCGGACCGATGTTCCGCGGAGCCGGCGGATCACATCGTCCACTACCTGTGAGTCGATCTCCACCAGCGAGAAGTTGTTGCGGATGTCGATCTTGCCGATCTGCGCTCCAGCGACGCCCGTCTCCCCGGTGATCGCTCCTACGAGATCGGCCGCTCTCACCTCGTCCCGTTGGCCCACTCCGATGAATATCCGCGACCAGGCCGGCCGGGCTCCGCGGTGAGACGGCGCCTGACGGCGGGCACCCTTTCCTCCCGAGGCGGCTTCCGCATCCGGCCACGGCTTCACCTGTCTGGTTGCATCCGGCCTCAGGCGGAGCAGGGAAGAGAGGGCGCCTGCGACGGCGAGCGCACCGTACTCTCGCAGGAGCGGCTCCAGGACGAGGAGCTCCGCCTCCGTTCCCGCGCGCTCGATCTGCCTGTGCACGCGGTGCCGGAACACCGACAGCGGATCCAGCTCCTCCGCCAACGGTACGCCGGAGAGGTGCCGTAGAGTCCACCCTGCCCTGCGTGCAAGAAGCTCCAGCTGCACGACATGAGCCGAGTCGATGATCGCGAACTTTCGCTCGGCCGCCGCCAGCTCCGACTGCAGGGCGGCCAGCGAATCGGGAAGTCCGAATGCGACCGCCGCCGCGCCACCTTCCGTGGTATCTCCCACCATCACCGTTGTCCCGGTGGGTTCGTCCGCCGAAAGCCCCATCCCGCCCAAAGCCGCCGCAACCGTGGCGGCCGAGCGCTCATCGCGACACTCGATCCTCACACTTCCCCTGGTCCGTGCCTGGCGCACGCACTGCTCGAGAAGGGCGAGGCGAGTTCCGGCAGGCGCCGCCGCTCCGACGGCGAGCACCGGCGCCTCGCGGACGCCCTCCCCTTCGCCTGCGCTTCCGAACAGCTCCTCCGGCCACCGCCGGGCCCGCGGCAGTTGCCGCTGGAGCAGGTCGTCGAACACCCCGTCCGCCCGGCGGCTGACCACTATCTTGCGCGCCTCCGGCGCCAGCGTGTCCAGGATCGGCTCGACGGACGACCATTCGTCCAACGCCACCAGATCGGCGACGCCGTCCACGACCAGCAGGCGAAGCGCCGAGAGGGGAAGCCGACCGGTCCGAACCTCGGGAAGCAGCTGAGAGGGACGGGCTACCAGGCAGTGAGCACCGCAGTCGGGAGGGAGATCCAGCCTGCCTTCGCTCCCGACATTCGGTGCCAGCACTCGCAGGCCTCCCGCGCGCACTCCTCGGTAGATGGCGGCTGCCGTACGCACGCCTCTCTCACGCGTGGGCACGAGCACGATGGCCTGAACCACATCGGCGGAAGGGTCGCAGTCCCTCGCCACGGCCACCGCGAACACGGCCTCCTTGCCCGAGCCCTCTCCTGCCAGCAGGGCCAGGTTGTGACCACGATCGACGGCGGCGGCCACGGAGGTCAGGATCTCCGGCGTCTCTCGGTAACCGAGATGGGAGACGATCTCGGCGGACTGCAGCTCTTCGCTCACGGGTCCCGCGTCTCGGTTGGAGTGACACCGCCCCGACGGCAGCCGGATTGACTGTTCAGACTGCGTCTGCCTAACCTGTCGTGCACTCTGAACTTCCTTCTCGAGCTCGAGGCGACATGACCGCGTTCTCGCTGACCCTGGCTGTCCAAGCGGCGGCCGACGCCGAACTCGTCCAACATATTACTTCGGTCCGCGACGCCGTGTGGGGGGTCCCACTGATCATATTGCTCGTCGGTACCGGCGTATATCTAACCTTCCTGCTTCGCGGCCTGCAATTCCGAAAACTGGGAAACGCTCTCTACCTCGCGCTGGTGAAGCGACGGGAGGCGGGCGCAGACGGCGACATCTCACACTTCCAGGCGCTCATGACCGCCCTGGCCGCCACGGTAGGGACCGGCAACATAGTGGGAGTGGCTACCGCGATCGCTGCCGGTGGCCCGGGTGCGCTGTTCTGGATGTGGATTACCGGGCTGGTCGGCATGGCGACAAAGTACTCCGAGGCTGTGCTCGGGGTACGCTTCCGCGAGACGGACGCCCGAGGAGAGAAGTCGGGCGGTCCCATGTACTACCTGGAGAACGGAATCCGGTGGGGGAAGCTGGGCAGAGTTCTGGCGATGGCCTTCGCCCTGTTCGCCGCGATTGCCGCTTTCGGCATCGGGAACGGGGTGCAGTCCCACTCGGTGGCCGTAGCAGTCAGCAACGCGGGCGGAGTTTCGAGGACGGCCGTCGGCCTCGTAACGGCGACGCTGGCCGCCGTCGTCATCCTGGGAGGCATCAAGTCCATCGGCCGCTTCACGGGCGTGTTCGTGCCGCTGATGATAGTCCTGTACATGAGCGCGGCGGGGCTGATCATCCTGCTGAATCTGGACGGAGTCCCGGATGCCTTCCGGCTCATCTTCCAGGGTGCGTTCAGTGGCCGGGCGGCCGCGGGAGGCGCGGTCGGCTTCACGGTCGCGGCCGCGATCCGCAACGGAGTGGCGCGCGGTGTGTTCTCCAACGAGTCGGGCCTGGGGACGGGAGGGATAGCGGCGGCTGCGGCGCAGACCCGAGAGCCCGTGCGGCAGGCCCTGATTTCCATGACGCAGACTTTCATCGACACCATCGTCGTCTGCAGCTTCACCGGAGTCGCCATACTGTGCACCGGGGCGTGGGAGAGCGGTCTCGACGGGGCCGAGCTGACCCAGCTTGCCTTCAGCACGGGCCTTCCGAGCGTGTACGGGCAGTGGATAGTGGCGATATGTCTCAGCTTCTTCGCCTTCAGCACCATCCTCGGCTGGTCGTACTACGGCGAGCGGAACCTCGAGTACCTTGTCGGAGTGAAGGCGATTCCAGTTTATCGGCTGCTCTTCATAACGGTCATCGCCGTGGCGTCCATGGTGGAGCTGGACGTGGTGTGGATGATCTCCGACATCATGAACGGACTGATGGCGTTCCCCAACCTGGTGGGTCTGCTGCTGCTGTCCGGATTCGTGGTGCGTGAGACCCGCTCGTACCTGAGCCGGCACGGGCCGGAGAGCTCGACTTCCCGTGGCGGAACGACACGCTGGTACCGGGGCTAGCCGACGAAGCGTCTGGAATGGCCGAGGTCGTACGCGCGGATCGAGAGGATGTCGCGTCCCCGGAAGCCCAACTCGGCAAGCGTGATCGACTCGTCGCGCACACGCCGCTCGGCATATTCCACGTAGTAGTCCTCCGGATCGTCTCCGGAGCGAAGGAGCATGGAGCGGAGGCCGAGCGCCTTCGCCGCTCCGACGGAGGTCGAGACGTCGAGCTCGGCGACGTGCTCCAGCCACCGGTCGGGCATGACCAGTCGCACAACCACCACCACGTCCGATGAGCCTTCGGCTTTCTTCCCTTCTGAAGTATCGGCGTCGCTCATATGTGTCCCAGGGAGTACAGGAACCGCTTCGTGAGATCCGTCACGTCCAGTCCGACGCCCCGGTCCGTCTCGGCGTGGACGTTCGTGTGGCCGTGTTCCCGATCCACTCTGAAGCTCGCGGTGCCGAGCTCCCCGGCGAACCGGATCGCGTCCGAACGTTCCTCCGCTACGCCGAGCCGCGTGTTCTCGGCGAAGAAGGTCTTGGCCCGCTCGATCACTTCTTCGGGCGGAACGTATGTCATCACGAGATAGCGCATAGAACCAGAGATGTGCGACGGTTAGCGGGCGAATACCGCACGCTGCGCCTGCCGAAGCGTACCTGATCCACTCGCGGAGCTTATTATTCCTCCGCGACGCGGTGTCGTCAACCTGGTAGGAATCTCTTTCCGGAAGGGGGATCAGGATGAGTCGCACCGGGCGTCAGTGCATGCTGCTGGCGTCTTTCCTTGGTCTGGCTACAGCCGTGGGCGGAGCCGCCATCCGGACGGAGCCCTTCCACACCTGGCTCTACCAGCTCGCGTGGCTTCCCCTTCTTGTAGCGGCGGATTCGGCGCTGGCCCTGCGGGAGGGAAGGTCGGCGCTCTTCGCCCACCCTCGCTTCGCCGCATCGCTGTTCTGCTGGTCGGCGCCGGTATGGTTCCTGTTCGAGTTGGCCAACTTCCGGCTGGCCAACTGGTATTACGTGTTCCTGCCGCGCTCCCCCTGGGCGCGTTGGGCGGGAACCGTGCTTGCCTTCTCCACCGTCCTGCCTGCCCTGTACCTTGCCTACCGCTGGATGGCCCATCTGAGGCTGGCGGCTAGCCTCCGTGGACGGCCTTTTGCCGTGCGCCGCAGCCACCTGCGGGCACTCCTGGCTCTCGGGGCGTCGTTCGTCGTGCTGAGCCTGACCTGGCCCGACGCTTTCTTCCCACTCATCTGGGGTTCCGCGACGCTGATCCTCGAGCCCTGGAACCACCGCCGGGATCCTACCCGCTCGCTGTTCGGGGACCTCTCGCGGGGGAACTACATGCGGGTCGTTCGACTGCTGCTGGGAGGTCTGGCCGTCGGGCTGGTCTGGGAGCTGTTCAACTCGCTGGCCGCGGCCCGCTGGATCTACACCGTACCCGGGCTGGAAACGGCCAAGCTGTTCGAGATGCCGTTGCCGGGTTTCCTCGGCTTCCCGGTTCTGGCACTCGATGCGTTCGTCATGTACCAGACGCTCGTGCTGGGCGGGCTCGCGGTGGCGGGGTGGCACCTGCAGGGCCGCCCCACGCGCTTGCGCTGGCCGCGCCTCAGAATCGCGATTCCCGCTGCCAGCGTTCTCTGCCTGGCAGTGCTGTTCGGCGCGGACCGTCTCACCGTGGATTCGTTGCGGCCGAGCCTGGAGGTAATCACCGGTGTCGACTCCGAGGTCTTCCGGCGCCTGCGCTCGGCGGGAATCCGATCGGTGTCGGATCTGGCCGCCGCGGAGCCACCTGATCTACGGCGTGCGGTGGGGACTGGGGCAGGCGAGACCCGGAGACTGGTTCGGGAGGCCCGCATGGCCATGCTCAGGGGAGTCGGTACGGAGCACGCCTCCGCTCTCCAGGCCGCGGGCATAAGCGGCGTGTGTGCGCTGGCGGCGGCCGATCCCCGGAGGATAGAGTCGACCGTTCGGCGAGCCGATCCGAGGCCTTATGCCGGCCGGCCGGCGCGGGTGCGGGTGTGGCTCCGCGCCGCGCGGGCACGGTGTCCAGCGGGATCAGACCGCGTCCCGCCACGAACGGACCAGGGCGATCTTGCTCTGGACTAGCGGGAGATGGATCTTGCCGGGCGACCGCCCGGCCAAGCCCGCGTGGAGGAGACCGGGTGCTGAGCCAGGCAGAACCCGAACATGGAGCCCGATGGCGACGACCCGTACCACCGCCCGCTCGCTGAAACGCACACCCTGTCCCGAAGGCGCACAATTCGGGAGGTTCTTTCTGCCGGGCCCGACGGAGGTCCGGCCGGAGGTACTGGAGGCCATGGTGAGGCCGGTCATCGGGCACCGCGGCGGGGATATGAAGATACTTCTGGCAGGGATGGACCAGGCCCTGCGGGAGATCTTCCAGACACGCCGCCCGGTCTACGTGTCGACCTCCTCGGCAACCGGGTTCATGGAAGCGGCAGTCGTGAATCTCAGCCGGCGCCGCATTCTGTGCCTCGTAGCCGGCGCCTTCGGTGAGCGCTTCCATAAGATCGCCAGGCGGTGCGGCCGCCCGGCCGACGTGCTCTCCGTGGAATGGAGCAGGCCGAACACGCCGGAACAGCTACGAGACGTCCTGGCCGCCGACCCCGCGAAGTACGACCTGGTGACCTTCGTCCACTCCGAGACGTCCACCGGCGTCCTGAACCCGATGGAAGAACTCGCCGCGGTGGTTCAGGAGTTCGAGGGAGTGCTTCTGGCGGTCGACGGCGTCAGCTCGGTGGGCGGCGTGCGGGTGCCGTTCGACGAGTGGAACTTGGACTTCCTGCTCACCGGATCGCAGAAAGCGCTCGCGCTCCCTCCGGGCCTCGCCTTCGCGGCGGCTTCGGAGCGCGCCCTTACGAGGGCGGCAGAAGTGCCCGCTCGCAGCTATTACTTCGACCTTCCGGAGTTCGAGCGGCGGGCGGGGGAGTTCCAGACCACGAACACTCCCGCAGTCTCGCTGCTCTACGCGCTGGCCTGCCAGCTGGGGCGCATCCACGAGGAGGGGCTCGAGGCCCGGTGGGAGCGCCACGCTGAGATGGCGCGGCGCACCTGGGATTGGACAGGGCAGGCGAGCCGTGCTCTCGGTCGAGGGTTCGGCGTCCTCGCCCCTGCCGGCTACCGCTCGCCGACGGTCACCGCGATAAGGCTTCCGGAGGGCCTGTCCGGACCCGCGATCGTGAGCGAGCTGGCGGAACGTGGCTTCGCCATCGCGGCGGGATACGGGTCTCTCAGGGATGCGACCATCCGGATAGGGCACATGGGAGACCATACGCCCGCCGAGTTGGAGGACCTGCTGACGGTCCTGAGCGAAGTAGTCGAGGAGGCCTGCCGGGAGTAAGGCGATGTCCGGGAAGAGGCTTGTTCTGGCGGATTCTCTGGCCGAGGAGGGCCTCAAGATCCTGCGGGCGGCGAGCGGTCTGGTGGTGGAGGACTGCTCTGCACGCTCGCGAGATGAGCTGAAGGAGAGCCTGGCGGGTGCCGCCGGCCTCATCGTGCGAAGCGCAACTCGCGCGGACGCGGACCTGCTCGACAGCGCCGACTCACTGGAGGTGATAGGCCGGGCCGGAGTCGGGCTGGACAACATCGACGTGGAGACGGCCACTCGTCGGGGCATCGCGGTCCTGAATGCGCCCGTCGGCAATGCCATCTCCACTGCCGAGCTCTCCCTCGCACTCCTCCTGGCCGCGGCGCGTCGCATCCCGGCGGCCGACAGGTCCGTCCGTGAGGGCCGCTGGGAGCGCGAAGCGTTTCGCGGTGCGCAGTTGAGCGGCAAGACGCTAGGGGTTCTCGGAGCGGGAAGGATCGGGAGCGAGGTCATCCCGCGGGCCCGTGCGTTCGGGATGCGAGTACTGGTTGCCGATCCGTTCCTCACCGCGGAGCGGGCGACAGACCTCGGCGCGGAGCTCCTCTCTCTGGACGAGTTGCTGCCACGGGCGGACTTCCTCACCATTCACGTCCCTCTCACGGACGAGACGCGAGGCCTGCTGGGGGCGGACGAGCTCACCCGGATGCAGCCGTCGGCCATCCTCATCAACGCCGCTCGTGGCGGAGTCGTCGACGAGGACGCGCTGGCCGATGCGCTGCACGCCGGACGGCTGGCGGGTGCCGCCCTGGACGTCTTCTCCGTGGAACCGTTCCCTGCCGATCACCCGCTTCGATCAGCTCCGGGCGTCGTGCTCACGCCGCACCTCGGGGCAGCGACGCCGGAGGCGCAACGCGAGGTGGCCGTCGAGATAGCCCGGTCGGTCCGCGACGCCCTGCTGGAAGGTGACTTCCGCACGGCCGCGAACCTGCCTGGGGTGGGCCTGGTGGACCGGGCACGGGTAGATCCAGTTCTGGATCTCGCCCGGCGGCTCGGAGCGGTCCTGTCCGAGCTCACTGACGGCCGCTGCCGTCGGATCGCTCTCCGCTTCGGCGGGGGACTCGAGAGAGTTCTCCGGCTCATCGCCGCGTCGGCCGTCGAGGGGTACCTCAGCCGGTCCCTCGCCGGGCCACTCAATCTCATCAACTCACTGGTCCTGGCCGCCGATCGCGGAATCGAGGTCACCCGAGCACGGATCGGAGTCGTCACCGGCTACGCGGGAATCATTGAACTGAGTGCGTCGGATGGCGAGGACGAACTGGTCGTTGTCGGAGTCTTGGAAAACGATCGCCATCCGCGACTCCTCCGTATCGGCGCGTTCCACGTCGATGTCGAACCGCGTGGGAACCTGCTGCTGGTCAGCAACCGGGACGTCCCCGGGGTAATCGGTCAGGTGGGAACTCTGGTAGGGGCGGCAGGCGTCAACATCGCGGAATTTCACCAGGCCCGGAATCCGGAGACCGGCGAGGCGCTCGCGGTGCTGGCCCTGGACGATCCGCTGCCGGCCGGCGTGGTCGCCGAGCTCCGTGAGCTGGAGGCCGTGCGGGAAGTCAGGCAGGTGTCGCTGGATGCGTAGAAGGTCGCTGAAGAACCCTGGGTGGTCGTCCGCGCCACGCCCGCTTCCAGCTCGCGGCCCGGAGCATGGTCGGCCACCAGGGTCGACGGCCCTGTCCCTTCAGTACGCAGTCATTCCCGGGTCGAGCTCTGTGGCCCACGCGTTGATGCCGCCACGCAGGTTCACCGCGCCGAGGATTCCGGCGTCGTGCAGGAAGTGAACGGCCAGCGCGCTTCGGTGCCCGGTTCGGCAGTACACCACGAGATCCGCCTCCGGGTCGAACTCGTCAAGGTGGGCGAAGAGCTCTCCAAGCGGGATGAGCCGGGCGCCGGCGAAGCCCAGGTTGCTGATGGCCCACTCGTGAACCTCACGCACGTCGAGCAGAAGGACTGGACTACCGGCATCCAGACGCGCCTTGAGCTCTGAGACTCCGATCTCCGGAACTGTGAAGACCGGTGCGCCCCCGTCCGCTGACTCCTGACCGGGCTCGAGTCCGCAGAACGTCTCGTAGTCGATGAGCCCGGTTATGGTCGGGCTGTCTCCGCACACCTCGCAGTCGGGGTCGCGGCGAACCTCCAGCTCCCGGAACTCCATGCTTCTCGCGTCGACCAGGAGAAGGCGTCCGACCAGAGGCTCGCCGACTCCCAGAATGATCTTCATGGCCTCGGCCGCCTGTATCGTTCCGACCAGTCCGGGCAGCACCCCGAGAACGCCCGCCTCGGCACAGCTCGGCACCAGCTCGGGCGGGGGCGGGTCCCTGAACAGGCAGCGATAACAGGGACCGCCCCGGTGTCCGAAGACGGAGGCCTGCCCCTCGAAGCGGAAGACAGCCCCGAACACGCACGGGGTTCCCGACAGAACACAGGCGTCGTTCACCAAGTAGCGAGTGGGGAAATTGTCGCTCCCGTCCAGGACGACATCCCACCCGGCCAGGATGTCCAGAGCGTTCCCGGAGTCGAGACGAGTCCGGATGGGAACGATCTCGACGTCCGGGTTGAGCCGTCCCAGCCGGCTCGCCGCCGAATCTGCCTTGTGCCGCCCCATCGACTCCGTGTCGTGGAGGATCTGCCGGTGAAGGTTCGCTATCTCCACCTCATCGAAGTCCACTATCCCCAACCGCCCCATCCCGGCTGCCGCCAGATAGAGAGCTGCCGGCGAGCCCAGCCCCCCGGCCCCGATGATCAGCACTTTGCCTTCCTTGAGCTTCTGCTGCCCCTCCGGCCCGACCTCGGGCAGGATCAGTTGCCGGTGATAGCGTAGCGCCTCCTCGGGGGACAGCTGGGCTTCCGGCCGGCCGCCGGCGATGGACGGCACGATGGTGAGCTCCGCCGGATCTTCGAGGCGCCGTCCGGAAGCCTCCAGCTCTCGAATGTCGCGGCCGTTCAGGAAGATGTTGACGAACCCCCGTACCCTTCCGTCGTCGCCGAAGATGCGAGCCCCCAGCAGCGGCTCCCGCTCCCTGATGCGTTCCAGAGCCTCATCCACCGTGGTGGCTTCCAGCCGCATTTCTGCGGCACCGCCCGCGAGGTCTCGCAGCGGCGTCGGGATGTGAACAGTCAACCGTGCCATTCGGATGCGCCCCCTGAAGGCCGCGCCCCTTCACAGCCTTTCGGTCTGTGCGCGGGTCCTTCGCCGCCGCCGACCCCGACTAACTATACCTCGATCGCAAGTGACCGACGGATCGCGTCGTAGTTCTCCCGGATGGTGCCGGGGCCGCGGAACACGGACGAGCCGGCCACCAGAACGTCAGCTCCGGCACGCGCCGCCTCCGGCGCCGTCTCGGGATCCACCCCTCCGTCAACCTCTACGTGGAGGTCATGGAGTCCCTGCTCGGACGCCATGGCTCGGACTCGCTCTACCTTACGCAGCGCCTGGCGGATGAAGGTCTGTCCGCCGAAGCCCGGATTCACCGTCATCACCAGAACCAGGTCGACCAGGGAAAGGACCTCGGCCAGCGGTTCCGCCGGGGTCGACGGGTTGATGGCCACGCCGATCCGGCAGCCGAGACGCCGGATCTCGTGAATGTCCCGGTGGAGATGAACCGCCACCTCCTGGTGAATCGTGATCAGATCCGCCCCGGCTCCGGCAAACGCGTCCAGGAAGAGCTCCGGATTGTCGATCATGAGATGCACGTCGAGAAAAGAGTCTGATATATCCCGCAACGACTCGAGCACCGGTATGCCGATGGAGATGTTGGGTACGAAGTGTCCGTCCATCACATCTACGTGGAACCACGACGCGCCCGCCTCCTCCGCCTCCCGGACCTGCTCTCCCAGGCGCCCGTAGTCCGCAGCGAGGATCGAGGGAGCGATTACGAGCTGGCTCATGAGATCACCCCCAGCCTCTTTCCGACTTTCTCCAGTGCATCGAGGCTCCGGTTCAGGTGCTCCCTCTCGTGCGCCGCCGAGATCTGGCATCGGATGCGGGCCGCGCCGTGCGGCACGACCGGGAAACCGAACCCGATGACGAACACGCCTTCGTTCAGGAGCTGAGAGCTCATGGCTATGGCGTCCGAGGTTTCACCTATTATCACCGGCACGATGGGCGTGTCGCCCTCGATCGGTCGGAAGCCCAGGCCCGTGAGCCTTTCCCTGAAGTACGCGGTGTTCTCTCTGAGCCTCGCTACCATCTCCGGATGCGACTCCAGATGCTCGATCGCCGCCAGGGCCCCGCAGGCCGAGTGAGGTGCGATGGCGTTGGTGAAGAGCTGCGTCCGTGATCGTTGGACCAGATACTCCACCACAGGACGGCTGCTGGCCACGAACCCTCCGGCCATGCCTCCGAGCGCTTTCCCCAGCGTGGACGTGATGATGCCTACCTCCCCGTGCATCCCGAAGTGCTCCGGGGTGCCGCGGCCGGTCTCACCGAGGACCCCTGTAGCATGCGAGTCGTCGATGGCCATGATCGCGTCGTAGCGGTCGCACAGCTCCCGGATTTCGGGGAGCGGCGCGATTTCCCCCTCCATGCTGAAGACTCCGTCTGTGATCACCAGGCGGTGACGCGCATCCGAGGCTTCACGCAAGGCCCGCTCCAGGGAATCCATTTCCATGTGCTTGTAGATGAGGCGCTTCGCCTTGCACAGGCGGATCCCGTCGATGATCGAGGCGTGGTTTAGCTCGTCGCTGATGAGCGCGTCGTCCTGATTCAGGAGGGGGGCGAAGAGTCCTTCGTTGGCGTTCCAGCAAGACGTGTACGTTATCGCCGCCTCGGTCTCGAGAAAGTCAGCGATCCGCGTCTCCAGCTCGCGGTGGATGTCGAAGGTCCCGCATATGAAGCGGACCGATGAGGTCCCCGCGCCGTACCGCTCGGTCCCTTCCCTCACCGCGGCCACTATCTCGGGGACGTCGCACAGGCCCAGATAGTTGTTTGAGCACAGGTTCACGGTCTCGCCGTATCCCTCCAGCTCGATTACCGGACCCTGGGTACCCGTTATGTGCTGCAGCTTCTTGAAGACGCCCTGAGTGTGCATCTCGTCCAGCTCACCCGCGAGACGCCGGTCGAGTCCCGGGTTAACCGCACCTCCGGACACATCGCTTTCGTCGTACAGGACCATCATCGCCTCCGTTGGCCCGGCGTCAGTAGTACTCCCCCGTCGACAGTTCCATGGGCACCGCCGAGTCCACCACGATGACCGGTCGCGAGCCGAACGAGCCGCACAGGGTGTAGCCCTTGAGCACGCCGCTCACCCACACGCGTCGGCCGGTGGCTCTGGTGGTGCGCACCCAGGGCGGAGAGCCGCGCAGCGCGAAGGGGCGCTGATTGCCCAGCCACCCCGGGCCGAAGAGGAGGCAACCGCCGGCCTCGTCCACCGTACCTTCCCCGAGGGCCTGCATAAGGGAGAAGCGACCCGAATCGACCGCCACCAGCTCTCCAAGCGTCCGCCCCTCCGCTGTCAGCACCGGATACCGGCCGGAACGGTCAATCCGGAGGGGACGCGCCTCGTAGAAGCTCACCGGACTGTCGGAACACATGGTGTCATACACGCTGCGCCTGGCCGAGAGTCGGACCGTCGTGTCCATCAGCTCGACGATGGCCGTGTCGAGCCTGCCGCATGCATTCGGGCTCACGGGCCCTGCGAACTCGAAAGAGAAGAGCCGGCCCACCACCACGGTCTCGGGATAGGCCGCCCATGTGACCAGGGCGGCACTCTCGGTCGGCTCCCCGACACGCCAGCAGCCCGCGGCGAGAAGGGTCAGTGCCGCCCAAGTCGGTGTTCTCTTCCTCATGCAACACCCTCCCCGGCGGCCGCCCGCTCCGGACGGGGAACTGCAGCTCATTCGCGCGCCGGCGCGTTGGAAGCCGCAATCTGATCCGGCTGCCAGGTGCGAGCAACCTTCAGAGCGGAACCTGCGTGGCGCATCGGAGATAGAAACAGGCGTCGGACAGTCGGTCGCGGGTGTCGAGCACCCGTGCCCGCAGGGCGTGACCCAGTACGGGAGCCGGGGAGTCGATCGTGGCAGGTCGTCGGTACCAACCGTCTTCAGGCCGGAACAGCCGAAAGTATAAGGTAGCTCTGCGCTGGGGTCTGCTGCTCTCCGTCGGCGCGCACGCTGCCGTCTTCTACCTGTGGCGCAGGGATCTGCCGCCTCTTCCGACAACGGTGGCCGCGGGTACACGGGCCGGCGACATGTTCGCCGCAGCGGGTGGCGGTGCGATTGAGGCCATTGCCATCGCCCCGCCCCGACAGATAGTCGTCCCGCCTCCGCCGGAGAAGGTACCGCAGTTCGACGCCCCTGAGGTGGAAGTCGACCTGACTCCGGAGCAGCAGCTGGCGGTGCGCTTTGCAGCCCTTCGCGGTGGAACGTGGTTCGTCGGCCAGCAGGTGGGACCGGGCCTGCCGGTCGCGGCTGGTCGGGGCGACGGCGGCGCAGACTCGGAAGGACTGTTCCGGGTGACCGCGCCCGAGCCGCGCTCCATTATCCCCGAGTGGGACCCTCCCGGGGAGGTGAAGGGAATGCGGGTCATGATTCGCGTGCTGGTTGACCAGTACGGTCAGCCGACCGGCGAGGTGGAGCTGCGCCCGCGCACTCCGAACGCGGGATTCAACAAACGGCTCATCCAGAAGGTCCTCCAGATGGATTACAAACCGGCCCGCCGCCACGGTCGAGCGATCAGCGCGTGGGCCGAGATGACCTTCATTTTCTGACCCTTCCTCGAGTCACCTCAGGCGAGGACTTCCAGCTCCATCCCTTTGTTCAGAAGGTCAACCCGCTGGGAGCCGGGCTGTGTGAGGTCGGTTCCGGAGGGCTTCTTTTCTTGTTTCACGTCGCAGACGCGTTTCCTATATTGCGTCGCCCATGATGAAGCCTCGATCTGGATTGTGACGATTTCGCGCCAGTGGTCGACCCGTCACCGGCTAGTGTTGAGCGCTGCCTGCCTGACCTGGCTGACACCGTTCCTGGCGGCGCCGGGCGTCCTGCCGGCTCAGCAAGTCGAGATCCCGCCGGCTCCCGACTCGGCGGCCGCGGTCCCGGACTCCTCGGCGGTGCTGGCCGACTCCGCGCAAGTCAGTCCTGATGTTACGATTCTCGCTCCCGACTCGCCGCCGGCCGCCCGGCAGGACACCATTCCGCCCGAGCCTGCGGGACTCCCGTTGGGGCGGACCCGAATACCATACGTGTGGCCCACCGAGCTCAGAGTGCTCGAGAGTTGGGCCTTCACGCGCCGCCCGGCGCCCGGCGAGAGTGCTGGAGAGTGGGTGGCGGCGCGGGAGCTTGAGGCGCTGGCCGCCCGCGCTGCCCGGCGGGACACCCTGTGGTGGGTCAGCCTGACTCTGGCGAAGCTGCCCCCCCGGTTCGATGTACGGCACTTCCTCAGGGCCACCGAAGAACAAACTGCTGAGGACACGCTGATCGAGAGGGTCGGTCGACAGAGGCGCATCAATATCCTCCCGGACGCTCTCGAGCGATACGCCGACCTCGAGCTGGAAGTCGACGGCTCCGGTCAGCTCAGTTCGCGGTGGCAGTCCTTCGAGCCCTGCACCCTGGGAATAGGGCAGCGCTGTAACGCCAGCGCGGTGCCGGCGATCACCCCTGAGTTCCAGATCCGAGCCATGGCCCGCGGGACTATCACGGACCGCATCCACGTCGACCTGGATTTCGATCAGAGCAGGGAGTTCAACGCCACCAACGACCTCAGCGTGTTCTACCGCGGGAAGGCCGACGAGATTCTGGAATACGTCGAGCTCGGGCAGGTCACGCTTCCCCTTCCAAGATCGCAGTTCATTTCGCAGGGAATTCCCGCCGGAAATTTCGGCGTGCGGGGGGACGCGCGGCTCGGCCCCCTGAGGTTCAGGGCCGTCCTGGCGGAACAGGAAGGCAACGTGCTCGACCGCAAGGTCACACTCGATCTGGGCGGCACCGAGCAGGGGGTACTTCAGGATCTCGAGACGATCCTCGATGACGCCTCGTTTCAGACAGGTCAGTTCTACTTCATCGTCGATCCGCGGGAGATCGAAGGCTACCCGCTCATCGACGTTCTGACCCTTCAGGGGACGGAGGTCGCCGACAGTCTCCGACCGACTTCGGCCATCAAGCTGTACCGCCACGAGGTGAGAGTCGGCGGGCAGCCACAGAACGTCGAGGCCGGGATGATCCAGGCGCGCGCAGTCGCCGTGCGGCCGGCTACGGCCGACCCGGCACTGCCGGACAGCACGGAATTCAAGGGTTTCTTCCGGCCGCTGGTGGAGGGAGAGGACTTCATCGTTCACCGGAGCGGGCTGTGGGCCGTCATTCGCTCGCGTGTGCAGCAGGACGAGGCGCTGGCCGTCACCTACATCTCCCAGCGCGGAGATTCCATAGGAGACTTCAACGCCGAGGAGATCTACCGGAACCTGACGAACACCGGTACCGGAGAGCTGCCCCGCCTCGATCTCCTGAAAGACGCCGTGACCCACAGGCCCGGAGGGATCACCTGGAAGCGGGAGATGCACCAGATATACCGGATCTCCAGCTCGGAGGATGTCGAGTCGGGGAGCATCGAGCTGGTCATCTCACAGGGGCCCGTCGAGTCGGGACCGATCGTGCGGGTCCTGGATAACGAGGAATTCACCTTCCTCGAGATCTTCGGACTCGACGACCAGCCGCGGGACGACCTTCTGGACGGAGCGCGCGTGTGGCAGCCGAGCCGGGCCGGCGAGTTCGCCGGCTCGAGCGTCATCACGGGAAGCTACCTGGTCTTTCCGGCGCTGGAGCCGTTCAAGGATCCACCCCCGATCCGCGACTCCCGCGTTCCCGCTCTGACGGGCCAACCGTTTCCCCTGGTGGACGGCGACCGCAACTTCGCGATCTACGAAGAGCCGCTCGACCAGATTCGGGCGACGAGCTTCCTGTACCGTCTGAACTTCGCCTACCGAGCCCGCAGCACGGGCGTGCAGAACTCGTTTTCCCTGGGGGCCATAGGCATCCGCCAGGGGAGCGAGAAGGTGACCCTGGACGGGCGCGAGCTGGCCTACGGAGAGGATTACACAGTCGACTACGATATCGGACAGCTGACTCTTCTGCGCCCGGACGAGCTGCTGGGCAGGGCGACCAGCCCGGACCTTCGGGTGCGGTTCGAGCAGAAGCCGCTGTTCCAGGTCGGGAGCAAGAGCATTCTCGGCCTGACGGCCGAGTACACCCTCGGTCGCTGGGGCAGTCTGGATTTCGTAGGCCTCTTTCAGACGGAAGGAACGGTGCTCTCCAGGCCAGAGCTCGGCCTGGAGCCGAGCGGGATCGCTCTGGGAGGGCTCGTGGCCGACCTCGACTTCGGCTCAGCCGTTCTGGACCGCCTGGTCAACAGTCTTCCCGGAGTGAGTACCGAC
>JBDHHR010000024.1:0-64398 GCA_039589295.1 Gemmatimonadota bacterium | reverse complement strand
TTCCTGGTAGCTGTATCCCCTTGCCCAGGAGGTGTCCTATGAACACCCGGTCCGCAGCGACGGTCCTCGCGTGTCTGCTAGTGTTTGCCGCTTCCTGCCAGCCGCAAGAGGCTGCCCCTCCTCCTGAGGAGACAGAGGCGCCTGCGGCACAGCCAGAGCCGAGCACTGCCCAGGCTGAAGGGCTGCTCGCCGGTTTTCAGGAGCTATGGGCCTCCGGGGATGTGTCTTTGGTTGACTCTATCTTCGCGGAAGACGGCGTCTACGAAGACGTTGCCAGTCAAGATGTGAGTACCGGCAGAGAAGAGATCAGGGCGTTAATCGAGGAGTTCTTCAATTGGACGCCTGATACTAAGATCGAGTGGGGCGAGAGCCTCGTGACTCCCGACCGAGCGGCCGTCGAGTGGGTCTGGAGCGGCACACAGACGGGTGCCATTCCAAACCTGATGCCAGCCACGGGTAGGAGCTTTTCCGTTCGGGGCGTGAGCATCCTTCACTTCCGCGACGGAATGATCTCGCTTAGCAGGGACTACTACGACAGCGGTGGGCTACTGGACCAGCTTGGCGTCGAGTTCCAGTTCCCTTCAGAACCAGAGGGCCAATAAGGGTTCGCCTTCATGGGGGCGCCCGGTATCACGCCGGGCGCTTTCGTTTGCTCGCGCGGCCGGTCGGTCAGGAAGTAGCGCGAGTGTTCTATGAACCTATCTTTGTCAGCATCTGGCTTGAGACTCTATCCCATCGTGAACCGAGACGGAGACACGTGAAGACACACACCTCAGTCACTGGACTCGCCTTTCTTCTGTTGTTTGCACCATCAAGTATGGCGCAGGAGCGTGCCCATGAAGCCCCGACGCCGGCCGAGGCCGAATCTTTTATTGCCGAGACCGAAGCCGAGCTGTATGCGCTAAGCGTGAAAAGGTCGCATGCGGGTTGGGTGGCGGCCAATTTCATCACCTACGATACGGAGGTCCTCACCGCCGAAGCGGAGACAAACTACGCGGTGGCGCTCCAGAAGCGGGCCCTGGAGGCGAGGAAGTTCGACGACCTAGACCTGGGACCGGAGCTGGAGCGCAAGTTCAAGCTTCTCAAGCTCGGCCTCGAGGCGCCGCCGCCCGGAGATGCGGCTAAGGCAGCAGAACTCACCGAGCTCAAGGTCGGCATGGAGAGCGCCTACGGAAGCGGCAAGTACTGCCGACCGAGCCCCGAGACGGAGGGCGGCGAAGAGTGCCGGGGCATCACGGCGCTCGGCAAGCTGATGGGCAACAGCCGCGACCCGGACGAGCTGCTCGACCTCTGGATCGGGTGGCGCAAGATCGGCCCCCCCATGCGCGACGACTATGGCCGCTTCGTCGCCCTCGCCAACGAAGGAGCCCGCGAGCTGGGTTTCCAGGACACCGGTGTCATGTGGCGCTCGCAGTACGACCTGCAACCGGCCGAGTTCGCTGCCGAGGTGGACCACCTCTGGGAGCAGGTGAAGCCCTTGTACCTTTCGCTCCACACCTACGTGCGGACGAAGCTCGGGGAGGCGTACGGGACGGACGTGGTAGCGCCCGGGGCCATGATCCCCGCTCACCTGCTAGGCAACATGTGGGCACAGGACTGGCTGTCCATCTACGATCTCGTCGCGCCGCCGGGCGACGGTACTGCGTACGAGCTCACTGACCTGCTGGTCGAAAACAATTATGACGCCGAGAAGATGGTCAAGGTCGGCGAGAACTTCTTCAGCTCGCTGGGCTTCGAGCCGCTGCCGGCCACATTCTGGGAGCGTTCGCTGTTCGCCAAACCGACTGACCGGGAGGTGGTCTGTCACGCCAGCGCGTGGACGATCGACGCCCAGGACGACATCCGCATCAAGATGTGCATCGAGGTGGACGGCGAGGACTTCAGCACGATCCATCACGAGCTCGGACACAACTACTACCAGCGCGCGTACAAGGCACAGCCCTACTTCTTCCAGGACGGTGCGAACGGTGGCTTCCACGAGGCGATCGGGGACGCGATCGCCCTATCAATCACCCCGGAGTACCTGGAGCAGATCGGCCTGCTGGGCGAGCTGCCGGGTCCGGAGAGCGACCTCGGACTACTGATGCAGCGGGCGCTCGACAAGGTCGCCTTCCTGCCCTTCGGAGTCGTGGTGGACAAGTGGCGCTGGCAAGTATTCGCAGGCGACGTGACGCCGGAAGAGTATAACGCGGCCTGGTGGGAGCTCAGGAGCCGCTACCAGGGGGTAGCTGCCCCGGTGGCTCGCTCGGAGGCCGACTTCGACCCGGGAGCGAAGTACCACATACCGGCGAACGTTCCGTACACGCGCTACTTCATCGCCAGCGTGCTCCAGTTCCAGTTTCACCGCGCGCTGTGCGAGGCAGCCGGCTTCGAGGGGCCCCTTCACCGCTGCTCGATCTACGGTAGCGAAGAAGCTGGCGAGAAGCTGAAAGCGATGCTGGAAGCCGGCAGGAGCATGCCAGGGCCGGACGCGCTATACCAGCTCACTGGAACGCGAGAGATGGATGCGACGGCGATCATCGACTACTTCGCTCCGCTCAAGGCGTGGCTGGACGAGCAGAACGAGGGCGCGATCGAGGGCTGGGAGACGGAGACGGCGAGAAACTGAACTTCCGGCAAGAGCTCCCCCAGCCGCCCGGGAGCCGTTGCTTCGGGACGATCGCTTCGTTTCTGGGCGGTTCCCTTTGGGCCGTAAGTGTTGGCGCTTCTTGGTCCCCACGCCGGGCGCTTTCGTTTGCTCGCACGGCGACGGGCGCGATGGTATTGTGGAGTGTTCCTGAGGCTGTAACTCACGTCACGAAACGACGTTCCTACCGGACCCCCTCCTGGTAGCTGTGTTCCCTCGCCCAGGAGGTACCTGTGCCCAGACTCAGAATCCTTGTACTGGCCCTGCTGGGGTCAGCCTTCGTTCCTCTCGCCTGCGCATCGAGCGGCGGCGGGGCCGATCCAGATCCGGCACCGAGTCCCACTCCTCCGAGCTGGGATCAGGCAGCCGTCGAGCAGGCGTCGGCAGCCATCACGCCGGAAGCGATGCGTGCCCATATAGCGTACCTGGCCAGCGACGAGCTGGGAGGACGCGGCACGCCTAGTCCCGGCCTAGAGATGGCAGCCGAATATATAGCGGACCAGTTCAGTTCCTACGGCCTTCGGCCGGCCGGCGATGCGGGTACGTACATCCAACGATACCGGTACGAGAAGGCCACCCTCCGGCACGAAGCAATCAGCCTCACGTATCAGGCGGATGATGAGCTGCACTCGCTTCAGTACGGCGCCGACTTCTTCGTCATCCCCGCGGACCAGGAACGGGTGGAAGGCGAGGCCGTCTACCTCGGCACTGCCACAGACGTGCGCACTGGCTTTCCGCCGGAGGTCGCCGGCAAGATCGCTCTGGTCCTCATCCCGCCGACCGGGCCGGGCGAAGGCTTCGACGCACAAAGGACGGTTAGGGACGCAGCGGACGCAGGCGCACTCGCGTTCGTCCTCATCTTCCCACCCGGCGTGCCGGAGCAGGCCATTGCAGCAAACGTAGCAGAGACTCAAACGAACCAGCCCTTCCTCGGAGTCCCGCTCATAGGGATGCTCTATGGCGGTGCGTCGGCAATGCTCGCAGCCGCGGGGCTGGACTTTGATGCCCTGTGGCAGCAAGACAGCACACCGAAGACGCCTGTGAGCCTGAGCGGGGTTTCCCTGACCCTTAAGGTGCCGTTGGACAGGGTATCCTCCGAGCCTCCGAACGTCGTGGCTCTGATCCCGGGTAGCGATCCGGAGCTGAGCAATACCTACGTGGTCTATACAGCGCACCTCGACGGCCTTGGAATCGGGCCACCAGACGCTAGCGGTGATTCCATCTACAACGGAGCGAACGACGACGCTTCGGGGACCGCCGCGCTATTAGAGATCGCTCGAACCTTTGCGTCCCTTCCCCAGCCACCTGCCAGATCTGTTGTCTTCCTCTCCGTCAGCGGGGAAGAGGTGGGTTTCCTCGGGTCGCACTACTTCGTCTCTAATCCGACTGTTCCCGCTGCCGGGATGGTGGCGAACCTCAACATCGAGTGCATTGCCCGCGGCACGGACAGCGACGAGTACGAAGTCGGCGAGAAATACGTGACGCTGGGTCCGCTGGCCAGACAGGTCGTGGAAGACCATCCGTCGATGCGGCTGACGAACACGCTGGACCTCTCAGACCACCCGTTCTTCTCCGTGGAGACGGACCTCTTCCGTAGCGATCACGGTAGCTTCGCGGTCGCCGGCATTCCGTTCTTCATGTTCGGTGGAGGCCTCACTGACGACTTACACCAGCCATCTGACGAGATCGAGCGTCTGGATCTCGACAGAGCAGCCCAGGTCGCACGCCTCTACTTCACGCTTGGGACGGCCATCGCCAATGATCCGACTCAGCCAGGCTGGAAAGAGGGCGGCCTCGAGCATATTCGCGAGATGCTTTACTGGTTCTGATACGACTCTGGGAGGGTGTGCAAGAAAGTGTGCAAGGTTGGAGTCACAAAGGGTGCGAAACCCGCCGCATAGGCTTCGCACCCCGTGTGAACTTATCCGCAGAAGTCCGCCATTCTTGCGATAATCGCTATCTATAGGCCACGCTTCCTAATCCCGAGGCCAACTAGACGGCCCCGCCTACTGTCGATTCAACTGTCGATTAGACCCGGCAGGATGCCGTTTCGGCCACTTGGGAACCCGGCAGATCGCGCGATCTATCTCCATAAGTCCGGCAAGATGTCGTGATTTGGGTTCCCCGAGCCTAGCCTGATAAGCGTGAGGTCGGTGGTTTGATGGCGAGCTGACCTTCTTCCCGCGCCTGGAGCTGAATCCTTACCCTCCGAAGCCACCTATGGGACCCTAGCCCAATAGACTTCAGGCAGCCGCCGTTACAGCCCAACATGCACAGCCCGCATGCACACCTCTGACTAATCAGGTGTGGCTATGCGAGTTACGCGGCTACCTCTCCTGACCGGCAGACAGGCGCTGTCAGGTTCTGGGGAACAGGGAGTGCAGGAGCTACAGCTCGAGGCGGGGGGACTGACGGCCTTCACATGCAGCTGATTGCCGAGCTTTAGAGGTTGACCAGGATCGAACTCAGGTCGAGAATAGAACGTTCGCTAAAGCAAGTCTCTCTCCTTTCCCGAGGCGCTCCGACAGCTTGAAGAAGCCCGTCCACCAGACCCACCGTCGTTCGCTGCTCGCGTGCACCTGCTTCCTCGCCTTGACCTGTCTCGGGTGTGGCCGCAACGAGGATCCGGCCAGTGCCCGGGGCTCGACGGTGGTCATGGCTGTTCCCGACGTCGAGGCCGTGAAGCCGGACAACTGGGGCCTCGACTTCCTGACCTTCCTCCCGCTGGCGAAGCAGAACGAGCGCGGGGAGCTGGAAGGACACCTGGCCCGAAGCTGGGACCACTCGCCCGACCACCGGGAGTACACCTACCACCTCCGCACGGATCTGCGCTGGGATGACGGAGTTCCTGTCACTGCCCACGACGTGAAGTTCACGCTGGATCTGCTCGGCCACCCGGATGTCGCTGAGTACACCGGGATCGAGGCCACCGTGGTGGACGACTCCACGGTGCGGATCCGGGCCCGCAACCCCGGCTACATCCAAGATATCAGCTATTTTCCACGGCATCTGCTGGAGGGGCTGGACCCGAAGCGGTTCTGGCAGTGGGACTTCTGGACGCACCCCGTTGGTGACGGCCCTTACCGCTTCGTCCGCTACGTTCCCGAGTCGATGATGGAGTTCGAAGCGAACCCAGCCTATTACGGGCCGAAACCCCGGACCGAACGGGTGATCCTGAAGTTCGTGGGTGAAGCTGGGATCACAGAGCTCCTGGCCGGAAACGTGGACATCGCCCGCGCCGAGCTCACGCAGATTCCCCAGATCGAGAAAGACCCCCGCTTCCGCCTCTACGTCCACGGCAGCCCCGGCGCCCGGGGGGTCTACTGGAGGACGGATCACCCGCTCTTCTCCGACGCCCGGGTCCGGCGTGGCCTCACCATGGCCCTGGACCGCCGGCAGCTACTCCGGCTCCTCAACCTCCCGGACGAGCTGCCCATCACCGACGGGGTCTTCACGAGGCGCCAGTTCCGGCCGGGCGAGCTGCCTGAGCCGCTGCCGTATGACCCCGGGCAGGCGCGGGCGCTGCTTGAGGCCGCTGGATGGATGGACCGGGACGGCGACGGGGTGCGGGAGAAAGACGGCCAACCGTTTCGCTTCACCGCCAGCGTCCGGCAAGGCGACGGGATACCTGAGCTCGCGGTGTACGTACAGGAGTTCCTCCGCCAGGTCGGCGTCCACATGGAGATGGTGGTATTGGAGGGGCCCTTGACGTGGGAGAGGCTAAGAGCCGGCGACTTCGAGGCCCTGTTCATGGTTGTACAAT
Source organism: Gemmatimonadota bacterium (assembly GCA_039589295.1). Classification (GTDB taxonomy): domain Bacteria; phylum Gemmatimonadota; class Gemmatimonadetes; order Palauibacterales; family Palauibacteraceae; genus JBDGYE01. The sequence continues at coordinate 58,009 of JBDHHR010000024.1, read as the reverse complement.
CGGGAGTGGCGGCCCAGAAGCGCGACTTCGGGAGGGAGAATCGCACTGGCTACTACAACCCGGAGGCGTTCGCTGTCATCGACAGCCTCCAGGTCACGGCGGACCCCGAGGAGGAGGACCGCCTCTACCGCCGGCTGACGGAGATCTACCGCGCCGACATGCAGTTCACGCGTCTCATCCCGTGGTCGAGGGACTGGTTCGTCCACCGGCGGGTCCAGGGGATGACCACGCCCTTCCGAGCGGAGCCGGATACCTACATGGAGGAGCTGTGGATCGAAGACGAGCCATAAGGACGCTCAGCCGCATTGCTGAACCTACCAAGCGCCCGGTTCATGCCGGGCGCTCTTGCTTGCTCGCACGGCGGCGGGCGGGAACTGGAGCAGCAGGCCGAAGCGCTGGCGGCCGATACCGATCCGTTCACTCGCGTGGCGCGGAGGGCACTCGAACTCTGCCACTTCGATCCAGAAACGGGCGAGGATCTGAGGCCGTGAGCCAACGGGCCGCGCACGCCGGCTGTTCTCCATTGGAGAGCTCGTATGCCAGCTCCCGGGAGGAGAGCACCATGACCCGTCGCGCACTTGCCGTTCTGGTGATCCTTGTGGTGACGCCGCCGATCGCGGAGATCGCCGTCGCGCAGCAGCCGAACCCCCGAATGCAAAGAGTCGACGCGGTGCTGGAAGCCGCCCGTGATGAGCTGATAGAGATACGCCGCGACCTTCATCGGCATCCCGAGGTCTCCGGCCGGGAGGAGCGTACGGCCGGGGTCGTCGCCGCCCGCCTCCGGGAGCTCGGACTTGAGGTTCAGACCGGCGTGGGCGGTCACGGAGTGGTCGGCCTCCTGCGCGGAGTGCAGCCGGGTCCCGTGGTGGCCTACCGGGCCGACATGGACGCCGTCTCCGACGACTCTCGGGACCCCGTGTCCTTCGCCTCCGAAACCCCCGGTGTGCGCCACATCTGCGGCCACGACATCCATACCACCGTGGCTCTCGGTGTTGCCGAGGCACTGGCGGCAATCCGGGAAGACCTCCCGGGCACCGTGAAGCTGGTCTTCCAGCCGGCGGAAGAGAACGTCCGGGGGGCGAAGGCCATGATCCGTGACGGTGTGCTCGAAGACCCGGCACCCGTAGCAATCTTTGCCGTCCATACCGCCCCGCTCGAGGTGGGGCAGATCGGTGCGGTCGAGGGAATGGGACTCCCGGGGCTGGATCGGATCACCATCCGGGTCTCCGGGGACAGAGCCGCCGACGCAGCGAGGGCCTACGCCGACCTCATCTCCGCGGTCAGCACCGTCGGACCGCCGGGAAGTGGGCCCACACCGAAGGAGTTCATCTGGGCTAACGCGGGCAGGTCACGGGATCCGTCGAGCTCGGGCCGGTGGCTGGTCCGCGGTAACGTGAAGGCGTCCGGCGAGGAGCAGTATGCGCTCGCAAAGAGCCGAATCACGCACGGACTGGCTGAGGTGACGCCCACGGACGCGCAATACGAGCTGTTGTTCGTGGACCGTTGGCTCCCCGACATGATCAACGACCCGGAGCTCGTGCGCGCCTCGCTGGAGCCCATCCGAAACGCCGTCGGGGAGGACGGACTTGTCGTGGACTCGACCGCCGTCCCCTACTTCGGCGAGGACTTCGCGTTCTATCAGCAGCAGATTCCCGGCGCCATGTACTGGCTCGGCGTGTCCAACAGCGAGAAGGGAACGGTGGGCATGCCCCACACAGCCGACTACGTTGCCGACGAGGAGGCCATCATCGTGGGCGCACGGGCCATGTCCGCGGTGATGCTGGACTACCTCGAAAGCCGGCGATAGCGGGACCCGAGGAGCCCGACGGCACCGACCGCCGAAGCTCCTACAGGGCGCTTTTGCTTGCTCGCACGGCGGCGGGACCTGTAAGAAAACCGGAGGGGCCATGTTCGCGGACCTGCTGGAGGAGGCGCTGGACGCCTGGACCGAAGCCCGCGAGGGGGTGATCGAAGAGGTCGCGAACATCCCGGCGGACCGCTTCGACTTCCGGCCGAAACCGGAGGTGCGAAGCGTAGCGGAGATGGTGCGTCACATCCTCGAGGTGTCATTGATGATGGTAGGGGAGCTCACGCGCGAGGACACCGACTTCCGCCGGCTCCCGTGGCCCCGGTTGCTGGCCACGTACGCCGGTGATGTGCAGCAGCTAGGGGTGAAGGAGGAGCTCCTGGCGGCGTTGCGCGAGACCCTGGCTCAGGGCCGCACGCGCTTCCAAACCGTGGGCGAGCTCCACATGCTGCAGCTCATCGAGAGGTTCGACGGCGAGCTCGGGACGCGCCTGGCCTGGCTGCACCACGGCATCGCCCAGGAGATGTACCATCGAGCCCAGCTCACCACGTACGCCCGGCTGATGGATCTGGAGCCGGCTCTCACCAGGAAGATCCGGGGCGCCTGAGAAGGAGCACACGGGGATTCCCTGCGTCTCGACATCTATTTGACTGGCTTCTCTCCTTCCGGCGGGGCCTCCCTGCATCTGGGGGGCGGGGCGTCTCAATCGATTGAGAGGCGCGGTGACAAAGGCGGTGACAGAGGGGGGTGTACGCAGAAATCCCAGCATCGCGACCGTCCGGCAAGAAGCGCTCAAGGGTGTCAACCTTAGTCTCACCGGTTCGATCATACTGATCGGAGAATGCCCTGAATCCCTGCAGAGCGCAGCAGGTCCGGCGGACGCTTTGAACGGACGAAAGAAGGAACCGGACGAATCAGGATTCTATCGCCGGGGTCAGGGAAACAGCGGGAACCGAAAGATCGTGGGGACAGAGGTTAACGCGGAGAGCGCCTGGCCATGATCAAGCATGGCTTCTGTCTGACTCTGCTGTCGATCGCCCTCGCCGAATGTACTCCTGCCAAGACGCCGGTTCCGGATGATGCACTGGTCGTGTGGAACGGGACTGTCATCGATGCCACCGGGAGGCTCCCTATCCGCGATGGCATCGTCGTTGTTCAGGGGTATCGCATCACTGCAATAGGCGAAACGGGGGACTTCGTGGTCCCCGAAGGCACCATGACTGTCGATGCCAGCGGCTGGACGATCATGCCCGGCATCATCAACTCGCACACGCATAGCACGGGCGATCCCACGATTCGTCGCGAGTTCTTGGTCGACGGAGTCACAACCGTGTGCAACGTGGGGGTCTCACTGGGTGGGCTTTCAGCCTTTGAGCAAGCCTCGGTGCCCGAGGGTCCATCCGCGAGGGGCTTTTGGGCCGGGCCGATCATTACAGCACCTGGTGGTTACCCGGGGCCGGCATACGGGTCCCAGTTCAGCTACGAAGTGGCAACGCCAGAGGAAGCTCGAAATGCCGTCGCTGATCTCCTGAATCGCGGGGCGAGCATGATCAAGATCGCGTTGGCGCCCGGAGATCCTCATGACCCCTGGCCCGTCCTCGATCTTGAACAGGTGCGTGCCATTGTGGAGGAAGCCCACAGCCGTGGTGTCCTGGTTCGGGCTCATGTGTTTGAGCTGTACCTCGTAGAGGACATCGTGCTCCCAGCCGGGGTGGATGTCATAGAGCATTCACCTTTCCCGATCTTGTCCGAAGAGGAGGAGAGAAGCGTTCTGGAAAGTCCCATTCCGCGTGCTCAGCTCTTCGATGTCGTTGCATCGGAGTTTGAGAGGCTACTCGCCAAAGTCGTGGGACAGAATGTGATGATGGTACCGACTCTGGTTGGACATATCGGGGCTCTCTACAGGAAGCCTGATCGTTCGCGCGTAGAGCAGATTGTCATCGACGTGCATGTCGAAGCCGTGGGCCGCTTTCATGCCTTGGGTGGAGTTGTGGCGCTCGGTAATGACTACGGCGCCGGCGTTGACAGTAGGTTGGGGATGCCGTTGACAGAGATGAACCTGCTCTTGGCAGCCAGTCTCAGTCCGATGGAGGTCATTGAGGCAGGCACGAGACACGCGGCGTTTGCTTGCGGACAAGACGACCATTTGGGGACCCTCGAGGAAGGGAAGCTCGCAGACATCATCGTCGTAGACGGCGACCCGTTGAGCGATCTTCAGGCCATGGAAAGGGTGGTTGCTGTCATCAAAGGCGGTGAAGTCGCTCACGTGCAGGATCGAGTTCCCACCTAGACTCGCTTGCTCGCACGGCGGCGGGCGGAATGTCTTCGGAGACAACGAATGATGACTAAGCTGCTCTCGCTGAGGGCGATGGGGCGGTGGTCCCTGGTTGTGCGTTTAGGGACGCTGGGTGCATTCGCAGGCTTCGCCGCCTGGACAGTGGTCCTGGTCGCACACTTGTTCTTTGATGTGAGCAGGCCAAGTGGAATCGCGCTTTTGCTTGCAATCCTGCGGGGGGCCATTGTCGGCACCATTCTGGCCTTGGCCCTTTGGTCGTATTGGAATAGGCCACGCGGTCAGCATGAATCCAAGGAAAGGCTGTGAGTACAGCCGCCTAGCACGGCCTAGAGCTGACACGGATACCCCGTATCACGCCAGGCGCTCTCGCTTCCTCGCATGGCGGCGGGCGGTGTGGCGCGGTGACAAAGGCGGTGACAAGAGGGGGTACGCGCCGCAATGAGGGCAGCCGCCGGCCACGGCGACGGCCTTCGCGGTCCTCAGCCGCGGTCTGCACCCGCGGTCCTCAGCGCGTCACTGCCGCCGCCAGGTCCCGGACGGCGCCCGCCAGGAGCCGCACGTTCGTGGTATCGCGTGACCCGGCGGCCCCCGCTTCGAACCCCGTCTCGAGCTGCGTCGCCAGTCGCGTCAGCGCCTCCCGGCGTGCGGCACCCGAGGCGTTCTCCGCCTCCTTCAGCTCGCGCCGCACAGCCGAGATCCGGTCGGCGGAGAGGCCGTTCGACCGCTCGAGCTGGTCCAGGTAGGCCCGTGCGAGCGCGAACGTGGCCGGCCAGACGAATTTCTGTTGGCCCTGCACGTTGAGCTGGTCGAACTTCACCGACTGGGCCGCCTCGATCTCGTTTTGCGAGAGGAACTCGCTCGGCGTGAGCTCGAGGATGTCCAGGCCGCGCGCGATCTCGGAGCTCACGATCACGCCGTTGTACCAATAGGCGGACCACGAGCCGCTCATCTCCATCCGGGATGCGTCCACGGGGCCGCGGTCGAAGAAGGCGATCTCCTTCGGGTTCGCCGGATCGGTCCAGTCGAAGACCGACACGCCACCCTGGTACCACGCCTGCACCATCACGTCGCGACCTGGTATGGGAATCATCGAGCCGTTGTGAGCGACGCAGTTCTCCTCCGACGTCTGGGGCGCCGGTATCTTGTAGTAGCTCCCGAAGCGCATCCTCCCGTTCTCGATCGTGAAGATCGCGTCCGCGCCCCACTCCATCGGGTCTTTCGGCCGACACTTGGGCTGACCGCCGCCGCCCCACTCGTCGCTGAACAGGATTTTCGTGCCGTCGTTGTTGAGGGTGGCCGAGTGCCAGTACGAGAAGTTCGAGTCGGCCACCGCGCCGAGGCGTTTCGGGTTCACGGGGTCGCGGATGTCGATCAGGAAGCCGTACCCCTCGCACGCGCCGCCCGCCAGCCCGATCTCCGGATATAGGGTGATGTCGTGGCACTGGGTGGGCCCGGGGCGCGGGCCGTCCCCGTCCTCCTGCCGGTTGCCGCTCACCTGCCCCATCATCAGCGGGAGCTGGCGGCGCAGCGCCGCGCTGTCGGCTGCCGTCGGGTCTCCGTTTCCGCCGCGAGCCCTGACGATGTCCGCCAGCATCCGGTCCGTCAACGTATCAGGCACGACGGTCTCTTGGCCGTTTATCTTCATGACGAAAGCGCCGCGTGCCTTTGCCCGCGCGATCTCGGTGACGTCCTCGGGCCCCATGCCGTGGGTCGGCGGTGCCACCAGGTTGTTAAAGATCCGCGGCGAGCTCTCGATCGTCGCCTGCTCGGGGTGCGCGAGCGGCACGCGGATCACCTCGATCCGGAACAGCGCCGTGTTCGGATCCTCGGCCGGCGGCGCGCCGGAGCAGCCCGGAAGCTCCTCCGCCGGGCGCACAGGCGCCGAGCCGGAGACGTAGATGTAGACGTTCTCTGTGTCGTTCGGGGCAACCAGCACCGAGTGCGTGTGCGATCCGCGGCAGGTCTGCACGTTACCGACGTATTTCGGGTTCCGGATGTCGCGGATGTCGAAGATGCGGATCCCGCGCAGCCGGTCCTTGCTCACCGTCTCCTCCACCCCCTGCGTCCCGCAGTCGAGTCGCCCCTCCAGCCCCTCGCCGGAGACGAAGAGGAGGTGCTTGTAGACCGAGACATCGCTCTGCGATGCGGGGCATAGGTAGCCCTTCACGAGGGACGGGCGGCCGGGATCTGAGATGTCCCAGATCTGGAATCCGTTGTAGTTCCCCTGAATGACGTAGTGGCCGGTGAAGGCGATGTCGGAGTTCATGGCGCCGATGAACTCCTCCGGCGGCGGCGTCTCCGACACGACGCGCAGGTTCCAGATCGCCTCGCCGGCGTCCAGCAGCCCGGCCGGGAGCCCGACGCGCGGGTCCGGGCTCGGCGCCTCAGCGGAAGCATGCGCCGCAGCGGCTCCGGACGGGCCCGATGTGGTGGCCGACGGGGCGCAGGCGGCTGCGCCACTCAGCCCTGCGGCGAGCCACAGGGACCCGAGACGGACAGCGGTTCCTAGGGGAGAGAGCCCCAGACGGGAAGGGGCCCGTCGGGAAACGGCACGGCAGGGCAGGGAGGCTGCGGTTCTCATCACTATCCTCGGTTGATTCGGTTGGTGCGTGGTCGGGAATCGGCCTGAGTCGGGGTCATCATCCACCGCCCGCCTCGTGCACGTCCGCCTCGGGCAGCGCGGCGAGCATGCGCTCCATGCGGGCGATCTCGGTGGCCTGGTCCACCTGGATGTCCGAAGCGAGCTTGAACACGGTCCGGTCCTGTCCGGCACCGTCGGTGCGGAAGAGATCGTGCACCATGGTGACGGCCCCGCGGTGGTGCTGGATCATATGGACCAGAAAGAGCCGGTCGAACTCCGTCCCCCTCGCCTCGTCGAGTTCCCGCATCTGCTCCGGCGTGAGCATCCCCGGCATGTGCATGGCGTACTCGGGGCCGTGCACCACCAGGTTCGTCCCCTCGATCTTCACCTCCAGCACCGGCTGTCCGCGATCGCGCAGCCACTGCTGCATCGTGGCGATCTCGTCCTCCTGCGAGTTGATGATCCGCGCTGTGAGGGTCCGCACCGACGGGCCAGCACCGTGGGACGGAGCGAGCCCCGCCATCACGAGAGCCTGCGCGTGGTGGCCGATCATGCCGGTGATGAAGCGGACGTCTGCCTCAGTGAAGCGCATCCGGGCGCTGTCCCTCCGGGCGCGGTAGATCGCTTCGATTTCGGCTGGCGACGTGCCGGCAGGCCGCGGCCCGGACTCCGGCTCAGCCCCGGTGCCGCCGCTACAAGCCATAGTGACCAGCGTCCCGGTCAGTCCGCTGGCGAGGAGCAGCGGTACGAGAAGGGCCGCCGTGGAGCGGCGCGTGCGTGAGGTTCTCATGCCTCCGAGCGTTTCGGCCGCCTTTCGTTTCTCCGAGTGTTTGGGGGTCGCAGCCGGTCACGGGCCGGCCGGATTCCGGAGACAACATGCAGAACCCGGCGACCGTCGCGCGAGTTTCGGGAGCGGCGGGCGCGGGCCGGGACGACGCCTGCTGCTTCCTGACCGCCGAAAGGGTGGAGATAGGAGAAGAGGCGAGCGCCGCTTTCACTTGCTCGCACGGCGGCGGGCGGGATGGCGCGGTGACAAGGGCGGTGACAGCGCCCACCAGCGCTGGCCAGCGCTCACCAGCGCTGAAACCGCGTACTTCAACGCCCCCTGGCGCTCACCAGCGCTCGTCTCGCGCCTGATAAGCGTGAGGTCGGTGGTTCAAATCCACCCGGGCCCATACCCAGGAAGCCCCGTCCGGCGGGGCTTTCTGGCATCCTGGGGGCGACTGATCCCAACCGATTGAGACGCACGGTGACAAAGGCAGTGACAAGAAGGGGATTCGGTTTGAGCCGGCTCGGCACCTCGCTGTTTGCCCTCTCACCGATTTCCCTCCAACTTTCGGCCTTCCTCGGGGCAGGCGGCCCCGGCGGTTTCTCCGAGGCGAGCTGACCACATGAAGAAGCTGATCCAAGAGAGCCACCAGCGCTCGTTGTGGCAGGTGCTTGGCATCTACCTGGTGGCCGGGTGGTTCGTACTGCAGGTCGTGGACGTTCTCGCTCAGAACATGGGCCTGCCGGAGTGGGTCTTCCCGCTGGCGATCGTCCTGCTCGTCATAGGTCTTCCGATCGTGCTAGCGACAGCGTTTGTCCAAAAGGGGATCAAGCTCGGGCCATCCACAAATCGGCAGTCGGACCCAACAGATCCCGAAGGTGGCGAAGTGGCAGCCCCGGCTGGGACCACACCTTTCTTCCTGTTCACCTGGCGCAACGCGATCCTCGGCGGAGTGCTGGCGTTCTCGCTTCTTTTCGGCTTCGCCGGCCTGTACGTGGTAATTCAGGACCGGGGGAAGAGCTTCGCTCCCGCGGAGGCGGTCGCGGATGAAGCGGGAGAGGGGATCGCCGTCGTCCCCTTCACCGTGAACCACGAGGATCTCGAAGTGTGGCGTGAGGGGATGGTGGACATGCTCTCCACGACTCTCGACGACATCGGCGGTTATCGCACCATCGACAGCAGGACGGTGATGGCGCGCTGGCGCGAGACGGTGCCGGGCGTCGAGGTGCCGGACCTCCAGACGACCCTCGAGGTCGCACGACGCGCCGGCGCTCGGTATCTGCTAACGGGCAGCGCGGCGGGAACCGGCACCGACGTCCGTCTGGTCGCCGAAATCTACGAGGTCGATACTGGCGGAGAGCTCGGCCGGGCGCAGGTTCAAGGGTCTGCGGAGAGCATGCTGGACCTGGTGGACGAGCTCTCGGTGGCCGTAATGCAGGAGCTCCTGGAGGAGGGTGGTTCGGCGCCCATGCCGGGCGGGCGTGTCGCCGCACTCACCACCTCCTCCTTGGTCGCGCTCAAGGAGTATCTTGAGGGGGAGGCCCTGTACCGGAGGGCAGAGTTCACGTCGGCTGTGGAGCCACTCGAGCGGGCCCTCGAGCACGATCCGGAGTTCGCCCTCGCCCACTACCGGCTGGGTGACGCCTACGGCTGGATCGAGACTATCGGAAGCGAGCGCGGGATCGAGCACCTCCAACGGGCGGCTGAACTGGCGGAGGGTCTACGGCCCCGTGACCGCACTATCGTGAGGAGCGCCGCGGGCCTGGTGAGCGGCGACCTGACCCCGCTGGACGACCTGAAGGAGGCCTCCCGCCGTTACCCCGACGACCCGGAGATCTGGTTCGGTCTGGGGGAGTACTACTACCACTACGGCGGCAACCTGATGGTGGCGTTCGACGAACAGGTCGTTCCTCTTCAGCGGGCCGTCGATCTCGATCCAACCTTCGCCCCGTATTACATCCACCTCATCGAGCACGCGGTCAGCACCGGCGACAGCGCGGGCGCGGCGGCCCTCATTGACCGCTACGAGCCCGTCAGCTCGCCCGAGTGGTTCACCGGTTTCTCGCTCGCTCTGCCGCTCATTCTGGGAGACTCGGCGGCGCAGGCTGCCGCACGTACCGCTCTGGACACAGTGAACGGGGAGACGCTGAGACATGTCGCGCTCGGTTTTGCCTCCGCGCGACCGGTGGCTATGGAGCCCGTTGTCCGGGAGCTCGCGCGACGAGGTCTCTTCCCAGGCCAAAGGCTTCCTTGGGTGTTGCTCCAGGCCGGAAAGGCCGACGAAGCAGCGGGAATATTCGCGGCGAGCGAGGGCCCGCTCGCGTACCGCTCGAGTCTCTATGCGATCGACCGCTGGCTGAAACCCGTAGAGAAGGAGCTTCTCGAGGCGACTCTCGTTCCGGGGGCATGCGGGGAAGTACGAGACCCCTTGTGGAGGTGTGCCATGACCTTGGGTGCGTACCTAGTTGAGGCCGGCGAGCGAGCGGATCTCGAGCTGCACCTGGCGACGATACGCGAGGCGGGGGCCGCGGTGCGGGCCGAGGGTGACACGTACGCTGCGGGGCAGCACGACCTTATCGCTGACGCGATCGAGGCATACTTCCTGGCGAGGACCACAGACGCTGAGTCGGCGATCCGAGCGCTCGAGCGACTGCAGGGGACCGGCTATCGGGCGGACCGGTGGATCCGGCTGTGGCTGGCAGAGCTACTCGCAGAGGCAGGCCGGCCGCAGGAGGCAGCCCGTTACTTCGAGTCGCTCATCGACACTCCCTGGTGGAGCTACGCCCTTTACCGGCGGGGCGGTCTTTACCTCGAGCTCGGGGAACAGGAGAAGGCCCGGGACGCGTATATGGCCTTCCTCCAGGCGTGGGAGGAGGCCGACCCCGATCTCCTGCAACTGGAAGAGGCGCGCGAGGGGCTCCGGACGCTGCGCGGGGGCTGAGCCGCCGCTACCCGCCTTCCCGCCGACCCCAGTTCCACCCCGACTACGGGGAGTGGGGATCTCTCCCATCGGGTAACGCATGGACTCGGATTGCAGTGGCCCAGCGCCCGGTTCACCTTAGGCGCTTTCGCTTCCTCGCACGGCGGCGGGCCCGTTGACCCGCCGTTCGGGCGGCGCGTGTTCCGAAGATCAGCCTCCGCTACCTGAGGTAGCCGGGAAGCGGGTCAGCTCTCGGGATTGGCAGGTTCCGGGCCCGATCCCTAGCTTCAGGGGGCGGGACTCGGCCCGGACCGCTCCGGAGGCGCGGCGATCCGACGACCTTTCGGACCCCGCGGACGCCGGAGCGCCTGTTCAACCGTCCATCGGAAGGGCGGTGCCGTCATGAACGACCTGCTGGACTTCCAGAGCCGCAAGGGCGCGTCGGACAAGATCGACCTCGGCTCGGTCGACGTCGAACGGATCCGCCAGCTGATGCGCTGGGGGCTCTGGGTACTGGGGCTGATCCTGGTGTGGGTGGGGCTGAGCTGGTCGCGGGGGTTCTACACCGACTGGCTCTGGTTCCGCGAGCTCGGGTACGAAGCGGTGTTGGTCGAGATCGTGATGACCCGGGTCGTCCTCTTCGCGCTCCCGGTCATTCTCTTCCTGGGCCTGGGGTTCCTTGGCCTGCGCGCCGTGGCCCGCTCCAGCGACCAGCCGCCGCTGCCTGACGCGCCGCTCAAGGCGCTGGACTACCACTTCCTCCACAAGTTCGTGGTTCGGGGCGCGGCCGCGGTCGTCCTCCTGGCCGCCGTCCTCCTGGGCCTGAACGCCGCGTCGGAGTGGGAAACGGTGCTGCTCGCCCTGAACGCCGTCCCGTTCGGCGAGTCGGACCCGATCTTCGGCCGGGACTTCTCCTTTTACATCTTCACGCTTCCGGCCCTGCGCCTGGCGCACGGCTGGCTCCTGGCCGCGGTCGTGGGCCTCGGGCTGATTCTCGTGGGTTTCCACTACGTGACGGGCAACCTTCGGGGCGATCCGGAGTGGCTCGGGGCCGGGGCGCGGAAGCGGCTGGCGGCCCTGGGCGCGGCGATCTTCCTGTTCATTGCAGTCGGACACTGGCTGGGGCGCTACGAGCTGCTGTTTTCGCCAACCGGTACGGTGTTCGGCGTCGGCTACACCGACGACCACGTGCACCTGCCGGGCCGCACGCTGCTGGCCGTCGTCGCCGCAGCGGCCGCCGGGTTCGTGTTCGTCGGCGGCGTCTTCTCCCGCGGACGTCGGTGGATCTTGTGGCCCGTCGTCGGCTGGTCCGCCGCGTGGATCCTGGTGGGGATCGCCGCGCCCGCGGCGGTCCAGCGGCTGCGCGTGGAGCCGAGCGAGCTGGCGCTGGAGCGGACGTATCTGGCCAGCAACATCGAGTTGACGCGCCGGGCCTTCGGGCTCGAAGGCCTGGCGTCGCGCGACCATCCGGCCCGCGGCGCGATCGAGGAGGAGACGGTCGCCGGGAACCGCGGGACGATCCGGAACATCCGGCTTTGGGACGAGAGCCCGCTGCTCCAGAGCTACAACCAGATCCAGTTCTTTCGTCTCTACTACGACTTCGTGGCCGTGCACACCGACCGCTACAGGGTGGACGGCGAGCTGCGTCAGGTGATGCTCGCCACGCGCGAGCTGTCGGCCGAAAAGCTCCCGGCCGAGGCACAGCGCTGGGTGAACCGGCGCCTCCAGTTCACCCACGGCTACGGCGTGGCGATGAGCCCCGTGACCGAGGTCCAGTCCGGCGGGCGACCCGCCTTCCTGATCCGCGACGTCCCGCCGGTCGGCCGGATCCCGCTCGAGCGTCCCGAGGTCTACTACGGCCTCCGGAGCCTGGACTTCGTGATCGCGCGCACGGGGATGCAGGAGTTCAACTACCCGGGGCCGGAGGGACCCGAGTATATCCGCTACGAGGGGGGCGGCGGCGTGCGCGTGCGGGTGAGCTCGCTCTTCCGGCGGCTGCTGTACGCCTGGCAGTTCGGCGACCTGAACATCCTGATCACCGGCGAGGTGGGGCCGGAGAGCCGCATCCAGTACCGCCGGACGGTGGCCGAGCGCGTGGGCGCGATCGCCCCGTTCCTGATGAGGGACCGAGAGGCGTACGCCGTGGTCGCCGACGGTCGGGTGTCCTGGATCCAGGACGCCTACACGGTCACGCACCGCTACCCCTACGCGACGAGGTGGGACCGCCGGTTCAACTACATCCGGAACAGCGTGAAGGCGGTGGTGGACGCCTACGATGGGAGCGTGGACTTCTACGTCTTCGATCCCGACGACCCGCTTGTCCGCACCTACCAGGCCATCTTCCCCGGGCTCTTCAAGCCGCGGGAGGCGATGCCGGAGCACCTGCGCGCGCACGTCCGGGTGCCCCTGGACCTGTTCACCGTGCAGACGCAGATGCTGCTCCAATACCACATGCGGGACCCGGTCGTCTTCTACAACAAGGAGGACCAGTGGGACGTGCCGGTCCAGACCTCCTTCGGCAGCTCGGCACACCTCCGGCCCTACTACATAGTGGCCCGGCTGCCGGGCGAGGAGGCCGAGGAGTTCCTGCTGATCCAGCCGTTCACGCCCGACGACCGGCATAACCTAGTGGGGTGGATGGCGGCCCGGAACGATGGCGAGCACTATGGCGAGCGGATCCTGTTCCGGTTCCCGACGGGGCGGCACGTGGACGGTCCCAACCAGATCGAGGCGCGGATCGACAACGACGCGGTGATCTCCGAGCAGTTCACGCTGTGGGGTCAGGTGGGCTCGGAGGTGATGCGGGGGATCCTGCTGGTCATCCCGATGGGGGACGCCATCCTCTACGCCGAGCCGGTCTTCCTGAAGCCGGAGACCCTGGAGTTCCCGGAGCTCCGCCGCATCATCCTGGCCGACGCCAGTCAGGTGGTCATGCATGGGACGCTGGACGCCTCCGTCGCCGCGCTGATCGGGGAGCTGCCCGCGGTCGCGCCGGTCGGCGAGGCCGCCGTCCCGGGGCCGGAGGCGGCCGCAGCCCGGGCGGACCCGGAGCTCGTGGACCAGGTCCGCGAGGAGCTCCGCGCGACGATCAAGAGGCTACAAGAGCTGCTGGACCGGCTGGAGGGGGGCGGTGGGTGAGGTGCGTGGCGGGCGCTCAGGACAGGAGCATGCCCAGCTATCCCTCACCCCGGCGGGGTGCACGCGGCGCAGGCGCGGCTCGATGAGATCGTGAGGCAACGCGGATAGCGCCCGGTTTACGCCGGGCGCTTTCGCTGGCTCGCACGGCGGTGGGCCGGATGTCACCGTGGCGGCGGGCCGAAATCTAGGTCTGCACTCGACTTATGGGCAGCGATTCTGCCAGCTTATGACCTACCCTGACCGGCAGACGGACGGTGTCGGCCAAGCCACGTGCTGGCTGCGATAAGCAGGTTAACACCATCGCCGGGCCGCCTCCCCACAGTGTCCACACTTCGGTGCGGGACTGCATTTGATTATGGTTAGAGGTGTCCAGGGGCACCACTTCCACCGTCCCGGCTAATCCTGCGACAAGGTTGACAGTGCTATGGCTTGGAGAGGTCCGCGACGCGGAACTATGGGCCCGTGGAAGGTGATTCGACGCCTCGTCTACGGCGGCGCCGGCGCACTTGCTCTGATCACCGGGAGTTGTGTACGCGCAGACGACCGGGCAGACAGTGGGCACTCGACCTTGACGGTTCTGTATCCGGGGGACGAGCGAGTGCTCGGCGCGGAAGGCCGTGCCTATTACCGTCCTGCCCAATTCCTGGTCTTCGAGCCGTTGTTGACCTGGAATGCGGATGGGGAGCTTGAACCCCGGCTCGCCCGGAGCTGGCAGCACTCGGCCGACTATCGCACCTGGACGGTCCACCTCCGCACGGATGTCCGCTGGCACGACGGCGTACCGGTGACGGCCCACGATGTGAAGTTCACTCTGGACCTCCTGAGTCATCCTGACGTTCTCGTGGAACAGCCAGGCGCATACAGCCTTAGCGTGCTCGACGACAGCACGTTCACTGTCACGTACCAGCAGAAAGGGACGTATAGCATCGTCAACGAGGCCGTAGTCTACAACGCTGTCTATCCAGGGCACTTGCTCCAGGACCTGGATCCGAAGGGCTTCTGGGACTGGGAGTTCTGGACCCATCCCGTCGGTAATGGTCCGTATCGCTACGTGCGGCACGTACCCAGGACGATCATCGAATTGGAGGCGAATCCGGATCACTTCCATGGGCAGCCGCGAATCGACCGGGTGGTTCTCAAGTTCGGCGGATCCTCCTTGACCGAGTTGCTGGCCGGTAACGTCGATGCCGTCCCCTACGTCGATCGTATGGATCTACTGAGCTTGGCCGACGACCCACGGTTCCGGGTGTATGAGAATGTACTGTTCAATTCAGTGACTGCGATTGTCTGGAACCAGCGGCACAACCTGCTTGAGGATCGGGCGGTCCGACAGGCACTGACCCGGGCGATCGACCGGGAAGGTCTGCACCAAGTGCTCAACCTTCCCACCGGCCTCCCGGTCATCGACGTCGTCTTTACCGCACGGCAGTTCAGGCGCGGCGAATTGCCGCCGGCTCTGGCCTACGATCCGGAGCGGGCGATCGGTCTGCTGGAAGGAGCCGGCTGGCTGGACGCCGACGGGGACGGCCTGCGGGAGAGGGACGGAGGGCCGTTTCGCTTCACTGTGCTCGCCTCCGGTGGGATGGGTGCGCGGGCTGCGGTCCTTGTGCAGGACCAGCTGCGCAACGTCGGTATCGAGATGGAGATCCTCACTTTGGAGAATATCTGGGAGCGGGTGCAGGCCGGCGATTTTCATGCGGCCATCCTGCCCGTGTTTCCGGGTGGAGGCCTCTCTCACACAGTGTACTTCGGTGGGGAGTCCGTCCTCGGGTACGCGCACCCCACGGTGACCCGACTTTTCAATGAGGCCGAGGCGGCCTTAAGCCCCGTCGAGATCGACCGGATCTACAGCGAGCTGATACCGATCTTCCTGGAGGATCAGCCCATGACAGTGCTGTATCCGGATGTGCGGACCACGGTCGCCCATCGGCGAGTCCGCGGCCTGAGCAGCCCGTATCGGGCCGAGCCCGTGTGGCATGTGGACGAGCTGTGGATCGAGGAGAAGCCGTGAGGGCACTGCCCTATCAGCCCAGGCGCTCGGTCCATTCCGGGCGCTGTCGCTTGCTCGCACGGCAGCGGACGGGGCACGGTCACTTGACTTCGGCGCTCCGTAGTAGCGTCCTTGGTTGTGGCCCCGTCCGCGTTTGAGATCTTCAGTGTCGTCTGACGCGGATGCTGTTTGTGACCCCGTCACATAAGGAGGTGAGGCGATGGAAAAGAAGCTGCTAGGTCTCTTGGTCTGGATCTTCCTTCTCGGCGGGCTGTTTGGCATGGTGATGGGATTCGCCAAGTTCTTCGGCGGCGGAACACCGGCAGAGTACGGGGTGATGGGTATCGGGGGAGGATTCTGGCTGCTCTCGGCGGCGATCGTGATTTACATCCGGAGTCGCAGCTAGCGACTTCGGGGCGGTCATCAGACTGTTCGGACTTTACCGCGCTCGGTTCACGCCGGGCTGCCCGGACGGCGGCGGGAGAGAGTCGTGGAGCTGAGGCTGAATCCAACTGGCGGACCTTCTCTACCTCCCTATGGCCCTCGGTGCTTCGTGAACAGGGCCTCTATGGGACCCGGGCCATTTCGCTCCTCGGCGTCCCCATACTGTCAATTGTACTGTCAACAGACCCCGGCATCCTGCCGTATGACCGTTCGGGAACCCGGCAGATCGCCCCATCTGACGCGGAAACTCCGGCAAGATGTCGTGATTCGGGTTCCTCTGGACACGCCTGATAAGCGTGAGGTCGGTGGTGCCGCTCCGCCCGCTGACGCGGGCTTGCGGGGCTGAACGACGCCGCAAATCCACCCGGGCCCATACGCGGAAAGCCCCGTCCGACGGGGCTTTCGTGCATCCGGAGGGTGGGTCGTCTCAATCCGTTGAGAGGCGCGGTGACAAAAGGGGGCCGCTGGCCGCTCCTCGGCCGCTTTCGTTTGCTCGCACGGCGGCGGGCGGCACGGGCACTCTAAGCCGCTCTCCCCTATATTGATCGCGCACCCTCGTTCCCCAGGAGGCATCGATGCCCGACCTGTTGGAACGTCTCAAGTCAGCACTTGCAGACCGCTACGCCGTCGAGTCGGAGATCGGCCGTGGCGGCATGGCCGCGGTGTTCCTGGCCGAGGACCTGAAGCATCACCGCCAGGTCGCGATCAAGGTCCTGCATCCCGAGATCAGTTCGGATGTGGCCACGGAACGGTTCTTTCGTGAGATCGAGATCGTCGCCGGCCTGACCCACCCCCACATTCTGCCGCTCCACGACTCGGGTCAAGCAGATGGACTGCTCTACTGCGTGATGCCCTTCATCGAGGGTGAGAGTCTACTCGACCGTCTGCAGCGCGAGAAGCAGTTGCCGGTGGAGGACGCGCTACAGATCACGCGTGAGGTCGCAGACGCACTCGGCTACGCGCACGAGCGTGGCATCATCCACCGCGATATCAAACCGGCAAACATCCTGCTCCAAGAGGGGCACGCAGTCGTGGCCGACTTCGGGATCGCGCGAGCGCTCGAGCAGGCCGGGGGCGCTAGCATCACGCATACCGGAGTGGCGGTCGGAACCCCGACGTACATGAGCCCGGAGCAGGCGAGCGGTTCGCAGGACCTGGACGGCCGGACGGACATCTACGCGCTGGGTTGCGTGCTGTACCAGATGCTGGCGGGAACTCCCCCGTACGCGGGGGTGACGCCGCTGGCGGTGATCAAGCGTCACTCGCAAGACCCCGTGCCTAGTGTGCGGACGGTGCGTGACACGATCCCGGAGTCGGTGGAGCACGCGATCACCAGGGCGCTGGCCAAGGTCCCGACAGACCGTTACCAGACGGCCGGCGAGTTCGCGAGCGCCCTGCTAGCACCCGGCCTGGCAGGCCGGCCGATACCGCGCCGAAGGGTCGTCGTGCTCGCGCTCGTCGGCATGACCGCGCTGCTCGCGGGGGTGTGGTACGTGGGGCGGCAGTCGGCTCCCGCAGTGGACGCAGACGGGGCGGCGGGCCCCGTGTCGGCTTCGATCGCGGTGCTGCCGTTCGTCAACATGAGCTCCGAGCCGGAGCAGGAATATTTCAGCGACGGCATCTCCGAGGAACTGCTGAGCCTGCTGGCGAAGATCCCGGAGTTGCAGGTGGCGGCACGAACCTCGTCGTTTTCCTTTAAGGGCCAGAACCTGGAGATCCCGGAGATCGCCGAGCGCCTGAACGTGGCCCACGTGCTGGAAGGCTCGGTCCGGAAGGCTGGCAACGAGGTGCGCATCACCGCGCAGCTGATCAGGGCTGATGATGGCTTTCACGTGTGGTCGGAGACCTGGGACCGCACGCTGGACAATATCTTCGCCATCCAGGACGAGATCGCCGCCGATGTGGCGGAGCAGCTGAAGGTCACGCTGCTGGGCGCGGCGCCGACGGTCGAGGAGACCGATCTGGCCGCCTATGCGCTCTATCTGCGGGCGCGGCAGCTGGGCCGCCAGGGCACGGCCGAGGGTCTCGAGCAGTCCATGGCGCTGTACCAGCAGGCGCTGGCGATCGATCCCGACTACGCCGCGGCCTGGGCTGGTCTGGCCCGCGACTACTACACCCAGGCGGGCACTGCACTGCACCCGATTGACGAGGGCTACCAACTGGCCCGCGAAGCGGCCAACCGAGCGCTGGCGATCGACCCGGAGTATGCGCCGGCCTACGCCCAGCTCGGCTATATCGCGGTATATCATAGCGACCTGGCGGCCGCGGCGCGGCATCTCGAACGGGCCCTCGCCCTGGACCCGACCAACTCCGACATCATCGCCAACGCCGCCATCCTGGCCCGGAGTCTCGGCCGACTGGACGAGGCCATCGCACTCCAGGAATACGCGGTTGCCCGCGACCCGGTGAATCCCATTGGCCATGCCCGCCTGGGCCTTTTCTACCTGTGGGCCGGGCGCCTGGACGAGGCCATCTCGTCGTACCGCACCACGCTGAGCTTGAGCCCGGGGCGCATCGCCGCGCAGTTCTACATCGGCGCGGCGCGGCTGCTCAAGGGCGAGCCAGAGGCGGCGATGGCGGCGATGCAGCAGGAGTCATCCGAGCTCTGGCGCATGGTCGGTTGGCCTATGGCCTACCACGCGCTGGGCCAGGCGGCCGAATCCGATGCCGCGCTGGCGGAGCTGATCGAGAAGTACGAACAGGAAACGGCCTACAACATCGCGTACGTGTTGGCGCTCAGGGGTGAGGCCGACCGCGCCTTCGAGTGGCTGGACAAGGCGGTGCAATACAACGACCCGGGCCTGCCGCAAATCGCGGCGGAGAACCTCTTCGCCAACATCCACTCCGACCCGCGCTGGCTGCCGTTCCTGGAGAGCATCGGCAAGTCGCCCCAGCAGCTTGCCGCCATCGCGTTCGAGGTGAGTCTGCCGCAGTAGACGGTCCGTCGCCGCTCATGTAGCACGCACGGTCACGCAGCCCGCTTTCGCTTGCTCGCACGGCAGCGGGCGGGCGCGCTTGACCCTCGCTTGACACCTGCGCGCTAGTCTCGGGTAGAAACAAAAGGCTTCTCCCTCGCCCCTCAGTACCAGGAGGCGCCAATGCGTTACGCTCGTGCCACCGCTCGGAGGTGGCTTATGAACGCACGCATGCCGAGTCGTAGTGCCGGTGCCGCTCTCCTCGGGTTCTTGGTAGCCCTTGTATCCCCGGCGTCCCTCGCCGCGCAGGAGCCGAGCTCGGCGGATCGGCCGCCACGTGTCATCGTCCGGACCGTGCCAAGGCCCGGGACGCTGATCCGGGTCAGCGCGGCCGAGTTCACTCCCTTGCAGGTCCGCGAGCCGGTGCTGACGGGCGATACGATCCACACGATTGCCGGAGCGCGCGCCGAGCTCACAATGGCGGACCGCAACCTGCTTCGCTTGGGACGCGGGACGGAGATTGCGCTCCTGCCTTCACACGATTCCCTTCGGACGGCCGAGCGTCTCGCCGTGCTCGAGCTGCGCCGTGGTACTGTCCAGCTGGTCCTCGCGGACGATCTCCCCCTGGATCTCCGTCCGACGGTCGAGACCATCAACGCCCATGCCGAGCTCGATGGACCGGGATCGTACGTCCTCCGCACGGACGGCGCGGCCAACACCGTTCTCATCGTGCGTGACGGCCGGGCGCACCTGTGGACGGGCGGCGGCGGCGTGATCGTGGTGCATTCGGGCGACGAGGTTGTGGTGGAGGGGCTGACGGGTGAGCGCGCTCTGCGCACCCGGGCCCGGGAACCGCTGGCTCTCGAGCTGTGGGGACGGCTGCTGACACCGGACGGGCGACTCTCGGGCGCGGTTGCCCCCTACGCGCCAGTCTCGTACGAGACGATCAGCGGTCAATACTACTGGCTGCGACAGCTGGTGAGGGTCGTGGTGGCCGTGGTCGACTTCGTCCGGGGGACGCCTGACGAGCATGAGGTTGACGCCGAGGAAGCTCGCCCGCCCGAGGTGGCACAGGCCGAGGTCGAAGAGGAATCTCCCGCCGCCGGCAATCCGGTCTCGGAGCCGGGGGCGGGACCACCTTCGGTCGACCCGGCGCCGCCCGGGAAGGAGCTCGACCAGACGGATCGGGCCCCCAGGCCCCGGCCCAAGCCATGGGAGGTGGAGCCGCTGGACGGCCCGCGGGAGCCGGAGCCGGTGAAGGACTTGCCGAAGGCCAAGCCGCGGGAGCTGCCAGGGAAGACCGAGATCCGAGAGGAACCGCCCGAGCCCGAGCCGCGGAAGGAGTCACCGAAGGCGGAGCCGCGGAAGAAGCCGTCGAAGGCGGAGCCGCGGGAGGAGCTGCCGAAGGCGGAGCCACGGGAGGAGTCACCGAAGGCGAAGCCGCGGGAGGAGTCACCGAAGGCGGAGCCGCGGAAGGAGCCGCCGAAAGCGGAGCCGCGGGAGGAGCCGCCGAAAGCGGAGCCGCGGGAGGAGCCGCCGAAGAGCAAGCCGACAGAGCCTGACCGGTAGGGTTCGCCCGAGGCTCTAACTCGGCACCTAGCGCCCGGTTCACGCCGGGCGCTTTCGATTGCTCGCACGGCGGCGGGCGGGATGGCGCGGTGACAAAGGCGGCGACAAGAGGGGTGGCCGCTGACCCGCTCCACGGGCGCTTTCGCCTACTCGGCCCGCAGGTCCCGCAGTAGCTCCCGGGCCTCTCGTGAGGGGCGGTGGTCCGGATCCGCCTCGGACCAGATCTCGACCGCGGCCTCGAGTTCCGCGACGGCGTCCTCCGTCCGGCCCCGGGCCGCGTGGTACCGAGCCACATCGAGCCGGTACACGCCCCGTCCCGGGGCACGCTCGAGTAGCCAGGCGACCTCTTCTTCCGCGTCGCTCCACCGCTCGAGCGATGTGAGGCAGCGGAGCCGGGTTGCGTGGTACAGCCAGTCGAGCGGTACGAGATCTCTTGCCTCGTCGTAGCTCTCGAGCGCACGGCGGCAGTTCCCGTCCTCCAGCTCCGCGATTCGCCCTTCGACCCAGGTGATGAAGGCCGTGTTCCCCCGGTTCGAGCCCCGCGCCTCGCTGAGCGTACGAAGGCCAGCGAGCGACTCCCGCGCCGACTCGACGTCGCCGAGGTCGAGATGGATCCGCACGGCCGCCAACTCGAGCTCCAGGTTCCACGGCGCTTCGACACTGTTCCGCAGACTGTCGATCTGCTGCAGGGCGTACGCCTCGCGTCCCCCTTCGGCGGCATAGATGAAGAGCTCGGAATTGTCCATCTGACCGACGACATCGATCGGCGATTGGTACTCGGCGAGTGTCGCCAGACGCCTCCGGTAGGCGTCTTCGAGGCGGGCGAACTGTCCGCGCTCATAGTACAGGGTCTCTTCCAGCCCGACGCTCGCGTGGCGCTCCTGTGGGGTGCGCCCGAGCGACGTCATCTGCTCGACCCGCCGCGCCGCGTCCTCGTAGCGTCCCTCCCGCATGTCGAGCCGCGCCAGCTGGTTCAGCACGTCGGGCTCGTCCGGGGCGGCCACCCGCGCCCGCTCCAGTTCCTCCCGCGCCTCGGCGTACTTCACGAGGCTGAGCAGCGTGCCCGCGATGTCCAGGCGG
The DNA here is from genome assembly GCA_039589295.1 of Gemmatimonadota bacterium. GTDB lineage: Bacteria > Gemmatimonadota > Gemmatimonadetes > Palauibacterales > Palauibacteraceae > JBDGYE01. Next base: position 36,500 of record JBDHHR010000024.1, on the reverse strand, counting down.
GTCCGGATGTCGGTCGGGCGGCGGTCACCCAGGTGCTCGTAGTATACGAAGGCGCTGTCGTACTCCTCCCTGGCGCGGAAGACAGACGCCATCTGGCGCATCGTGCCGACGTCGGCCGAGTCGATCGCCAGGAGAGCCCGATACTGCGCGAGCTGTCCGTCCATGTCTCCCGTCGAGGCGTAGATACCGGCCAGCTGCCGTCGCGCCTCGGCGTCCTGGGGGTAGATCTCCGTCCAGTAGCGGGCCGCGCGGATCGCCGCCTCGGGATCCTGCTTGTAATACAACTGATCCACCACCTGAACGGAGAGGCGCGCCCGCTCCGGTAGCCGGTATGCGTGGCGGGTCGCCTCGGCCATGAGCGTGCCGGCAGCGGCCTGATCTCCGGAGAGAAGCGCAATTATACTTACCCAGAGGTGTGCCAATGCGAACGTCGAGTCCCGGGCCACGGCTTCTTCGGCCAGCGAACGGGCCGCCACGAGGTCGTTCGATCGGGTCGCCACCAGCACTTTGCTAAACGACCTGAAAGCGTCGGGGGAGTGGGTGAGGAGCTCGGCCGCGGGCAGGTCAACGGACTCCTCGATCTGCCAGTCCGGGATGCCGAGGTCGCGCCGGAAGTCCACGGAGATTCGGTCCGCGAGCTCGAGCGGATCGGTTCCTCGGTAGGTGCGGGTCGCCACCAGGCGTGCGTTCCGGGTTTCGTAGAGGCGCGTCTCGATGACGAGCGTGTCTCCGTCCGTCCGGACGGCGCCGCCCATGAAGTGCCCTACACTCCGCCGCTCGGCCGCCTCGCGCTTCAGCGATAGAGGAATGTTGTCAGTCAGATCGAAACCCGCCTCCGCCAGTCGTTCCCGCACGGTCCCAGCATCATCGACGGTCAGGCACGTCATGAAGAGGTCCTGGAACAGATCAAAACTGACCCCGATCACGATTCCGGTCCGCAGCCAATCCAGTTCGGGGTCGCCCGACTCGTTGTCGAAGTCGTACAGCAGCACGTTGCGTCGAAAGGCGGCCTTCGGGACAACTCGCTCCACGGTGTTGCCCGCCTCGTCCTCGACCACCTTCACCGTCGTGGCGGCGCCGAGTTCCTGCCCGCTGAAGGCGACGAACAAGATTCCCGCCGCGGCGGCCAGGTTGAGGCCGATCGCCGCGCCGTCGATCCTCGTCCAGCGGTCCGCCCCCGGCGCCCCGTGTCGCCAGGCGAGCACCACGACCATCGGGAGCAGGAGCACGAGGAGCGTGACGACGAAGTTGGTGAGCACGGGCGAGAGTGCGTACTGGTCCACCGCCCAGTCCACGAACTCCAACAAGCCCCACGAGGCGACGAGGTAGATACCCGTGAGCTGTGGGACGCGGCGGGCAAGCAGGCTACGGGCCATGTCGTAGGGCGGCTCCTGTTGACGGAAGCGGATGGGAGACCGCCAACTAATATACAGGGAGCGGGGTATGCGGGCAGGGTCGTAGGCGGCCTGGTCAGGTCAGCCCTCGCCTCAGAGCGCTTATCAGGCCGGGCGCTTTCGCTTGCTCGCCCGGCGGCAGGCGGGCTGTCCATAGGCTCACTCGCTGCCCTTGGACCCTGGGCGAGTCTCGGCTACCCTGGGATTGAAACGGTACGTTGGGTCAGTACGTGGTGGAGCCTTCAATGACCTGTGACCTCAGCCGAAGAGAGTTTCTAACCACTGGCGCGCTTGCGGCAGCGGCGCTCGTTGCCCCTCCGCTCGGAACCCTGGCTGCGAGAGGGCAGCACCTGGTACGGCGGGGACCTCGTAAGAGAGTCATCGTCGTCGGAGCCGGCCTGGCCGGTCTCGCCGCGGCGTACGAGTTGACGGAGGCGGGCCACGACGTGACAGTCTTGGAGGCGCGCAATCGGGCCGGCGGCCGTGTCCACACCCTCCGGTCCCCCTTCGCGGACGGCCTGTACGCGGAGGCTGGCGCCATGTTCGCGGGCGGGTTGTGCGTCCACTACGGCGAGCTGTTGGGTGTAGAGTTCTTCCGACCCGACCAGAGCGACTTGGCCGGCCTCCGTATCCTCAGCGGACGGCGTCTGGTTCTCAGGCAGGATGAGCCCGTTGACTGGCCGGTGGAGCTCAGCCCTGAGGAGGCCGAGGCTGGTGCGCGCGGCCTGTGGGGATTGTACGTCCAGCCGGCCATAGAGGGGATCGGCAACCCCCTTGAGGAAGGCTGGCCGCCGGAGGCGCTGCGAGAGTACGATCAGATGTCCTACGCCGACTTCCTGCGGGGCCAGGGAGCCTCCGAGGGTGCGGTCAGGCTGCTGACACTAGGGGTGGTCGACCTCTACGGCGACGGGGTCGAGACCGTCTCGGCCCTGAGCTTCCTGCGCCAGTGGTCCGCGCCTCGGCCGCCGCAGATGCAGAGGCCCGGCGGAGGCCTGATCAAAGACGGGAGCGACTCGCTTCCACGGGCCTTTGCCTCGCGGCTCTCGGAACGGATCTACTACGGCTCACCGGTAGTCCGCATCGAGCAGGACGAGCAGTGGGTGCGGGCGGTCTTCGAGCAGGCGGGACGCCACCATACGCTGGAGGCGGACTACCTCATTTGCACGATCCCGTTCCCGGTGCTGCGAAAGGTGGAGGTCTCGCCCCCGTTCTCGGAGGGCAAGCGCCGGGCGATCGAGCAGCTCCAGTACTCGTCCATCACGCGTATGTACTTGCAGTGCCGGCGCCGCTACTGGGAGGACGAGGGGCTCAACGGTGCGGCGCTCACGGACCTGCCGGTGCCGCGGGTGCTCGTTCACCCTCTTGGTCAGCGGCCAACGCGGGGGATACTGGAGGCGCACGTCGGGCACGGCAGAGCCCGGGAGCTTGCGGAGATGTCTCCGGAGGCGCGGATCGGGTTCGCGCTCGAGCAGATGGAGCGGATCCACCCGGGCGTGCGTGACCACTACGAGGCAGGGACGTCGTACTCCTGGGTGAGCGACCCGTGGACACTGGGCGGCTACAGCTCGCTGGCGCCGGGCCAGACCTTCGAACTGGCACCCCACATCGCGCTCCCGGAGGGACGCGTCCACTTCGCCGGCGAGCACACCTCCGTCTTCACCGCCTCTATGAACGGTGCACTGGAGTCTGGCCAGCGAGCGGCAGCGGAGATTATGGATACAGGCTGATCTTCGGATCGAGGGAGAGCTGTGTCGTTCACCATTGCCCACCCGCCGCAGCCGCCACCCGAGCTCGCCGTGCCGGACCTGCGCGAGCCGCCCTTTTCACTTGTTCGCACGGCGGCGGGCGGAGCAGCAAACGGGCACGTCGTTGAGAAAACGACTATAGTAGATGTTAGACGAAGCGGCTTCCCCCTCCGCTTCTGAGGTTAGTGTCGTGTCCGCAGTATGCAGAAAGTGGCCCGCTGTACGCGTCGTTTTCTCCGACGGCTTTCCTCGAAACGTCGTCGATAGACGTTGAGTCTCAGGCATACTCATCCCAGGAGGCGTCCCATGCGTGGATTCGTTGGCCTTTCAGCCCTGATCTTCATCGTCCTGCTGGTGGCGTGTCAGGCGCCGGCTCCCGATGCCGGTCCACTGTCGGATGAGGAAGCTGCAGCCATTGAGAGCACCAGCGACGAGTGGGCTGGGGTCATTGTGGCCAATGACGCCACCGCCGCAAACGCGTTCTATGCTGCCGATGCCGTCCTGATGCCACCTGACATGCCTTCCTTCGGGAGCGGACCGGCCCTTGAGGAGTTCCTTGCGGGATTCACCGTGACGGATTTCAACAGGACGAGCAGAGAGATCGAGGGCCGCGGCGACCTGGCCTACGAGCGGGCGCACTACGAGATTTCATCTTTTTCCGCAGGCGAGGAAGCAATTCCTACGACGAGTCGAGGCAAGTACGTCAATATCTGGAGGAAGCAGGCCGACGGCTCGTGGCTGATCGCTGTCAACACCTGGAACTTCGATGAACCGCCTCCGGAGCCGGAATCAGTAGCAGACGAGCCTCAAGTCGAATAGGAAGCCGCATCGAGACCAAAGGGGCGGTCTCCTACGCGGGCCGCCCCTTTCCAGCCTACCTTGAGGGAGGAGCAAGATGAAGATTCCGTATGTCTTAGTTGTGGCCCCTGTGCTCGCCTTGGCTCAGGCCGCCCACGCTCAAGACGCGGCAAGCCTGCGGACGGCGATCGAAAGTCACTATGCGGCGATCCATGCCGGCGATTTAGAGACGGCCATATCGCACCACTTACCAGACTTTTCAATCTTCCCGGACAACGGCCGTATCCTGCTCGAGCCTGGGTTCTTCGAAGCGGCCGAACGCCAGGGTGCGACTATCGAGTGGCCGACGTTTAACCTTTCCATGAGTCATTTCAGCGCTCAGATCTACGATGATGTCGGCGTCGCTATGTTCTATTTGTCCGGCACTAAGTCCGTGGGTGGCGAGGTCACGGCCGGTACGTGGCGAGTCTCCGCTGTCTGGCGCTGGCAAGACGGCGAATGGAAGGAGGCCCATCACCACGAATCACGGCTCATTGGTCGTCGCCATAGATAAGACCCGGGTCGTACGGCGGCGTTCGGGATGCCTCACTCGCACGATAGCTGGCGTCCCGGCCGCTCCACCTCGATCCGGTACAGCCCGGTCACCGCAGTGATGTAGAGAGTCTTCGCCGAGGGCCCCCTGCCGAAGGTGACGTTGGACGGTTGCTCGGGAGTCGGGATCGTCGCCAGCAGCTCGCCCTCAGGGGAGTAGACCTGCACGCTGAACGGCTCGACGGGCCTCGTGACGTAGAGATTGCCGTCCGCATCGACCGTCATCCCGTCGGGGCCCGCACTCCCGCTGGTGTCGACCAGTACCTCGCGGAATTCGGCCGTACCGTCCGGGGCCAGGTCGTAGGCGAGAAGTGCCATCCGTCCCCGACATCGCGCCTCGCACTCCCTTCGCAGCCCTCGCCGCGTGAAATCCAGGGTCCCGTTGTCCCGGCTCGCCACGTACAGCGTCCGCTGGTCCGGTGATATCGCTATTCCGTTGGGCTTCCCGGCGTCTTCAATGATCAGGGAGACCGTGCCGTCGGGGTCGATGCGGTACACTCCCATCACCGGCTGCTCCACAGGCTCATGGCCCACGTAGCGCGGATCAGTGAAGTAGATGCGACCCTCGGCATCGATGACCAGGTCGTTGGGAGCGTTGAATGCACGACCCGCGTAAAGTCCCGCCAGGATCACGCTCGTTCCCGTGGCCATGTCGGTGCGCGTGATCCGGCGGCCACCGAAGTCGGCCCCCTCCGCGACGACCATGCGCCCCTGGCAGTCGAAGGCGATTCCGTTTGCCATCCCGCTCGGGGAACGAAACACGTGCGTCTCGCCCGTGTCGGGGTCGTAGCGCCAGATGTGCCCTGCCTGCCCGTTCGTCTGCGCCGTGAAGGTGAGGTCGCTGAAATAGACGGATCCGTCGGGAGCCACGGCGGGACCCTCCGCGAAATGCGCTCCATCGAACAGGAGTTCGAGGCGAGCATCGGCAGACACGATGGACGGATCGCCCGTAAGGTTCTGCGCCAGGACGGACGCGGGGAAGGCTGCTGCGACGGCGATCGAGGCGAGAGTGGCAGCTCGGATGGATTTCATGACTGGCTCCTTGCGTGGCGTGGTGGCCGGGTCGAGCGCCCTTGCGCACCGGAAGGGACGTTCGTCACAGCAGCAAGCGTCGCATGCTCCAACGTAGCCAAACACCAGGACGCGTACACCTGCCGCTTGCGCGCACGGCGGCGGGCGAGATCAGTGTCGAGAAGCAGCATTCTCGTGAGCAATCTCTGAGCTGCTCCTGCAGGCGCTGCTGGCACGGCGGCGGGCGGAGCTGGAACGCAACCCTCCGGCGAGCTGACCCGCCCCACCGGTTGTTTCTAGCCCACATCCGCATCGGAACGCAGAAGACTCCTTCGCTTGACTCTCACTTGACGCCAGGGCGACAGCGTTTCGGTGACTCAACAGGAGGTTGGCTACCATGCGTGGCACTCAGTGCCAGGAGGTCAGAATGCCCACATCTGCGAGACCTGCGTGGGGACGCACTGCAGTCTAGTTGCTTCTGATCGTGAGCCTTGTCTCGGCGTGCACCCATTGGGCTACCGTAAAGGAACCAGTGGACCAGGTCGTTCGAGACAAGGAACCAAAGCGCATGCGCATAACCCGCGCGGACAACAGCGTACTCCTTCTAGAGACACCGACTACTTCCGGTGACAGCCTGGTGGGTTTCTCCAGTCCGCAGGGGGGTCAGGGAGCTCACCAGCGTGTGGCGATTCCCCTGGAGGACATCAAGAGAGTAGAGGTTCGCGCCGTCGACCCCTTGACCACTGGCCTGCTCGTGGCTGGGTTGGGCTACACGGTCATAGCAGCTATAGTCTCCGCCTCCGACGATCCCCCTCCAAGGAGAACTAGCGGTACTACTGATTTCGCCTCCTGCCCTTTGGTCTATAGCTGGGACGGCCAGAGATGGCTACTCGATTCCGGTACGTTTGGCGGTGCTTTCCTGCAACCGCTGAGTCGGACCGACTTGGACAACCTCGATTTTGCGCACGCGACGGACGGGAGAGTGAAGCTCAAGCTGGCGAACGAGCTCCGGGAAACTGACTACGTGGACGCTCTTTCCGTACTGGCTGTCGATCACGAACCGGGGGTAACCATCTCGCCCGATGGCCTCGGGGTGCCTCATACGCTAGGAAACCTCACCTTGCCAGTAAGCGCGTACGACTACCGCGGCCATGACGCCCTAGCGAGAGTTGTTTCGAAAGACGGATGGAACTGGGAATCCTCTCCCTCGGGTCGCGATCCGGCCGTCGCCGAGGACCTTCGTGACGGGCTGGAGCTGGTGTTCGCCAGGGCGCCAGGGACCCGCGCGGCACGCTTGGTCGTGGACGGCAATAACACTCCCTGGGCAGCGCACCTGATGCTGGCGTATGTCGATCTCCATGGGCGGGCCACGCAGGCATGGTACGACAGCCTCGACGCTCAACCCGAGCGAGCCGTCCGGCTCGGGAAGACGCTGGCGCGCGAGGCGTTCCTGAGCGTCGCCGTCTGGATTGGCGATCGCTGGGAACAACAAGGCCTGATTTGGGAAGCCGGCCCGGAGGTCGTCAAGCGTCAGGTATTCAGTCTTGATCTTTCGCGTGTGCGCGGGGACAGCGTGCGGGTACGTCTCGAGTCCGTTCCCTCGTTCTGGTTGATTGACCACGTGGCGATCGATTTCTCGCCGGAGCGGACGTTCACCGTACGCGAGGTATACGCCGAGACCGCAAGGGACGGTAGCGGTCGCGACGTGCGCTCGTACTTGTCCGCCATAGACGGGAACCGTCTGGTGCTTGAGCCCGGAGAGTATGTCGAGTTGTTGTTTCAAGCTCCTAGTCTGCCAGAGAATCGCCAGCGCACCTACCTGCTCAGCACGACCGGCTGGTATCGCATCCACTCGTCTACATCTGGCGAGCCTGAGGTCGAGATACTGGACCGAATAGCCGAGGAGCTAGGTGCGATCGCGCGTCTCTCGATCGCGCGCATGAATAAGGCTCTGCACACTCTGGCCGCGAGGTAGCCCCGATGAGCACGAGCGAGGTCTGGATCACAGGCCTTGGAGCCTTAACTGCGGTCGGTGCAGACACAAGTGCCCTGGCCCGGGCGCTTCTCGGCGGGTGTTCTGGGTTGAAGCCGATGCCGGCTGTGAGCGGCACCTCGGCAGGAATCGTCCAGGAGGTTCCCCGGGACCGGTTGGCCCGCAGGCTCGATCGAAGTGCATCGCTCTTCTTAGCGGCTGCGGCGGAGGCTTGGTGTTCCGCCGGCCTGGATGCTGAGTCTCTAAATGCAGGCCGCTGCGCGGTCACCGAAGGTTCCTCCTTGGGTTCGATGTCTGAGCTGCTTGACACGGCTTCCGCCTATGCAGGGGCCGAGAGTGACACGGCACGAGTCGCGCCAGAAGGTGCCACGCAGGCTATCGTCCACTCGAAGGCCCGGCCCTCTGCACTCCTTCGATTCATGAGCGGGGCAGGAGGCGCGGCGTTCGCTCAGGCCCACGGAATTACCGGTCCCGTTCTCCACATCTCGGCGGGTAGCGTGTCGGCGGCCTGCGCGATAGGCGAAGCCTTTCGCTGGATCGCCGGTGGAAGAGCTGACGTCGTAGTTGCTGGAGGTGCCGAATGTCCACTGAACCCGGGCATCGTTGAGCATTTTCGCGCCGCCGGTATACTGGCAGATCGGACCGATACAGAGAGACCATGCCGTCCGTTTGATACTACCCGGATGGGGACTGTGCTCGGTGAGGGCGCGGGCGTCCTGGTGCTGGAATCGAACGACCACGCCTGGCGGCGCGGAGCGGAGCCGCGAGCCGTTCTCCGAGGCTACGGGCTCTCCTGCGAGACGTATTCCATGTTCGCTCCCGACCCGAATGGCGTCGGGGTTACCGCGGCCGCTGAACAGGCTCTGAGGGTGTCGGGGAGGTGCCGAGTCGGCTGGATAAAAACGCACGGTACGGGAACCCGCCAGAATGACGCCGCCGAGTGCCGCGGGCTGGCAGAGTTGTTTGGCTCCGATCTTCGCCACACACCGCTCACTGCCCTCAAGCCTCTCCTCGGACATTGTCTCGGCGCGAGCGGCTCGGTGGAAACGGTAGCATCCGTTCTCGCGCTCGACGAGCACATCGTGCCCCCATCGCTGGGAACGAAACGGGTAGATCCCGAGCTACCCTCGTGCACGGTCGTTATGCAGACTCAGGAGTCCCACGCGGAGGACATCCTCTTGCTGGCCGAGAGTTTCGGCGGTCGCTGCGCTGCACTACTCATTGGTCGAGCTTAGATTGAGGAGTTATCCGGCACTCAATCAGGCTGGCCCAGCCCCGCCGCCCGGAGGACAGCCTCGTCGGGACCCCATCCCGCGCAGCAGCCAGCCAGCTGGCCATCGATCGCGACCGCGGGTACGGAGCGGACTCCGAGCTCCCGGGCGCGATCGGCCACGGCCGGCTCGTACATGTCGAGCACTATAACGTCGCATGACGGACAGGCTGCCTGCCTTACCATCTGAACGGTCTGGTCGCACGCCGGGCACCCGGCTGTAAAGACCTCGATTCTTCTCGTGGCCATGGTTACCTCCTCATTATCGGTCATCGTCTATGGGTGAGCCTCAGTTCCGAGCGGCTACAGCTTTGCTCCCCGCCCGGGTAGTCCGATCCGCACGATGTGCTCGCCCGCGGCCCCCTCGATGATCTGGCATCGGCAGCCCTCTGCCTCGCTGCTCTCCTCCGCTTCCCGTAGAGCGGCTCGCAGTCGCCCGCGCAGAGCCCTCAGCTCATCGATGCGCCGCTGCACCTCCGAGAGCCGCTGGCGTAGCCGATCGCGGACGTGGTTGCAGGGCTCCACGCCCCCATCCGTCAGAGCCAGGATCTCCCGGATCTCCTCCAGAGTGAGCCCCAGCGCCTGCGCCTGTCCGATGAACTCGAGGCGCTCGACGGCGGCCGAGACATAAACCCGGTACCCGCTGTGAGACCTCTCGGGCTCCGGCATGACGCCGATTGTCTCGTAATACAGAACCGTGTCGGGCGTAAGGCCCGCCGTCTTCGCCAACGTTCCGATGAAGAACTGTTTCTCACCCATGCCGGTTCCACCTTTCGAGGCATCGCCAAGTAACAGTCTAAGGGTTGGAGGTGACTCCAGAGTCAAGGGGCTCTCCGTTTCTGTCGGTTCCTGAAGGAAGCCGGGTTCGAGGTGGCAGAGATAAGCCGCAACTTCGAATCCGAGTATCCGGACTACGAGGCGGACCGCGAGAGCTGAATCACAGCCTCAGAAGCTGTTGGCAAAGTGTCTCGGCTGGCTGACCTCTTGCTGCCTCGTCCCCCCGGTCCACCGACGCCGGGGGCGGGGTCTTTGCATCCCGGTTCCACGCCGGGCTCTCTCGCGTGCTCGCACGGCGATGGGTTCGGCTGCTAAGTTGTAGACGTTATGGCGTTCGTGCTGTTGGTTGCGGGGTTGCTGTTCATCTGGCTGGCCGTCGAGTTCGAGTTCTTCGGCCTGAGTGCATCAGCCATCGGTGGGCTGCCCGTGCGCACGCTGATCCTAGTCTTGGGCGTCCTCACACTTATCTGGCTTTGGCGTCGCCGCGCGAAGTGGCACTGAACCGCATCGTGTCGGAGGCTGGCGCATCGTTCTCGCCGGGCGCTCTCGCTTGGTGCGCCAGGCATGGCGCGTGGTGATATCTCGACTTCTGCCTGGGGCGGTTCCTGCACGGGCCGCCTTGTAGCTACACCTTCTCAGTATCGAAGCTCACACCTACCTGCCGTCCCACGCCACGCTCCCGGTCTCGTCCTTGTAGAGTACCGGGCTTGACATGCAACCGTCTGGTTGCATATTAGTTTGCCATGTCCACGCCGTTCCATGCAGTGGCAGACCCGACGCGACGTGAGATCCTCGAACGCCTGCGGACCTCCGGTATGCTCTCGGTCAGCGAGATCGCGAACGATCTGCCGATTACGCGACAGGCTGTCACCAAGCACCTGGACGCTCTGGCGGCCGTCGGTTTGGTGCGGATCCGCCGCGTGGGACGAGAGCGTCTTCACGAGCTGGATCAGGAACCGCTGCGTGAGCTGCACAAGTGGCTTGCCCCGTACGCGGCCGAGTGGGATCGCCGCCTGGATCGGCTCAAGAAACACCTGGAGGAGGAACTATGACCGAATCCATCGAGCAGACCCTGACCGTTGAGCGGACTCTGGACCTCAATGCGCCGCTGGATCGCGTGTGGCGCGCGTTGACGGACCCGGAAGAATTGGCCCGCTGGTTTCCCGATCGCGTGGATCAGGCGGAGATCAAACCTGGCGTGGAGGGCCGTTTCGTTTGGGAGAAACACGGCGCGTATGCCTTTCGGCTCGAAGCCGTCGAGCCGCCGAGGCGACTGGTCTGGCAGTGGGCGCGGGATGCCGAGACTTCACTTGACGAAGGGGTCACCACGAAGGTCGAGTGGATTCTGGAGCCCCGATCCGACGGTGGCACGACTCTTCGGCTGCGCGAATCCGGCTTCGTCCGGCCAGAGGATCACGAAGCCAACGAAATGGGTTGGGATGCCGAGCTGAAGGAGCTCGTGGAGCTGCTCTCGGACTGAGTCCGGCGCCGAAACTGCTGGGAGGTAGGCGGCTGAGGAAGCGCCTCTCCTAGCCGCACCAGAAATCTCGTAGTTGGGGCTCGAGTAGCGCGCTCGAAGAGGTTCTTGACTTGCGGCGGCCAGAGCACCTCCTGCTGGTGGTCTGGGCAGATGTGAATGCAGAGGATCCACACGAGCTGTGGACTTGGGTGTGGGGTCTGTACGAACTGGATGAGCGACGCACTCGACTGGTCTCCCGTCTTCGCGTGCGTGAGCGCTTCCTGACTACCCTGATGCTGGATGCCGTCGAGATAATCATGATGCGGAAGCACCTGCTCGGCATAAAGCGGCGGGCCGAAGCTCACAACCCTTGACGCTTCGATGTCTTGGCGCATCGTACTAGACGCGGGCGGCTCGCAAACCCTGTAAGACCGGACGCGCTTGCCGGTCTGGCGAGTAGAGACCCGCAGGAGCGGGGAAGCTCTAGGCAGCTTCCCCGTTTCCATTTGTCGCTTCGCACGCTGGGCAATCTCGCCTGCTGGCATGGCGGCGGGCCGAGTCCGTCCATTCGTCCGTCCATTCCGACCGAACGGTTGGTGACAGAGGTGGCGACAAGGAGTGGTCACAGGCGCCCGGTTGTCTCGCAAGCTCCAATGCCTGCGGCGGCACTCCGGGCGCACGTACTGCGACTTCGCGTTGTAGGGAATCTCGGTGCCGCCCGACGCTGATCGCCAGCCGACGCAGCAGTAGTCACTTTGACATTCGGGCCTCGCACGCCGAATCTCATGGTGTGTGGAGGATGCGGCGGACACCCCCCCCGTCGGAGTTTCTGCTTCTTTTCTCGGAGGTATATCGATGCGCTTCTGGACACGAACCGGAGGCGTCTGTCTCGCTGTCGCGTTCCTGGCCGCACCGCTGGCGGCACAGGACATAGCGACCACCACGCTCGACAACGGCCTCGAGGTGATCGTGATCGAGAACCACTCGGTCCCCCTCGTGACCATCGAGATGGACGTGCGAAACGGCGCCTACACCGAAAGTCCTGAGTACGATGGGCTGTCTCACCTCTACGAACACATGTTTTTCAAGGCGAACCGAACGATTCCCGACCAGGAATCGTATATGGCGCGCGTCCGTCAGCTCGGAGCCGTGCTCAACGGGACCACGTCCGAGGAGCGGGTGAACTACTACTTCACGCTGGGCGTGGACAGTCTGCGAGCCGGCCTGAAGTTTATGGAGGACGCTATCCGCTACCCGCTCTTCCTGCAGGGCGAGCTGGAGCGAGAGCGCCCCGTCGTCCTCGGCGAGTACGACCGCAACGAGTCGAACCCGTTCTTCCACCTCGTCCAGGCCGTCGGCGAGAGGACGTGGTCGCCCGAGTATTTCTCGCGGAAGAACGTCATCGGCGATCGCGAGATCATCAGCACCGCGACCCAGGAGAAGATGTTCACCGTTCAGGAGAAGTACTACGTGCCGAACAACTCGGCGCTCATCCTCTCCGGTGACATCACCCCGGAGGAGGGCTTCCAGCTCGCGGAGGAAGTGTTCGGCGACTGGCCCCGCGGCACCGACCCGTTTGCCGAGCCCATAGGTGACCCCCCGGCTCTCGAAGCGGCGGACGCGGTGATCGTGGAGCTGCCCGTCCAGGCCACGGCCGCAATGGTTCAGTGGCAGGGCCCGAGCGTAGACGAAGATCCGGAGGCCACGTACGCCGCCGACCTCATGATCTACATGCTTAACCGGCCCGGCAGCCGGTTTCAGAAGGCGCTCGTCGACAGCGGTCTCGGGGTGGCAGTCAACTTCAGCTACTACACGCTCTCCCATGTAGGCCCGATCTCGGTGTTCGCCCAGACCACGCCCGACTACGTCGTGGACCTGCACCGGGCCATACATGCGGAGATCGCGCGTCTGGACGACCCGGACTACCTCAGCGATGAGGACATGTCCTCGGCCAAAACCCAGATGGCGATCAACGAGACCTACAGCCGCGAGAGCGGCAGCCAGATCGCCCACACCGTCGGCTTCTGGTGGGCCGTGGCGGGAATCGATTACTACAAGGCCTACGTGGACAACATCCAGCAGGTGACGCGGGAGGATATTACCCGCTTCGTCAACACGTACCTCAAGGAGAAGCCGTACGTGACCGGCGTCCTCATCGGCCCGGAGGCTCGAGCCGAGACTGGACTGACGACCGAGGCGCTGCTGGCCGAGGAGGTGATCTCATGAGGCACTCGAAGAACTTCTGGCTCGCCGGCGCGGTCCTCCTCGCCTTCTCCTTCGCCGGCTGCACTCCGGCCGAGGGACCGAGCGCCGATGCGGGCATCGTGGAATTCCAGGCGGCGGGCATCCCCGTCATCTACAAGCCCGTCGAAGCGAACGACGTCATCGCCGTCCGGGCGGTTCTCAAGGGCGGCAGCGCGAACCTGACCCCGGAGACCCAGGGCATCGAAGCGTTCGTGGGGATGCTGCTCACACGAGGGACGGAGAACTACACGAAGGACGAGTTCGCAGCCCGGGCGCAGGCCACGGGGACGCAGATCGCTGGCCAGGCGCTCCACGATTACTCCGTGGCCACGCTGCAGGCGGTGCGGGATCACTGGGACGTCGCCTGGGAGCTGTTCAGCGAGGCGCTGCTGCTCCCGACCTTCCCTGAAGAAGAGGTCGAGCTGGCACGCGGGCAGATCCTGGAGGGCCTGCGGGCGCGCGTCGACGACCCGGACGACTACCTGGAGATTCTGGCGAACAACCTCTTCTACGCCGGGCACCCTTACGAGATGGATCCGCAGGGTACCGTCGAGAGCATCGAAGCGCTCACGCGCGACGACCTGGTGGCCTGGCACGCCGACCGGCTCACAGGGGAGAACCTCGTCTTCGTGGTTGTCGGGAACGTGGATCGCGAGGACCTGGAGGCTAAGATAGCTGACGCCTTCGGCTCGCTTCCGGCGACCGGCGGAACCGCTCGCGCGGCTCCGCCCGCCGCGCCGGGTGTGGAGGCGCTGGAAATCGCCGACCGGGAGATTCCCACCAACTACATCCGGGGCCAGTTCCGCGCCCCGAGCCTGGACGATCCGGATTATCCAGCAATGCAGGCCGCGATCACGACGCTGTCCTGGCGCCTGTTGGAAGAAGTACGCACGAAGAGGAACCTGAGCTACGCGGTTGGGGCAGGCATGTCACAGCGCAAGGCGAACTACGGGCTCCTCTACGTCACCGCGGTCGATCCTGACACGACCATCAAGGTGATGTTCCACGAGGTGGACCGCCTCCAGAACGAGACCATGACGCCGGAGGCAGTGGGCGAGTTCATCAACCCCTACCTCACCGGCTACTGGATGGGGCAGGAGACGAACATGGAGCAGGCCAGCATGCTGGCCACCTACGAGGTCGTCGGAGGCGGCTGGAAAAACTCCCTCGACTTCCAGGGGAAGCTCCGCTCGGTCACCCCCGAGGACGTCCGCCGGGTGGCGACCGAGTACATAGAAAGCTATCGCTTCGCGGTCATCGGCGACCCCGAGAAGATCGATACGGAGCTGATCACGGCGAACTGATCACGGCGAACCCACTACGCCGCGAGAGCGCGTCACGCTCTCGGTCTAGCTGTGAATCGCAGGTGTCGGCTGGAATGTTCGGTCGGTGGTGAGCGATTCACAGCTAGTCCAGGGCTAACTGCCAGCTAAGCCTCCTGAACCAACGTCAGGAGGCCGGGAGTCTGAAGCTCTCCAGGCGCTCTCGAGTTCGGCCGCCAATGGCTCGCCCTCGGCCGGTTTACCTGCCTCACCAATCCCGCCTATTGACCCTAGACCATGGTCCAGGGTTTATCATGTATTGTGGAGGTGAAAGCCATGGTGCAGATGACGATCGGTCAGCTGGCAGGGAAAGCAGAAGTCTCGGTCGATACGGTCCGCTACTACGAGCGGCGTCGTCTGATGCCGGAGCCGCCCCGCTCGTCGTCCGGCTACCGGGAGTATCGGGCTGACGCCTTGCAACGGCTCCGCTTCATCAAACGAGCGCAGGAGGTAGGCTTCACCCTCGCGGAGATCGAGGAACTGCTCAGGCTGCGAACGGATACCGAGCGGCAGTGCCGAGACGCGGAACAGACGGCCACCCGCGCCATCGAGCGGGTGGAGGCAAGGATGTCCGAGCTGGCGCAAATGAAGAGAGCCCTGGCGTCGCTGCTCGACTCGTGCCGGAATCGGACCCCGGCGGGTGACTGCCCCATCATCGAGGCACTGGAAGACCTGGAGACAGTGGAGGAGTAATGCGGACGATAGAGCTGATCTATGACAGGGATTGCCCCAACGTGGAGGCGGCACGCGCGGTACTGCGTGAAGCTCTGGACAAAGCAGGACTCGACGCAGAATGGACCGAATGGGACCGGGAGGACGCCGCCAGCCCTGAATATGCACGGCTCTTTGGGTCACCCACGATACTCGTAGCCGGAGAGGATGTATCCGGCCAAGATACCGAATCGGACGCTAACTGCTGCCGCGTTTACAGCGGCTCTGATGGGGGCTTGCAGGGCGTGCCCGAGGTAGGAGCGGTGCTCGCGGCTCTCGGCGGCGCGTGAGGCCGGGTTCGATGTCGCGGTGGGCGCCGTGCCCGCTGACGGAGCTCGGGCTATGGCGATCGGCGACAGGCGCGGCCGGCTGAAGGCGGTCGTGAAGCGCGACGACGGAGAGATCCTGGGGTTCCACCTTCTGGCACCCCATGGAGATGTATTGTTGCACGAGGTTGTCACAGCCATGCACGGGCACCGAACGATAGATCGAATCGGCAAGTCGATCCACGTGCACCCGACACTGAGCGAGATGGTGACGGCCGCGGCTCGGGCAGCTCAGTAACCGTCGGGGAATCCCTTTGAGTTACCTTGCTTTGCAACCCGGAGGTCGCCGGTGCGTCCGCAGGCTCCGCCTGCTCGAATGCCTGCGGCAGCACACCGAGGGCTTTCGCTTTCGTTGACGCACGGCTGATCGCACGTCGTACCCTTCGCGCTGCTTACTGATCGCATGCTGCGCTCCTGCGGGCGCGGGCGCGGGAGCTTGAGCAGGAGGCCGAAGGGCTGAAAAAGGAGGCGCGGCGGCTGATACGGAAACAGCTTAGGTGCCCCGCGTGGCGTCTAATCCCCGTCGCGGAAATACAAGATGACTGGTCGGACGACCAGCAGTAGCCCGACGACTACGAAGGCCGAGAGGTACTGCTCTACGAAGTCCGATAGTAGTGCTCCCAAGACCATGCCGAGGAGAATCATGCTAACCTTGAAGAGCCCGAGGTCAAATGGGGACCAGACTTTCCTTCTCCATATTCTCACCTCTGTCTCCTCCTCTTCAGGTTGCCACATTACAGTAGGTCACGATCCCGTGTGATACAAACCCGTCTCTCCGCCATGGCCGCCTTCGCTTGCTCGCACGGCGGCGGGCGGGTCGCGGGGCGAGAAAAAAGGGCCGCCCCGAGAATAGGAGCGGCCCTTTCAGGCCAGACGTCAGCCCGTGAAGTCAGGAAACTCGAACGACGTTCTCCGCGGCCGGACCCTTCTGGCCCTCGACCATGTCGAACTCGACGATGTCTCCCTCGTTCAGCGTCTTGAAGCCCTCGGCCTGGATGGCGGAATGGTGCACAAAGCAGTCCTTCCCTCCGTTCTCCAGCGTGATGAAACCGAAGCCCTTCTCATCGCTGAACCACTTCACTGTCCCTTTGGTACGCATCAATCCTGCTCCTTAAGTAGGTCGTAGCCGGAGTCCGGGTGATCCGTACCTTCCGACTAACTGACGCTCGCGGTCTTCGCCCCCGCGCTGGGCCACGCGCTGAAAGCTACAAAAAAAAGGGAGACCGTCTCAAACAGGCCTCCCATACCACGTTTTGTGACTGTAGCCCGCACTCCTCGGCACCTTGCCGAGCGACCAAGAATATCGCCGAATGGGGGTCGATAGTCAAGCCGGCAACGGAACGGGTAACAGCTTTCCGTAAGTGTTGAAACCTGCGAGGTCCAGACCGATCGAGTAGCCGGCCACTGAGGCCTGCCCGAGGTGAAGTCGAGCTTCGCGAGATTGGACCAGTGGATCCGGCGGAAGCTGCGCTGCCTGGTGTGGCGGCAGTGGAAGCGGTCACGCAACCGGCTCACGCGAGAATCTCGATCTCCGGGTACGCTCGCCCCGGATCAGTCGTCAGCTTGCCCTTCGACGTGAGGAGCTATATGTCCATCGTCCGGCGGGCTTTCGTGCGCGACACTGTTGGAGAAGCTGGCTCGGGAGTAGGGTCGCCTCAAGCGCCACTGAGACACCCGGGCCATATGCCGGGAAGCTCCGTCCTCATCCGTCGCCAAGGTGTAATGTGAGATGATCCGATTGTTGCCTGCGCATGTATTCCTGCTCGTCGGACTGACCGCTGCGTGTGCCGCGGCGAGCAGGCCTGCGAACGCAGAGAAGACGAGCACGTTGGCCGATACTCTCCCGGCCGCGCCCGGCGATCTGCCCGAGACAACTTCGAGGACTGCCGCCGACGGCGCGGCGCTCGAGCAACTGATTGCATTCGGCCTGGATGTTTATCGACAGCAGTATTGTGGCGTTTGCCATCGTCTCGACACAGCCGAGACCGGAGGCACTTTCGGACCGACGCACAACGGAATGGGTAGGACGGCCGACCGCCGCATCCGTGATCCGGAGTACACAGGTGCCGCTACGACCGCCGAGGGATATGTTCGCGAGAGCATCGTCGATCCGGTCATCTACCTCGTGCCGGGCTACGAGATCAGCAGATATCGAATGCCTGCCTATATGAACCTCAGCGAGGAAGAGCTCCACGCCCTCGTGCAAATGTTTCTTCAGGAAAGATGAGCTGCGGCGAGACGAGCGGGGTTGTCCAGGCAGACTGATACACCCTCAAGGCGATCGACATCCCAATCCGGCGAAGGAGAGCAAGATGAGAAGGAAAGCGATCAATCGTGCATGCGTTTCGCTGGCGGTGTCGCTGGCGGCGGTTCTGTCGGCTGATGGAATCGCTGGAGCCCAGGAGGCGGGAACAGTAGTGATCTCAGGGCTGAACGGTCCCATGGGTGTCCTGGTGACGACCGACGGGAGCGTATGGGCCGTCGATACGGGGGTAGGGGGGGACGTCGAGATGGAATTGCCGTTTTTCGGAACAGGGGAGCAGAGCTCCTGGCGGTTCGGCGAGACCGCACGGGTCGTACGGATGGCGCCGGACGGGACACAGACGGAGGTGGCCAGGCTGCCGTCGATTACGTTTCCTGAAGACCCTTTCTTCAATACCGGTGGTGCTCGCCTCGCGATGATCGACGGCCAGCTCTACGCGACGACCGGAATGTGGTGGTCGGTTGGTGATACCGAGCGCCCCCGCGGAATGGCGGCCGTGGTCAGGATCGAGGACGGTCAAGGGACGGAGGTGGCCAACACCTGGGACCCGGAACGCGACCGTAACCCTGACACCTATGGACTGGAAAGCAATCCTTATGGTCTGGCGGCCGGGCCTGACGGGAGCCTGTGGGTTGCCGATGCCGCCGCGAACGACCTCCTGAGAATCGACCCTTCCACCGGGCAGGTGGAAGTCATGGCTGTCTTCAGCGGCTGGCCCGGTCCGATTCCCAACCCCGAGCGTGGGGGCGCTCTGGTGGTGGCTCCCGTGCCTACTGGCGTCGCTTTCGACCACGAAGGCAACGTGTACGTATCTTTCCTGCCCGGTCTGCCCTTGCTTCCGGGTTCGGCCAAGGTCGTAAAGGTCGCGCCCGACGGCGCGGTGACCGACTACGCGACAGGCTTGACCATGCTCACCGACCTCCGAATGGGTCCGGATGGCAATCTGTACGCGGTTACCCTGGCCGAATTCACCGAGAAGGGCCCGACTCCCTCCAGTGGTGAGATCGTCCGGGTATTGGAAGGTGACGCATCCGAGGCAGTGTTGAGCGGGCTGTCCTTCCCCACATCCATCGATTTCAACGCGGCTGGCGATGCTTACGTGACGATCAACGGCTTGGGCGAACCGGGCACGGGGGAAGTGGTGCTGTACCAGGGATTGGCAGCGAGGTCCGGCCCGGGGCACTGACGTCGTGCACCGGCCGTTGGCTGCGCGTCCGGCCCCCAGGTGGCGCGAGCGCATGACTAGCCGGCCGGTCGTCGTGGCACTTTTCGCTGGAGCCGGCCTCTTGGCCGCCGAGCAGGCCTTCGCCCAGGCGGACTCCACCTCGAAGTCGGACACGCTCCTCGCCCCGCGGTACAGGCTCGACGAGCTCACGGTGGTGGCCTATCGACGGCCGACCTTGTCCCGCGAATCGGCGGTCGCGACAAGCGTCATCACACGGGGCATGATAGAACGCCTTCCGGTGCGGACGCTGGCCGATGTCCTCGGCCATGTCCCGGGGCTGGTGTTCCTGGAGCGCGACGGGGGCGGTCAGCTCCCGATGGCCGTAGCTCGCGGATTCTTCGGGGGAGGAGAGACCGAGTACGTACAGTTGATCGTCGACGGAGTCCCGGTCAACGACTTGAGCACCGGAGCGGTGCAGTGGACGCAGGTTCCGCTGGCGTCGGTCGAGCGCATCGAAGTTCTGCGCGGTGGCGCCTCGACGATATACGGAGATGCTGCCATGGGTGCGGTGGTGAGCGTGGTCACGCGGGACGGCGCCGACGTGTCTCGTCTTGATGGCGGCGCCGGTGCCGGGGCTTGGGGCGACCGGTCCTTACATGCCAGCGGGAGCGGCAACGTCGGCTCCGGCATACTCGGCGCGAACGCCGCCTGGTCAAGGCTGGAAGGATTCCGGGAGCACGCTTCCTCAGAAGACATTTCATTCAACGGTTCGTACCGATCCGGTGACAGCGCCCCGCTCGGCCTCTTCGCCCGCGCTTTCGCCCGGCGACTGACGCGAGACGAACCAGGGCCGCTGATGGCAGACGAAGCGACGCGCGACCCGCGGCAAGACAATCCACTGTTCCACTCCGACCATCGCCGGCTGGGCATCCTGGATCTCGCGGTGGGCCTCGCGCGCGAGGACTCCGCACAGCGTCGCCTGAGCTGGGACGCCGCTCTCAGGGTCTTCGACGACGAGAACACTCGCACGCTGCTCCTGACGCCCGACTTTGGCGACACGCAGCTGCGCGACGAGCGGGACTGGAGTCTATGGACCCGGCTCCAGTACGACCTGCCGTTCGGCACAACGTCCCTGGTGACCGGTGCCGAGGCCGAGTATGGAGAGTTCGAGACCGAATACTTCGCGCCGACCGATCTCATGACGCCTCTCTCCTCCGGTGCCGGAGGGCGTCTGAAGCTGGGGGTGTACGCGGAGGGCCGCCAGCGGCTGGGAGAGCGGTGGAACGGTTTCGCAGGGTTACGCTTGGACCTCCTCGACGTGGGCCGGGACGACACCGACGCTGTGGACGCCCGGTACGCCGAGCTGTCCCCTCGCGTCGGCGCGAACTTCGCGTACTCCCTGGCCGCGGACGGTCCCGGCCATGTGTACGCAGCGGTGACGCGCTCCTTCAAGGCTCCTACTCTCGATCAGCTCTACGACGTCAGGGAGCTGCCCGCGGGGGAGGTGACCTTCAGCATCTCGAACCCCGACCTCAGGCCACAGACCTCCACCGGGATCGAGGTAGGCTTCAACCAGCGGCTTCCGCTGTGGACCGATGCCTTCGGCGAGCTGGAGCTCAGCCTCTACCGACTCACGTTGGAAGACGAGATCGACTTCGATCTCTCGACGTTCAGGTTCGGCAACATCCAGGAGAGTCGGCACGACGGTCTCGAGCTGTCGCTGCGCGCGACGCTGTCGAGATGGGTCACGCTCCGACACTCCTCGAACTTCATGCGGGTTGTGTTTCGAAGCGGGGAGCACGAAGAAAATCGACTCAAGAACATTCCCGGGGGCGCCATCGTCACCGCCATCAACCTGGCACCTGTCCGAGCCTTCCGTTTCAGCCTTACACACCGGTATGTGGCCGGCCTGTATCTAGACGACGGAAATACTCACAAGATCCCGGGATATCACTCGTTCGGCGGGCAGGCGGACTGGAATCTGGGACCGGCAGCGATCTTCCTCTCCCTCAACAATCTGTTCGACGTGCGGGCGAACAGCCTGGGCTTTCTCTCGTTTGACCCTGCCACAGGCGCGCAGGTGCCGTTCGTGTACCCGATAGGAGGCCGCGCTGTGCGCGCCGGGGTTTCGGTTTCAAGCTCAAGGGGCTGAGCGACGCCGCGAATCCTCTTTCTTACAGGCTTGCCTCCGTTGCCCAGAAGGAGGTTCTTACAGCCATGCGCCGACACATCGTCACGATCGCGAGCGTCTTCGCACTCACTCTTGTCACGGCCTGCGGCCAGCGAACCGTGACAGCAGATGAACGGGCAGACATCTCGAAACCAGCGTCCGAAACCACAACCGGCAACGCCCTTCTCGCGGAGTGGACAGGCCCGTTCGGAGGCGTTCCGGCCTTCGACAAGATGGAACTCGCCGACCTGGAGCCCGCGCTCGAGGAGGGCATGGCGATGGAGCTCGCCGAGATCGACGCGATCGCCTCCAACCCCGAGCCGCCGACCTTCGAGAACACGATCGTCGCGCTCGAGCGCACCGGCCGGGCGCTCAAGCAGGTGGGCACCTATCGGGGGATCTGGAGCTCCAATCTGTCGTCGCCTGAATTCCGTGAGATCCAGATGGAGATGGCGCCGAAGCTGGCCGAGTTCCGCACGAAGATCATTCAGAACGAGACCCTCTTCGACCGCATCCGGGCGGTGTACGAGAGCGGCGAGGCCGATACGCTACGCCCCGATCAGGAACGTCTGCTCCAGCTCGTCTACGATCGGTTCGCGCGCAACGGGGCGACGCTGACGGGGGAGGCGAGGGAGCGCTACTCCGAGATCAACCAGCGCCTGGCGGAGCTGCACACTCAGTTCGGCAACAACGTGCTGGCGGATGAAGAGAGCTACGTCACCTATCCGGCGGAAGACCAGCTCGGCGGTCTGCCGGAATCCTACGTAAGGGCCGCGGCCGCGGCGGCGACGGAGCGGGGGCACGCCGGGGAGTTCGCCGTCACCAATACCCGCTCGTCCATGGATCCCTTCCTGACCTTCTCCGACGAGCGCGACCTGCGCGAAAACGTGTGGAGGACGTATTACAGCCGCGGCGACAACGGCGACGAGCACGACAACAACGCGGTCATCGCCGAGATCCTGAAGCTCCGCGACGAGCGCGTGCGGCTCTTGGGCTACGAAAACTATGGCGCGTGGCGGTTGGAAGACCGCATGGCGAAGACGCCGGATCAGGCGTTCGCCCTGCTGGAGGCCGTGTGGCCGGCGGCGGTCGCCCGGGTGGCGGAGGAAGTAGCCGACATGCAGGCGATTGCGGATGAAGAGGGCGCCGGCATCACGATCGAGCCGTGGGACTATCGTTACTACGCGGAAAAGGTCCGCCGGGCCAAGTACGATCTCGAATCCGACGAGGTGAAGGGTTACCTGCAGCTCGGCAATCTCCGCGAGGCGATGTTCTTCGTGGCGGGCGAGCTGTTCGACTTCGACTTCACGCCGGTGCCGGAGGGCTCCGTTCCGGTCTTCCATGAGGACGTAAACGTGTGGAAGGTCACGGACCGGACGACCGGCGATCATGTCGGCCTGTGGTATCTCGATCCGTTCGCGCGTCCGGGCAAACGGTCCGGCGCCTGGGCGACGACGTACCGGAGTCACGAGACGTTCGACCGCAAGAAGACCACGCTCGGCTCCAACAACTCCAACTTCATCAAGGGGCCGCCGGGAGAGCCGGTCCTCATCTCCTGGAGCGACGCTGAGACCCTGTTCCACGAGTTCGGCCATGCGCTGCACTACCTGTCGTCCAGCGTAGCCTATCCGACGCTGAACAGTGGCGTGCGCGACTACACGGAGTTCCAGTCGCAGCTCCTGGAGCGCTGGCTGCTGACCGACGAGGTGATCGACGGCTACCTGCTCCATGTGGAGACCGGGGAGCCGATCCCGGATGAGCTGGTCGAGAAAATCAGGAAGGCGGCCACGTTCAATCAGGGATTCGAGACCACGGAGTATCTCGCCTCAGCGCTCGTGGACATGAAGTACCACACCACGGATCCGGCCGACATCGACCCGGACGCGTTCGAGCGGGAAACGCTCGAGGCGCTGGTCATGCCGGAAGAGATCGTCATGCGCCACCGCAGCCCGCATTTCTCACATGCCTTCTCCGGCGAAGGCTACGCGGCAGGCTATTACAGCTACATCTGGGCGGACGTCCTGACGGCCGACGCGGCGGAGGCCTTCGCCGAGGCGCCGGGCGGCTTCTACGACCGGGAGCTGGCGAGAAAGCTGGTTGAGAACCTGTTCGCCGTCAGGAACGCGGTGGATCCGGCGGATGCGTATCGTGCGTTCCGTGGCCGGGATGCGGAGATCGCTGCTTTGATGCGGGATCGCGGATTCCCGATTCCCGGTCCGGTGACGCCTGAGTGACGTAGGTCGTACCGCCCCCCGGCGCCGCAGCTCTCCCCAGCTCCTGGAGACTCGCCGTTCGGCAGCGGCCGTCCGTTTAAGTCGGATCCGCGGCTTTCGCCTTGTCCGGCTGATGGCAGGTGCTCATCCTTGCGCACATGGCTCACGGTGCGCGCGGGGAGAGGGTCGTCCTCTCGGCGATACTCGGAAACGGCTTCATCGCGGTGGCCAAGCTGTTCGCTTGGTTCGTCTCGCGAAGTCCCTCCATGCTCGCGGAGGCGATCCACTCGGTCGCCGATACGCTGAACCAGCTTCTTCTATGGATCGGGATCCGCCACGGCAGGAAGGGACCGTCGCGAGAGTTCCCGTACGGTCAGGCCAGCGCCCGATACCTGTGGAATCTCGTATCGGCCGTGGGCATCTTCTTCATTGGCTTCGGAGTCACCACGTATCACGGCGTGGCGACGCTGGCCGGGGGGCACGGCGAGCCCCGCCCGGCTGGTGCTCTGATTTACTTCATTCTCGCCCTCGCCCTGGTCGTCGAGGGCAGCGTTTTCGCCTTCGCGCTCAGGACCGCTCAGCGCCACCGCGGGGAGCGCTCCATGTGGCGGTACATCCGGACGAGCGACGACCCCACGACCGTTGCCGTGCTTCTGGAGGACGGGATCGCCGTCATTGGCGTCCTGGTCGCCGCCGCAGGCATTTCTCTCTCCTCCATGCTTCATACGCCCGTCCCGGACGCGATCGGCTCGATCGTGATCGGCTTCCTGCTGGGACTGATGGCGATCCTGCTGGCGGTTGTGAACGGCCGCTTCCTCATCGGGTCCGCCATGGATTCGGCCACCGAGGAGGAGATCCGAGCCTTCGTCTGCAGGGAGCCGACCGTTGAGGAGGTCGTGGCCCTCAAGACCCGCGTATTGGGTCCCGGGAAGATCCGGCTGGCGCTTGAAGTGGAGTTCCATTCGGGCATGCTGGTCGACCCCGACCTGGTGGCGCGTGCCGTCGACGAGCTCCGTTCCGGTGCCGAGGACGCCCCGCAGGTGCTGACGAGAATGGCTCGGCGCACGGGCCGGAATCTGGGCAGGGAGATCAACCGTCTCGAGAATCGGATCCAGGAAAGCTTTCCCGAGATCGCGATCATCGACCTCGAGGTGAACTGAAGGTACGCGCACGGGCGGTCCACCGTGCAGGCCGTCGCCCAGGAGGTGCGTGTGCCGGCGGGTCCCTATGGCCTCACGCCCGTGGCGACCAGCACCGGCCGGCCGAAGGTTACGACACCGCCGAATCGCCGGCGGAGCTCGTCGATGGCCCGCTTCCGGAATACCTGCCAAGCCGCCTCGCCCAGATGGTGTCGTCCGTAGCGTCCGAAGGAGCTCAGCTCTCTGTCAGCGAGGAACTCCTCCACCGTGATGCGCGAGACCACATCCACGGTGTCCACACGCACATTCTGGAGTCCAGCATCCGCCAGCGCTGAACGCAGGCGACCCGGATCGCGGAAGTGCTCCTCGCAAGGCGCGACGCCGCCGAGGGCGCTCTCCATAGCTTTCTTCCCTAGCTCGGCTTGAAGAAGCTCGCTCCACAACGCCTCGCTCGCGTGGAGGCCGGCACCCCAGTTCGACACGGCCAGAATGCCGCCCGGCACAGCCACGCGCCCTGCTTCTCGAAGAGCTCTCGCGTAGTCGGGCACATGGGAGAGCACGAAGTTGAACGTCACGGCGTCGAAGGTCTCCGATCGAAACGGGAGTTCTTGAGCGTCGGCCGCCACACGGTGCAGCAGCGGAACTCGACTGTGGGCCCGAGCCAGCATCGGAGCCGAGATGTCGACCCCGACCATGGCGTCGCAGCCAGCCAGTCGCTCGTCCAAGGCAGCCGGGACGATCCCCGTTCCCGTGCCTACGTCCAGTACTCGGCTTCCGTCGCTCAGCCGAACACGTTCGAGGAGTTCTCTGGCAGCCCGCCCAAACCGTGGCCCCCAGATCCGGTCGTAGATATCAGCGATCGAGTCGTAGGAATGCCACTCCGTCATTGCTTCGTTCCGAATCTGTGGGCCGCTGCTGTCCCTTGTGAAGCGAGCCGCCCGGGCTGGCGGCTCAGGAGCCGATGGCCACGTCTCCGCTGACGAGTCCCGACCCGGCCGGCGGCGCAAACGTATGTCCGTCGAACATCAGCCCCTCCCCCTTCAGCGACATGCTGAAAGAGTCGTTCTCAGCTGCTCCTCCGTCGACCGCTTCCACTTCGAAGTCGTACACCTCGTTCTCTACGAGCCCTTCGTTGACGCTCGTGATCGATCGTGCCTTCCCCCGCATGGTGACTCGGTTTCCGGAAACCTCGAAGTAACTGACGTCGACGCTGTATACGACCATGCCGAAGTTGACATTCTCCAGATTCATTTCGGGGCTGCTGAACGGACCCGGACCCGGCGCGCCCATCGTGCCCCAGGAAACGCTGCAGGACATGGAACCGTCGTCGAAGGTGAAGAGCGTGGGCATTCCCTCTCCCAGCAGGTGAACGCCCTGACCCTGGGCCTGTTGCGCAGATCCCGCCGTGAGGCCCCCGACACCAACTGACACAGCTGCCGCGGTCAGCGTCCACAGTGCGAGTATGGCTAACCTCTTGCTCATCGCTCCACCTCCTTCGTGTCCGGTGCATACGTTTCGAGGACTGAACCGCTGATTCCCATCCAACATAATGCTTCCCTCGAGAGCGCTGAACTGCGGGTTCGGGCGACCGCTGGCACCCGAGCGTCGGACGAGGCTTCCTAACTTCGCGATATTCGTTTATCGTGGGTTTGGATCCGCGGACTCGTAGAGGAGCCGCGGTCGCTTCCCCGAGGCCATCACTTACTGCACGATAGTTGGTCCCGTTCGTACGGCGACCGGGTCGGTTATGACCGCTACGGTTGCCGTCGCTTGTGGACGTGAGACGGCGCTGGCGCACCGCCCGAATCCGAGGTCGGTGGGCGGGTCTTCAACAACCGAACAGGAGGCGTAGGCAATGGGAAGCGTGCTCAAGTGGCCCATCATCGGGTGGATCGTGGTCGACATTCTGCTCACCCTCGTGGCGTTTGTGGAAGGGGTAGGCAACGTAATGACCCCGGCCACGCTCGCGCCTCTGGCCCTGGCGTTCGGCGTCTGGGTCGGATTCAAGACCGTAGAGAACGGTGGAGCTTTTGCAGGTGCAGTGGTCAACGGGGCCATCGTGGGCATCGTCTGCGGCCTCTTGACGCTCCTGATGGGCGCGATTCACGGCATGGACGTGCTCGCGCTAGCGGCGTACTTCGTCGCGCTCAACATGTCCGGGGCCGTGGTCGGCGCCGGCTGGCTTCTTACCGGCGGTGGGCAAGGCTCCTAAGCTGGGCAGTCGAGGGCGAGCCCGCCCGGCGGCTCGGGTCCCGCCTTGAAGTAGTCGTACAGCACGCGCGCGACTTCGGCGATGGTCCGCTCCCGTCGCCAGGTCGTGCGGGACAGGGTGTTAACGAATACCGCCACGGCGAGATGGCCGGCCCCATTCGGAAGGGTCACGATCCCGACGTCGTTGACGGCTCCGCCCATGGTGCCCGTCTTGTGCGCGACCGGTGTCCCGGCCGGGAGCAGCCCCTTGAGCCGCCTCGGCCCGGACCCGCTCCGCATCATGTGCTCCAGCAGGAGCCGCCGTGAGTCTTCCTTGAGCCCCGCTCCCTCGAAGACCCGCGCCAGCAACTCGGTCGTCGCGACCGGAGTTGCCGTGTCGCGGAAATCATGGCCGTACCTGAGGCGTGCCTCCCGCCGCCGTAGCGGCGGTAAAGCGTCCCGCATGCGGAAGTAGGAGTAGCGGTACAGGACGCTCTCCGGCACGGAGTCGGGGATCCCGACGAGGTCCGCAAAGGTACGGGCCTCGGACCTGTCTACGTCGATTCCCTCTATCCCCAACTCGCGGACGCGCCGCGTGATGGCTTCGGGTCCCCCCGCCATGCGAAGGAGCACGTCGGTGGCGGTGTTGTCAGAGACGCCGATCATCAGCCAGAACAGGCGATCTACGGTGACGGTTCGTGGCCGCCCGCCCGACCAGCTCGCGAGGGGGCTGTGGCCGGCCCGAAAATCGGTGATCGAGACGACCAGCGTGTCCGACAGGTGGATCTCGCCTGCATCCACCCGCCGAAGAAACTCGAGCGCTATGGGCAGCTTGGAGACGCTGGCCATCGGGAAGCGCTGATGGCCGTTCAGCGAGATCCGGGCGCCCGATTCCAGGTGGACAGCCGAAACCCCGATCGCTCCCCCGACGCGCCGGGCGATCCGTTCCAGCTTGCTCCCCACCGACTGGGGTACCATGCACGCCGCGACTCCGGAGTGGTCGAGCGACTGGGCGCGTGCGGGACCTGCTGCCGGTCCGACGGCCGATCCGATCAGGAGTGCGAGAATCAATGACGGCGAGTGATGGCTGGCGTGTCGATGCGGTGGCGCGCCGGTCATGTCCTGGTCCCCTGAACGTCGGGCTGAGCTACTGGCTGCGGAGCACAGCGATAAGTATAGGGACTCGTCGTTGCGGCGGGGAGAGATAACCTACGGTCGCGGGCAACCCGAAGCTGCGAAGGAGTTCTCTATTCTGCGGACATCCAGGGACAGGCTGTCGTGTCTGGCCATCCGTTCCTGGTCCAGGTCTGTCTCCAACCGGGCCATTCCGTTCGCCGTGTACTCGAAGAAAGCCTCGTCGACGTTTACATAGGCGGCCTGGAGGTCGGAACAGGTCCGCCAGCGGGCCTGGTAGCCCGCAACCGAGCTGCGGTAGGCCCGCACGGCCCCGGCCACCGCGTCCGCCAGATCGTCCAGGGCCAGCACGAGCGTGTCTGCCGAGGGTGGCAATACGACCATGTCTTCCGCTCCCGGAGGTTCGACCGGGTCCACCCTGCCGGGCGTCTGCACCTCGGTCCGGGGGTTGGCCTCCCCCGCCTCGGATCCGGAACCCGTCTCTTCGCCGCTCGAGGAAGCCGTCGGAACGGTTCCGGGGAACCACAGGTCCTTCCACCATGTGACCTCGCCGGCGCCCACGACGGCGATCTCGACCATCGCTACGCTGGCGGCCACGTTGCCCACCCTTCTGAGCCGCCGAACCCATTTGTCGCGGCGAGCGGTCTCTTCAGCTGCGCGTGCCGCCTGCAGTTCTGCCCTCGCCTCCTCGGCCTCTCTCTCGGCAGCCTCCGCCGCCCGGCGTGCGGCTGCCTCCGCGTTTGCCCTGCGCAACGCCTCCGCGGCTGCCCTGCGCACCGCCTCTTCCGCCGCCTTGCGTGCGGCCTCTTCGGCCGCCTTGCGCTCGGCGGCCTTCCGGCGCGCGCGTCGGGAGGCTGCCCGCTCCTCGGACCGCCGCGCAGCCTCCTTCTCGGCCGCCTTGCGCGCGGCTCCCTCCTCGAACGCTTTTCGATCCACCCTTCGCCGGGCCGCCTCCCGCCTCGCGATCTCTGCGGCGGCCCTGGCTTTCGAAGCCATACGGCCGGCCGCCTCCTCCGCTGCCTGACGGGCCGCCTCCAGCTCTGCGACTCTGCGTGCTGCGTCCTCCTCCGCCGCCTGTCTGCGCTCTACCTCGGCCCGCGCGGCTTCTCGGGCGGTGTCCGCTTCCACCGCCATCCGGGCAGCCTGCTCTTCGGCCCTCTGCCGAGCGGCCTCCAGCTCGGCGGCTCGAACTGCGACTTCCTGCTCCGCCGCTTGGAGGGTTGCCTCGTCCTCCGCGTTCCGACGGGCAGCGTGCCGCTGGATCGCCTCCTCGGCGGCCCGCTTCTCCGTCGCGCCTCGCACGGCTTCCTCGGCCGCCTTCCGCGCTTCCTCCAACTCTGCTATGCGCCGGGCGACTTCCTCCTCCGCTGCCTCACGCAGGTTCGCCTCCAATCGAGCCGCTTGGAGAGCCGCTTCCGCCTCCTCGGCCTTTCGCGCCGCCTCCTCCCGTGCCGCCTTGGTAGTCGCCTCGAGCGCCGAGGCTTTCCGCGAGGCCTCCCGCTCTGCGGCTCTGCGCTCTTCCTCCTCGTGCTTCCGTCGCTCGGCTTCCCGCTCAGCGGCCCGCAAGGCGGCCTCCGCTTCCGCCGCGCTTCTCGTCACTTCCTGCTTGGCCGCCTTCCGCGCTTCCTCCAGCTCGGTAGCTCTGCGTGCCGCCTCCTTCTCGGCCGCTTTCCGGGCCTCCGTCTCTGTCCTGCGCCGTTGAGCCTCCTCCTCCGCTGCCCTGAGTGCCGACTCAGTTTCTGCGGCGCTCCGTGCCGCTACTTCCTCGGCAGCCTTACGGGCGGCCTCGAGCTCAGCAGCCCTTCGGGTGGCTGCAGCCTCGGCCACTCTGCGCAAAGCCTCCTCCGACTTCCGCTGCTCCGCCTCCGCCTCTGCAGTCTGCCGGGCGGCTTCCGCCTCCTTCGCCCGTTTCTCCGATGTCTCCGCCGCTTTCCTGGCCTCCTTCAACTCGGCGGCCCTGCGCGCGGCCTCCTCTTCGGCTGCCTTTCTGGCGGCCGCGGCCGCCTGCCGCGTCGTCTCCAGCTCCTCCGCGCGTCGCGTGGCCTCTTCCTGGGCGGCCTTCCGGGCGGTCTCGGCTTCCTTCACCAGCCGCGCGGCTTCGTCCTCCGCGGCCTTCCGTGCGGCCTCGAGCTCGGCCACTCTCCGGACAGCCTCTTCTTCGGCCAAGCGGTGCGCTTCGGCCTCCGCCCTTCGTCGCGCGCCCTCTTCCTCAGCAGCCTTCCGAGCGGCCTCGGCTTCCGCCGCCCGCCGGTCGGCCTCCTGTTCTGCCAGCTTTCTCGCCTCCTCGGCCGCTCTCAGCGTGGCCTCCAGCTCAGCGGCCCTCTCGGCCGCTTCCTCTTCGGCGGCCTTCCGCGCGGTCTCTGCTTCCTGGGCCAGCCGGGCCGCCTCCTCTTCAGCCGCCTTCCTGGCGGCCGCGGCCGCCTCCCGGATCGCCTGAAGCTCCGCGGCCCGCCGCGCCGCTTCTTCCTCGGCAGCCGTCCGCACGGCCTCGGCTTCCGCCGCCAGGCGCAGGGCTTCCTCTTCCGCCGCTCGTCTTGCCCTCTCCGCCGCCTCGAGCGTCGCCTGTAGCTCCGCCGCCTGTCGCGCCGCTTCTTCCTCGGCCTCCTTCTGTGCGGCCTCGGCTTCCGCTGCCAACCGCGCGCCCTCGGCTTCTGCCGCTTTCCGCGCCGCTTCCGCCTCTGCCGCCCGCCGCTCGGCCTTTTCTTCCGCCCCTTTCCTGGCCGCCTCAGCCGCCTTCAGCGTGGCCTCCAGCTCCGCGGCCTGGCGCGCCGCTTCTTCCTCGGCCTCCTTCCGAGCGGCCTCTGTCTCCGCTGCCAGGCGCGCCGCTTCCTTCTCTGCGGCCCTTCTTGTCTCCCGAAGCTCCGTGGCCCTTCGTTCTGCTTCCTCCTCCGCGGCTCTGCGGGCCGCCTCCTCCGACTTGCGGCGGGCTGCCTCCCGTTCAGCAGCCTGACGGGCCGACACCGCCTCCTGCGCCTGTCGGGCCGCTTCTTCCTCCGCGGCTCTGCGAGCCGCGTTCTCTTCGGCTACCCGTCTGGCCGCGTCGGCCTCTGTCGCTCTCAGGGCCGCCTCCAGTTCGCCTGCCCGTCGCTCCGCGTTCTCGGCAGCCTCCTGCGCAGCCTTCAGCTCGCCGGCCCGCCGCGAGGCCTCCCCGTCCGCGATGCGCGCCGCCTGCTCCGCTTGCCGCGCCAGATCCTCCGCCTCCTGCCGCTCCGTGAGGACCTCGGCCTCCGTGTTGGCGGCTGTCTCGTCGGCGGTCTTGCGGGCCGCTTTCTGTGCCGCCGTTCGAGCGGCTTCTGATTCGGCCGCTCGCCGGGCTGCCTCCTCCTCCGCCAGCCGCGCCGCCTCCTCGGCCTTCTGTCGCTTCTCGCCCAGCTCTGCCGCTGTCTCCGAGGCCGCGGCCGCGATAGCGCGGCGGGCCACCTCTTCAGCCAGGACGCTGGAGGGCCCTGCGGGCCGGGCTCGCTGCGAGCTCGGCGGAGACCTGCCGATGTTCTGATCAGCAGGACGGGAGGACTCATCCCTTGGCGGTAGAGCCTCGCGCACTACGAGTTCTTCTGTCTCGACGTTGCCCCAGTCCAGCAGGGTCCGCTTCTCTCCCCCTCCCAGCGAATCGGCCGTCACTACCTCGTAGAATGGCAACGGATCGGAGCCTGAGAAGCCGCTCGATGTTCGCCGGAGGAATCCACCCTGTGGTGCTTTGGGGTCCGTGACCACCACCACGGCACTGTGCCACGGCTCGCTGAAGTACTTCCGGTGCGTCGCCAGATCGGCTTCGGACAACTCGACCGGACCCTTCCCGCGGCGCACATACCACCCCACCAGGCTGCCCTGCAGACCCTCCGCGTCGAGGCGAAGAGCTTGCCATGCCTCAGCCGGAATCTGGTCCGCCTGGTTGTCGACCATGGGGACTGGAGAGGGACACACTCCGCTGACGAGTACGTACCGCGTCCCACCATCCGTGTCCGCGCACAGGTCGCCGGCGAGCAGACCGAAGGTCCGCGCACCCGCAGGCGCGGCACGCACGTGACGGAGCAGATCCTCGAGGGCGCTCTGCGTGATGTAGACATCGTAGACGCCCTTACGATCCGCGGACGGATTAGTCGAGACCGGCATCCAGAGCACGCTGCGCAGCAGGGGCCGAGGCGCCCGAATATGGAAGCGCTCGGCTCCACCGTCGCGAGCCGGAGCCCCGTTCAGGGTGATGTGTCCTGTGGCGGCTTTTTCAGCCATCTCGTTTCGCTGCTGCAGGCGATTCACGATTCCCAAACCGTCGACCATGCGCGCAGAGCCGGTCGAACCATGAACAACAGCAGCAAGTGCCATTCCCGGAGGACGGCGCCCGGACCGGACGTCCAAGTGGCTGAGATATCAGCTTTTCCTCGTATTTCCGGTCGAGTGACCGATCCAAGCGGACTTATGGTGACTGGGGAAATCCGTGTAGATGGTGTGAACTTTGGCGAAACACGGCGGAGCCTGCGCCCCCGCCTAACCTGCCGCCGCCTGCCTGGCCATCTCGGCAAGGACGTTGCCGACTCGCACGAGCAGCTCGTCGCAGCCCTCCAGGCCGTGGCGCCTCGCCAGGTACGCCGGATCGTTGTAGCCGACCCACACCCGACCCTCGTCGTCCCGGAAGATGAGATACTTCTGCGGCAGATCGATCCCGATTGAACGTCCGCACTGGATCAGCCGGGTTCCGATGCGCGGGCTGCCGAAGATGAGCAGCTGGGTCGGGCCCAATACCGCGTCGACTTGCAGAGCGTTCGCGGCGTGGTCGATCCGCGCGAAGAGTCGCAGGCCCCGTTCCTCTAGCATGCTCTCGATCCGGTCCGCGGTGACGTCGACCGAATGAGAACTCTCTACCAGGACGACGCCTGAGTCCTGCGTAGCCCCGCTGAGCAGAACCGCACCGATCAGAGCAGTGAGTTGGAGCATTCTGCCACCTTCCGTGTTGATGGTTTGGTCGCGCCACCGGGGGCCACCGACGCTAAACGCAGCGGACCACCGTCCGGTTCGCGAGGAACGCCTGCCCTAGCCCACGGCGGGCGCGCGAGAGTTAGATTGCGACCTGTCTCCAGGATCGAGATCAGGAACCGTGTCAATCGAGACCTTCATCAGGGCCATGCCGAAGGTGGAGCTCCACGTCCACCTGGAAGGATCCATCCGTCCCGAAACTCTGCTGGTGCTCGCGTCGCGCAACGGCGAGAGCCTTCCCGCGAGAACCGTCGAAGGGATGCGGGAGTGGTACTCGTTCCGCGATTTCCAGCACTTCGTGGACGTCTACATGGCCGGCGCCCGGTGCCTGCGGACGCCCGACGACATCGAGCTCATCGCGACCGATTTCCTGGAGGGCCAGGCCGCCCAGAACGTTCTCCACAGCGAGGTGACCTACACCGCGTCCACGCAGGTCATGCAGAGCGGAATTCCGCTCGACGAACAGCTGGACGCCATCAATCGAGCCCGGGAAGCGGCCCGGCGCGAGCACGGCATCTCCATGACGTTGACCATAGACTACCCGCGACACCTGGACCCTCAGGCCTTCGTCTCCGTCGCCGAATGGGCGGTGGAACAGCGAGAGAACGGGGTGAGCGCCCTGGGCCTCGGGGGACCCGAGGCCGGCCATCCGGCCGAGGACTTCGCCGCCGCCTTCGCGGTTGCGCGGGAGGCGGGCCTTCCTAGCGTTCCGCACGCGGGGGAGACAGGCGGACCCGACAGCATCTGGGGCGCGCTGCGAACCCTGCATGCGGACCGGATCGGGCACGGCGTGCGCTGCCTGGAGGATCCGGCTCTGGTCGAGGAGTTGCGCGAACGGCAGATCCCTCTGGAGGTATGCCCGACGAGCAACGTCCGTCTGAAGGTAGCGCCTTCGTTCGAGAAGCATCCGCTGCCGCGTCTTCTCGAAGCCGGCCTGTACGTGACTCTGAATTCCGACGACCCGCCGATGTTCGGCACCACCCTGATAGAAGAGTACCGGAAGTCCGTCAGGGCGTTCGGGCTGGGTGTCGAGACGGTGGAACAGCTGGTCATGAACGCGGCGCGGGCTTCCTTTCTCGACCCGGACGCGAGGCGAGAGCTCGAGGCGCGGGTACGGAGCGAGTTCGCCGCGCTGCGGGAGCGACTGGACACCCCGCCCGAGTGAACGGGCCACACCGAGTTTGAGAGGTGCCGCTCGGCCCCGGCGGCTCCCTATTCGACCAGCTTGGCCGTCAGCTCCATCGACCTGAACTCCGTCCCGTCGGGGAGGATGTTGAACATCTCCATCATGTAGCCGTCATCGGTCAGCCAGGTCACCGACTTGAGACCCATGGTCACCCCGGTCGCCGGGTCCTCGAACTCGCCCAGCATGACCAGCCGTCCCTCGTCGTCGCGCTCGCCTACGCTGGACAGAATGCCGGTTCCCATGTTGTCGATCCACGTGCTGACATACTTGTGAAGGGTGTTGTCGTAGCCTGTCATGCCGCGGCCCTGGAACGACATTCCGGCGAACGTGCCTTCGTAGTGGTCCATGAGGTACCGTCCGCCGAGCGCCATCTCCGACTTCGCGGTCGCGGTGTTGACTTCCGGTTCCGCCGACGGGTCCATCCACATCTTGGTTGTCACCTCGTACTCGCCGGCCATCCTGGCCAGCCATTCGTGCTCCGCGCCAGGGGTGGCCGCGGCGATGTACGGCGCCATGGCCTCGTCTTGCCCCGGTTCCTGTGCGGGCTCCTGCCCTACGGCCACCGCGGAGACGGTAAGAAAAAGCACTGCGGAAACGACGAGCGCATTCGACCAACGTCTCATTGCTAACCTCCTCTTCTCTGCCGCCCGGCGCCTGCCCGGAGCGGGCACGGTATGGTCACCGTCTCACGAATCCCACGATATCCGATTTGGCCCGGCGACGCCAACCTGGATTGGCGGCAGCCGCAGAGCGCTCAAGCGTTGCGCCAGGGGATGTTGCCAGAATATAAGGGAGAAGGTTGGTGCACCATAACGGTGTACCTTCCACACCCCCTCAAGCGCTGGTCCGCCGCCTCATCGCCCTGACGTAGTAGAAGAGACGAGATCCAGGGCATACGAATCGTGCCGCAGCGAGTGCGGGTCCTGCCGGAAGCCCATCCGCCGTAGGTACTCCGCAATGCGTGCGGGCGCTTTCTCGGCAACGACCGTTCGGAAGCCACGCTCACGCAGGACGCCCCTGTCGTACAGGTACCTCCCGATCTTGAAATCCCGATAGCCCGGGATGGCGAAGTCGAGCCGCAGACAGAGGGTCTCATCATCTCTGATCTCAGCGATGAACAGTCCGGCGGGGACCAGGTCGCGTAAGATGAACAGTGTCAGCTGCCGATCGGTGGGATCGTAGCAGAACCCCGGCCACGTCTCGGCGATCTCACGGCTGTGATACGTGAGGAAGTAGTCCAGATAGCGCGAGTCACGCCGCACCTCGAGGATCTTGAAGTACTCCCGAGCGGTGAGGATCTCGCGGAGAAAGTGCATGTGGACGAGCACGATCACCACGTTCGTCAGCACCACCGGCCAGGCGACGATCAGGTAACCGTAGGCCGTAAAGGCAGCGGCACCGGCCAGGCCGATGATCCTGAGTTTGAGGATGGACCTCATCATCAGGGAGGCCACGACCAGAGCGGAGCCGAGGTATCCGATCAGAACGTCGAGTGGGAGGTCTCCCATGTCAGAGTGTCCGCTTCGGAATTCGTCGCCGCGATTCGACCGGGCCGGAAGGATACCTTCTCGGCCGCCGCGCGACGAGGGTGTCACTTGACGAGCGGCCTTCTTTCAGCGATCTTTGCCGCCGCTCGAAGGTCAGATCCTGAAGAGCGAAGCTGCAAGTGAGGATGGACACTGGGTGGCCTGTCTCAAGCGGCCGCCCGTTTTTTCGTGGCCTTGCGGGTCACGAGGCCCAGCGTGGGGGAGAGGACCGCGCATGTCATGTGGTCGGAAGGTGCGGGATCGTCCGGACTCCGACAGTGACCAATCAATAGGAGCAGGATGATGCGTACCAAAGGGACCGTGAAGTGGTTCAGCGACCAGAAGGGCTTCGGCTTCATCACGCCCGAGGACAACGGCAAGGATTGCTTTGTCCACCATTCCGCCATCCAGGCGGAGGGTTTCAAGTCGCTCGATGAGGGAGACATGGTGGAGTTCGATGTGGTTCAGGGCACCAAGGGCCCGGCCGCGGAGAACGTCGTTCGGATCAACTGAGCAGGTCTCGAGCCCCAATGGGCCCGAAGGGCCGCTCCGATCAGTCGGGGCGGCCCTTTCTCATATTGGCCTGGACCCGGCCTTTGTCTGCGCCGCGGCCGGGACGGCCATCAACGCCGGGAGAACGATGAGCGTGCAGAGGAGCACGCTGGCCATCCCGATCGTCAGCAATCCTCCCATCCCCGCCAGCGCGCGGTGTCTGGCGATCGCCAGGTCGCCGAACCCGGCCATGGTAGTCAGGGCGCTGTACAGGATTGCCCGGCCGGTAGCGGTGTCCAGGAGACTCGCCCCTTCCTTCCCCATCGTCCGGCGGCGGTGCACCATATGAATCCCGGCGTCTACCCCCACCCCGAGCAGCAGCGGTAACGTGATGATGTTTGCGATGTTGA